>DASZOM010000016.1:0-56865 GCA_035550735.1 Acidimicrobiia bacterium | reverse complement strand
GGCCTTCCCACCGTGGTGCGACGGGACCTCGCCGGACGCGACCGCTACATCGTCGCGGTCAAGCCGTGATCGAGGAGGCGCTGGCCGCCATCGTCGACGGCCAGGTGGTCGGTCTTCCCACCGACACCGTCTACGGGATCGGAGCCGACCCCTTCAACCCCGATGCGATCGCCCTGCTCTTCGAGTTGAAGGGGAGGCCGGCGCACAAGCCGGTGGGGATCCTGGTGGCGACCCTGGATCAGGCGGCCGAGATCGCCGAGCTCGAAGGGACCGGGCTCGAGCTGGCGAAGAAGCACTGGCCAGGCGCACTGACCCTCGTCGTGACGCCCAAGGTGGTGATGGCCGACTGGGTCGGCGACCGACACGCTCGGACCATCGGTGTCCGGGTTCCCGACCACGAGGTCGCGCTCGAGTTGCTCACCCGCACCGGCCCACTCGCAGTGACCTCGGCCAACGTCTCCGGGGAAGCGGAGACGATGAGTTACCGGGAGGCGAGGGAGGTGTTCGGCGACCGCGTTGCGGTCTATCTCGAGGGCGACTCCCCCGGAGGTGCGGCGTCGACCGTGGTAGACGTCACCGGCCGCGTGGCCGTCGTGCTCCGAGGGGGGCCGGTCGAGATCTGAGGGGTACCCTCGGGGGCATGATCTCCATGGATCCCATCGAGCAGGTCGACCCGGCCGTCGCCGGCCTGATCCGCAAGGACCTGGAACGGCAGAACTCGCACATCCACCTGATCGCCTCGGAGAACTTCGCCTCGCCGGCGGTGATGGCCGCCTCGGGGTCGGTGTTCACCAACAAGTACGCCGAGGGCTATCCGGGTCGCCGTTACTACGAGGGGTGCCAGGTCGTCGACGAGATGGAACAGCTCGCCATCGATCGGGCCAAGGAGCTGTTCGGCGCGGAGTTCGCCAACGTTCAGGCCCATTCCGGCGCTCAAGCAAACATGGGCGCCTACTTCTCCCTCATCGAGCCCGGGGACACGGTGCTAGGGATGCGTCTCGACCAAGGCGGCCACCTGACCCACGGGTCACCGGTCAACTTCAGCGGCCTCTATTACAACTTCGTCGCCTACGGAGTCGACCCCGACACCGAGCTGATCGACATGGACGAGGTGCGGCGTCTCGCCAAGGAGCACCGGCCCAAGATCCTGCTCGCCGGCTACTCGGCCTACTCGCGGACGCTCGACTACACGGCGTTTCGCGAGATAGCCGACGACGTGGGCGCCGTGTTCATGGTCGACGCGGCGCATTTCATCGGGTTGGTGGCGGGCAAGTCGCACCCCTCGCCGGTGCCTCACGCCGACATCGTCACCGGGACGACCCACAAGGCTCTTCGCGGTCCGCGTGGCGGCCTCGTCCTCGCCACCGAGCCGTTCGGAGAGAAGATCAACAAGGCGGTGTTTCCCAATGTCCAGGGCGGGCCGATCGAGTCGCAGGTGGCGGCCAAGGCCGTCTGTTTCCACGAGGCCATGCAGCCCGGGTTCCACGATTACACCGACCAGATCGTCGCCAACGCCAGGGCGATGGCGACCCGCACCCAGGAGGAGGGTGTGAGGGTGGTGTCCGGCGGCACCGACAACCACCTCTATCTGATCGACCTGCGCTCGGTCGACGAGGATCTGACCGGAAAGGACGCCGCCAGGATGCTCGACGGCGTCGGGATAACGCTCAACTTCAACACCATCCCCTTCGACCCCAGGCCCCCGTACCGGGCTTCAGGGCTGAGGATCGGGACCCCTGCGATGACCACCCAGGGGATGAGAGAGGAGCAGGCGGCGGAGACGGCCTCACTCATCTGCCGGGCGCTGGCGGGGAGAGGGGACCAGGGAGTTCTCGATGACGTGGCGAGGCGGGTATCCGAGCTGGCCGCCGAGTTCTCGCCCTACCCCCACGACTTCGCCGGCCACGTCTGAAGGTGACCGCTTCCGGGCTCAGTCCAATGAGACGGCGGTGATCGACGACCAACCGGTGGTGTACTGGTCTCCGGCCGTGATCGGAGTGCCGATCCGCCCATCCGAACGGATGTCGTAGTAGCGGTAGACCCGTCTTCGCGATAGAAGAACATCTCGTCCTGGCCATCGCCGTCGAGGTCGATGGCGGTGATGGAGGACCATCCGGTGGTGTACTGGTCTCCGGACGTGATCGGTGAGCCGATGCTCCCGTCCGGGCGGATGTCGTAGTAGCGGTAGAGCCCGTCTTCGCGATAGAAGAACATCTCGTCCTGACCGTCGCCGTCGAGGTCGATGGCGGTGATGGAGGACCATCCCGTGGTGTAGTCGTTCCCGGCCCTGATCGGTGGGCCGATGATGCCGTCGGAGCCGATGTCGTAGTAGCGGTAGAGCCCGTCTTCCCGGTAGAAGAACATCTCGTCCTGGCCGTCACCATCGAGGTCGACTGCCGTGATCGAGGACCAGCCGGTGGTGTACTCGTCGCCCGCCCTGATCGGCGACCCGATCCTGCCGCTGGAGCCGACGTCGTAGTAGCGGTAGAGGCCGTCTTCGCGGTAGAAGAACATCTCCTCCCGACCATCGCCGTCGAGGTCGATGGCCGTGATGGACGACCAGCCGCTCGTGTACTCGTCGCCGGCGAGGATCGGTGACCCGATCGAGCCGTCGGATCTGATGTCGTAGTAGCGGTAGAGACCGTCCTCCCGGTAGAAGAAGATCTCGTCATCGGGGAGCAGGTAGTCGGTTGCATCGAAGAACAGCTCGGTCACCCACCAACCGGAGGCATCCACGTACGCGCCGAGGGCGATGAACCGGAACGACGCATTGAGGATGTTGGCGCGGTGGCCCGATGAGTTCATCAGCATCGTGTGGATCGCCGAGCAGTCGGGAAGATGCTGATACGAGTGCCAGGCGATGTTCTCACCCCATGTGGTCCGGCTGGGGGGCAGGATGTCGTTCCGCCGCGAGGCGGGCATGTGCTCGAAGTCGTTGAACCGCATCCACTCCGACCAATCCCGGACCCGTCCCACCAGGTCGGTGGCCATCCTGAGAGGCGGTGCGCCCGCATCGGCGCGGGAGGCGTTGATTCGATCGAGGAGGCATTCCTCGAATGCGGCCTGACTGAGGGCTGCTTGTGCCGGGAAGGCGGGCGAGACCGCCACCATGGCGACGGCGAGCAGCGTGGCGACGATCGCCCCGGCCACCAACACACGCCACTTGTCGGCTCGAACCATGACTCCTGACCCAGCGCAGGTCCCTTGCGCAAAGATCGGCCCGACCGGCGTGTGGCTTTAGCCCGTCCGTCCCCTCTCGATCATCTCGGCGACTGCGGCGAGGGAGGCCACCGTGGTCACACCGAAGTCGCTGTTGACTCCGAAGGGGTCCATGAGGATGGGGGTCAACCCTGCCCGCAAGGCGCCCGTGATGTCGAAACCAGGAGTGTCCCCCACATACCAGACCTCTCCGGCGCCGATCCCGAGGACCTCGAGTGCGAAGTCGAAGATGCGCGGGTCCGGTTTCTCCACCCCGACGGTTCCCGAGTCGACGAGGCAGACGACTTCCACGCCCTCGCCCTGCCCGACCTGGAGGATGCCCTGGGAGCGGAGCCTCTCCTCGATGGTGCCGTCGGAGTTGGAGACCACGCCGACCTGGACGCCGGTGTCCACCAGTCGACGCAGGCCCTCACGCGAGCCGGCGATCTCGTGGCTCCACAACCATCCGGTGACGTACTCGTTGCGAAGGTGCTCCACGGCCTCCTCCATCACCTCGTCGGGGACGGCGAGCTCCGCGGCATACGAGAGCAGATACTCGGTCCAGTGCGGGCCCATGTACTCGTGGTCACCGAGGTCCATCGGGAAGACCCGCGCGGCGACGTAGTGGGCACGATCGATCGCCGAGTCGTCGTCGACGGCATGGTTCACCTGGGCCAGGGCGGAGCGGATGTGGTCCCGGGAAGGGAGGAGGAAGACACCACCGACGTCGAGGAGCACGACAGATGGGGGTGAGGGCACGTCCCGCAAGGTACTCCCAACCCGGCCTCGACGCCATGTGCAGTCACGGTGAACGCCGGTTGGCTAGTGTGCAGTATTGGTTGTCGCCCCGTGCGGGTGACGACTCCGTCTGCCGACGAGGAGGAGAACGTGAGGAGACGAGTCAGAGTGCTGTCGGTGATGACCGCACTCCTGTTGGTCGTGGCCGCGTGCGGGGACGGCGGCGCCGAGTCCACCACTACGACAGGCGGTGGAGCCACGACGACCCAGGGCGGCACGGACACGACCGGTGGCCAGAGCACGACGACATCGGCAGCGGGGCCCTCGGGCGACCCGATCGTGGTTGGCGGCACGCTCCCGCTCACCGGCGGGCTCAGTGCGACCGGCATCATCCATCAGATCGCGGGCCAGCTGTTCGTCGACCGGCTCAATGAGGCGGGTGGACTGCTCGGCCGACCCGTCGAGTGGAACCTGATCGACGACACCTCGGACGGCGCCCGGATCGCCGAGCTCTACGAGCAGTTGATATCCCAGGACGCGGTCGACCTGATCATGGGTCCCTACGCGACTCCCAACATCCTGGCGGCGATGCCGGTGGCGGAGCGGCATGGCTTCGTGCTTCCCCAGCACACGGCCGTCCTTGCTCCGGCCCTGACCTATGAGTGCCAGTTCCCGGGTTGGTCGATCGGCCCGGCCCCCAACGAGTTCATCCCCAACCAGCTCGCCGACTTGTTCGACAGCATGGACGGGGCGGTGAGCACTGTCGCCCTGGTCACCAACGAGGGTGGGTCCACCAGCTTCGTCAGCTACGGGCGGCCTGACGTGGAGGAACCGTCGACGAGCACGATCCTGCCCGAGCGTGGGTACGAGGTCGTGGCCGACATCCCGTACCCGATCGGCAACACCGAGTGGGGTCCGATCGCAGCCTCGCTCCAGGATGCCCAGCCCGACGCGGTGCTGGTGATGGGTCTAGGTGTCGAGGCCAACGGGTTGATCGAGGCCATGCAGCAGGTGGGCTTCACCCCTCCCGTGATGTTCGCCCTGTTCCCGGCTCCCGGCCCGCTGCTCGGGATGGGCGAGGCCTCCAACGGCTTGCTGTCGGTCTCGATGTTCGAGCCGAACGAGCCGATCCTCGCCGATCTGGATTCCGAGCTGGTCGAGATCATCGAGGAGTTCTCGCAGCGTGTAGCCGACGCCGGCTTGCCCTACACGGTGTTCGAGACGCAAGCGGCCGCCTCGTGGAACGCCTGGTCTCTGCTCGCCCAGGGTGTGGAGGGCGCCGGCTCGCTGGATCACGCCGCCATCTGTGACTACCTCCACGAGAACGGGGCGGACCTGCCCTTCGCCGGGCAGGTGAGCTTCGATCAGGAGCAGAACAACTTCTGGCCCTCGAATCAGGTGCTCAAGCAGATACAGGACGGTGACTGGGTGGTCGTTTGGCCGGAGGACCAGGCCGCGGCCGAGCCGCTCGCCCCCACCGGCTGAGCCCGAATCGACGCTGATATGGTCGGGCCGCTCGGGCGATCGGGCGGCCCGATCATCCACACTGAACAGCGATGACGACCCGGGAGGAGAGAGGTTGAGCGAGCTCCAGGCCGCCATCTTCGGAGCTCTCTCCGGGAGCCTGTTCGCGGTGATGGCCTTGGGGCTCTCCCTTCTCTGGGGCTTTCTCAAGATCATCAACCTGGCCCACTTCGGGATGGTCCTGATCGGCGCCTACCTCACCTTCGAGGTGGCGACCAGCACCGGCCTCGACCCCCTCCTCACCGTCGTGATCGGGGCGGCCGCGATGTTCGTCCTGGGGGCTGTCGTGCAAGCCGGGTTCGAGCGATGGCAAGTCTCGGAGTTCAACTCCCTCCTCATCAGCTACGGCCTGCTGATCATCACGGTCCAGGTGGTGAGCAACGTGTGGACCGCCGACTTCCAGCGGATGGGCACCGACGTGAATCCCTACGGAGCCAACAGCATTCGGATCGGCGCGCTGTCGCTCCCCCTTCCCACCCTGCTCGCAGCCGGCTTCGCAGTCGTCCTGGTGGTGGCGGGCAAGCTCGTCCTGGAGCGGACGTACGCGGGCCGGGCGTTGCAGGCATTCGGCCAGGACCGGGAGATCGCCTCGGCCTTCGGGATCGACCATCGCAAGCTCAGCATCCTCCTGGCGGGGATGGCGGGCGCCACGGCGGCGATCGCCGGGATGCTCCACGCCCTCGGGGAGTCCCTCCATCCGGATGCCCCTTTCGAGTGGGTGGGGAGGGTCTTCGCCATCGTGATCCTCGGCGGGATCGGGAACCTGACCGGCACGCTGTATGCGGGCCTCTTGGTGGGGGCGATCTCGGGGTTGACCGCGGCGATCTGGAGCCCGTCGGCGTCGCCGTTCGTGGTGTTCTCGATGGTGGTGCTCGCCCTGGTGTTCCGGCCGACCGGCCTGTTCCCCTCGAAGGCGGTGCACTGACATGAGGAATCGGGGCTGGATCGGCCTCGCCCTGGTGGCGGTCGGGCTGGCGGTTGTGCCACTCCTGGTCGAGGTCCTCGACTTGAGCACGTTCTACCTGGTCTTCCTCAGCGGCATCCTCTTCTGGACCGCCCAGTCGACCAGCTGGAACATCCTGTCCGGGTACAGCGGCTACTTCAGCTTCGGGCAAGGGGCCTTCTACGGGGTGGGGGTCTACTCGATGGCGGTCCTCTTCGGCCGCCACGGCCTCGACTGGCTGGTGGCTCTGGCGATCGGGGGCCTGCTGGCGATGTTGCTCGGTCTGGGCATCGGATTCGTCGCCTTCCGTCTCCGCTCGTTGCGCGGTGAGATCTTCGCGCTGCTCACGCTGGCGGTGCCCTTCATCCTCGCCGCCCTGGTCCGTCTCAGTGACACCATCGACGGCGGGCAAGGGATCGTCGTCCCCGTCCCCGAGTTTCCCGAGGCCCTCGGCTCGTTCCAGAGCTTCTTCTACGTGTGCAGCGCGGTCGTCGGGGTGTTCGCCCTGACGGTGGCCTTCGTGATGGAGCGGACCAGGTACGGGTGGGCGCTGTTCGCCGTCAGGGACGACGAAGCAGTCGCCGAGGGCCTGGGTGTGCCCACCTTCCGCCACAAGATGATCGCAATCGCCGCCAACGGGTTGATCGGAGGGGTGTCCGGTGCCGTCTTCGGGCTCAACCTGGGATTCATCAGCGTCGAGGGCACGTTCAATCTGACCGTCCCCCTGTTCGTGATAGTGATGAGCGTGCTCGGTGGGCGAAACCACTGGGCCGGGCCGATGTTGGGAGCGGTCTACATCCACACGTTGCAGAACCGGCTGGCCGACAGTGGATTCGAAGGGTGGAGCCTGATCGTCCTCGGGGGGATCCTGATCCTCCTCGTGGTGCTGGCACCGGAAGGTCTCATGGCCCGGATGAGACGACGTCCCTGGCTGGTGAGCGGCGCGCTCGTTGCGACCTTGCTGGGACTCGGGCTGTGGGGTGGATGGGGCCAGCCCGTGGACTGGCTGGCTGTGGGTCTGGCGGCGGCCGTCGTGGTGGCGTTCCTCCCATCGAAACGTCGGTCCGGGGTGACGGCCCGGGCCCGTCCCTCGGCTGCCGAGCGCCTCTACGAGGACGAAACGCCGGGGGAGCGGGGCAGGCCCCTGGTCGTCGCCGAGGGAGTGACCAAGGACTTCGGCGGGGTCCACGCCCTGCGGGGGGTCTCGCTCACCGTCTCCGAGGGCGAGCTGATCGGTCTGGTCGGGCCGAACGGATCGGGGAAGACGACGCTGGTCAACCTGATCGCCGGTGCCAGTCGGCTGACCGCGGGCACGATCGCAGTCGACGGGACGAACCTCGCCGGCATCCCCCAGCATCGAGTGGCTCATCTCGGGATCGCCCGCACCTACCAGATACCGAGGCCATTCTCAACCATGACGTTGAGGGACAACGTGGCAGTCGCGATCATGTTCGGTCGTGACCCGCACGGGTTGAGCGAGGCACGGGCCGCGGCCGAGGAGTTCTTGTCCCTCGTCGGTCTCGATCATCTCGCCGCCGAGTACCCCGGCAAGGTCAATCTGCACGAGCGTCAGCTCCTCGAGATGGCGAGAGCGATGGCCACCCGGCCCTCGGTGCTCCTGCTCGACGAGGCACTCGCCGGGCTCAACCCGGTGGAGGTGGACAATGCGGTGAGAGTGGTCCGCCGGATACACGACTCCGGAGTCGCCATCGTGTTCGTGGAGCACGTGCTCCGTGTGGTCAACCAGCTGGCGACCCGGATCGTGGTGCTCGACCACGGGGTGCTGCTGGCCGAGGGCGACCCGGCTGCCGTGATGAGCGATCCGGCGGTGGTGAGCGCGTACCTGGGCAAGGAGGGACATGCTCGAAGTCACTGACCTCGATGTCTTCTACGGCGACGCCCAGGCGCTCTGGGATGTGTCACTGCGTCTCGACGAGGGGGAGGTGGTCTCCATCGTCGGGTCGAACGGTGCGGGGAAGTCGACCCTGGTCAACTCTCTGATGGGCATCGTTCCGGCGCGGCGGGGGAGCGTCGTCCTCGCCGGGGCCGACATCACGGGTATGCCCGGTCATCACATCTGCGGGTCGGGGATGGCGATAGTCCCCGAGGGCCGGAGGCTCTTCCCGGGTCTGTCCGTCGCCGACAACCTCGACCTGGGGGCGTTCAACGTCGAAGCCCGTCCCCACCGGGCCGAGTCACTGGAGAGGGTGGAGACCCTGTTCCCCCGTCTCGCCGAGCGGCGGCACCAGCTCGCCGGCAACCTGAGCGGGGGAGAGCAGCAGATGCTCGCCATCGGGCGTGCGCTGATGGCGCGTCCTCGTCTCCTCCTCATGGACGAGCCGTCCCTGGGGCTGGCGCCGGTGGTCGTCGACGAGGTCTTCGAGGTAGTCGCCAACGTGGCCGCCTCCGGGATGGGTGTGCTTCTGGTAGAGCAGAACGTCGTCCGTGCCCTGGAGATCTCCGATCGGGCGTATCTCCTCTCCGAGGGACGCATCGTCATGGAAGGCGAGCCAGCCGAACTGGCCCGCAGTCCCGAGATCCGTAGCACCGTGCTCGGGGTTTGACCCCGAGCCGAGGCTGCTAGTTTCGATTTCGCCTTTGCCGAGTCACTCCAATACCCTTGTGAACATATTCACAAGCCCTCCACCGTGAACCGAGACACCCCGACCGATCAGACGCGTTCGATGACACACGGTTGGATGCAGGGTGGCTCCTTCCTGAGCTCGATCCTCGCCGGGACGGCACTCGGTTACCTCGCGGACATGTGGCTGGGGACCGAGCCATGGCTGGTGGTGGTGGGTGCCCTGGCGGGCTCGTACTCGGGATTCCTGCATCTGTGGCGTTGGGCGAAAGAGGTCGAGGATGTCCGACGCCAAGCTTGAGCACGGCCCGCCGATAGAGGCCGATCTCGCCCGGCAGACCGCGATGCGGGGCATCTTCGTCGGGCCTGCGCTGGTCCTCGTCTTCTGGCTGCTCCGGGGGTGGGACGGAGCCTGGAGCGCGGCGCTCGGGGTCGTGGTGGTGATCGCCAACTTCCTCCTCGCCGGGCTCATCCTCTCGATTTCGGCAAGGATCAGCCTTCAGGCTTATCATGCCGCCGCCCTGATTGGCTTCTTCCTTCGTCTAGGCCTGTTCGTCGGCGCCGTCTACCTCATTGCCATTGCAGTCGAGGTCGACCGCCTGGCCTTCGGGATCTCGGCGGTGGCGGCCTACTTCACATTGTTGACATGGGAAGCGATATCGATGTCGAGAGGTAGAGAAAGGGGACCGAGTTGGCGGAGATGATCCTCGCCTCCGAATGTGACGTCGCCAACGAGGTGATCTGCGCCCCGGCCAACGTCAACGAGCTGTTCGACTTCCCCACCATCTTCACCATCGGCGGCTTCGAGGTGAGCCGCACCGAGATCCTGATGATCCTCGCCGCCCTGGTGACCGTGGCCGTTCTCTACTTCGGGCTCAGACAGCAGCGTCTGGTCCCCTCCAAGTTCGGGGCTGCGGTGGAGGGCCTGGTCGGATTCGTGCGGGACGACATCGCCCGCAGTGTCATCGGGCCGGAGGGGACCAAGTACCTCCCCTATCTGATGTCCCTCTTCTTCTTCATCCTGATGGGGAACATCTTCGAGCTGACGCCTTTCATCAACTTCCCGGTCACGTCGCGGATGGCCATCCCGTTCTTCCTGTCCCTGATCACCTATGTCATCTTCATGTTCATGGGCTTCGCCCGGAACAACTTCCGGTACTTCACCGAGACGGTGTGGCCGAAGGCGGTCCCGATCGGGCTCAGGTGGCTGGTCGGGCTCATCGAGGTCTTCTCCATCTTCCTGCTCCGCCCGATCACGCTGGCGGTCCGGCTCTTCGCCAACATGGTCGCCGGGCACCTGATGCTCACCCTGCTGCTGACGTCCGGGCTGGTGTTCATCCTCGCCATCCCCGACATCGGCTTGAAGGGGAGCATCGGGATCTTCTGGTTCGCACTCGGTCTCTTCATGTTCCTTCTGGAGATCCTGATCGGGGTGCTCCAGGCGTACATCTTCACCCTCTTGACCGCTATCTACATCGATTCGTCCATTCACTTCGAGCACTAAGGAGAGAGAGACATGGAAGGCAACATCGAGGCACTCACCGGCGCACTTTCCCTGGTGGGATATGGGCTCGGTGCCGTGGGCCCCGGCATCGGCATCGGCATCGTCGCCGGCAACGCGATCACCGCCATGGCCCGCCAGCCCGAGATGCAGGGAACCATTCGGACCACGATGTTCCTCGGCATCGCCCTCACCGAGGCACTGGCGCTGATCGGCTTCGTCCTGTTCTTCATCGCCTCGGCCGGATAGGAGACGTCGATGCACCGATTGACAGCGACGCTCATCCTGGCCGCCGAGGAGAGCGGGGAGGGCTCCGGCCTCAGCCTGGTCCTGCCTCACCGGGACGAGGTGATCGCCGGGATCATCGCCTTCGCCATCGTCTTCATCTTCGTGTGGAAATGGGCCCTCCCCGCGGTCAACAGGAGCCTGGAGCAACGTCAGTCCGCCATCGCCGGCCAGATCGCCGAGGCCGAGAAGGCCAAGGCCGATGCGGAGAGCCTGCTCGCCGACTACCGGTCACAGCTCAACGAGGCCAAGGCAGAGGGAAACCGCATCATCGAGGATGCCCGTCGCCAGGCCGAGCAGATGAGAGCCGACATCCTGGCCAAGGCGGAGAGCGACGGCGAGCAGATCCGGGCCAAGGCCCGCACCGAGGCGTCCCGGGAGATGGAGCGCGCCCTCGCCGAGGCCAAGGGCCAGGTGGGTGACATCTCCGTCGACCTCGCCTCCAAGATCGTCGGCGAGGCCCTCGACGAGAAGGCCCACCGCGCCCTCATCGACCGGTATCTAGCCGACCTGGAGAAGCTGTAGAAGATGGCAGACGATCGGATCGAGGGCTACGCACGGGGCATCTTCGAGATGGCCCGGGGCGAGGGCGAGCAGGAGCGCGTCGAGAAAGAGCTCCTCACCGTCGCCAGGTCGTTGCAGACCTCGCCCGAGCTCAGGTCGAAGCTCACCGACCCCCAGCTGCCGATCGAGAAGAGACAGGGCATAGTCGACGAGCTCATCGGTTCCCGGGCATCCTCTCTCACCGTGGGACTGGTGCAGCTCATCGTCGCCCGTGGCCATGTCTCCGACCTCCCCGCCATCGCCAGTGCCGTCTCCGATGCGGCCGCCGCCTCCAGGGACAAAGTCGTCGCCGAGGTGCGCTCCGCAGTGCCACTCGACGACGCCACCATCCAGCGGCTCACCGGGTCACTCGGCCGCGCCACCGGCAACGACGTCGAGGTCAGGGTGGTCGTCGACCCCTCCGTCATCGGTGGCATCGTCGCCCGTGTCGGCGACACGGTGATCGACGGGAGCATCGCCAAACGAGTCGATTCGGTCCGCCAGGCCGTGAACGCCCGATAGGAGCCACAACCACATGACCGACCTGACCATCACCGCAGATCAGATCACAGAGACCCTTCGTTCCCAGCTCGAGGGCTGGCAGCCCGACACCAGCAAGGAGACCGTCGGCTACGTCACCTCCATCGCCGACGGCGTGGCCCGGGTCGAAGGGCTCCCCTCGGTCATGTCCTCCGAGCTCCTCGAGTTCCCCGGGGGCCTGATCGGCGTGGCCCTGAACATCGACGAGGACGACATCGGTGTCGTCTTCCTCGGCGACTACAACCACGTCGAGGAGGGCGACCCGGTCAAGCAGACCGGCAGCGTGCTCTCCGTGCCCGTGGGCGATGACCTTCTCGGGAGGGTGGTCGACCCGTTGGGCAACCCGGTGGACGGCCGGGGCCCCATCAACACGACCGAGCGGCGGCTCCTCGAAACGCAGGCCCCCTCCGTCGTGGAGCGTCAACCGGTGCACGAGCCGCTGCAGACCGGTATCAAGGTGATCGACTCGCTGACTCCGATCGGCCGGGGTCAGCGTCAGCTGATCATCGGCGACCGCCAGACCGGCAAGACCGCCCTCCTCGTCGACACCATCATCAACCAGAGGCAGTACTGGGGCACCGACAAGGCGGTGAAGTGCATCTACGTCGCCATCGGCCAGAAGGCCTCGACCGTCGCCGAGGTGGTCTCGACGCTCCAGGAGCACGGCGCCATGGAGTACACGGTGGTGGTCAACGCCGCCGCCTCCGATGCCCCTGCCCTGCAGATGTACGCCCCTTACGCCGGATCGGCGATCGGGCAGCACTGGATGTACAAGGGTGAGCACGCCCTGGTGATGTTCGACGACCTCTCCAAGCAGGCCGTTGCCTACCGGGAGATCTCCCTGCTGCTGCGACGCCCACCCGGGCGGGAGGCCTACCCAGGCGACGTCTTCTACCTGCACAGCCGGCTCCTCGAGCGTTGCGCCAAGCTCTCGGACGAGCTCGGTGGCGGCTCGCTGACCGGGCTTCCCGTGATCGAGACCAAGGCGGACGACATCTCGGCCTACATCCCCACCAACGTGATCTCGATCACCGACGGCCAGGTCTTCCTGAAGACCGACCTGTTCTTCCAGGGGGTCCGCCCCGCCGTCGACGCCGGCCAGTCGGTCTCCCGTGTTGGCGGCAACGCCCAGATCGGGGCGATGAGGAAGATCTCCGGCCCGCTGCGTCTCAACCTGGCACAGTTCCGGGAGCTCGCGGCCTTTGCCGAGTTCGGCTCCGAGCTGGACGCCGCATCTCTGGCCCAGCTGGAGAGGGGCAGGCGGGTCGTCGAGGTGCTCAAGCAGCCGCAATTCGCCCCGGTGCCGGTCGAGGAGCAGGTCCTCGCCCTGTACGCGGTCACCGAGGGGCACATGGACGACATACCCCTCGACGACGTCAAGCGTTTCGAGATCGGGCTGCGCGAGTTCTTCAGGGGCCGGTACAGCAACGTGCTGGCCACGATCGCCGAGTCCGGCGCCCTCCCCGAGGATGACGAGATCGCCCAGGGAATCGCCGCCTTCAAGGGCACCTTCGAGACGACGGACCGGGAGGAGTAACCGACCCATGGCCAGCGCCGCCCTCCGTGACACCCGACGGCGCATCCGCAGCGTCGACTCGATCAAGAAGATCACGCGTGCCATGGAGCTGATCGCGGCCAGCCGGATCCCCAAGGCCACCGCCCGGGTGGAGGCTTCCAAGCCGTACACGGCCAAGCTGATCGAGGTCATCGAGAACGTCGCCGGGGTGGGCTCGGCAGCCTCGCACCTGCTCCTGGAGCGTCGCGAGGTGTCGACGGTGGGTGTGCTCGTGATCTCGGCGGACCGGGGGATGGCCGGCGCATACGCCACCAACGTGATCAGGCTCGCCGAGCGACGTATCGCCGAGTTGGAGCGGGCGGGCAAGGACATCCTCATCTATGCGGTCGGGAAGAAGGCCCAGGCATACTTCCGCTACCGCGGCTATCGCATCGAGCAGGCCTACCTCGGGGTCACCGACACCCCCGGCTACAACAACGCCCGCGCCATCTCCAACACGGTCATCGAGGCGTATGCCACCAAGCGGATCGATGCGGTCGAGGCCTTCTACACCCGGTTCGCCTCGGCGATGACCCAGACACCGACCGTGAACGAGGTGCTGCCCATCACCCCTCCGGCCGGTGGCGACCGTGAAGGCCCCACCGCCACGTATGAGTTCGAGCCGTCACCCGACGAGATCCTCGACCGGCTGCTGCCCAGATATGTCGAGGCGGTCATCTTCAACATGCTCCTCGAGGCATCCGCCTCGGAGCACAGCGCCCGGCGTCGTGCGATGAAGGCGGCCACGGACAACGCCGAGGAGCTGATCCGCACCCTCACCGTCCAGGCGAACCGGGCTCGCCAGGCCGAGATCACCACGGCGATCACCGAGATCGTCGGCGGCGCCCAGGCACTCGTGGACGCCAAGAGATGAAGGAGTGAACCATGACTGACAGCAACGGAGTCGTAGGACGAATCGTCAAGGTGGCGGGCCCGGTGGTCGACGCCGAGTTCCCGCCCGACGAGCTCCCCGAGATCCTCAACGCGGTCGAGATCTCCTTCACCCTGGGTGGGGAGGACAAGGTGGTGATCGCCGAGGTGGCGCAGCACCTGGGGGAGTCCAAGGTGCGGGCCATCGCCATGGCCCCGACCGACGGGATGACCCGTGGCGCCGAGGTGCGTGACACCGGGTCCCCGATCACGGTGCCGGTGGGCGATCAGACGCTGGGCCACATCTTCAACGTCTGGGGTGTGTCCCTCGACGCACCGGAGATGGACTTCTCCGAGCCCCGCTGGCCCATCCATCGCACTCCGCCGGCTTTCGAGGACGTCGAACCGCAGAAGACGGTCTTCGAGACCGGGATCAAGGTGCTCGACCTGATCTCCCCCTACCTGCAGGGCGGCAAGATCGGGCTGTTCGGCGGTGCGGGCGTCGGCAAGACCGTCCTCATCCAGGAGATGATCAACCGTGTCGCCACCCAGCACGGTGGCGTCTCGGTGTTCGCCGGAGTCGGCGAGCGCACCCGGGAGGGCAACGACCTCTTCCTGGAGATGAAGGAGACCGGGGTCATCGACAAGGCCGCGCTCGTGTTCGGCCAGATGGACGAGCCACCCGGGGTTCGTCTCCGTGTCGCCCTGTCGGCGCTGACCATGGCCGAGTACTTCCGCGATGTGCAGAACCAGGACGTGCTGCTGTTCATCGACAACATCTTCCGTTTCACCCAGGCCGGATCCGAGGTGTCCACCCTCCTGGGGCGGATGCCGTCGGAGGTGGGCTACCAGCCCAACCTCGCCGACGAGATGGGATTCCTCCAAGAGCGGATCACCTCGCTCAAGGGGCGGTCGATCACCTCGTTGCAGGCCATCTACGTTCCCGCCGACGACATCACCGACCCGGCGCCGCACACCGCCTTCGCCCATCTCGATGCCACCACGGTGCTCTCCCGGCCACTGACCGCACTGGGCATCTACCCGGCGGTCGACCCGCTCGACTCGACCAGCCGTGCCCTCGATCCCCAGATCGTCGGTGGGGAGCACTACGCGGTCGCCATCGAGGTGCAGCGGATCCTGCAGAGATACAAGGACCTCCAGGACATCATCGCCATCCTCGGGATCGACGAGCTCTCAGAGGAGGACAAGCTGCTGGTCGCCCGTGCCCGCAAGATCCAGCGCTTCCTGGCCCAGCCGATGTTCGTCGCCGAGCAGTTCACCGGCCAGCCCGGCATCTACACCCCGCGCGAGGAGACCATTGCCTCCTTCAAGGCGCTGATCGACGGCGAGATGGACCAGTACCCCGAGCAGGCGTTCTACATGGTCGGTGGTCGTGAGGACGTGGAGAAGCGGGCCGGCGAGATGAAGGGCGAGGCGGCTTGATTGTGGCCGACTTCGATCGTGACCCAGGGCGAGCGAATCTATCGGGATCGGTACTTGTAGCTTCGCTGTCACGATCGAACAGACGCCGGTCGGCCACGGCTGCCGCGCTCGGAAGGGGTGTGGCTGTTGGCTAAGCCGTTCCATGTCGACGTGGTGTCACCGGAGGCGACGGTGTGGAGTGGTGAGGCCACGATCGTGATCGCCCGGACCCCAGAGGGGGAGCTGGGGATCATGGCCGACCACGAGCCGTTGATGGGGGCCCTCGCCACCGGCGCGGTGGAGATCGAGTCGGTGACGGGTGAGCGCATCACCATCGGAGTTCACGGCGGGTTCATCCAGGTGCTGGACAACAAGGTGACGCTGATCACCGATCGGGCCCAGATCGCCACCGACACCGCCGCGGCCAAGGAGGTCGCCGCCGAGCTCGCCGGGACCGAGCCTGACGAGACTCCCTAGCGCCGCCTCACACCCGATCGCCGAGACCGGCTGCGAAACGCTCCACCGCATCGGGAAGACCGTCTCCGATGGCCCTGGCGATCATCGGGAAGATCATGGCCGAGATCATCCCGGCGCTCTCGACCTCGAGGCTGACCTTCACCGATGTCCCCGAGTCGAGAGGTGAGAGGTCGACCCGGACGACGCCACGCACCTCCGGGCTCTCGATCTGCCAGCCCATCGCCTCGCCCTCCACACGAACATGAGGCGTGGCCCGGCCCAGGTAGCGCCGCCCCCCGGCCGTCGTCTCGAAGGAGAACCCGCGCAACCTCGCCCCCTCATCGATCACCGGGTCGATAACCCTTTCCACGCCCGGGATCCCTTCCCAGACATCCGGTGTGTCCAACGCCGTCCACACACTCTCCGCGGGCGCATGCGCCGTAGCGGTGTGGGTGAATGCGGCGGAGGGCACGGCGGCAAGCTAACGAGTTCGGGGCGACGTTGCCGTCGCCCCGAGTGCCCCTGGGAGGAGGGTTTGTTGTCGGCCGAGCCCTCCAGGCTCGACCGTTCCATTTGTAACGTGCCCGATCGACCGGAGGGTTAACGGACGACGTCAGCCCGGGGAATCCTCGGAGAACGATCGCCGGAGACCGCGGAGACGGCGATCCCACTCGTCACCCACCGTCTCCACCCACGTGGTGAGCTCGGCCAACGGCTCGGTCCGCGCCGAGTAGACGACCTCGCGCCCACTCTCCACCCGGTCGACCAGCCCGGCCGAACCCAGCGCGGTGAGGTGCTTGGCGATGGCTTGACGGGACACGGGCATCTCGGCGGCGAGGGTGGTTGCCGTCGCCGGGCCGTCCGACGTGAGACGCTCGAACACGGCGCGCCGGGTGGGGTCGGCCAGGGCGGCAAGGACCGGCTGCGGGTCTGTCATGCCGCCCGTGCGAGAAAAACCGGTGGCGTCCCGGTGATGCGGTACTCGAGGAGACGCTCCGTGATGGTGACCCGGGTTCCCTCTTCCACCGGTTCGATTTCGAAGGTGACCTGGGAAGGGTCGCCGTCGGGCTCCCGCCACGACCAGGTGATCGACTCGCCGGGCACCACTTCCTCCACGGTCCCGATCATCTCGCGGTCGGGAGAGACCACCTTGCCCCCGGGGCGCGGGTCGAGACGCACTCCCATCCACTCCTCGGCCAGCGCACCGTCGACCACCCTCTCCCAGACCTGTTCCACCGTGGCGGGCACCACGGTGCTTCTCTCGACTTGGGGCAGCTCGCTCATGATGTGCAACTTAGCAGTTGCACTCGCTAGGCTGGTGCAACCGGACGGTTGCGAAAGGATCGACAATGCTGGTACCCACCGTCATCGAGCAGACTTCGAGGGGCGAGCGCGCCTTCGACATCTACTCCCGTCTCCTCGGACATCGGGTGGTCTTCCTCGGACGGCCTATCGACGACGACATCGCCAACCTGGTCGTTGCCCAACTCCTTCATCTCGAGTCGGACGACCCGGACAAGCCGATCTCCCTCTACATCAACTCGCCGGGCGGCTCCATGGACTCGATGTTCGCCATCTACGACTCGATGCAGCACATCAGACCCGCCGTGCACACGACATGCATCGGGATGGCCGCCTCGGCGGCATCCCTGATCCTGGCGGGTGGCGAGGAAGGGCACCGGTCGATCCTTCCCCACGGGCGTGTGATGATCCACCAGCCCTGGGTGCAGAACGTGGGCGGTCAGGCGTCGGACATCGAGATCCACGCCGCGGAGATCCTGCGGCAGCGGGAGCAGGCCAATGCCATCCTCGCCCAGCACACCGGTCAGGACATCCAGCGCATCCGCCAGGACACGGATCGGGATCGCTGGCTCACCGCCGATCAGGCGGTGGAGTACGGGCTGGTGGACACCATCCTGGCGCCTGCCGCGCTGCCCCCCGGCCTCACCTGATAATCCTTCTCCTCACCGACCAGGGGATTCGTAGACTGGGCGGGTTCACCTGATCCGCCCATGTTGATCGCACGCGACCTCCGTATCGAAGCCGGCATCCGCACCCTGATCGAGGATGTCTCGTTCAGCGTGCAGGCCCGGGACCGGATCGGCCTGGTGGGGCGGAACGGTGCGGGCAAGACCACGCTGATGCGGACCCTGATCGGCGATCTGCACCCGGCGGAGGGCACCGTGCTCCGCTCCGGGAACATCGGCTACTTTTCCCAGGAGGCCGCCCTCCCCGATCTCGAACACCCCGATGCCACGGCACTGGAGCGGATCCTCATGGCCAGGGAGATCGGGGCGCTGCAACGGAGAATCGAGCACGCCCGGCAGCGTCTGGAAGGCCTCTCCGGCGCGGAACGCGACCGGGGGATCGCCCGGTTCGCCAGGCTCCACGAGGAGTTCGAGGCCAAGGGCGGCTTCGTCGCCGAGGCCGAGGCGAAGCGGATCGCGGCAAATGTGGGCATCGGCAACGACGAGCTGGTGCAACCGGTCAAGACCATGTCGGGCGGCCAGCGCCGACGGGTCGAGCTCGCCAGGCTCCTCTTCGCCGAGACGGATGTCATCCTCTTGGACGAGCCGACCAACCATCTCGATTTGGACGCCAAGGGCTGGCTGATCGAGTACCTGAGCACGTACAAGGGCGGGATGCTGGTGGTTTCCCACGACCTTCCTCTCCTCGACGAGGCGATCACATCGGTGCTCGCCCTGGAGCACGGCAAGATCGAGGCCTACAGGGGCAATTACTCGAACTACCTGGTGGAGCGGGACCTGCGCCAGGAGCGCAAGGAGCGGGAGCGGAGGCACCAGGACGAGGCCATTGCCCGTCTCGAGGCCAACATCCGCCGCTTCAAGGGGACCACGGAGAAGATGGCGAAGGTGGCCAAGGCCATGGAGACCCGGGTCGACCGGATGAAACGGGAGCTGGTCGAGGTGCAGAAGGGGGGAAAGACGGTGCGCCTCGCCTTCCCCCAGCCGGAGAGGTCCGGCCGCGTGCCGCTCGCCGCTTCGGGCCTGGCCAAGTCGTTCGGCGACAACCTGGTGTTCCTCGACATCGAGTTCGCCGTCGAGCGTGGCGAGCGGATGCTGCTGATCGGGCTCAACGGCGCCGGGAAGACGACGCTGCTCCGCATCCTCGCCGGTGTCGAGAACGCCGACCTGGGAGAGGTCTCGCTCGGCTACGAGACCAGTCTCGGCTACTACGCCCAGGAGCACGAGCAGATCGATCAGGGATCGAGTGTCTTCGACCACATGCGAGGGGTGACCGATCTCCCCGACACCACCATTCGCTCCCTGCTCGGGCACTTCCTGCTGGCAGACAAGGTCGATCAGGACGCAGGCACCCTCTCCGGAGGGGAGAAGACCAAGCTGGCCCTGGCGATGCTCGTGGCGGGTCGGCCCAACGTGCTGCTGTTGGACGAGCCCACCAACAACCTCGACCCACAGGCCAAGGAGGCGCTGCTCGACGCCCTGACCATGTACGAGGGGACGATCGTCATGGTGAGCCATGACACCGACTTCGTCGCCCAGCTGATGCCTGACCGGGCGATTCTCATGCCGGAAGGCGAGATGCGCTTCTTCGACGCATCCCTGCTCGACCTGGTTGCACTCGCCTGAGGGGGCTCACGCCCCCTCGGTCACCTCGAACCCCTCCTCCACCAGGGCCTGTTTCAACGAGCCGGTGCCCGGGCCCTTGACCGAGATGGTGAGGATGCCGCCACCGCCGTGCTCGCCGTGGCGGAGCTGGAAGTCGCGGACGTCGACCCGGCTGGCCTCCAGGGCATGACCCACCCTGGCGATCTCGCCGGGACGGTCCAAGAGCACCACCCGAACCTGGGTGTGATGCTCGCCGAGACCGGCACGGGCCTGTCTCGCCGCACCGAGGCGCTCGCCGAGGCCCTCACCGTCGGGCAGGGTCTCCTTCCAGACGCGCAGCGACTCCTGGAGCTCGTCGATCGTGGCCCCGACCTGCTCGGCGTTGGCCTGCAGCACCTCCGCCCACCAGTCGCTGTCGGAGGCGGCGATGCGGGTCAGGTCGCGAAAACCGGTGCCGGCCAGTGTCAGCCATGCCTGGTCCGAGCTCGCCATGCCCATGAGGGCGGCGGCGAGGAGATGGGGCAGATGGCTGACCCGCGCCACGGCGGCGTCGTGCTCCGCCGCCGTCATCACCTTGGGGTTGGCCCCGAAGGAGGTGACGAGCTCTTCGAGACCGGCAAGATCGTCGGGGTCGGCGCCGTCACTTGTGAGGATCCAGGTGGCTCCGTGGAAGAGGGTCGAGGAGGCGAGACCGGGACCGCTGCTCTCCCCACCCGCCATGGGATGGCCTCCCACGAAATGATCAAGATGGCCGGCGGCGGCCACGATCGGCCCCTTCACCCCGGCGATGTCGGTCACCAGGTGGTCCGTGCGCATGTCCTGGAGGGTCGCGATGATCGCCGAGGGGGGCGACGCCAGCACGACGAGGTCGGTGTGCTCGATGTCCAGGTCGTCTCTCACCGCGTTGAAGGCACCGCGGTGCAAGGCTCCACGCAGGGCCTCGGGATCGGGATCCCAACCGGCGACTTCCCAGCCCTGCGAGCGCAGTGCCAGACCCACCGAGGCGCCGAGCAGGCCGGTGCCGAGTACGGTTGCGGAGCCTGGCTGCATGAGGCGGCGAGGATAGGGGCTTGACGAATCCCCCGATACCGGACACAATCACGACGCACATGAGCCGCGCAACCGCCACCATTCGGGACACCCGGTCCCACGGCGTCTTCTTCTTCCGCGGCTATTTCGGCGCCTAGCGCCGTACCACACCACCCCCGCCTTTCCGAACTTGTCCCGCCCACCGCCTCACCGACGCGGTCCCATTGGAGATCCCGATGTACGGCATCCTCGACACACCTGAACCGACCGACCCAACGATCAACGAGACCGAAGACATCTTGAACCTGCGAGGTGAGGTCGACAGGATCGACCACTCGATCCTCGGCCTCCTCGGCGAGCGTCGTCACATTGCCCGCCGGATCGCTGCCGCCAAGCAGCGCTCGGAACGGCCGTTCCGTGACGGCGACCGCGAGGAGGCGCTGCTCGTCGAGCGTCTCGCCGCAGCCGACACCTACGACCTCGATCCGGATCTGGTGTCCCGTGTCTGGGAGCAGATCCTGGCCGACTCGTTGAAGGTGCAGTTCGAGTTCGCCCAGCACACGCTGAACGGCTCCCGTGACAAGGTGGTGGTCGCCATCCAGGGGGTCGAGGGCTCCAACAGCCACCGCGCCGCGCTCGCCCTCACCCCGGGGGTCGCCGAGCGGGGCTTCGTGTCGTGCAATCGCTTCTCCGAGGCGGTGGCGGCGGTCGCGGCCGGACGCGCCGACCTCGCCGTCCTCCCCATCGAGAACACCACCTCCGGGGGATTGGCCGAGGTGTACGACCTGTTGATGGAGAGCCGGCTGTCGATCGTGGGCGAGGCCAAGATCCTCGTGAAGCACTGCCTGCTCGGGGTCAAGGGAGCGTCCCTCGCCGATCTCAAGACCATCCACGGGCACCCCCAGGCGGTGGCACAGTGCTCCGACTTCCTCGCCTCCCTCGCCGACGTCGAGGTGATCTACGCCAACGACACCGCTCTGTCGGGAAGACGTATCGCAGAGATCGACAATCCGACCGTGGGTGCGATCGCGGGCGAGCAGACGGCATCGCTGTACGGGCTGGAGGTGCTCGCCACCGACATCAACAATCGCAAGTCCAATTACACCCGCTTCGTGGCGGTGGCCCGGGATCCGGTGAACCTCGACGCGCAGGTCCCGGCGAAGACGTCACTGGTGCTCTCGGTGAGCAACGAGGCCGGTGCGCTCGCCGAGGTGCTCAACGCCTTCCGTGATCAAGGGATCCCGTTGGTCAAGCTGGAGTCGCGCCCCAAGGTGGCCAACCCCTGGGAGGAGATGTTCTATCTCGACTTCGAGGGCAACCCCGTCGATCCCAGTGTCCAGGAGGTGCTCGCCGCGGTGCGGGGGCACACCACCTATCTCCGGGTCCTGGGCACATACCCCTCGCGGGACCTGCGCCCGCATCGCCGACGACCGACTGGAACCGAGGGGCGAGTGGCTCTGGTGGCCCCTGCTGCAGTCAGCGCGCCGGTGACGGTCAAGGAGAACGACTCCTACAAGCTGGCGAGCCGAGCCAGCCACAGCCAGGACACGATCGTCGAGGTGGGGGGTGTCCCCATCGGCGGCTCCGAGCTGGTGATGATCGCCGGGCCCTGTGCCGTCGAGTCCTTCGACCAGGTGATGAAGACGGCCCGGGCCGTCAAGGAGTCGGGTGGGAAGCTGCTCCGCGGGGGCTGCTTCAAGCCACGCACCTCTCCGTACAGCTTCCAGGGCCTGGGCTGGGAGGGACTGGACATGCTCGCCGAGGCCGGCCGGGTCTACGGGCTGCCCGTGGTCACCGAGGTGACCGCGCCCGAGCACGTGGAGCGGATGGCGGAGAAGGCGGACGTCCTCCAGATCGGAGCACGCAACATGCAGAACTTCGCGTTGCTCACCGAGGCGGGGCGGTCACACCGGCCTGTGCTGCTCAAGCGGGGGATGAGTGCCTCGATCGAGGAGTTCCTCCAGGCCGCCGAGTACATACTCGCCGGTGGCAACCAGAGGGTGATCCTCTGCGAACGCGGGATCCGAACGTTCGAGACCGCGTCGCGAAACACCCTGGACGTGACCGCCGTGCCGGTCCTCCGCGCCAGGACCCACCTCCCCGTCATCGTCGACCCGTCCCACGCCGCGGGCAGCCGCGATCTGGTAGCCCCGCTGGCCATGGCCGGTGCGGCGGTGGGGGCGCACGGGTTGATGGTGGAGATCCATCCCGACCCGGAGTCGGCGCTTAGCGACGGCCCCCAGGCGTTGCGTCTCGACGACTTCGACGAGTTGATGCAGGCGTTGGCCCGCTGAGTGCCGAGGACGCCGGCCCCGGGGACCCTCCACCCCGGGGCCTGCGTCAGATGAAGAGGCTGACGTCGGCTTCCGCGGCGTAGTCGAGGAACGCCGCAGCCCCGGCGATGTCCGCGCCTGGGATCAGGTCGTCCTCGGTCACCCCCATCACCCCCATCGTCGTGGAGCATGCGAAGAACCGCACCCCCAGCTCCTGGCTCATCTCGATGAATTCGGGCACGGTGGGCATGCGGGCGTTGCTCATCCACCTCTTCATCACCCTGGTCGCCGCCGCCGTGGCGCCGGGGATGGCACCGAGGAGGTTGGGCAGCTGGATCGGGCCTGCCGGGTTGGCCAGTGAGGCCACCTTCAGCCGGTCGAATCTCTCGGCGTGGAGGATGTCGAGGCCGTAGAAGGTGAAGTAGATCCCGGCCTCCCACCCCAGGCTGACCGCAGTCGAGGCCAGGATGAGCGGCGGGTACGCCTGGTCCAAGGTGCCCTTCGAGGCCACCAGCGCCAGCCGCTTGCGACGGAGGGCCGGCTCCTCGAGCGGGGGCTCATGCTCGGTCAACGGGAGCGCTGTCATGTCAGGGATCCTTTCTCGATTACGAATATCTGACGTCCCTCCTCCTGGTCGGCGGAGACCAGGATGTCCCCGCGCTGGCGGGTCATCGCCGGGATGTCCTCCAGGGCGCCCGGGTCGGTCGTGACGACCCTCACCCGGTCGCCCGGCTGGAGCCGGCCCAGGGCCAGCCCTGCCTTGTAGACGGGGAGCGGGCACAGGAGCCCGCTGCAATCCAGCTCGATGACGCCGGCCACGGTGTCGGTTGTCGGTTCGGTGCTCATATGCGGGGTCTCCCTTCCTCTCCGAGGATCTCCTCGAAGTAGCTCGTGTACTTGACGCCGGAATCGGCGGAGACAGCGACGACCACGTCTCCGCTCTGAATGGGCAGGGTGGTGACGGCGTGGACCACCGCGCCGGTCGACGGCCCCACCATGAGGCCTTCCTTTCGCCACAGGTCCTTGGTGACCCGATACGCGTCGGAGTCGCCGACGATGACCCGCCTGTCGACCACCTCCGGGTCGAAGATGCCGGGCACGCTGGCCTCGGCGAAGCTCTTCATCCCGGGGAGGCGATGACCCGGCTCCGGCTCCACGCCGACGATCTGGATCGACGGGTCTCGCTCCTTGAGGAATCGACCTGCCCCGACCACGGTGCCCGTGGTCCCGTAGGCGGCGACGAACCAGCTCACCCGTCCCTCGGTCTGCCGCCACACCTCGGGACCGGTGGTCGCATAGTGGGCGGCGACATTGTCCTCGCTCTCGTATTGCCGTGTCGCCGCGAACCGGGTCCCACCGTCCGAGGCGGCCAGGGCCCGGGCCAGGGCGATCGCCCCGTCCCTCGGGTTGTCCACCGGGCACAGGTCGTCGGGTGTCTCCCACACCTCCGCCCCGAGCATGCGGAGGATCACCTTCTTCTCCTCGGGGATGCCGTCGGGGATGGTCGTGGTCAGCCGGGTGCCCGACAGGGCGGCCAGGGCGGCGAGCGCGATCGCCGTGTTGCCGCTCGACGCCTCGACCAGCTCGCGGCCTTCCAGCTCACCGCGCCGGGCGAGACCCTCGAGGAGGTAGGCCGCGGTGCGGTCCTTCACCGAGCCGAAGGGGTTGAGCCACTCCAGCTTGAGGAACAACTCGTAGTCGCGGTCGGGCAGGGCTCGATTCACCCTCACCAGCGGCGATGGGTTGTCGACGTCGGGGAGCATGTCGCGGATGTCCCCGAAGCGCCTGGACTCGAGGTCGGTCTCGAGTCTCGTCTGTTGTCTCGTAGTCATGTCTCTCCAAGAAATGCGAAAAGCCCGCCACGGCGGTTGCCGGTGCGGGCTATGGATGTGGGTCTGTTGCTTGGGTCAGACGATCACAGCCCGCGCGGCGCGGCGGCACATGCACAGGTGCAGGCGCAGACCGGGCAGGCGGCGTGATTCGTCATCACTGCCGATGGTAGGGGGTTCGGGCGATTGGTCAAGAGGAGTCGGACGGCTTGCGTGGGCCGGCGATGACCAGCCATGCGAGCAGACCGAAGAAGACGACCACGACCCCACCGGCGATCCAGCGTGCGTCCAGGGATCCGGCCGCCTCCGCTTCCGGGGCTTCCGTGATGCCGGGGGCCACCAGAGGGGGGACCGTGCTGCCGGTGCCGGGAGCGGTCGTGGTGGTGGCCGGATCGACGGCGGCGGCGTCTTCCAGGATCACGAGGGGACCGGCGTTGAGTGTGGGGAGGGTGGCCAGTGTGTCCACAGAGCCGGTGGTCAGATCGACCTGGAAGACGGATCCCGCGTTGGCTCCGAACACCAGATTGCCGTCGGCGACGAGATAGCCGGCGCTCAGCGGCGACACCTCGATGATGGCATCCGTGTCCAAGTCGACAACCAGTCCCTTGGGCTGCTCGCTCTCCTCCCAGTTGTACCCGGTCACCATGACCCGCCCGTCGTCGAGCCACACCGGTGAGTACGTCTCCAGCGCCAGGTCGACGGCGGAGAGGCGCTCCTCGTCACTCACGATCGAAAGCGAGGCGGAGACCGTCCCGTCGTCGGCGAATCGGGTCTCCACCAGGGCGACGCGTCGCTCTTCGGGGTGGGGGGCCGCCGATATCGACCAGAGCTCACCAGGGGGCACCGTGGCCACGACGGTTTCCGCTCCGGTGGCGACGTCGATCCAGGTGAGATCGCCCTCAGGTCCCGATTGGGAGAGGACGTAGTCGGTTCCGATCCAACCCCCGGTTCCGGGTAGGGGGTCGCTGCTGACTACGCCATCCTCGATCCGGGACAGCCGGGAGCCGGTGTCCGATCCCTGGAGCAGCCAGATCGAAGAGGCGTCCTCGTCACGACAGGAGACATCCGAGCCCCAGAAGTCGGTGAGCCCGAGTTCGTGAGTCGCGACCGGCTCCAATGTGGCGGCGTCCCAGACGATCAGCTCGGAGGTGGTCACCTGCACGAAGCGCGAGCCACCGGGGCAGGTCTCCAGCAGCTGGGTCCCGTCGAACTCGGACCCGCCCGGAGGCGGGGCGATGTCGGTGATGTGGCCACCGGAGGCATCGAGCAAGGTCAGACGTGTCGAGTCCCAGCCATTGGCCGCCAGGATGCGGGGGATTCCGGTCTTGCTCGCCACCATGCCGTGCTTCAGGGTCAGGGCGACATCGGCGTCGATCTGAGAGCAGAGGTCACTGCGGAGCACGCCTCCTTCGAGGCGGATGGCGGCGCCGATGCGCTGCTCGGGGTTCCAGAACTCGAAGCCGCAGGACGATCCGTCCGAGGGGGAGTGGACTTCGATGACGTGGCCGGCGTCACCTTTGATCCAGTCCTCGACCTGGAAGACGTAGATGCTCTCGATGCCCAGCGGGCCGGGCTCCCCGATGTCCTGTTTCTCGACGAGGGTGCCGACGAAGACCGCCTCCGACTGGTCGACCCACTCGTGGAGATCGGACGGCATCGCACAGGAGCAGCCCCTGGCGGCGAGGGGGAGAATGGGGGTGATGGCGGCGGCGAGCACGGTCGCCGCGACCAGCAGCCGGCCGAGTCTCAGTTCGTGACCCATCGTCATCTTCGACGCCGAGTCTGGTCGGCCGGTTCCCTCTTCGCCGACGATGCCTTCCCAAACGAACGTTCGTTTGCTTAGAATCGGAGTATGACCCCAGAGGAGAGATTCCAAGCGATCGTCGACGAGGAGTCGAAGATCGAGCCCACCGATTGGATGCCGGAGGGCTATCGCAAGACGCTGATCCGCCAGATCGCCCAGCACGCCCACTCCGAGATCATCGGGATGCAACCCGAGGGCAACTGGATCTCCAGGGCACCGACCCTCCATCGCAAGGCGATCCTGATGGCCAAGGTCCAGGATGAGGCCGGTCACGGTCTCTACCTCTACTCGGCGGCGGAGACCCTCGGGATCAGACGAGACGACCTCCAGGAGCTGCTCCATCAGGGCAAGCACAAGTACTCGTCGATCTTCAACTACCCGACTCTCTCCTGGGCCGACATAGGGACCATCGGCTGGCTCGTCGACGGCGCCGCAATCACCAATCAGGTGATGCTCACCAGGTGCTCCTATGGGCCCTATGCCCGGGCCATGGTCCGGATCTGCAAGGAGGAGTCGTTCCATCAGCGTCAGGGATACGAGTCGCTGATCCGGCTCTGTCAGGGGAGCCCCGAGCAGAAGGCGATTGCCCAGGACGCCCTCGACCGGTGGTGGTGGCCGTCGCTGATGATGTTCGGTCCCCACGACAGCGAGTCGGACCACTCCGACCAATCGATGGCCTGGAAGATCAAGAGGGTCTCCAACGACGATCTCCGTCAGCAGTTCGTCGACATGACCGTCCCCCAGGCGGACTATCTCGGACTCACCATTCCCGACCCTGAGCTCCGTTGGAACGAGCAGCGAGGGCACTACGACTTCGGCGAGCTCGACTGGGACGAGTTCTGGCGGGTGGTCAAGGGCAACGGCCCGATGAGCAGGGAGCGTCTGGAGCACAAGGCCCGGGCATGGGAGGAGGGCGCCTGGGTCCGGGAGGCGGCCACCGCCCACGCCGCCAAGCGAGCAGCGAGGGCGGCATGACTTATGAGGTCCCGGTGGCCCCCGGAGAGCGGGCCGAGCTGGAGGAGAAGGTCGAAGGCGCCGGTGAGGGCTGGCCGATGTGGGAGGTCTTCGTCAGAGCCAGACGCGGGATCTCCCACGTCCACATCGGGAGCTTGCACGCCCCCGACCCGGTGACCGCCCTGGAGAACGCGAGAGACGTCTACACCAGACGGGGTGAGGGAGTCAGTGTCTGGGTGGTGCCCAGCTCGGAGATCCATGCCTTCGAGCCAGAGGCGGCCGCCGAGTATGTGGAGGCCAACGAGAAGGTGTACCGCCTCGCCACCACCTATGACATCCCCGACGAAGTGGGTCAGATGTGAGTGAGCAGATCGTCACCGGGGCGCCCCAGGGGACGCCGGAGAGCGGGGTCGCACCCGAGGTCGCCGCCTTGTTGGCCCATGCCGACGACAACATGGTGCTTGCGCAGCGTCTCGGTGAGTGGATCTCCAACGCCCCCGAGCTCGAGCTCGACATCGCCCTCGGCAACATCGCGCTCGACCATCTCGGTGTCGCCCGGGCCCTGTACACGCTGGCCGGCGAGATCGAGGGGGAAGGACGTGACGAGGACGACCTGGCCATGGGCCGCACCGAGCGCCAGTTCGCCAATCTGTTGCTCGTCGAGCAGCCCAACGGCGATTTCGGCCACACCATCGTCCGTCAACTTCTGTTCGACGTCTACCAGCGGCTTCTCTGGGATGGGCTCGCCGCCTCCCCCCAACGATCGCTGGCCGGGATCGCCGAACGCGCCCGAAAGGAGGCGGAGTACCACTTCCGGTTCTCCTCGGGCTGGCTGGTGCGTCTCGGGGACGGAACCGAGGAGGCGCATGGCCGCGCCCAGGACGCGATCGACTCGCTGTGGCGCTTCACCGCCGAGTTGTTCGAGGGACCGGAGCCCGTCGACCGCCGTGAGTGGGAGCGCACCGTCTTCGCCGTCTTCGACGAGGCTGGAGTCTCGGCGCCAGAAGACCCCTACCAGCGGACCGGTGGGCGGAGGGGCTTTCACACCGAGCACCTGGGATACCTGCTCGCCGAGATGCAGTGGATGCAGCGCGCCTATCCGGGGATGGAGTGGTGAGCGTCGCCACCGATGTCCGCGGGCTGGTCGCCTCGGTGGTCGATCCCGAGATCCCGGTGCTGACCATTGCCGACCTGGGGATTCTCCGCTCGGTCGAGCTGGATGACGACCGGGTCACCGTGACCATCACCCCGACGTACTCGGGGTGCCCGGCGATGCGTCAGATCGAGGACGACGTCGCCGCTGCGTTGCGCCGAGCCGGGATCGACGAGTTCGAGGTCCGGGTGAGCCATCACCCGGCGTGGACGACCGATTGGATCACCGAGGAGGGGATTCGCAAGCTCGCCGAGTTCGGGATCGCCCCTCCCAGCAGGATCGACGAGGTGGTCTGCCCCCGATGTGCCTCCGACCGGCCCCGACTGGTGTCGGCGTTCGGGTCGACGGCGTGCAAGGCGCTGATGGTTTGCTCCCGCTGTGGCGAGCCGTTCGACCATTTCAAGAGGTTCTGATGGGCGAGGTCGTCTTCCACGACTTGAGGGTGACCGAGGTCACCCATCTCACCGAGGATGCGGTGTGTGTCACCTTCGACGTGCCCACCGAGTTGTCCGACCGGTTCACCTACCTCCCGGGCCAGCATGTCACGGTGCGCCGCGAGATCGACGGCGAGGACGTGAGACGGTCCTATTCGATCTGCGCATCCGCAGCCGGCGGAAAGCTCCGGGTGGGGATCAAGCAGCTGCCCGGCGGAGTTTTCAGCACCTTCGCCACCGAGCGTCTGGCCGCCGGGGACACCCTTCAGGTCATGCCGCCGGTTGGCGAGTTCACCATCGACATCGACCCCTCCCGGCCACGTAAGGCGGTCGCCATCGCCGCCGGATCGGGCATCACACCTGTCCTGTCTCTCATCTCCAGCTCTCTGGAGCTCGAGCCTCTCTCCAGCTGGACGCTGCTCTATGGCAATCGCACCGCCAACTCGGTCATGTTCCTCGACGAGCTCGAGGGTCTCAAAGACCGGTTTCACCCCCGCTTCCAGCTCTTCCACATTCTCAGTCGGGAAGGCTCGGACATCCCCCTGCTGTCCGGTCGGATCGACGCCGAGAAGATCACCACCATCCACGATCGCCTCCTGGGAGGCGACCCGGTCGACGGCTGGTATCTCTGCGGTCCCTACGACATGGTGATCACGGCCCGGGGGACGCTGGTCGATCTGGGTGTGGCGGAGGAACGTATCCACGACGAGCTCTTCTTCGCCGGCCCCCTCGATCGCGCCTCGCTGCCGCCCGAGCCGCCGCCCGGGGAGGGCAGTGTCGAGCTCACCGTCATCCTCGACGGTCGTGCCGTCGACACCCGGATGAGACCGGAGACCTCGATCCTCGACGCCGCACTGCGTGTCCGTAGCGAGCTGCCCTACTCCTGCAAGGGAGGCATGTGCGCCACGTGCAAGGGCCGAATCGAGCTGGGAGAGGTCCGCATGGACAAGAACTACGCCCTCGTCGACTCCGAATTGGAGTCGGGATACGTGCTCACGTGCCAGGCCCACCCCACCACGGACCGGGTGGTGGTCCGTTACGACCACCGCTGATGGTGACCACCCGCAACACCCGTGAGGACGTGGTGCGGGCCGCCGGTCGTCTCTTCGCCGATCGGGGATACCACGGGACGTCGATGCGAGACCTGGGCAAGGAGCTGGGGATGCTCGGCTCGTCGCTCTACGCCCATGTCGACTCGAAACAGGACCTCCTCGTAGAGGTGGTGGAGGAGGGTGCCCGGCTGTTCGAGGCATCGGCCCGACGCGCCCTGGACACCCCGGGGTCCGCCTCCGACCGGCTCCAGGCGCTGATCGCCGGTCATGTCGATGTGGTCGTGGAGAACATCGAGGTCTCCCGGACCTTCCTCAACGAGGCGAGGATGCTCGACGACGAGCACCGGAGCAGGGTCCTCGACGCCCGGGACCACTATGAGGACGCTTTCCGATCGGTCATCCGCGAGGGCAGGGACGACGGCTCCTTCTCGTCCGCGGTCGACCCCAAGACGACCTCGATCTTCATCCTCTCCATCCTCAATGCGATCGAGCGCTGGTATCGGCCGGACGGCGAGCTCGATCGGGATGGGCTGGTCGGGGAGCTCTACCGATTCCTTCTCGGGGCGATCAAGTAACGATCACGGCCATCCGCGATGGTGGGCGCGGAGCTGACGGACCTCCTCGGTGGTGCGTGGCCCCCATGCCCGCATCGGCACCGGGTGCTCGGCGCGGGCCAGCTCGAGTTCCTCCCTGGTGAGTCCGCTCGGCTCCGTGATCGGGTCGATCCCGTACAGACGGGCAGCGTTCCACCCCAGGATCTTGGCCTTGATCGCCCTGGTGAGCTCCGGGTACCCGAACCTCGCACGCATCTCCTCGGGGATCTGAAAGGCGCGGAAGGCCTCGATCTGGCCCTGTGGGGACCCGTAGAAGATCGAGTCGGTGCCCCACAGGATGTTGTCCTCACCCACGGCGATGAGGAGCTTGCCCAGGACATGGGCGGCCTCGTCGGGCCGGCGGAGAAGATGCCACCAGGTCGACCCGAGCTCGGCGTAGACGTTCTCGCCGGGGCCGATGCCGGCGTTGCGGAGCGACGTGATCAGGCGGTTGACTCCGACATCGGCTCTCTCCGCGGTGTAGGGCCCTTCCCGACGACCCACCTCGAACCCGCTGTGGTAGACGACGATGGAGACGTCCCGGTGCGCCGCAGCCGCCGGGCCGATGTCAACTGGTGAGCCGTATCGCGCCTGGTCGGAGAGACCTTTGTGCACGAACAGGATCGGGGTCCCGATGGCGACGAGGTGATCCAGGAAGACATGACCCACCTGGGCGAGGTCCGGATCGTGATCGTCCAGCCACCAGTGGATGTCCGACGGGAAATGGGTGAATGTCTTCCAACCGGCCACATGGTTCTCCTCGACCGTTCGAGCCATCTCGTCGAGGACCGACGCGATCGGCGCCGTCTGCGGCAGGGCCAGGGCGTTGACCACGACCCGCTCGTCCCCGGATAGCGCCTCGACCAGTTGCCGGGTCTCCTCCATGACCTCGTTGGACAGCGGGCTCCCCTCCGGGTTGATGGGCAGGCCGGAGAGGGCGGTCATCGTGGTGTCCGACCGGATGAAGATCTCCTCGAGGAAGTGGTTGGTGGCGAAGCACGCCCTCGGGTCGTCCTCCTCCTCACATCTCGCCTGTGGGAATTGGGCGCCCCAGAACCAGTCTCCCCTGGTGGAGGGGTCGAGGTCGTACTCGAGGAGATGGCCCTGGACGTCGAACACGAACTCCATGGGGCCGAGGATCGCCCGCGCGGTTTCGGTGTCGAGACGTGACGACGGGTCGAACGGGTAGAACAAGCCCGGGCTCAGGCCCTTGGCGGCGGCGAGGACGTTGTCGATCGCCCCGAGACAAATGGCGAGGGCGCTCGCCGAACGGAGGAACTGGCGACGGCTGACACCCGTGCGCCGGACCGCCTCGTCGACTTGTGCCCTGGCCACGAGCTCCGCCTCCACCCGGATCGGGGTCAGGGTCTCGGGCTGGTACTCCCCATTGGAGCACTGGTCGAACGTGATCGGCAGCCCCGGATCCTCGTCGCGCCAGCGGATCGTCATCGGGGGCCAATACTCGCGCACCGGGGGGCACCGAAAACACGAACCCGGGGTTCCTCACGCCACATGTGGAGTGAGGAACCCCGGGTTGCGGGTGTGTGAGGTCAGGACCCGTGCTTGGTGATCTCGATCGTGCCCAGCTCGCTGCCGGCCCAGCTCACGTCGAGCTCGAGCAGATCGATGACCTGGGGCTGGACGGGGAGTGCCTGCACGATGATGTCGATCTGGTTGGCTCCGGGCGCCAGATCCACCTGATCCGGGAACACGAGCCGGTCGTCGGCCGAGCTCAGGTCGACGGTCACCACGTATGCCTCGTTGTTGACCAGCTTGACCTTCAGCTGGTTGGCGCCATGGGGTAGCACGTAGGCGTCGGGGACATCGACGTCGGGGAGGAGCGGGATGAAGATGAGCCCCTTGGTCCCCACCACATCCACGTGGCCGACACCGTCGCTGGTCGAGATGCTCACCGTCAGGGTGTAATCGCCGAACGGCAGGTTGGCCGTGTCCACGTTGAGACGAATCGTCTCCGACGAGTATCCGGCCACCTGATCCTCGAACTTGTTCACCTCGAGCGGATGACCGTTGACGTCGACCTCGAAGATCTCCAGGGTGAGCTCGCCGAGATTGGACACCTCGATGTTCGCCTGGCCATCGACGACGCCGACTGTCTCGGGCAAGGACATCAGTGCCGCCGCCGGCGGGTCGTCCTTGCCGTCGTCGGAGGGGACCGGAGTCTCCGCCTCGGCGTCCTCTTCGATCTCCGGCTCCTCGCTCGCAGCCGGCTGGGTGTGCGGGATCTCCTCGACGGCGTAGTCGGCCGGGTCGTACTCCACTTGCTCGGCCACGACGAGAGTCGTGGTGGTCGAGGACGGGACCGTCCCCGCCTCCGCTTCCCCGGAGTCCCCGGCCATCCCGAGTGCCAGAAGCCCGGCGGCCAGCGTCGGCATGAGAGCCAACGCGGCGATCTTGATCCAGTCCCTCCCGTTGCGGGCGGTGGTCTCGTTGCTCATGAGCCTTCTCCTTCTCCTCGCCCCGGGCCGTCCGGGGACAGAGGAGAGATGGAGAAGGAAGATGTTTCTTACACCCCTGGAAAAAGATTTCTCGGGGACGAAATGTCGGCCTTTCTCCGGACCGGTGTAAGGATTTGGTAGGACGCGCGTCTGTCCTGCATGTATGACGAACATGGAAATCCCCTCCGACAGCAGCCTGGTCGACGCCTTCCGCGCTGGTGATCGTGATGCCCTCGCCGGCATCTACGACCGCTATGCCGATCGCATCTACTCGTATTGCCTGACCATGCTGCGACATCCCGAAGACGCCGCCGACGCCGCCCACGACACATTTCTGAAGGCGGCGACAAGGCTGGACCAGCTGAACGATCCCGATCGTCTCAGACCATGGCTGTTCGCAATCGCACGCAACGAGGCGAGGGGCACCGGGAGACAGAGGAGCCGGGTGCAGCCGGCCGAGGACGCCGGGGACACCCTCGTCGACGATCCCGACCTGGCAATGGCCATGAAGCAGCAGGAGTTGCGGGAGCTGGTCTTGGACGCCGCCGAGGGGCTCGGGCCCAGGGACCGGGAGCTGTTGGCTCTTCACCTCACCGAGGGTCTGGAAGGCTCCGACCTCGCCGAGGCCATGGGTGTCGAGCCCTCACACCTCCACGTCATGGTCTCCCGGATGAAGGATCGGGTCGAGAAGGCGCTGGGGGCCCTGCTCATCGCCCGTCTCGGCAACGAGGACTGTGAGGAACTGGGCAGGCTTCTCGAGGGCTGGGACGGCAGGTTTTCCCCGGACATCCGCTCCCAGGTGACCCGGCATGTCTCCGGATGCGAGCTCTGCCAGGAACGGAGGGCTTTCCTCCTCGCCCCGGCCAACGTGCTCCCCGGCATCATGCTCGTCCCGGCGCCCGCCGCCCTCCGGGGAAGGGTGCTGCGGAGCCTCGAGGAGCCGTTGGTCGACCCGGGCACGCCAATCGCGGCGAGACTTGAGTGGAGAAAATGGGCGGTGCTCGGAGCGGTGGCGCTGGTGCTGGGTCTCATCGGGACCGCCATCTCCGCGTCTTTCGAGCCGATCACGGCGCCCGCGACGACCCAGGCACTGGCAGAGGCGCCGACCACCATGGCGGCAGGCACGACGATCCCCTCGACGTTGCCTACCGGCACCACCAGCATCCCGGGCTCGTCCACGACCAGTCAGCCGGGAGCACCCGCCGCCATCGAGGTGTCCACCACGACGCTCGACTTCGGGGATGAGGGCACGAGTGCGGAGTTCGAGATAGCCAACTCCGGGGGCACACCGGGCGACTGGGCCCTCGCCGCCACGAGCGACGCTCTCGCCGTCTCGCTGGGATCGGGCACCCTCGGCCCGGGTGACTCGACCGCCATACAGGTGAGCCTGGACCGGACCCGGCTCACATCCGAAGGGGAGCTCGCCGAGTCGCTCACCGTCACCTGGGCCGGCGGCGAGATCGTGGTCGCGGCGGCCGGCACCCACGAGGACAACCCGATCATCCACAACCCGCGCGTCGACCCGGCCCAGATCCAGTTCAACGACCCGGGATGCCCGGTCACCCAGACGACGGTCTCCGCCCGCATCCGGGACACCTCCCGGCTCGCCTCGGTGATCGTGAGATGGAGCCCGGACGGCTCCGGCAACGTCGAGACTCCCATGAACCCGGTGGGCAACGACATGTTCGAGGCGGTGATCGGGCCCTTCTCGACACCGCAGACGGCAGAGGTGCGAATCGTCGCTTTCGACGAGCACGACAACGCCGGGGGTGCGGACATCCCTCTCGAAGTCGTCTCCTGCTTCTAGAGCGCCCACCTTTACAAGCCGACGGCGATCGGCCATCGTTTCGGCGATGAGAGTCGTACTCGCCTATTCCGGAGGCCTCGACACCTCGGTGATCCTCGCCTGGCTGCGCGAGGAGTACGACGCCGAGGTGGTCACCTACACCGCCGATGTCGGCCAGGGTGAGGAGGTCGAGGAGGCACGGGTGAAGGCGCTCGAGACCGGGGCCAGCGACGCGGTCGTCGACGACCTGCGGGCCGAGTTCGTCACCGATGCCGTGTTCCCCGCACTGCGGGCGGCGGCGGTCTACGAGACCGAGTACCTGCTCGGCACCTCGCTCGCCCGGCCCATCATCACCAAGGGCCTCGTCGCCACGGCCCGTGCACACGGCGCCGACGCCATCGCCCACGGCGCCACCGGAAAGGGCAACGATCAGGTCCGCTTCGAGCTGTCGACTGCAGCGCTGGCCCCGGACCTGCGTACCATCGCCCCGTGGCGGGAGTGGAAGCTGCGGGGGCGCGCCGACCTGGTGGCCTATGCGGAGGCCCGGGGCATCCCCACCCCGGTAACGACCGAGTCCCCCTACTCGATGGACGCCAACCTGTTCCACATCTCCTACGAGGGCGGTGTGCTCGAAGACCCGTGGCACGCACCGCCGAAGGGGATGTTCCGACGCAGCACCGATCCCGAGGACGCTCCGGACCAGCCGGAGGAGATCGTCATCGGCTACGAGGCCGGCAATCCTGTCTCCGTGGACGACTCGGTGATGGCCCCGGTCGAGCTGCTCACCCACCTCAACGAGGTGGCGGGGCGGCATGGCGTGGGACGCATCGACATCGTGGAGAACCGCTTCGTGGGGATCAAGAGCCGCGGGGTCTACGAGACCCCCGGGGGGACCGTGCTCCACGCCGGCCGCCGGGCCGTGGAGTCGATCGTCCTCGATCGGGAGGTCCTGCACCTCCGTGACACTCTGTCCCAGAGCTACGCCCGCATGGTCTACAACGGATTCTGGTTCTCCCCGGAGCGAACCACCCTTCAGGCCACCATGGACCGGATCCAGGAGCCGGTCACCGGTGAGGCGCGGCTGGTGCTGTACAAGGGCTCGGTCCGGGTGACCGGGAGACGATCGCCGAACTCGATCTACGACGCAGAGGTAGCCACCTTCGAGGCAGACGATGTCTACGACCAGGCGGACGCCAAGGGCTTCATCAATCTCAACGCTCTTCGGATCAGAGGGCACGGCGGGGGCGAATGACACTCTGGGGCGGCCGGTTCGCGGGCTCGATGTCCGACGTCACCCGCAGATTCACTGGAGACGAGTCCGACCGCCGTCTGCTCAGGGTCGATGTCGAAGGCTCTATCGCCCACGTCGCCATGCTGGGGAGGACCGGGATCATCGCCGCTGAGGAGGCGTCCACCCTGGCCGCGGGTCTGGAGAAGATCCTCGCCGAGGTCGAGGTGTTCGAATTCATCGACGGGGACGAGGACGTCCACACCGCGGTGGAGCGCCGGCTCGGGGAGCTGGTCGGGGAGGTGGCGGGCAAGCTCCACACAGGGCGCTCCCGCAACGACCAGGTGGCGCTCGATCTCCGTCTCTATCTTCGGGAGGCCGCCGGGCAGAGGATCACCCAGCTCAGGGCATGGGTGGAGACCCTGCTCAGGCTGGCGGAGGGGACGGCCGATGCCGTCGTCCCGACGTACACACATCTCCAACAGGCGCAGGTGACGTCCTTCGGCAATCACCTCCTCGCCTACGCCTGGATGTCGGTCCGTGACATCGGCCGATTCTCCGACTGCCGTCACCGGCTCGATCAGTCCCCGTTGGGGTCGGCGGCCTCCGCCGGGTCGACCCTTCCCCTCGACCGGGACCAGGTGTCCGAAGCCCTGGGAATGAGTGGTCCCGTCCCCAACACGCTCGATGCGGTGGGGTCGCGTGATTTCGTCGCCGAGTACGTTTTCTGCTGCTCGCAGACGATGGTCCATCTCTCCCGGCTGGCCGAGGAGCTGGTGATCTGGGCCAGCCAGGAGTTCGGCTGGCTGCAGCCGGGCGACCCCGTCAGCACCGGCTCATCGGCGCTTCCCCACAAGCGCAACCCCGACATCGCCGAGCTGGTCCGGGGACGGGCCGGGGCCGTCATCGGTGACACCACGGCGATCCTCGCCCTGCAGAAGGGGCTGCCCCTCTCCTACAACCGCGACCTGCAGGAAGACAAGCGTCTGGTGTTCCACGCCGACGACACGCTCGGCGGCTCGCTGGAGGCGATCCAGGCCCTGCTCGACGACTCCGACTTCACCTTCCCGCCGCCCCGGCCCGAGACCGCCGCCCTTCCGCTGGCGGAGCGTCTGGTGACGCGTGGGGTGCCATTTCGGGAGGCACATCACCTCGTGGGACAGCTCATACGCGAGCTGGAGGGCGACGGCAGGTCTTTGGCCGAGGCCAGCGTCGAGGACCTGGCGGCCGTCGACGACCGGTTCGAGGGCGACGACCTGACTGTGCTCGAGCTCCGCCCGTCACCCATCGATGACCAGCTCGCCGCCATCCGGTCGATGCTGGGCGACTAGCCCCGCGGTGAGCGCTCGATTGGATCAGCCGCCGTTGGAGGAGGCCTTCTCCGAGCCGTTGGGCGACTGCGGGCCCACCGTCCAGGTGCCGAACGAGCGGATCAGCTGGTTCAGGTCGCCGGCACCCATCTTCTCCTGGGCCGCCGCCACCTGACGGTTCACCTCGACGTCGTAGGCGGGCCGCTCGACGTTGCGGAAGATTCCCAACGGCGTGGGCCCGTACGGGCCATGGGAGATCCGGCTCAGTGCAAACGCAACGGACGGGTCGGGACGGGTCTCGTCATGGACCAGGATCGCCTTGGGGTCGACCGAGGAGGAGTCGACGATCTCGGCCTCCCCGCCCCTGACCACGATCGCCTTGGCGCCCTCGTCGAAGACGACGGGCTTTCCATGCTCGAGGTCGATCCGGTTGTGGACCCGCTCCTCCTTACCGGTGAGCTGGATGAACGCCTTGTCGTTGAACACGTTGCAGTTCTGGTAGACCTCGATGAAGGCCGAGCCCTCGTGCTCGTAGGCCTTCTTCAGCATCTCCTGAGTGTGGTTGCGGTCCATGTCGAGGGTCCGCGCCACAAACCCGGCCTCGGCGCCCAGCGCCAGCGACACCGGGTTGAACGGGTAGTCCACCGATCCGAAGGGCGACGACTTGGTCGACTTGCCCACCTCCGACGTCGGGGAGTACTGGCCCTTGGTCAGCCCGTAGATCTGATTGTTGAACAGGATGATCTTCAGGTTGACGTTGCGGCGGAGCGCATGGATCAGGTGGTTTCCCCCGATGGAGAGACCGTCGCCGTCGCCGGTGATCACCCACACCGACAGATCGGGGCGGGTGGTGGCGATGCCGGTGGCGATGGCCGGGGCGCGTCCGTGGATTGAGTGCATCCCGTAGGTGTTCATGTAGTACGGGAATCGTGACGAGCACCCGATGCCGGAGACGAACACGAACTCCTCGCGGGGCCGGTTCAGGGTGGCTAGGAACATCTGGACCGAGGCGAGGATGGTGTAGTCCCCGCAGCCGGGGCACCACCTGACCTCCTGATCGGTCTGGAAGTCGGCTCTGGTGTATGAGGGGGCGGTCACTTGGTCATCTCCATGATCTTCTGGGTGATCTCCGAAACCTTGAACGGCTCACCGGCGACCTTGTTGAGACCGGTGGCGTCGATGAGGAACTCGGCGCGGATCACCTTGAGCAGCTGGCCGGTGTTCATCTCCGGGATGAGGATCTTCTCGTAGCGGCGCAACACGTCTCCCAGGTTGGGCGGCAGGGGGTTGAGATGGCGGAGGTGGGCGGTTGCCACCTTCACCCCACCGAGACGGGCGAGACGGGCTGCCGCCCGGTTCGACCCGTAGGTGGAGCCCCAGCCGAGCACGAGCAGCTTGGCGTCCTGATCGCCGTCCACCTCGAGTGGCGGGATGTCGTTGGCGATGTTGGCCACCTTCCACGCCCGGGTGTCGGTCATCAGCTGGTGGTTGGCCGGGTCGTACGACACGTTCCCCGTGACCGACTCCTTCTCCAGGCCACCGACGCGATGCTCCAGACCGGCGGTGCCGGGGATCGCCCAGGGCCGGGCGAAGGTGTCGATGTTGCGCATGTAGGGGAGGAAAGTGCCGTCGGGCCCGTTGGGCTTGGTGGCGAACTCCACTTCGATCGGGGGGATGGTCTCCACGTCGGGGAGCAGCCATGGCTCGGATCCGTTGGCGATCTGGTTGTCACTGAGCAGCATCACGGGTGTCATGTACTTGACGGCGATGCGAGCCGCCTCGATCGCCATGTCGAACGCATCCGAGGGTGAGGCGATCGCCAGCACCGGGATCGGGGACTCGCCATGCCGCCCGTACAGCGAGAACAGGAGATCGGACTGCTCCGGCTTGGTGGGCAGTCCGGTGGAGGGGCCGCCTCGCTGCACATTGATGACGATCATGGGCAGCTCGAGCATGAAGGCGAGGGAGATCCCCTCGGACTTGAGGGCGATTCCCGGCCCGGAAGAGCCGGTCACCGCGAGGCTGCCCGCGAATGCGGCGCCGATCGCGCTGCCCACCCCGGCGATCTCGTCCTCTGCCTGGAACGTGCGCACGCCGAAGTTCTTCCGCCGCGACAGCTCATGGAGGATGTCCGAGGCGGGGGTGATCGGGTAGGTGCCGTAGAAGAGGGGCAGGCCCGCCTTGTGGGCCGCGGTGATCAGACCCCAGGCGAGGGCGGTGTTGCCGTTGACGTTGGTGTAGGTGCCTTGACGGAGAGCCGCCGGCTTGACCTCGAATGTGGTCTTGGTGGCCTCGGTGGCCTCCCCGAAGGTGTAGCCGGCCTGGAACGCTGCCTTGTTGGCCGCAGCCACCTCGGGCAGCTTGGCGAACTTCTTCTCGACCCACTCGATGGTCGGCTCGGTCGGCCGGTGGAACAGCCATGCCATCAGGCCGAGGGCGAAGAAGTTCTTGGAGCGAAGCACGTTGCGACCACTGACACCGGTCTCCTTGACGGCTTCCTTGGTCAGTTCGTCCATGGGGACCTTTATCACCCGGAACCCCTCGAGTGACCCGTCCTCCAGGGGATTGGTCTCGTAGCCGGCCTTGTCCAGATTGCGCTCGTCGAAGGTGTCGGTGTTGACGATCAGGGTGCCTCCCTGGCGCAGGTCCTTGAGATTCTTCATCAGGGCCGCCGGGTTCATGGCCACCAGGCAGTCGGGGGCGTCGCCGGCGGTCAGGATGTCGAAGTCTGCGATCTGCACCTGGAAGCTGGAGACTCCGGGCAGGGTGCCTGCCGGTGCCCGGATCTCGGCGGGAAAGCTGGGCAATGTCGCCAGGTCATTGCCGAAGAGCGCCGATGCGTCGGTGAACCGGCTTCCGGCGAGCTGCATGCCGTCGCCGGAGTCTCCGGCGAATCTTATGACCAGCTTGTCCAGTTCTTCGGTGTCGGGGGTTGTGTCAGGGTCAGCAGTGGCGATGTCCTCGGCCACGGTCGGTCACTTCCTTGTTGCTGCTCAGGGGCGCGGTCGATGCGGCCGTAGTCGATGTCGCTGACCGCCCCGCTGGATTGCTTCTCGTATATGTAAGTCTATCGGTCACACCCCTTACCTCAATTGAGCGGAGCCGGGGTGAAACCGGAGATTCCTTCCTCTTCGAGCCAGCGTCCGAGCCCGATCAATCTCGTCTCCGATTGGAGCGGCCCGATCACCTGGAGCGAGGCCGGTGGGGCACCCGAGCCGATTAGCGGAAGGGCGATCGCAGGATGCAGGGCGTGGTTCACGATGGAGGTGAAGTAGGAGAGCACCGCGCGATGATGTTTCTCCCCGATCTCGTCCTGGCCGATCACCTTGGCTCGTGCCGGCACGGTCGGTGTGATCAGGAAGTCCACCGTGGCAAAGGCGTCGGCGAACTGCTGGCGCAGCATCCGCTGCCACTCCCTCGCCTCGGCTTCCTCCTCGGGCGTCACCTGCTCCTGTTCGATTATCCGCTTCTCCACGGCCGGGTCGTAGGGCTTGCCCTGACTCCTGAACTCCCGGTGGACCGAGGCCACCTCCGCCAGTGCCCCGATGATGTGCCTGCTCGGCATGGTCTCCGGCATCTCGATGGGATGCACCTCGTGGCCGAGCCCGCGGAGGGCGAGCAGCGCCGCCTCGTAAGCGGCCCTGACGTCCTCTTGGAACGGCCCGCCCCGCAGCCAGGGCTCGGGGATGCCGAGACGGAGCTGGCGCCGCTCGCGCAGGGGGTCGTCGTCGCCCGACATGGCGCGATAGGAGAGCTCGATCCCGCTCATCGAGTCGGCCAGAGGTCCCACCGTGTCGATCGACTGCGCCAGGGGGAAGACCCCGTCGAGGGGGATGCGCCCGTACGTGACCTTGAGTCCGAACGCCCCGCACAGGGCGGCGGGCACCCGGACCGACCCTCCGGTGTCGGTGCCGATCGCGATCGGGGTGATGCCGGCGGCCACCGCCGCACCCGATCCCCCCGAAGAGCCTCCCGCCGACGTCGCCAGGTTCCACGGGTTGCGCACCGATCCCCAGTGGGCGTTCTCCGAGTTGAACCCGAACGCCCACTCGTGGAGGTTGGTCCGCCCGATGATGATCGCCCCTGCCGCCTCGAGACGTGCCACGGCCGGGGCCGTGGTGGTGGCCATCTCGGCGTAGAACGCGGATCCACACGTGGTGACCCGGCCCTCGTGATCGATGATGTCCTTGAGCCCCACCGGCACGCCGGCGAGCGGGCCCATGTCGAGCCCTGCGGCGACACCCCTGTCGATCTCGGCGGCGCGCTCGAGGGCGCGCTCGTCGTCGATCGAGATGAAGGCATTGACGGTGTCCTGTGTGGCGTGCGCCCGTTCCAGGGCCGTCTGCACCCGCTCTACCGCTGTTTGCCCGGACACGTCCATCGACGCTAGCGACTATCTCCCGTCCGGCGTGCAACCAACGCGGCTATACGACGCTCGTTGCACGTTGGTCGGAAAGAGTCAGGGGGTCACCGTCAGGCCGCGGGTCGAGGGGACCAGAGAGACCCAGGCCTTGCCCGGCGGAACCATGATGATCTCCCCGTTGGCGTCGGTGAGGGTGTACCAGTCGGTCTCCGTCTCCCGCTCCCAGGTGCCCTCCACGACCTTCCCCTCGGCGAAGACATAGGCCTGCCCGGAGCCGGTGGTCCTCGAGCTGGGCAGGTTGGTTCCGGACTGCCCGCCGCCGGGGCTGGCGGTGTAGGGCTCCACGAAGAGGGCGACCATCACCGGGATCCCGATCCGTGACTCGGTGCCGTCCTCGTCCACGTAGGTCGACTCCTCGTTGTATGCGGTGCGCAGCCAGAGCCCCTCGGCCTCCTCCCAGGTCCAGATCACCGTGTTCCCGGCGAAGTCGATGGTGATCTCCGAGGCGGTCTCGGCACTCGCGGGCATCGGGCCGAACTCCCAGAGTGGGCCTTGGGGCGGGTCGTCCGGATAATCACGGGAGTCGGCGGTCTCACGGAGTGCGAAGGTGTCCACGTAGAGATTGTGGGGTGCGCTCCGGCTGGAGATGCGGAAAGTGCCCTCGGACAGCTCCTTGATCAGCGATGTGTCGAAGCTGGTGATCAGGTTCTGCACCCAGGCCTGGCCCCCGGAGATGGCGAAGGTCGGGTGGTTGAACGCGGGGAGCAGGTATGCGTCGGTGGGCCGACCCGAGCGCATCGGCCCGAGGTAGTCGACGTCACTCTCGTGCCAGATCGTGATGAAACGGGTGATCCCCTCGACGAGGACCTCCACGATCATGTCGGCCTGGTCGATGCCCGACTGCGGGGTGGCACGGGGGTGGTTGTCGATCTTCACCGCCAGGACCCTCCGGTCGAGGAGGTTGGGGTCGTCGACAGGCAGACCGTTGACGAGGGAGGTCTCCCGGTCGTCGGTGGTGGTGGTCGGCGCACTGGTGGACGTCGTGGTTGATGTGGTGCTGCTGGTGGTGGTTGGCAGCGATGTCGTCGTGTCGGCGACATCGGCGACGCTGCAGGCACTGACGAGGAGCCCCACTGCGACCAACCTGGCGAGCGTGGTACGCATCGGAGCGATCTTACGAAGGGCTCCCCGAATAGCTGGAATTAAGTGAGGAGAACTCCTCCGGTGACTTCGAGATGGGGGAGGGCGGTCTCGGGCTGGTCGACCGAGATGGCGAACTCGATCCCGTCGGCGTTGGCCCGCAGGACGTAGATGGCATCGATGTTCACCCCGACATCGGCCACCAGCCGGGTGAGTCGGGCGAGCTCGCCGGGACGATGAGGCAGGAGCACGGTCAGCACCGTGTTCTCCTCGAAGTGGAGCGAGGCTTCCTCGAGCACCCTCCGCGTGGTCGGGGCGTCGGAGGTGATGACACGCACTGTCCCCTCTCCGTCGTGCCCGTAGGCGGTGAGCGCCTCGATGTTGACTCCGAATGCGGCCAGCGACTCGGTGAGGGCTGCCAGCCGGCCCGGCCGATTCTCCATGTTCACGATGAACTCGGTCATGGCCCTCTCGACTCTACGCGCCCCTACCGGCTCAGGGGACAAGAGTCGGGTCGGAGGGCTCGACCCGACCCCGCGCCGACAGATACGCATGCCAGATGAGCCGGGCGGCGGCGGCGCGCACCGGGCGCCAGGGCTCGCCGATGAGGTCGAGCTCGTCGGCGGTCGGCACCGACCCCATGCCCAGCGTCTCGGCCACCCCGACCTGGAGGGCCCGGTCTCCCGTCGGCCACATGTCGGGGTGGCGGAGAGCGGAGAGCAGATAGGCGTCCGCGGTCCAGTAGCCGATGCCGCGGATCGCCAGGAGGGTCGACCTCGCCTCGTCCACCGGCATGCCGCGCAGGCCTTCGAGGTCGAGCGCACCCTCGACGATGAGGGTGGCCAGGCCGGTGAGGTAGCTCGCCTTCTGCTGGGTGACACCGATCGAGCGCAGTCCGGTGTCACCGGCGCCGAGGACCCGCTCCGGGGTGACCTCCCCGACCAGACCCTGGAGCCGCCTGTACATGGCCGCTCCCGACTCGAGCGAGACCTGCTGTTCCAGGATCAGGAGCACCAGGGTGGGGAAGCCGGGGCTGCGCGCCCAGAAGCCGGGCAGGCCCCATCGTTCCACCACGGCGGCCAGGTGCTCGTCCTCGGCGGCGAGGAGATGGCAGGCCTCCTCGAAGGTGGCGAGGTCGAGCGAGTCGACCACCGTGCCCATCGCGGCGACGTCGATGGCGCCCAGGCTCCGGGAGTCGGTGTCACCGGACCCCAGGTTGTCGGAGAGAACCCATCCGGAGTCGTCGACCAGTCTCTTGATCAGCCAGAACCCGGGGCGCTGCGGGTGCTCGAAGACCACGACGTTTCCTGGCTCCGGCCGTCGGGTAAACGACGCCACCACTTCCTGACCCGGAGTGAGCACCGGGGTCATCGAGTGCCCGGCCACCCGGAATCTCTTCATCGCCATCTCGGGCCAGGAGTATGGTCGGAGCCATGGAACCGGAAAGAAGGAGCACCATGCGACAGGTAACCGTCGCCCACGCCCACTGCGACCTCTTCTGTGGCGTGTACGACCCGGCGCAGGCCAAGATCGAGGCGATGTCGGTGATGAAGGCCGCCGAGAAGTACCAGGCTTCCGACGACCCCGTGTTCCGGGGCCGGGCCGTTCACATCAAGGAGGAGCGGGCGGAGCTGGTGAAGCACCATCTCATGGTTCTCTGGGTCGACTTCTTCACCGACGAGCATCGCAAGGAGTTCGACAATCTCGACGACCTCTTCTGGCGGGCGATACATCAGGCCGGTGATGCCAAGAAGTCTGTCGACCCCGCCGACGGGCAGAAGCTGGTGGATCTGATCGACGAGATCGCCGACATCTTCTGGCAGACCGAGAAGGCGAAGACCTCCGGGGTCTACCCGCCGTCCTAGCCCTATTCCTCGCCCAGGGCGCCGTTGCGGTCGCCCTTGGTGAGGTACCGGCGGTAGCGAACCTTCATCCAATCGAGGGTCTCGCCTGCCCATCGGTAGTCCTTGGAGAGCACGGCGAGACCGGCGGCGATGGTGACCAGCCCGGGACCGGGCAGCACCAGCAGGGCGGTGCCCGTGAGGACGAGCCCTACGCCTGAGCCGATCCGGACCACCCGTGTCATGACTGCAACCTATCCGAGATCCCCGGCTGTGCGACCAGGGGAAGACCCTGGTTGGACCCCGAGGATCACCGCGCGGTTTCAGTCGTCCAGGGCGTCGGCGTCGAGCTTGATGAAAACGGGCCGGATCTCTCCGAGCACGGTCCCCCCGGGAACACCGGTTGCGGCCCAGCCGGCCACCTCGGGCCCGATCCCGAGCATCTCCCCGATCTCGGCGGTGCTATGGGGGAGGTAGGGGTAGAGAGCGACTCTGATCGCGGCGATCGCCTGGATCGCCGACCAGAGGACGGTCGCGGCGCGCTCCGGCTCGTCCTCGAGAAGCTTCCAGGGCTCGGTGGAGTTGAGATAGGCGTTCACCTCGCTGGCCGCTTCCATCGCGGCGCGCAGTCCCGCCCGCAGCTCGACCTTCTCGATGTGGTCGGCGACCGTCTCCAGGGTGGTCCCTCCCAGGACCACGATGGCCTGGTCCTCGTCGTCCAGCTCGCCCGGCTCGGGCACCCGGCCGTCGAAGTTGCGCTCACTCATCGAGAGCACCCGATTGACCAGGTTGCCCCATGTGGAAACCAGTTCCTCGTTCACCCGTCGGATGATCTCGGTGTCCGTCACCTCGCTGTCCTGTTGCTCGGGCAGGACCGAGGCGATGGCGTAGCGCAGCGCGTCCGGTTGCAGCCGTTCGATGTACCAGCCGAGCGAGTGGCCGATCCCCTTCGACTTCGAGGCCTTGGCGCCGCCGAAGGTGATGTACTGGTTGGCGGGGACGTCGGTGGGCAGGTTCAGCTCGCCATGGCCCATCAGCATCGCCGGCCAGATCACGGTGTGGAACGGGATGTTGTCCTTGCCCACGAAGTAGTACGACTCGGCGGCCGGGTCCTTCCACCACAATTCCCAGGCTGCGGCGTCGTCGGTGGTCGATGCCCACTCCACCGACGCCGACAGGTATCCGATGACCGCGTCGAACCAGACATAGATCTTCTTGCCCGGCCCGAGATCGTCGACGGGCAGGTCGACTCCCCAGTCGATGTCCCGTGTGATGGCCCGGAGGGGTATGTCCTCCAGCATCCCCAGCGCCCAGTTCTTGACGTGCTTGCGCCAGGTGGTCTGCGACTCCAGCCAGACACCGAGTCTGTCCTTCAGCGCGGGGAGGTCGAGGAAGTAGTGCTCGGTCTCGCGTTGCTCCGGTGTCGTCCCGCTCAGCCGGGAGCGGGGCTCGAGGAGGTCGGTGGGGTCGAGGGTCCGCCCACAATTGTCACACTGGTCACCCCTGGCGTCCGGGTATCCGCAGTGCGGGCAGGTCCCTTCCACGTATCGGTCGGGGAGGAAACGACCCGCCTCGGGATCGTAGAACTGCTTCGAGGAGCCCTTCACCAGATAGCCGTTCTCCAGCAGACGGATGAAGAAGTCCTGGGTCACCCGATGGTGGTTCTCGGTCATGGTCGTGGTGAACAGGTCGAAGTCGATCCCCAGCCTCTCCCAGTAGCCGAGGATCTCGGGGTGGTAGCGGTCCACGACCTGGCGGGGGGTGACCCCCAACTCGTCGGCCTTGACCGTGATCGGGGTGCCGTTGGCGTCGGACCCGGAGACCATGAGCACGTGGTTCCCGACCAGCCGGTGGTACCGGGCGAATATGTCCGGCGGCAGATAGGCCCCGCCCAGGTGCCCGAGATGAAGCGGGCCCGAGGCGTAGGGCCAGGCCACGGCGACGAGGATGCGGCGGCTCATGGAGGCGAGGGTAACTAGCCGGCGGTGATCGGACCCGGCTGCGGTGTGTGGTCGGTCGCCCGCTCGGCCATGACGACCCCGGCGACGATGAGAGCGGCGCCGAGCACGATCGCCGGGGTGATCTGCTCGCCGAGGAAGGCGACGGCGAGAGCCACGGCGAGGACGGGGACCGAGTACCCGGTCAATGCGAGCCGGGAGGCGGGATTGGTCCCTGCTGCGATCAGGAATGCGGTGAAGGCGACCGTGGTCCCGAGGGCACCGATGACCAGCAGCATCCAAAAGGAGCCGGCATCCACCGAGGAGAGATCCAGCTCCACCAACAGCGGCAGCACCGCGACCACGCAGACGGTGTTGACCGCGAACTGGGGAAGGACCAGCTCGTCGCTGGGGACCTCGAGGGCATAGCGCCGGCTCAGGGCTCCTCCGACACCGGCGAGCACCACACCGGAGGTCACGAATGAGACTCCCCGCCACAGGTTGCCGACCCCGGCCACGGACTCCCCGCCCACGCCGACCAGGAGCGCCGAGCCGACCAGGGCGATGAGCAGTCCGGGGAGTGAGCGAACCTGGAACCGCTCCCCGTCGACGAGGAAGTGAGCTGCTCCGATGGTGGCAAGGGGGACCAGGGCGATGAGGAGCGTCCCCAGGCTCACCGGGAGGTCCTCGAGGGCGAGGGTCATCAGGATCATGGGAAACGCCATGGCCACGGTGCCCAGGACGACGCCGCGGGACCACGCGGCGCGGCTGGTGGCCCGGAACCGCCCGGTGGCGAGCATGACGACGAGCAGGGCACCGAGTGCGATGACCATTCTGATCGGGATCAGCGTCCAGGTGCTCACACCGCGGACGATGACAGCCCTGGTGAGCACGGCTGATACCGCCCAGCCGACGGTGGAGACGACCAATGGAGTCCACGGGTTCATGTGTGCGGGCTGTCAACCAAGCTCAAGAACACAACATTCCGATGCCGATAACGTGCCCATATGCCGTTCCGCAAAATCATCCTTCTCGCTGCCATCGCATCGATCGTGGCCGCGTGCGGCACACCGGGAACAGACGTCAGCACCACTGGAGCCGACCCGACGACCACCCAGCCCGCAGCCCCAGAGGCGATCAAGCTCTCCTACGACCTCCAGTCGGGCACGTCCTACAGCTACGAAGTCGACATCGACCAGACCATCGACATGACGGCTTCTGGTGATGCCAGCGCCATGGGCGAGGACGAGATCCCCGGGGACATGTCGGTTCGGATCACCGGCACCAGCACCTTCGTCAACACCGTCGCGGACGGCCCCGAGCCGGGCACATTCGCCGTGACCATCAGCGGAGACTTCTCGGACATCGAGTTCACCGGCACCATCGACGGTGAGCCCGTCGGCTCGGAGGACATCCCCGACTTTGCCGAGATGGAGCCCATCGAGACCACGGTCATCGTCGACGAGCAGGGCAACATCATCCCCGAATCCGGCGACGACCTCAGCGGCGACCTGCTCGGCGGTCTGGGCGCCATGGGCGGTCTGGGTGCGATGGAGCAGTTCGGCACGGGGAACCTCGGCCAGTTCGTCGGGCCACCGCTCTCCGACGAGGAGGTCACCGTGGGCGACACCTGGTCGGAGACGATCGAGGTCCCGACGCTGCCCGGAGACGATCCGATCACCACGGTCATCGACAGCGAGGTCGTGGGGACCGACAACGTCGAGGGTCATGAAGTCCTCGTGATCGAGACCACCTCCACCACCTCGCCTATCGAGTTCGACCTCGGAGAGATGCTCATCGGGTTCTTCACGGCCTTCGTTCCCGAGGACGCCACCGATGAGGAGCTCGCCGAGCTCGACGCCCTCGCTGCCGAGCTCAGGTTCGTCTTCTCCGTCGACGAGACCGTCGCCGACTACACCACCTTGTTCGATGCGGAGGCAGGGCTGGCCCGGGTCTCGGAGACGACCACGGCAAGCCACATGGTCTTCGACATCAAAGTCCCCGACGAGACGACCGGGGAGCTGGTCGAGTTCGCCATGGACATGAACCTGGCATCGGACGTGGCCTACCGCATGGTCGATTCGAGCTCCACTTAGGGCTCAGGCCCGGCGGCGTCTCCTCCATCCGGTGTAGGCCTTCCGGGCCAGCCCGGTCAACCCCGGCTTCGGCTCCACCGGCTCGACGGGAGCCCTCACCGTGCTCGACGATGACGTCCGCGCCTGTTCCAGCTCCTCACGCAACTCCGCCATCCGCTCCCTGAGGAAACGCGCCTCGGTCTCCGCCTTGGCCGCCCGCTCCCGCGCCTCGGCGAGCTGCTGTCCGGCCTCGTGCAGATTGCCCAACTGGTTGAGCAGGCGGTTCCAGGCGTCGAGTGGGACGAGCATCGAGCCCTCGGGCGGAGGAGGGGAGTCGTCGGCGGCTTCCTCCTCGGCGAGGTCGACCTCCCTCGTCTCGATTTCCCGCCCGATCTCACCCGCCCAGTGGCGTATCCCGGTCATCGACACGTAACGGAGGTAGCCCTCCTCGGTCTGCTCGAGGAAGGTCGGGACGTTTTGGTGCCGGGCCCACTTCCGGATGGTGGCGGCCGGCACTCCGGTCGCCTCACTCGCCTCTTGCAGGGTGAGCCAGTCCGGGCCGGACATCACCGTGGCCTGCCCCTCGGGACGGCGGGACGCCCGGGGCCGGCCGGCGCGCAACACCTCGGACTCCCAGAGGAACGCCGGGTCTCTACTGGCCACGACGGCATCATAAGTGGCTCGCTCGCCCGCCCGCCGTGGTTCCTAGGATGCGCCCTCGATGTCACCTCCACCGCAACGAGGCCTCCCCGGAGAGGACGAGATTCGTTCGCTGGTGGAGCGCATCCTGGATGGTGTGACCGAGGCTGCGGCGCCCCCGCCGGCTCCCGCCCCCGAGCCCGACAACGCCCCGGTTCGCGTCCCAGAGCCCGGCCACGAGGCGATCGCCGTCGGCGCCGACCATGGCGGGTTCCCGATGAAGGAGCGGATCGCCTTCAAGTTGAAGGAGGCCGGCTGGGAGGTGGTCGACTGCGGCACCGACTCACTGGAATCGGTGGATTACCCGGATTTCGCCCATGCCGTGGCGGTCAAGGTAGCCACCGGCGAGTGCCGCTGGGGGATCGTCGTCGACGGGGCCGGGATCGGCTCGGCGATGGTGGCCAACAAGGTCCCGGGGGTCCGGGCCGCCCTCTGCTACGACATCTCCTCCGCCCGCAACAGCCGGGAGCACAACCACGCCAACGTCCTCACCCTGGGCGCCGGTCTGATCGGCGAGGGGTTAGCGTGGCAGATCGTGGAGGAGTGGCTGGCGACCGAGTGGGCCGGGGACCGCCATGCCCGCCGGGTGTCCAAGATCGACGAGATCGAGAAGCTCTACACGAAATGAAGACGCGTCAGCGATGAATCGGGAAGCCCTGGTCGAGGCGATCACGAGGGAGGTGCTTGCCGCCCTCTCCGCCCGCTACGACATGGCGGAGACCGGTGATCACGTTCGCCAGGTGGTGGCCAATGGAGCCGACCGGGTCGCCTTCCACGGGGAGGCGGCCGACGTCCCTCTCGACCTGGCCAAGTACATCGATCACACCCTGCTCGGCGCCGACGCCACCGCCGCCGACATCGACAAGCTCTGTGCCGAGGCGGAGCGGTACGGGTTCGCCTCGGTGTGCATCAACCCGACCTGGGTCAGGCGCGCCGCCAACAACCTCCGTGGCACGGGAGTCCCGGTGTGCACGGTGATCGGGTTCCCCCTCGGCGCCACGACCACCGAGGTCAAGGCGATGGAGGCGCGCAAGGCCTTGCGCGACGGGGCGCGTGAGGTCGACATGGTGATCAACATCGGTGCCCTCCGCTCCGGCGACCACGAACTGGTCTACGACGACATCGTCAAGGTGGTCGACGCCGCGCACGAGGTGGGAGCGGTGTGCAAGGTGATCCTGGAGACCGCCCTCCTCACCGACGAGGAGAAGGTGATCGCCTCGGCGCTGGCCAAGCGGGCCAAGGCCGACTTCGTGAAGACCTCGACCGGCTTCGGGCCCGGGGGCGCCACGGTCTACGACGTGGCCCTTATGCGGGAGACCGTGGGCCCGGAGATGGGAGTGAAGGCGTCGGGCGGGGTGCGCACCGCCGACGACGCCGAGGACATGATCGCCGCCGGGGCCACCAGGATCGGTGCGTCAGCAGGTGTTCAGATCGTCAGCGGAAGCGACGGAGGAGATAGTGACGAAAGGTATTGAGCTCAGGTCCTACGCGTTCCTGGACAGCCTGCAGCCCCAGTACGCCGCCTTCCTGGGGACGGTGGCGCAAGGGTTCCTGCCCCTGGCCGGTGACGCCTCGCTCTGGGTCGAGGTGGCGCCGGGCATCGAGATCAACCGGCTCAGTGATGTCGCCCTCAAGGCGACCACGGTCAAGCCCGGCTTGCAGATCATCGAGCGCTACTTCGGGGTCCTCGAGATCCACTCGCCCGACCAGGCGGAGACCCGGGCGGCGGGAGAGGCGATCCTCGAGTCCATCGAGCAGGACGAGGACGATCGGATCAAGCCCCGCATCCTCAGCTCACAGATCATCAGACGCATCGACGATCATCATGCCCAGCTCATCAATCGGACCCGGCACGGGCAGATGATCATCCCCGGCCAGACCCTCTATGTCCTCGAGTGCGAGCCCGCTGCCTATGCGTCCCTGGCTGCCAACGAGGCGGAGAAGGCGGCCGAGATCAACGTGCTCGAGGTGCGCAGCTTCGGCTCCATGGGCCGTATCTATCTTGGCGGCGAGGAGCGGGACATCGACGTCGGTTGGCAGGCGGCCGTGTCGGCCCTGGAGGGTCTGACCGGGCGGGACGCAGGCAAGTAGCGATTATCGGGATGGAGAAGACAGGAAAGGAGGAGCTTCATGGCTGAAGCTCTTGGAATGATCGAAGCCCGCAGCTTCCCGGCCATGGTCGAGGCTGCCGATGCCATGGTCAAGGCGGCCAAGGTGGAGCTCGTCGGCATGGAGAAGACGGGTGGCGGCTATGTCACCGCGGTGGTCCGTGGCGACGTGGCGGCGGTGAAGGCGGCGGTGGACGCCGGTGTCCGCGGCGCCGAGAAGGTCGGCGAAGTGACCGCGACCCACGTCATCGCCCGTCCCCACGTCAACGTCGACCTCACGCTGCCACTGGGCCGTCAGGAGCAGGCTCAGGAAGAGCTGGGCTAGGTGCTTTCGGCGTCATGCAGCTAGGCAGGGTCGCCGGGACGCTGGTCGCCAGCCGCAAGGAGCCCCTCATGGAGGGGATGAAGCTGCTCGTCGTTCGCCAGATCGACGAAGGCGGCGTGGAGACAGGCTCCTATGTGGTGGCGGTCGACGCCGTCGGCGCCGGTCACGGCGAGGTGGTCCTCTACGCCTCGGGCAGCTCGGCCCGGCAGACCGAGATGACACGGGACCGGCCCTGTGATGCCGTGATCATGGCCATCGTCGACTCGTGGGACGTCGGCGGCGAGGTGAGGTATCACAAGGGGGAGGAGGCCCGCTCTGGATAGGGGCATGCTCAGCGAGTCCGAGATCCGCCAGATCATCGACCGGGTCAAGGGCCGGGTCGCAGCCGCCGAGTTCGCCTCCCGGGCCGGGCCTGCCATCCGCGCCGGTGACGAGCTCGCCGTGTCCGAGGTCGAGCTGGGCGACGGGGTCCACGCCGACATCGACCAGGCGGTGGCCGCGGCGCGCAAGGCATACGAGTCGTACCGGGGGATGGGGCTCGAAGGGCGGAAGGCGATCGTGGAGGGCATGAGGGCATCCATGCTGCGCGAGGGGGAGCGGCTCGCCTACCTGGCCGCCGAGGAGACCGGGATCGGGCGCGCCGAGGACAAGGTGATCAAGAACCGTCTGGTGACCACCCGCACCCCCGGGCCCGAGGATCTCGAGCCACATGTGGTCACCGGGGACTCCGGGATGATGGTCACCGAGTACGCCCCCTACGGGGTGATCGCCTCGATAACCCCGACCACCAACCCGACTTCGACGATCATCAACAACTCCATCTCGATCGTGTCCGCCGGCAATGCCGCCGTGTTCAACGTGCATCCCAACGCCGCCCTGGTGTCGGTGGAGAACATCAAGCTGCTGAACCGGGCCATCGTGGCCGCCGGTGGCCCGCACGACCTCATCACCACCACGCCCCACCCCACATTGGAGAGTGCCAAGGAGGTGATGCACCATCCCGACGTCCGGGTGCTGCTGGTCACCGGTGGCCCCGGCGTGGTCCAGGAGGCGTTGAAGACCAACAAGAAGGCGATCACCGCCGGCCCGGGCAACCCCCCCGCCGTGGTGGATCAGACGGCCGATGTCCAGTCCGCCGGGCGTGACATCGTTCGTGGCGCATCGTTCGACAACAACGTGATCTGCACCGACGAGAAGACCGCCATCGTGGTCGACACGGTCGCCGATCGTCTCGTCCAGGCGATGGCGGCCAATGGCGCCTACCGCCTCAAGGAGCACGAGCTGAAGCGGCTGGAGCGGGTGATCTTCCGGGAGATGGGCCCACCCAACAAGCCGGGGATGATCAATCCCGCCTTCATCGGGAAGAGCGCCGGCCGCATCCTCTCCGAGATCGGGATCACTGCCGACGATGACGTCCGGCTCGTCGTGGCCGAGGTGCCCAGGGAGCACAACCTGGTATGGACCGAGCAGATGATGCCGGTGATGCCTGTGGTCCGGGTGCACAATGTGGACGACGCAATCGAGCTCGCTGTCCGCTCCGAGCACGGGTTCCGGCACACGGCGTCGATCCACTCCACCAACGTGGACACGATCACCCGCATGGCCCGGGCGATGAACTGCAGCATCTTCGTGGCCAACGGGCCCAACTACGCCGGGCTCGGTGAGGGTGGGGAGGGATTCACCTCTTTCTCGATCGCCAGCCCCACCGGTGAGGGCCTGACCCGACCTCGCCATTTCTCCCGGGTGCGGCGAATCAGCGTGGTCGGGGCGCTCCGCATTGTCTGACCCTGCGCTGGCGCTCCTCGAGTTCGACTCGATCTCGGCCGGCATCGTCGCCGGGGACGCCATGGTGAAGACCGCCCCGATCGCGGCCATCTACGCGGGGACGGTGCATCCCGGCCGCTTCCTGGTCATGGTGTCCGGGGACACTGCCAGTGTGGAGATCGCCCACGACATCGGGATCGCCGTGGGCAGCCTGACCGACTCGGTGTTCCTCCCCGACATCCATCCCGATGTCACCGCCGCCATCGTCCGCGGGAGCACCGGAGCGGGTCTGAGCGCCGAGGCGCTCGGGATCGTGGAGACCGCCAGCGCCGCCGCGGCCATCGATGCCGCCGACGCCGGCGTCAAGGCGGCCGACGTGACGGTGTCGTCGGTGAGACTCTCCGACGGCCTGGGAGGGAAGGGATACGTGCTGTTCTCCGGGGTGGTGGCCGAGGTCGAGGCGGCCGTCGAGTCAGCGGTCTCCCGGGTGGCACCCCACGGGACATTGGTGCGCTCCGACGTCGTCCCCCAGCTCCACGCCGACATGGCGGCCAACCTCTCCGCCGAGCCGCGTTTCATGCGGCGGGTCGAGGCCGGGATCTGACGTGCAGCTGGCGCGGGTGCTCGGCAGTGTCGTGGCCACCGAGAAGGCCGCCGGTCTCGAGGGTGTCCGCTTCCTCCTGATCCAGCCACTCGACAAGGGACAGGAGCCGTCGGGAGGGACCGTGGTGGCAGCCGATGCGTTGCACACCGCCGGACCGGGCGAGCTGGTCTACTTCGTCAGCTCCCGGGAGGCGGCGGAGGCGATGCCGGTCCGTTTCGTCCCGGTCGACCACGCCGTGGTCGGGATCGTCGACGACGTCCACATCGGGGTCGAGACGTGAAGCTGGGCCGTGTGGTGGGCACTGTCGTTTCGACCATCGAGATCCCCCTTCTCGAGGAGCACCGGTTGCTGCTCTGCGACCTCGACGACCTCGAGGGTGGGCCCTCCGGCTACACGATCTGCATCGACGTGGTAGACGCCGGGATGGGGGAGAAGGTGCTCATCCTCGACGAGGGCAACTCCGCCCGTCAGATCCTCGGTATCGACACCGGTGCGATCCGGGCCGTGGTCGTCGGCGTGGTCGACGAGCTGGCTGTGGACGGGGAGCTGCGCGAGGTGGAGTGAAAGCAGGTCGTCAGTCGCAGAGCCAGGCCACCTGAACGGTGGATGGATCTGCGTTCGGATCGCCTTCGGGGCGGAGCTCCGCCGTCCCGGACCCGGAGAATCCTGGGAACAGTTGCTCCGCCTCCTCTAGCAACCCATGGAGTCGCTCTCCGCCCGGCGTCGTGACGAGAACTGCGACCTCGATCCCGCCCTGCTCTTCATCCAGTTGGATTCGCCACGAGTCGTCGGTGTCGTCGTAGGCAACGATCGAGCCGGCGAAACAGGATTGGATGGGGACTTCGGCGAAGGTCAGCTGGTCCGTCCCGGGTTGGGTGAGCTCCATTTCGAGGAAGTCATTGGCCTGACGGTCGGCGCACGAGGTGAGAGTCGCCATCGCCACCACAAGCCAGACCTGGACCCAAGGTCCAAAGCGAGTTCGCACGCTGAGACGAAAATAGCAAAGAGCTGACGATCCCGGAATGAGGAACCAGCCTTCGGCACGACACGTTGGTGAGGTGTGGCGTTTCGACGGACCGCGACTTGTGCCCTTCTGATTGCCGGTCTCACGCTGCTGCCGGTGACGCCAATCGCGGCTGTGACGCCCGGGTTCGAGCTCGCGGCGGACGTAGACGGCTCGACGATCCATGTGACCCTCACCTTCGAGCCGGTGCCCAACGGGTTTGCTTGGGGATCGCTCGAGGCTTCCGGCGTTCTCGAAGAGCTGGCTGGGCTGGTTCCTGTCGACCTCGTCGATGACGGTCGCACTCGTGCCCCGGCCGAGCCTGTTCTCATCCCGCTGCTGAGGAGTGGTGAGCGGATCTACACCGGAACGGCCAAGGTGCCAGCAGGGAGATGGGCGGTGGTGGCATGGCCACTGGAGCCCGACTTGGGCGCCGTCGCCGAGGTCGTCACGGTTCGAGACCCACACCCCGATGGCTGCGCGGTTGACGATGCGCAGCGTTAGAAGAAATTTGCTGAAAGGGGTTGACAGACAGGGCGGGACATGTCTAGAATCGAACATATGTTCGATCCACCAGCCAGTGGGATCGGGCTCTTGCCGGGGGAGGGACCTGAGTATCACGACGACATCGACGTCTCCTACGAATTGACATGTCGTCTCTTGGCCGACGGGTGGACGGCACCCGACCGTCAAGTGCTTCCAGATGATCTGGAGCAAATCCTGCCCGGCCCGTATCTGGCCGCCGTGGTCTCGTCGATCGATGTGTCGGAGCTGAATGGTCACGATGTCGTCCGGTTGATGCAGGCTCGGTCCCGGCTGGCGTCTCATCACGAGGCGGGGAAGTACCAGGCAATGGCCGAGGTGGCGTATGCCCCCCCATCTGACCCCGACTCAGGTGTCCTCCGCTCCTCCGAGGAAGTGGAGTACGCGGCGGTGGAAGTCGCGGCGGCGTTGACCTTGACCCGCCGATCCTCCGAAGATCAGTTGTCCCGGGCGGTGTCCCTGACCGGCTCGCTATGGCGAGTATGGGAGTCGTTCTCCGCCGGGCTCATCGATCTCCCCAAGGTGAGGGTGTTCGAGCATGCCCTTGGTCACCTCCCCGGGGAGACCGTCGACTTCGTCCTCGATTCGATCCTCGGCGAAGCGGCGGGGCTGACCACTGGTCAGATCCGGGCGCGGCTCTCCCGGCTGATCTTGCAAGCCGATCCCGACGGCGCCGCCTCCTCTTTCGAGCAAGGTCTGGCCGACCGCAACATCCTGGTCTTCTCCAATCCGGACCACACCGCCGACCTGCAGATCCGCAATGCCCGCCCCGAGGATGTGGTTGCCGCCCGGTCGTACGTCGAGGAGATCGCTCGT
>DASZOM010000015.1:0-26842 GCA_035550735.1 Acidimicrobiia bacterium | reverse complement strand
GACCAACCAGCGATCCGGCATCTGGGGAGGCACCAGCGAGCGCGAGCGCAAGTCGCTCCGCCGCAAGTGGCTGGCCGAGCGCCGACGCACCGCCTGAACCCGCCTCCTATTTGCGAACCCGCGGTTCCTGGGGTCATATATGACTCAATTCCGCTCAGGTTGGGTTGGTGATGAGCAAAGAGTCCGAATACGTGATGCGCACCGTCGAGGAGCGAGGGATCCGGTTCATCCGGCTCTGGTTCACCGACGTGCTCGGGTTCCTCAAGTCGGTGGCGATAAGCCCGGCCGAGTTGGAAGTGGCCTTCGAAGAAGGCATGACCTTCGACGGGTCCTCCATCGACGGGTACGCCCGCATCCAGGAGGCCGACATGCTGGCCCGGCCCGACCCCACCACCTTCGCCGTGCTCCCCTGGCGGCCGGAACAGCAGGTGGCCCGGATGTTCTGCGACATCTCGACACCGGACGGGGAGCCTTTCGACGGCGACCCCAGGACGGTCCTGAAGCGAAACCTGGAGCGGGCCAGCGAGATGGGGTACACCTTCTTCACCGCCCCCGAGCTCGAGTTCTTCTACTTCGCCGACTCCGGTCCCGAGCCCAAGGTCCTCGACCGCGGGGGCTACTTCGACCTGACCCCGCTCGACGTCGCCCAGGAGTACCGCCGGCAGACCATCAACGCCCTGGAGCAGCTCGGGATCCCGATCGAGCACTCCCACCACGAGGTGGCCCCGAGCCAGCACGAGATCATCGCCCGGTACACCGACGCCCTGACCATGGCGGACAACATCATGACCTCCCGGCTCACCGTCAAGGAGGTCGCCCTCCAGGCCGGGATCTACGCCACGTTCATGCCCAAGCCACTCCAGGACCACGACGGTTCCGGAATGCATCTCCATCTCTCGCTCTTCGAAGGTGAGACCAACGCCTTCCACGAGCCGGGGACCCAGGGCGGGCTGTCCAAGGTGGGTGAGGCGTTCATTGCCGGGTTGCTCCGCCACGCCTCGGAGATGACCGCGATCACCAACCAGTGGGTCAACTCGTACAAGCGGCTGGTCGGAGGTTTCGACGCCCCGGTCTACATGTCCTGGGCCCGGAACAACCAATCGGCTCTGGTGCGGGTGCCCTCGGTCAAGAAGGGAAAGCCCTCGTCGGTGCGGGTCGAGTACCGGGCCGCCGACGCCGCCTGCAATCCGTATCTGGCATTGTCGGTGATCCTGGCCGCCGGGCTGGCGGGGATCCGGGAGGGCTACGAGCTGCCGCCCGAGATCGCCACCGACGTCCAGCAGATGACCGCGGCGGAGCGGGCCGCGGTGGGGGCGAATCGGCTGCCCGACACCCTAGCCGAGGCTCTCGACCTGATGGAGTCCTCCGATCTGATGGCCGAGGCCCTAGGCGAGCACGTCTTCAACTGGTTCCTTCGCAACAAGCGGGCGGAGTGGGACAGGTATCAGCACCATGTCTCCCGCTTCGAGCTCGAGACCTATCTCCCCATCCTGTGATCGCCGCGGTCTTCCCCGGGAGCTGCTCCGAGCACCTCGCCGACTGTCTCCACGTCGCCGGGCTGAGCGTGCAGCCCCTGGCCGACCTCGATGTCGACCATCCCTCCCTGCGCGACACCGACGTCCTCGTCGTCGAACTGGGCGTGGGCGCCCTCCGCCAGCTGCGCGAGGTGGTCCGGGTGGAGGAGATCCTGGGGATGCCGGTGATCGTCGTGGCCGCCCCCGAGCATCTCGCCCTGGTCGAGAGCAGCGGGACGTCGGCCGAGTTCGTGGTCGCCCCGGTCGACCCGGTGGAGTTCCGCATCCGGGTGGGCCGTCTCGTCCATGAGGACGGCGCCTCCGAGCTGCTCACCTTCAAGGACCTGATTCTCGACCCGCTCACCTATCAGGCGACCCTCGCCGCCGAGCCCATCGACCTCACCTATATGGAGTACGAGCTGCTCCGCTTCCTGGTGGGGAACCCGGTCCGGGTCTGGTCCCGCGAGCAGCTCCTCTCCAAGGTCTGGGGCTACGAGTACTACGGCGGCGCCCGCACCGTCGACGTCCACATCCGCCGTCTCCGTTCCAAGCTCGGCGAGGAACGCGCCTCCTGGATCACCACCGTCCGCTCGGTGGGATACCGCTTCGGCTAGCCGGCCTGCTGCGGCGGCCTCGGTTTGGGTCGGTCGATTCGGTTGTGCAGGCGTGAACCGTGGCGGTCACCCCTTGCACAAACGAGAACATCCCATCGACGCTTGGGCAGACCTTGACCGCTGGAAGCATCCCCTGCACAGCCGATCAGGATGCGGTGCGGATTCGTCCGGTGCGAACCAGGGTGTCGAGGCAGCCGCCGGCGTCGTCACGAAGCATCTCGTAGCTGAACCGGAGGACGGCGTACCCATGTGCGGTCGCCTCATTGTCTCGTAGCCGGTCACGATCATGGTCGGCCCGGCGCGTGTGCCAACGTCGCCCGTCGCCCTCGACGATCAGACGCCAAGCGGGGACATAGGCGTCCACCGTTGCTTCGACTCTGAGGAACGTGAAGGGGAGCTGCCTGGTGTAGGCCGGAACCACCGTGTGATCGAGCACCCGATAGAGGAGACGCTCCAACTCGGTGGTCGGTGGCTGGTAGGCGTCGGGGAGACGTGGGCCGACGACTGCAGCCAGCTTGCCCACACCTGGTGAACCGGATGCAGACTCGACGACCCGAGCAAGGTCGGAGGGATGACAGGACTTCCGTGCCAGCACAGAGTCGACCAATGACTCGAGTCGTTGGACGACGAGCTCTCTGGACAAGGTCAGGATGGTGTCGGCTTCATCGGTGACCTGGAACCCGCGCTTACGCACCCGTCCCACATCGTCGAAACGCCTCGATCTGATGATCCGGGCCAGCGGCGATCGGGCGTTGCCGCCTTCGCCGATCATGATCACAGGGCGGCTGGGACCGAACCCTTCGAAGTCATGGAGATATGCCGCCGAGCGCCCGGCGACGAGAGCGTCGTCGCGGCTGAGTAATGCTGCCGCCATCTGTCGTTCCCAGTGGGGAGGCGCCGAGGCGAGCGCGTAGACCGAGGGCGCCAACCGCACCCATGCCCGGGCCGCGACCCGCGTGTGGACCATGCGTGCGGTGAACCCGGCTCTTTTCGCCTGTTCGAGCGAGAAGACGCCGTATTGGCGGGCGGCGTATTCGTCGAGGACCCGGTCGGGTGTCACTCGCCGAGCATCGATCACGGGGTCAGGGGATTCAACCCCCTTGATCGGTCGTGCAAGGAGGTACTACCGCGGTCATCGCGTGCACACACCGACGCGAAGAGTGCGCCATCGTGCAGCCGCGTACCGAGTGGGTAACTGCCTGCACAACCGAATGCGACGTCACCCGTGCCACAATCTGGTCATGGGTTTTCGGACCAAGCAGATACATGCCGGGGTGGAGCCTGACCCCACCACCGGGGCGATCCTGACCCCGATATTCCAGTCGACGACGTTCGTCCAGGGATCGGTCGACAGCTACATGGCCAAGGGGTACTCCTACTCACGAGGTGGCAACCCGACGGTGCGTGCCTTCGAGGAGAAGCTGACCGCCCTCGAGGGCGGGGTCGACACCACCGCATATGCCTCGGGGATGGCGGCGACGGTCGCCGTGTTCCTCGCCCTGCTGAATTCGGGAGACCACGTCGTAGTGGCCGATGTCGTCTACGGAGGCACCTACCGCTTCGCCGACCAGTTCCTGACCAGATTCGGGGTCGAAGTCGACTTCGTGGATGCCGCCGATACCCAGGCCGTTGCGGCGGCGATCCGGGACAACACCAAGCTGGTCTTCACCGAGTCCCCCGCCAATCCCACCTTGAAGCTGACCGACCTCGCCGCCGTGTCGGAGATCTGCCGCGGGCGGGGTGTGCTCCACGTCACCGACAACACCTTCCTCACTCCTTACTTCCAGCGTCCCTTCGAGTTGGGGGCGGACATCATCATCCACTCGACGACCAAGTTCCTCGACGGGCACAACGCCACCCTGGGCGGGGCGGTGGTGGTCAACGACCAGGATCTGCACGAGAGCATCGCGTTCGCCCGCCTCTCCGCAGGCCTGGTGATGTCACCGATGGTCGCCTGGCTCACGATGCAGGGCACCAAGACGCTGTCGGAGCGGATGGATCGCCAGTCGGCCAACGCCCTGGCGATCGCCGAGTTCCTGGAGACACACGAGAAGGTCGAGTACGTCAACTACCCGGGCCTGGCCAGCCACCCCCAGCACGAGCTGTCGACCCGACAGGCGAGCGGCCACGGCGCCCTGGTCTGTTTCGAGGTGAGTGGGGGCGTCGAGGCAGGCAAGCGGCTCATGGACACCATCGAGCTGTGGAGCCTCGCCGAGAACCTGGGAGCCGTCGAGTCGCTGATCACCCATCCGGTGACGATGACCCACGCCGCCGTGCCCCGTGAGGAGCGCATCGCAGCGGGCATCACCGACGGGCTGGTCAGACTCTCCGTCGGGCTCGAGGACGAAGAAGACCTGATCGACGCACTTGACAAGGCGCTGGAGAAGGTCTGACGTCCCGGACTGCTAACCGAATTCGATCCCCTGGGCCAGTGGCAGATCGTCGCCCCAGTTGATGGTGGTCGTCTGCCGGCGCATGTAGGCCTTCCACGCGTCCGAGCCCGCCTCCCGGCCTCCGCCGGTCTCCTTCTCCCCGCCAAAGGCCCCGCCGATCTCGGCGCCCGAGGTCCCGATGTTGACGTTGGCGATGCCGCAGTCGGACCCGGTGGTGCTGAGGAATCGCTCGGCGTTCTTCAGCGACTCGGTGAAGATCGCCGACGACAGGCCCTGGGTGACCCCGTTCTGGATCTCGATCGCCTCGTCCAGCGTGTCGAATTCGATGACCCACAAGATCGGGGCGAATGTCTCCTCCTGGGTGATGGAGGCGCCCTTGGGGACCTTGACGATGGTCGGCTCGACGAAGAAGCCCTCACGGTCGATCCGGTTGCCCCCGGTGATCACCTCACCGCCCTGCTCACGGGCGATCTCGATCGAGCTCATCATCTGGGAGATGGCTCGCTCGGACACGACCGGCCCCATCAGCGTGCCCTCCTCCAGCGGATCACCGATGACCACCTGGCGATAGGCCTCGGCGAGCCGGTTGATCGTCTTGTCGGCGACGGCACGGTGGACGAGGAGGCGTCGCAGCGTGGTGCATCGTTGCCCGGCGGTCCCGACCGCGGCGAACAGGGCGGCGCGCACCGCCAGGTCGAGGTTGGCGTCGTCCATCACGATGACCGCGTTGTTGCCGCCCAACTCGAGGATGGTGCGGCCCGACCGCGCCGCGACCGCGGGCCCGACGATGCGGCCCATCGCACACGACCCGGTCGCCGAGATCAGCGGCAGCCTGGTGTCCCCGGTCATGGCCGTGCCAACCGTCTTGCCGTCGCCGACCGCAAGGTTGAAGACGCCCTCGAACCCGGTGCCCTCCATGACCTGCTGGGCGATCTTGGTGACGGCGATCGCGCTGAGTGGGGTGACCTCGGAGGGCTTCCACACCACGGTGTCACCACAGACCGCGGCGATCGCCGCATTCCACGACCAGACGGCCACCGGGAAGTTGAAGGCGGAGATCACACCAACCGGACCGAGGGGGTGCCACTGCTCGTACATGCGGTGGTTGGGGCGCTCAGAAGCCATTGTGTTCCCGTAGAGCTGACGGGACAGACCGACCGCGAAGTCACAGATGTCGACCATCTCCTGGACCTCGCCCACGCCTTCGGGGCGGATCTTGCCCATCTCCAAGGTGACCAGGGCACCGAGCGCGTCGATGTTCTCTCGCAGGGCGTTGCCGAACCGACGGACGTACTCCCCTCGCTTCGGCGCCGGTAGCTTCCGCCACCGGTAGAAGGCCTCCTCCGAGGAGAGAGCCACCTGCTCGTAGTCGTCGGCCGAGGCCATGGTGACGGTGGCCAGGACGCCGCCCGTGGTCGGGTTGACCACCTCGACGGTCTCTCCGGTGGCCTCGATCCACCCCCCGGCGTACACGCCCGAGTTGTGCTCGGCCAGACCCAGTGAGGCGAAGACCTGCTGAGGGCTCAACGGGCCGCCACCACCTCGATCTCGACCAGGAACCCTCCCGGTATCGCCCCCGCCTGGATCGTCGTGCGGGCAGGGAAAGTCCCCTCGAAATAGGAGGCGTAGACCTCGTTCACGGCGGCGAAGTCGTCGATGGCGGCGAGGAAGATCGTCGTCTTCACGATGTCGTCATAGCCCAGACCGAGATCACCGAGGATCGCCCCGATGTTGGACATCACCTGATGGGCCTGGGCGGTCACGTCGTCGGGAACGCGCTCACCCGTGCCGGGGACGAGACCGACCTGACCGGCCAGGAAGACCAGGCCCGCCGCTTCGGCGGCAGCCGAGTAGGGCGCCATCGTCTGCGGCGCCGATGGTGTGTCGGGGATCGTCTTGGGCAATCGGGCTCCTTCTCCGTGACCACCCGAGGCTACCCACAAAACGAAGAGACCCGGCCGGGCCGGGTCTCTTCTGCAAGCCGCCGACGGGTGTCAGCTGAAAGAGTTGCCGCAGCCACAGCTGCGGGTGACGTTGGGATTCTCGATCGCGAAGCCGGCGCCCATCAGGCCCTCCTTGTAGTCGAGGGTCGACCCGCGGACCATCTCGGCGCTCTGCGGGTCGACGAGGACCCGGACGTCGTCGAACTCCTCGACGATGTCGTCGTTGTCGACCTGGGAGTCGAAGTACATCTCGTAAGAGAATCCGGAGCATCCACCCGGTCGGACCGCCATGCGCAGCGCCAGACCTTGCTCCTGCTCCGCCGCGATGAGCTCGCGCACTTTGGCCACCGCGGTGTCGGTGAGGTCGACCGTCTTCTGGGGCTTGGCTGACTTGATCGAGAGAATCTGGGTCATTGGCTCCTACCTGAAGTCTCTTTCATCTTAACGCCGGGCGAGGACATCACCATTCCCCCTACTCGTGGTGGGTAATACCCTTGTGACGTGGCCGGACTTACCCGTGACCAGGTGATGAAAACCCTGGAAGGCGTTCGCGATCCCGAGCTTGGCGGCAACGTCGTCGAACTGGGCATGATCACCGACGTCCACATCGACGGCGCCACGGTCGACATCGGCCTCGCCCTCACCGTTGCCGAGTGCCCGCTCCGCAGCCAGCTGGAGAACGACACCCGACGCCGGGTCGCCTCCATTCCCGGCGTGGAGAGCGTCAACGTCCGGACCACGGCAATGACCAAGCGCCAGCGCGCAGAGCTCATGTCCGTGGCCCGACGCAACGCCCGTGAGCATGCCGAGCCCACCCAGGTGGCCTCGACCACACGGGTGATCGCGGTCGCCTCGGGCAAGGGTGGCGTCGGCAAGTCCTCGATCTCGGTGAACATCGCCGCCGGCCTGGCCGCCGCCGGGTACGAGGTCGGGCTGCTCGACGCCGATATCTGGGGATTCTCCGTCCCCCGGATGATCGGAGCGGAAGGGAAGCTGGAAGCGGACGCCGCCACCAAACTCATCGAGCCGGTCGTGGCCAACGGGGTGAGGGTGGTCTCCACGGGCCTGATCATCGAGTCGGAGGAGACCGCCCTGATGTGGCGTGGGTTGATGCTCTCCAAGGCCCTCGAGCAGTTCCTGAAGCAGGTCGCCTGGGGTGACCTCGACTACCTGATCCTCGACATGCCCCCCGGCACCGGGGACGTACAGATGGCATTGACCCGGATGCTGCCCCAAGCGGAGATGGTGGTGGTAACCACTCCACAGCGCGCCGCCCAGCGGGTTGCGATCCGGGTGGCCGACATGGCGAGGCGTTCGCACATGCCAGTCGTCGGCGTGGTCGAGAACATGTCCGGCGACGTCTTCGGTTCGGGAGGCGGTCAGCAGCTCGCCGACGAGCTGGGTGTGCCACTCCTCGCCACGATCCCCCTCGATCAGGCGATGGTGGACGGTGGTGACAGCGGCCGGCCGGTCGTCCTCGCCCCGACGCCAGGCCCTGCCTCTCTGGCGCTCGCCCACCTGGTGGAGGTGGTCACGGCCGTGGTGCCTCCCGCCGATCTGGAGACATGCACCGGGCGCATCGCCAAGCTGATCGCAGACCTGGAGGACGGCGCCGCCTGACTCGGCTCGGGGCCCGGGTCCAGACGCGAGAAAGGGACCCTTGCGGGTCCCTTCTCTCCAGGAGCCTCCCGTAACCCCCACTCCCAGCGCGCTTGCTAGGTGCACGTTCTCTCGTAATTGTGTTCACACAGAGTGAGGTCGCAATGACTGTTCGTGGGAGATCACAACGGACTAGACATCAGCGCGCTAACCGCACAGCTCCCTGGCCAGGGGATACGGGTTCACCGCGGCACCGCCTCCGGGGTGGTACTCCCAATGGAGATGAGGGAGCCAATCCGGGGCGTTCCCGGTGGAGCCGTTGTACCCGAGCACATACCCGGCGGGCACGCTCATTCCCGCCGAGATGTCACCGAAGCCGTCGAGATGGGCGTAGTAGTACATGTCCCCGGCGTCGGAGACGAAGTAGACCGACTTGCCACCGAGGGAGCTGTTGGACAGTCGCTTCACCCTCCCCGAGTAGACGGCGACGATCGGGGTGCCACGGGCCGCGATCATGTCGACTCCCTTGTGGGATCGTCCGCCGGAACGCGGCGCACCCCAGGAATCGCTGAACGAGACGGCCCCCGCCACCGGGCACGCCCCCGAACCGGGTGGTGGCAGGGGCGGATCGGGCGCCTGCGCCCGTGGGGGGCTGTCGTCGTCCGATGACGAGCTGCCCGAGGCCGGAGTTGCCGCCGCCTCGGCAGCGGCGGCGGCCGCGGCGGCGAGCCTCGCTTCCTCGGCACGCCGTCTCGCCTCCTCCTCCTGACGCTGCTTCTCCACCAGATCGTCGTAGACCTGCTGTGCCTCCACGAGGTCACCCTGCAGATCGCCCGCCATCTCCTCGAGCTCCGCCGCCAACGCGACCTGCTCTTCGCGGGCTTCTCCGAGTCGGGTGGTCTGCTGGTCGAGCCGATCGCGCATCTCCCGCAGCCGGTCGACCACACTCGCATCCACCCCGTTGACATTGTGCAGATACTCCATCCCGGCCGGGTACTGCTGGTCGGTGGCAGTGAACAGGACGGAGAGGGAGCTGCCGCCCGTGGTGCCCATGTACAACTCCACGGCCAGCTCCTCCAGCCTGGCCTCGGTATCGACGATCTCCCTCTCGGCGAATTCGATCGATGACTCGAGCTCGCCTATCTCCCGTTCCAGGGCCGCCTGACGGCCGTAGGCCTCCGTCACCAGCTCGGCCAACTCGGCCGACTCGCTGACGATTCGGTTGACCTCGTCACGAGCGCGCTCGATGTCCTCATCGGTGACGGCCGCGAACGCAGGCATGGCGAGGGCGACCACCAGCAGACCGGTGGTGAAACGGACGATTCTCTTCATGTGTCTTGGGGAGCGACGGTCACCCGACCGTCGAGCAAGGCTATACGACCCTCGCTGGTGAGCAATCCGAGATGTGCCTCCACAGATCTGGCCGCCAATGGATACAGCGCCGAGTCGACGTCGACGTAGACGGTTTCGACGATCTCGTCGACGGTGCTCGCTCCCGCCGCGATCGCCGTGAAGATCTCCTCGTGGCGCTGGCGACGATGGGCGATGTACCAGTCGATCACCACATCGGGATCGTCGATCTCCTCACCGTGGCCCGGATGGATCCGGCTCAGCCCCCTTCCTCTCACCTTCTCCAACGAGTCGAGGTACCGCCCCAGGTCGTCGACCATCACCGAGGAGCCTCCGATGATGTGGTCGCCGCTGAACATGACCTTCTCGGTCAGGAAGCAGAGATGATCGTCGGCATGACCCGGGGTGTGCACCACTTCCAGGACGAGCGAGCCGACGTCGAACCGCGCCCCGTCGAGAAGACGGACGTCGGGGTCGAAGCCAGGCCCGGCGGCGTGGCCCACCGCCGGTACACCGACATCACGGGCCATCGGATTCGCCAGCGGGGCGTGGTCGCTGTGTGTGTGGGTCACCAGGATCGCCTCCACCTGACGACGCCCCACCCGCTCGTGGATGGCCGTTGCGTGCCGCCTGTCGATCGGGCCCGGGTCGATCACCACCACTCTTCCCTCGCCGTCGTCGAGGATCCAGGTGTTGGTGCCGGGCCCGGTGAAGGGCCCGGGATTGTTGGCGAGGACCCGCTCGATCCTCACGCGGACATCTCCGGGAGCAGGACCGGGACGATCGACCCGTCGGCGAGCGGCGAAGGGGCGGTCGAGGCTCGCGTCTCGGCCCCAAGAGCCGAGTCGAGTGCATCGGCGATGGACGAGCGCCGGCGCAGCCATCCCAGGTGGGCGATCGTGGGAGTCATCATCCGCCAGGCCCCCTCCTCGTGGCGGCGCAGCGCCTCGGCGGGTGTCACCCAGCTGTGGCCGACGAGTTCCTCGCCGTCGATCCGGACCTGGGGCGCCCCGGGGCAGGCGGCGAGATAGAAGCGGGTGTCGAATCGACGTGGCGCCGACTCCGGTGTCACCCAGCGCGAGACGTAGACGAGACCCTCGGTGTCGATCAAACCGGGACGTGTCTCGATCCACGAGCGCCAAGCCTCGCCCTTCAGATCCGGAGAAGCCACCGGCCCCGAGCCGGTCAGCAGGATGCCCGTCTCCTCCGCCAGCTCGCGGATCGCAGCCAGCCGATGCGAGACATCGTCGTCGAGGGTGCCACCCTCGGGCACGTCGTGGGCGTCGACCCGTCCTCCCGGGAACACCATCAGGCCGGCGAAGAAGCCTCGGGTGTTTCGCTCCACCATCAGGACCTCGAACCCCTCGTCGGCAGGGCGGAGCGCGACAACCGTCGCCGCTGGGTCGGGGTGAACCGGCACGGGGGGCATCCTAAGGACGGGACCTGGCAAACTCGCCGGGTGAGCGAGAGCCCGTTTCGCAACCTGCCCTCGGTGGATGCCCTGGCCGGTCAGCTGGAGTCGGCTCTGCCTCGCCCGCTGGTGGTGGAGACGGCGCGGCTCGCCATCGAGAGCGCGAAGCGGGACCTGGCCGCCGGTGGGCCCGGAGATGCCAGGGCGGAGGCGGAACGGCTGATCAGGGCTCTGGAGCGCAGCCGCGGCCGAAACGTGATCAACGCCACGGGTGTCATCCTCCACACCAACCTGGGACGGGCACCCTGGTCGGACGACGCCATCGCCCGCGCCGGGGGCGTCGCCACCGGCTACGGGAACATCGAGATCGACCTGGAGAGCGGGGAGCGCGGACGCCGGGGGACGTACGTCGAGCGGCTCCTCCGCGAGCTGACCGGTGCCGAATCGGCCATGGTGGTCAATAACAACGCGGCGGGCCTCCTGTTGGCGCTGGCCGCAACCGCATCGGGACGGGCGGTCCCGGTGGCCCGGGGCGAACTGATCGAGATCGGGGGCTCCTACCGGCTCCCCGATGTGATGGGGCTCAGCGGGGCGCTGATGGTCGAGGTGGGCACCACCAATCGCACCCGCCTCGGCGACTACGTCACGGCCATCCACACCCATCGTTGTGGCGCCCTGCTCAAAGTGCACCCCTCCAACTATCGGGTGGAGGGGTTCACCGAGCAGGCTTCGGTGGCCGATCTCGCTGCCCTATCGGCCGAATGGTCCATCCCTCTCATCTTCGACCAGGGCTCCGGTCTTCTCGACTCCGCGCTTCCGTGGCTGCCCGACTGGATCGGGCCCGAGCCCGGGGTCCGCCAGGCGCTCGAGGATGGCGCCGGCCTGGTGACCTTCAGCGGCGACAAGCTCCTCGGCGGTCCCCAGGCCGGGCTCATCGTCGGGGATGATTCGCTTGTCGCAGCCTTGCGCCGTCACCCCTTGTCGCGGGCCCTTCGGGTCGATGGTGTGACCCTCGCCGCCCTGGCGGCGACATTGGAGGCTTATCTCGATCCCGGGCCGGCCGACCTGCCGCTGTGGAGGATGGCCCTCCTCGACGTCGAGACGCTGACCGCCAGAGCCGAGACGGTGGCTGCGGAGACTGCCGGACAGGTGGAATTGGGGGAGTCGGCCGTGGGAGCAGGGAGCGCCCCCGGCATCGGCATCCCCTCTCCTCTCATCCGTCAGCCCGGTGAGCAGGCCCTCTTCGACTGCCTGCTTCGGGGAGAGCGACCCGTCCTGGCCCGGCGGGAGGCAGGTGATCTGCTGATCGACTTGAGAACGGTGGACCACGCCGACGACGTGCTGGTCGCCAAGGCCATCCTGGGATGCCGGTAGTCGGCACGGCGGGCCACGTCGACCATGGCAAGTCGACCCTCATCCAGGCGATCACCGGCCGGGATCCGGACCGCTGGGCCGAGGAGAGGCGACGCGGGCTGACCATCGACCTCGGGTTCGCCTGGACGACGCTGCCCGGCGGCGTCGAGGTCTCCTTCGTCGACGTCCCCGGTCACGAGAAGTTCCTCAAGAACATGCTGGCCGGGATCGAGGTCATCGATGTCGCCCTGCTGGTGGTGGCCGCCGACGAGGGCTGGAAGCCACAGTCCGAAGAGCATCTCGCGGCACTCGACCTGCTCGAGGTCACTAGTGGCATGGTGGCCCTGACCAAGACCGATCTGGTCGATGACGACCTGGCCGCCCTCGCCGCCGCCGAGATCGAGGAGCATCTCATCGGGTCCACCCTCGAGGGGGCGCCGGTGATTCATGTGTCCGGGCTGACCGGTGACGGTGTCCCCCACGTGCTCGAGACACTCGCCACCCTCCTTCCCGATCACGACGGCGACGTGGGCCGTCCCCGTCTCTGGGTCGACCGCTCCTTCGCCGTGCCCGGAGCCGGGACCGTCGTCACCGGAACCCTCGTGGGCGGCTCCCTGTCCGTCGACGACACGGTGGAGATCCTCCCCGAGGGACGTCAGGCCCGCATCAGAGGGATACAGAGCCACGAGAAGGACCTGGAGTCGGTGGCGCCGGGGAGGCGGGTGGCCCTCAACCTCGGTGGCGTGGACCACAACCAACTCGTCCGGGGCGACATGATCGGGCTTCCCGGCCAATGGGGCCTCACCAGGCGGTTCGCAGCCCGGCTGGAGACGGCGAGACACGCACCGGCGATCGAGCCACGTGGCGCCTTTCAGATCCACGTGGGCTCGGCCTCGCAACGGATGGAGATCGTCGGGATGGACGATGGCCGGGCTGTCATCAGGGTCGCCCGCCCCATCCCCCTCGCCGTGGGAGATCGCTACATCGTGAGGGACACGGGAAGGCAGATGGTCGTCGGTGGCGGACGGGTCCTCGATCCTGGCCCCGGGCGCACGAAGGACGCCCTGGTCACTACGGCCCAGATCGACCCCGGGGCCGGTCCCGACGACATCGCGCAGTGGCTCCTCGGCATGCGCGGCCATGACACTCTGGACCGACTCGCCGCGCACAGCGGCGGTGGCCGGCCCGCCGACGCGGCAACGGTGGGGAATCTCTCCGTGGATCCCGGGAATCTCGCCGACCTCACCATCGCTGCGACGGGGCTGGTGAGCGTCTACCACTCCGATCACCCGCTCCGCCCCGGCATGCCCCTGGCCACGCTGGCCAGGAGACTCGGAGTCGAGACGCCCGTGGTCGAGCTGATCGTCGACAAGTCGGGCCCGTTGGTGCGGGATGGACCGGACGTCTCGCTGGCCTCACATGCGATCAGTCTCGACGAGGCCGAGTCACACTCGTGGGAGAAGGCGGTCGAGATGCTCCAGGCCGGTCTGGCCGTGCCCGACGAATCCGAGCTGGGTCTGGACCCTGAGCTCCTCCATCTCAAGGTCCGCACCGGGGAGCTGGTCCGCATCGCGCCCGGTCTGGCTTACCTCCCGGATCAGGTGGCGGAGCTCCGGCGGCTCATCGCTGCAGCAGGAGACGAGTTCACCGTCGCCGAGTTCCGCGATGTCGCCGGCCTGTCACGCAAGTACGCGGTGCCCATCCTGGAGTGGGCCGACAAAGAAGGGCTCACCGTCCGCCACGGTGACATCCGCAGCCTCAGGTGAGCCCGGTCGCTTGGCAAGGGAACCGTCAGCCCGCTACGGCGATACTCCTCCGCTCGACCTCGGTGAGCCCTCCCCATATCCCGAACGGCTCACGGATGTCCAACGCATGCCGGGAACAGGGATCCTGAACCGGGCACACACCGCATATGGCCTTCGCCTTCATCTCACGTCGCTCCCGCTCTTCCTTCCTCTCGAAGGTAGAAGGGGGAAAGAAGAGGTAGGCATGGCTCCCACGACAAAGCGCGTCGAGTTGCCATTCGTCTGAGTGGGACAACCTCATTTCCTCCCGCTTGCTTGCGACAACCGGGCCGAAGCTAATGAACGCGGACGCAGGGCACAAGGGAGAAACTGGAAGGTCTCGGCTTATGTTTCGCGTTTTGTGGTCAACGGGTCGACCTCCAGATAGAGCCCGTCGACACCGGTGACCTGAACCGGATCGCCAGTGGCGATCCCCGCCTCGCGGTGGGCGGTTCCCCGCCATCGCGCCCCGCGCACCTCCACCAGACCATCGGGATCGAAGTCGACCAACGCGGTCCCCGTCTCCCCTACCAGGTAGTCCCGCCCAATGGTCTCGGTGGAGAGACGGGCTCTCTGCACGGTGGGCATGGCGAGGAGGAAGAAGAAGAGGACGCCGAGCACGGTGGGCAGGATCAGCCACCATCTGGGATCGATCTGACCTCCGCCGTCGATGAGGAACATGCCGCCTGCCTGAAGAGCAAGCGCCCCGGTCACGGTCAAGCCCCGTCTCCGTCCCAGCTGATGAGCGGCTACCAGGGCGAGCAGGCCGGCCAGGACGAGGAGCAGCGCCCACCATCTGGTGGGCAGGGTCACCAGCCCCCAACCTCCCAACAAGAGCGAGATTGAGGCCACCCCGGCCGCCACCCCGGGCCCTAGGGCGTAGAACTCGAACACGGCCACGCTGGCGCCGATCGCCAGGAAGAAGAAGGCGGCCTCGGGTGTGACCGCCAGCCTGAAGAACCGGGTGAGCAGACCGGGCTTCCGGAAAGTCACGGGCTTGGTGGTCAGCCCGTCCTCGAACTCGACGATGGTCGACACCTGCACCGGGCCAGACGCGGTTTGGAACGTCTCTCCGTCGAGGTCCTGGAGATACTGGCGAAGAGTCGGCTGCAGATCGAGACCGGTCGACTCGGCGAACTCGACCTCGCCATCGGGAGGCCGGTCGTCGTCGCCGAGGATGTCGGGCACGACGCGACCCAGCTCGGCGCCCGGAGCCAACGCCGCGTGGTCGGCTAGGACGGGCAGCTCCGCCGCCGCTCCGAATGCGGCAGCGGGGGCCGGGCCGACCCAGACGGCGACCGGAAGTGGTGGGGACTCGACCAGCCCGGCCAAGCGCTCGTAGGCGTCCCTGTCGAGAACGGCCCTCGAGTCGAGCTGGACCACGGTCAGCACCTGGCCGATCTCGGCGCCATGCTCGATCGAGTCGGAGATGAAGTCGAGCGCCGATGCGTCGAGCGGGCCACTCACATCGACGACGTCGATCCCGTCGCCGGTGCTCGCCGCACACCCGGCCAGGACCAATGCGCCCAGAGCGAGAGAGAGTACGAGTCGCCGCACGGCTGCGAGGTTAGGAGTGGAGGCGGGGGTATCCATCCGCGGATACGACGACGGAGACACACGCTTGTAACGTGCCCGGCCATGCCAACCGCACTCGTCGTGGCCGATGGCGCCTGGGTGACCAACGAGGTCCGGGCGGCACTCGCCGTAGGGTCATGGCAGATCGAGGAGATCACCGACCCGGCCTCCGTGGTCGCCAGGTTGGGGGAATCCCGCGTCGACGCGGTGATAGTCGACATGCAGGTCGGCTCGATGGGAGCGATGGCAGTGGTGCGCTCGATCCGCCAGTCGACCGACGAGTACGAGCGCCCCCGCACCGTGATCCTCCTCGACCGTTCGGCCGACAGGTTCCTGGCGCGACGGGCCGGGGCCGGTGCGGCCGTGCTCAAGCCGATCAATGCCGCCGAGCTGAGAGCCGCTCTGGGAATGGCGACGGTGATCGGCACCGGTGACGAGGAGGAATAGCTCCGGCTCAGTCCCGGGCGGTGAGGGTGAATCCGTAGGGGAGCTCGAGCCGGTTGGCGGCGAGGGTGGCCCGATCCGAGAGGAGGGCGTGTGTCGGCCCGTCGGCGACCACCCGGCCCTCGTTCATCACCACCGCCCGCGGGCAGAGCTCGAGTGCGAGCGGTAGGTCGTGGGTGATCACGATCTGCGTCATGGGCGGGGCAGCGAGGGTGGCGACGAGCTCACGTCTCCCCGCCGGGTCGAGCCCGGAGGTGGGCTCGTCGAATACGAGCACGTCGGGCTCCATGGCGAGCACCGTGGCGAGGGCGGCCTGTCTCTTCTCGCCCCCGCTGAGATGGTGTGGAGGCCGGTGCGCCAGATCGGCACCGTCGACTGCCTCCAGCGCCGCACCGACCCGTCGCTCCAGATCGGCTCCCTCCAAGCCGAGATTGGCCGGGCCGAAGGCGACATCCTCTTCCACCGTCGGCATGAAGAGCTGGTCGTTGGCGTCCTGGAACACCAGGCCGACCCTGCGCCGGACCTCGGAGACGTTCGCCTCGACCACCTCCACGCCATCGATCGACACGCTTCCGGACGCCGGGGTGAGGATGCCGTTGAGATGCAGGGCGAGGGTGGTCTTGCCCGCACCGTTCGGGCCGAGGATCGCCACCCTCTCCCCGGGTGAGACCGAGAGGCTGGTCCCTCTCAACGCCTGTTGCCCGTCGGGATAGGAGAACTCGAGATCGCGCACCTCGACCGAAGCACTCATGTCGTCACCAGGGCGACGACGGACACGGTCAGACAGGAGACGACGACGAATGCCACCGAGATCACGTCCCCTCGCGACATAGGGTCATGCTCGATCCGGGGCATCACCCCGGTGAACCCCCGGGAGAGCATGGCGGCGTGGACGCGCTCGCCCCGCTCGTATGAGCGCACGAAGAGGGCGCCCGCGGCTCCGGCGATGGGACGCACCTGGGAGAGCCAGCGCGGGTCGTATCCCCGCGCCGTCATCGCGGTCCTCATCCTCCCCAGCTCACCGGCGATCAGCTCCAGATAGCGGATCATGAACACCGCGATCGAAGTGAAGAGGGCCGGGACCCGGAGCACACCGAGCCCACGCAGGATGTCGGGCACTTCGGTGGTTGCGGTGAGCAGGATGCTGACTCCGGCTCCGAGGATCGCCTTGGCGAAGATGTTCCACGCTCCCCATAGCCCGGGCACCGAGACCTCTACACCGAGGACCGACGTCGTCTCTCCTCCCGCGATGAATGGGATGAACAAGGCGAAGACGACGAAGGGGAGAATGGCGATCAAGCGAGTGGCCACGAATGCGATCGGGACCCGGGCCAGCCGGCTCACGACGAAGACGATCACCCCGTAGGCGAGAAATGCCCACACCGCCTCTCGCGGGGTGATGGCCACGGCGACCACCATGCCGACTGCCGCGACGACCTTGGCCGCCGGCGGAAGACGATGAACGGCGCTGTGCTCGTGTATGTACAGCGCGTGGGTGTGACCGACGCCCACCTCAGATCGCGGCCGGGTCGCGCCCGCGTCGCTCCCGGACTGCGAGGAACACCCCGGCGGCGACTGCGAGGGTGACGATGGTGCCCACGACACCGGCGACGGCCAGGCTCAGGGTCTCGTTTCTGATCCCGGCGGTGGCGTAGTCGGCGAACAACGAGTCGGCCAGGGCGTGGTCTGTCCCGGAGTCGGCGAACCCCGTCTCGGCGGCGACCGATTGCAGACCGTCGGGATCCTCGCCGGCGAACTGGCTGACCACCATGGCGAAGACCAGCGAGACGAGTACGCCACCCAATACGAAGACGCGAGTGGTGGCGAGCCGGCGCTCAGCCAGCCGGGCCCTGTCGAGATGGGTTGCCCCGTGGACGAGGTCGGGACGTGACGCCAGCACTGCACCGACGGCGAGCGCGCTCATCAGACCCTCACCGATCCCGATGAGGCTGTGGACACCCACCATTGCACCGAGCACATCGTCGAACGCCACCGGGGCCGTCGCCCCGAAGAGCCATTCGATGGAGAAGGTGACCGATGACATCACCACCGAGGCCCAGGCGGCGAGCCCGGCCGCGGCGGCAACGCCGCCCCCGTTGGCGGGGAAGAGCCGTCGAAACAGGCGAAAGGCGGCGAAGCCCCCGTAGGCGGGGACGATCGCCATGTTGAGCACGTTGTAGCCGAGGGCGGTGATCCCGCCGTCGGCGAAGGCGAGTGCTTGCACCACCACGACGATGGTCACCACCACCACGCCGACCGAGGGACCGAGGAGGACTGCGGCGAGAGCGCCGCCGAGGAGATGCCCGGTGGTCCCGGCAGCGACCGGGAAGTTGAACATCTGGGCGGCGAAGATGAATGCGGCGGCCATCCCGGCCAGAGGAACCGTCTTCTCCTGCAACTGGTCCCTGGCCTGACGCAGGGCGAACCCGACGGAGCTCAGGCTGATCGCGCCGGTGGCGACGGCCGTCCCGGCGTTGAGAAACCCATCCGGTGCGTGCACGACCCCCAGTGTAGCCACCAGTTGCGAACGACTCGCAAGAAGAAACGGATTGCAGAGCCGTCGGGGGTCGTACCATACGGTCGTGGAATCGTCATCCGAGATCGCAACCCTGCTCCGCGACCACGGCTATCGGCTGACCAGCCCGCGTTGGCTGGTGTGGTCGGTGTTGCGCTCGGCGGGCGGCCATCTCACCGCCGAGGAGATCGCGACACGGGTGAACGATGCCGACCCCAGCATCAACATCTCCTCCGTCTACCGCTCGCTCGCCCTCTTCGTGGGCATCGACCTCGTGCGCGAGTCTCAACTCGGAATCGACGGCTCGGCACGCTGGGAGATCGCCCACCCGGATGATCACTTCCACATGGTGTGCCGGGTCTGCGGCTCGGTCGATCACCACGTAGGTGAGCTGGTCGATCAGATTCGGTCACATCTGGGGACACAACACCAGTTCGGGGCGGAGAACATCGACCTCGTGGTCACGGGGGTTTGCGAGGACTGCGCCGGCCCCGCCGGCTAGGGCTTCCCTCCCTCCGCGGTCGGGGTCAGCTCGACGTTGCGGACCCGGCGCCCATCCGTGCTGAGGACACGGAGCCGCCAGCCCTCCTCCTCGACGGTGTCGCCCCGATTGGGGAGACGGCCGAGCCGATCCATGATCAGCCCGCCGATCGTCTCGTAGTCGCCGTCCGGGAGCCGCACCCCGTATTGGGCGAGCTGGTCGGGCCGCACCGAGCCGTCGGCGACTATGGCCCCACCGGGCGCGACCATCATGGCCCGCTCCCTCAGGTCGTGCTCGTCGCGTATCTCCCCCACCAGCTCTTCGGCGATGTCCTCCATGGTGATGATCCCCGACGTGGAGCCGTGCTCGTCCACGACAACCGCGAAGTGGATCCTGGTCAGCCTCATGTCGTCGAGGACCGCCTTGATGTGCGCCGACTCGGGAACGAAGAGAGGAGTGCGCACCAGGTCGGCTGCGTGGAGACGGTCACGCTCCTCGTCATCCACACCCATGAGGTCCTTGATGTGCAGGAAGCCGAGAAGGTCGTCGAGGTCACCGTTGTAGACCGGGATGCGGGAGTGCCCGGTGGTCCGCATCACCTCCTCGATCTCCTCGATGGTGGCGTCGGCGGCGACCGAGACGACATCGGGCCGGGGGATCATGACCTCGGAGGCGTCGAGGTCGCCGAAGATGATCGCACCGGTGAGGAGGCGACGTGTGAAGTCCTCGATGACGCCTTCCTCCTGGCCGGCGGCGATGATCACGGCCAGGTCTTCGGCGGAGTGTCCGGCCTCGAGGTGATCGGTGGGCTCGATGTTGAGCAGACGCAGGACGGAGTTGGCCATCCCGTTGAGCAGCACGATCAACGGGCGGAACACGACGATGAAGGCCCGGAAGGGGAGAGCGAGGACACGGGCGACGCGCTCCGGGCTGGCGATGGCGACGTTCTTCGGCGCCATCTCGCCGATCACCATGTGGAGAAACACCACGATGAGGAGGGCGATGAACAGCGACACACCGTGGATCACCGCTACCGGCAGGGGCAGGAACCCGAAGACCGTCTCGAAGATCGAGGCCACAGCCGGCTCGGCGACGGCGCCCAGGCCGAGCGACGCCATGGTGATCCCCAGCTGGGCCGCGGCCAGGCTGATCGAGAGGTTCCGGTTGAGACCGACAGCGGTGCGAGCCGACCCGCTCGACGATTGCTGCAACACGTTCGCCCGGGCCGTTATGTAGGCGAATTCGGCCGCCACGAAGAACCCGTTGGCCAGGAGGAGGAGCACCATCCACAAAAGCGGCGCCCAGTTCATTCCCGCGCCTCCCCGTCGCCCTGCACCCGGACGACACGGACCTGGTCGACGCGGTAACCGTCCATCGCCGTCACCTGGAAGTTGACCTGGTCGGTGTGAACCAGGTCTCCGGGCTCGGGGAAACGCCCCAAGGTCGCCACGATGAAGCCGCCCAGGGTCTCGTAGTGGCCTTCCGGCCACTCGAACCCGGTCAGCTCCTCCACCTCATGCCGGTTGAGGAGGCCGGAGAGCACTCCCACCTCATCGCTGTCGGCGATCTGCGGCGACCTCTCGTCGTACTCGTCCTCGATCTCGCCGAAGATCTCCTCGAGCAGGTCCTCGATGGTGATGATCCCGGCGGTCCCCCCGTACTCGTCGATAACGAGGGCCATGCCCTGGCCTTCCTTCTGCAGCAGCGTGAGCAGCGTCTCCAGCCGACCGGCCTCGGGCACGCGGAGAGCGGGTTTGGCGATCCGCTCCACCGAGGTCAGGGCACGCTCCGAGGTGGGGATGCCCACCGTGTCCTTGACGTGCACCACGCCCACGATCTCGTCGAGATCGTCCCCGTAGACGGGGAATCGGGAATGTCCGGTGCTCGCCGAAGTCGAGCGGAGCTCGGATATCGGCTGGTGGCGGTTGAGGGCGACCACGTTGACCCGGGGCACCATCGCCTCGGCAGCGACCTTCTCGGTGAAGGTGATCGCCCGGGTCAGCAGCTCGAGCTCGTCGTCGTCGAGCCGGCCCTCCTCGCCGGATGACCGGATCATCAACTCGAGCTCCTCCATCGAGCGGACCCCGGCCAGTTCTGCACGTGGCTCGATCCCCAGCTTTCGCACCGTCCAGTCCGCCGCCGCGTTGAGCAACACGACAAGGGGGCGCCACATCCGGTTGACCGCCGCCATCGGAATGGCGAACCACACGGCCGAGCGGTAGGGCCGGGCGATCGCCAGGTTCTTGGGGACCAGCTCCCCGAAGACCATCGCAGCCATCGTGGCGATGATCAGGGCGAGGGCGAACGACACGCCTACGGCCGATCTCTCCAGGAACGGGATCGCCTCGACCAGCGGTCGAAGCAAGGTGGCGATAGCCGGCTCGGCGATGAAACCGAGCACGAGCGACGTGATGGTGATCCCCAGTTGGGCGCCGGAGAGCTCGAAGGAGAGGTTGCGCAGGGAGCTGAGGATTCGTCCGGCACGACGGTCCCCCTCCCGGGCCCGAACTTCCACCTGGCTCCGCTCCACGGCGACGACTGCGAACTCGCCGGCCACGAAGAAGGCGGTGGCCACGATGAGGAGGACGACAGCGGCCAATCCAAGGAATGTGCTAATCAGCGTGCTCCGATTTCACCGCCAAGATTCGAGGATACTCAGGCGCGACTCGAGGGCTCGATCTCCGGTGGCTCCCGGTCTGAATAGCCTCGTCACCCATGGAATGGCTCACCAACCCGGACATCTGGCTGGCACTGGTCACACTGACGGCTCTCGAGATCGTTCTCGGGATCGACAACATCGTCTTCATCTCGATCCTCTCCGGCAAGCTTCCCGCCGCCGTCCAGGCACGGGCGCGCACCATCGGCCTCCTGCTCGCCATGTTCATGAGGGTGGCCCTCCTCCTCAGCATCAACTGGGTGATCGGGCTCACCGAGCCGCTGTTCAGCATCGCCGGCAGCGAGATCTCGGGTCGGGACATCATCCTCATCGCCGGCGGCCTCTTCCTCCTGGCGAAGGCGACATTCGAGATCCATGAGAAGCTGGAGGGCGAGGAGGTGGGGCCGGGCGAGGGCGCCGAGGCAGCGGCCTCACTAGGCGCCGTGATCGGCCAGATCGTCCTCCTCGATGCGGTGTTCAGCCTCGACTCGGTGATCACCGCGGTTGGCATGGCGGAGGAGGTCGGCGTGATGGTCGCCGCCGTGATCATCGCCATCGGTGTGATGCTGATCTCGGCCAATTCCATCAGCGGCTTCGTCAACCGGCACCCGACCGTGAAGATGCTGGCTCTGAGCTTCCTGCTCCTGATCGGGATGTCGCTGGTCGCCGAGGGGTGGGAGCTTCACATCCCGAAGGGCTACATCTACTTCGCCATGGGGTTCTCGATCTTCGTCGAGGCGCTGAATCTGCGAATCCGTGGCCCGAAGGTCGGGGCGGAGCCTGTCGAGCTCCGGCCCACGTACGTCAAGACGGCCGAAGCTTCAGGGGCGGTCGGTCATCTCGACGGGTCTGCGGAGTGAGGCTTGCCCTCGCTAGGCCGGGGGCTCAGAGGTGGCCGTTGCGTCGTGCCGCCCGTCTCGCCGAGATGTCGGCTGCGGCGAACAAGCCGGCGAACACCAGATAGACGGCCACCACGGTCAAAGTGGCCCAGCGGAACTGCGGGACCAGGGGTTGAACGGCGGCGACGGCCAGGGCAGCCCCCAGGAAGAAATACGTCCTCCGGTCGATCATGCCAGCGCTCCCACCAAGAGTGATATTACCGCCGCTATCAGCGCTGCACCAGGGATGGTCACCACCCAGGCCCAGACCACTCGCCCCGCCACACGCCACCGCACCGCGGAGAGCCGCCGGGCCGCCCCAACGCCCACGATCGCCCCGGTGATGGTGTGGGTGGTGGACACCGGAATTCCCTGTCCGGACGCAAAGAACAGTGTCAGGGCGGCGGCGCTCTCGGCGGCAACCCCACCCGCAGGCTGGAGACGGGTCAGCTTGAAGCCCATGGTCTTGACGATCCGCCAGCCCCCGAACAGCGTGCCCATACCGATTGCGAAATGAGCGGAGAGCACCACCCAGAGTGGCACCTCGGCATTGGGGGGAAGGGTCCCCGCGGCGATCAGCACCGCCAGGATGATCCCCATCGTCTTCTGGGCGTCGTTGCCGCCATGACCGAGGCTGAAGGCCGCCGCCGACGCCAGCTGGGCTCGTCTGAACCCGCGGTTCAGCCGATCGATCTCCTTGCGCCCGTGGAACGCCCATTGGATGGCCACCGTGAAGACGAGCCCAAGGGCGAGCCCGATCATCGGTGAGAGGACGATGAAAGCCCCGATCGTCCGCAGACCTTCGGATATGAGGACGTCGAACCCGGAGCGGACGACGGCGGCACCCGCCATCCCACCGACCAGAGCATGTGACGAGCTGGTGGGGAGGCCGAGCCAGAAGGTGATCAGGTTCCAGGCGATCGCCCCCACCAGCCCGGAGAAGATGACTCCGACGGTGAGCGCCTCTTGGGCAACGACGTCCTTGGCAATGGTGTTGGCGACGTGGGTGCTGAAGATCAGGAAGGCGACGAAATTGAAGAAGGCGGCCCAGATGACGGCATAGCGGGGGGAGAGGACCCTGGTCGAGACCACGGTCGCGATCGAGTTGGCCGCATCGTGAAACCCGTTGGTGAAGTCGAAGGCGAGAGCAAGCAGGATGACGATTACCGCGCCGAGCTCCACGGGCGTTCTGCCTCAGGCCTGTTTGAGGACGATCGTGGTGACGATGTTGGTCATGTCCTCCACCCGGTCGAGTGCCGCTTCCATGGACTCGACGATGTCCTTCCAGCGGATCACGTCGATGGCGTCCATCTCGCCGGAGAACAGCCTCGCCACTCCCCGTCGGTAGATGCGGTTGCCCTCGCTCTCCAGCTCCTCGACTTCCGAGATGATGTCACGAAGCCCGCGCATGTCCTCGAACCGGTCGAAGAGCTCGACGACCTTGACCGCCATCTCGGCGAGGACCTCGACCTGCTCCTTGACCTCCGGGATCAGCTCGGTGATGGAGGTGAGGACGAACATCTCGGACACGTGGTAGACGTCGTCGACGACATCGTCGAGGGCCTGGGCGAGACGCTGGATGTCCTCGGGGTCGAACGGAGTGACGAAGGCGCTGGCGAGTCTGGTGAGGATCCTCTCTGTCACCTCGTCGCCGGCCCGCTCCACCTCCTTGACGGCAGCATGACGCTCGGCGGCATTCGAGGTGTCGCCGAGAAGATCACGTAGCCGATCGACGCTGGTCGCCAAGTTCTTGGCGGCTAGAGAGAAGTCGTCGAAGAACTCCCTGTTTGCAGGAACGATCCTGAATCTCATTCGGCGGGCGGCACGGTAGTGGCAGGGTGAACAGAAGGTAAACGCGGACGGGGTTGAGGCCGGTTAGGTGCCGGCCGGAAGCTCATCCCGGAACTTCTGACCAGCACCTTTCTGAGTCGGGACGGCGGGATTTGAACCCACGACCTCAGCGTCCTGAAGTCTCCCGGCATGGATTGGGGCGGACCCGCGTGGACAGAAACCCCAGGTCCGAGCGTTGCGGCGACCGATGCGGACCGGTGTGGATGTCTGCGGACGCGCGATGGACGCGCGATGGAGGCGCGTTGTCTTCGGTCAGGCGACCTCGAGGAATCTGCGGATCGCCTCGCGGATGATCTCGCTCGTCGTGGTGTGATCAGCCTCGGCACGGGCCTCGATCGCCGCTCGCAGTTCGGGGTCGATCCGTACCGGGACGACATCGGCAGGACCCGATCCCATCGAGGGTCGACCCCGTCGCCGAGTCTTGAGATCTTCAATGTCGTAGTCGGTCTCGGCGACCTCGATTGAAAGGGCGTCGATCTCTTCGTCCGTGAGTGTCCGGCCGCTGCGGGTGCGATGGGTCTCCGATTCGGTCAAGGCATGTCCTCCCCGGTCTGTGGGAGCAGGTCGTAGAAGGTCGGGCGGAGAGGCATGGCGTGGATCACGAGATTGACCTCGTCGGCCAGCTCGACCCAGATGATCTCAAGCAGATTGCCGGCATGGTCCGGTCCGATGGCGAGGACCTTTGGAGGATCGGCGTCGGGTTCCAAGTCGACGACGGTGAGAGCATGGTCGAGGGCGTGGAGCATGGCCGCATCCGATACGCCGTGCCTGCGCGCAGACCGATGGATCTCCACATCCGCAATATCGTAATACGTAATGGCGAGGAATGGAACTGATCCGTCACTGCTCTGAGATTCCCGGCGCGGCGACCTTGGTTCGACATGCCAATCCGAGCGGTGCCGATCCCGAGCGGGAGGTGAATTGTTATCGAGGGGGATCAGTCGATCTGGGTAGCGACGTCAACGTCGGCGTCCGCTTCGGGTTGACGGGCGCCGATGCGACGCCAGGCAGCCCCAGCGGCAAGGACTCCGAGTACTACCCCGGCGATCACTCCTAGGGTCTTGCTCGGTTCGAATCCATCGGGACCGGTGTACTCGATCCCGGTCAAGCTGTGGCAGACCGTGGGCGCTTCCTCTGCGACACCAGTTGCCAGGTCAAATGTCGCCGTCTGTGAGCATCCCCAAGGCGCGACCGCGGCGTACCCGATCAGGAATCCGACCACCAGAGCCATACCCGACCACCAGACTCGGGGCCTGGATCGGAAGGGGCTGAACGATCATCGCCGTTGCCACCCGCAATAAGGCAAACCCAATCGTGAACATCGATAGGAATCCGAGGACGAGCAGCGACACGACGACGAGACATGTCAGAAACGCCAAGCTACCCGAGGCAGCGCAAGAAGTGCCGTTCTCGCGCACTGTCTGACATGCGTGTTATCGCCCGATAACTGCAGCGCCCATCCCGGCGGTGGGCGGAGCGCCGGTTCCCGAACATCCGGTACTGGAATGAGCCCGCCAAGGGCGGCCACTTCGCGGCGTTCGAGCAGCCGGCGTTGTTCGTCGACGAGGTCCGGTCCTTCTTCCGGCTGGTCCGCTGATGGTCACCCGTACTCATTAAGCGGCTGGCTCATTAAGCGGCTGGCTAAAAATCAACAAGTGTCCATCGGGTGTCCGTACGTTGAAGTCGCGCATCCCGTAGGGCCGGTCAGCCAGTGGCTCGACGATGTCGGCGCCGCGGGCGCGCAGCTCGTCGTGGCAGGAATCGACGTCGTCGACGACAACCGCCACCCTGGCCGGGCCGACGCTGCTTTCGGCGTACAGGTGGAACTCGGCGGTGTCGCGGATCACGGCCGCATAGGTAGGTGGTGTCTCCCAGGTGAATATGTTGTCGAACCCGAGCACGTCCGTGAAGTACGACCGCGCTGCCTCCACATCTCGGCACGGCAGCACGGGAACCGCCACCCTCATGACCATTCCGTCACCTTACCGACCCCGCCTAGCTGCTCCGCGATGCGTACGGGTGGGCAGGTCGCACTAACCTCTCCTTGTCGAGTTCCGCCAGTTCGATCTGGCCACCTGTGGCGACATCAACGGAACCGACGCTGCATCCAGAGCGGACGTCGAATCTGCGAGCAGCTCCTCGACGCCATCGGCATCCGCACCGCCTCAACCGCATCTGACATGTCGGGCGAGATTGTCGAAGCGCTGGAGGCAGCCGGCCATCCAGCCCACCGATCGGCAGGTGCTCACTCGCGACCAGCTGTCGGATCTCGCTGACGCGATGGGGCCTCAGTACGGGTCGATGGTCTATCTCGGGGCGGTGCTCGGGCTTCGTTGGGGTGAATGCGCCGGTATCCGCGTCGGCCGCATCGACTTCGACCGGTCGACAATCGCCATCGTCGAACAGGTCACGCGAGGCGTCGGAGGACGCTCTGTCATGGGACCACCCAAGTCCGAGGCCGCCCGCAGAACCCTGGCAGCA
>DASZOM010000014.1:0-23592 GCA_035550735.1 Acidimicrobiia bacterium | reverse complement strand
GGCCAATACCTCAGACCCACCGCCCGTCACCGGCCCATCCACCGCTACGTCCACCCCGACGAGTTCGCCGAGTTCAAGGACTTCGGGGAGGGGATGGGGATCCCCCATGTCGAGTCGGGCCCCCTGGTCAGGTCGAGTTACCACGCCAAGGAGAGCCGTGAGGCGGTCCCGGTGAGCATCGGCTCACGAGAGGGTTGAATCCGTCACTCCGGTCATGGATCGTCGGGGAGTGAAGGCCTCGGAGGCGGCAAGAGCCGACCTGTACATTGGACCGAGTGAAGTGCTCGGCGAGCGCCGGGCGGAGACGTTGATGTCATACCTCGCCCACGATCCCGACGAGGTCGCCACCAAGACCGATCTCGCGCAACTCAAGACCGAGCTCAAGGCGGAGCTCAAGGCCGAGTTCGATCCGCAGTTCGCCGAGCTGCGCAACGGCCTGGCGGCCGTCAACGTCCGTCTCGACCGGTTGTTCCTCACACTCCTCGCCGGTCTCTTCGTGATCATGGCCACCATGGCCAGCGTCCTCTTCACCATCGGCTGACACCTCTCGCGATCGCCGTCACTAGTCCGACCGACTGCCAGACTGCACCACACCCCATGTCCGACCATTGCCGATGGTGCATCACGCCCCAAGGATCACTCGCCGGGTCGATCAAACGTGTCGAGAGGTTCCGATCCGGCATCCTCCACCTCGGGTTCGGCCCGGTCGACGTCAGCGGGGGGATCGACTGGTCGACCGATCCCTTCGACACCCGCATGTGGAAGTTCCGACTCCACAACCTGCAGTGGCTCTACGACCTGTACCGGGTCGCGGCGGAGACCGACGACGCCGCGGCCGGGGTCGAGGCCAATGCGGTGATCGAGGACTGGATATCCCACAACAGGGATCCCTCCACGGCCGCCGACATGGCCTGGGAGAACCATGTGACTGCGCTGAGGGCGAGGGTGATCGTGTGCTCGGTGATGGCATTCGGAGGGCCCTTCCACGAGATCCTCCTCGACCACGCCAAAGTGATCGCACCGGTCGCCATCGCCGAGCCGGCCTGGAATCACGGAACCGATCAGCTGCTGACACTGCTCACCATCGGATGCGCGGTCGGCGACGACGGGTTGACCCGGAAGGCCCTCGATCGATTGTCGGAGACCCTCCCCGAGATCATCGACGAGCAGGGCGTGAGCAACGAGCAGGCACCGACATACGACTACTACGTCTGGAGCCAGCTCGACGAGATGGCCCGTCTGATGGCCACGTGTGGTCTCGAAGAGCTGCCCGTCCTGGAGCGGCGTCTCCAGACCCCGGTCTTCCTGGCCCACGCCACCAGACCGGACGGCCGGTGGGCACACATCGGCGACACCACTCCCAATCGGGTGTATCCGATCGCGGGTACGCCGCTCGAGTACGCCCTCTCAGATGGCAAGGAGGGCAGCCCGCCGGAAGCGTCCGTCGCGATATACGACCGCGGCTATGTGTTCGGCAGGTCGGGGTGGGGGAGGGAGAGAGATTTGTCCCAGGAGTCGTGGTACTCGATCCGATTCGGATCCGGCCGCCAGCTCCACGGCCATCGCGACCACACTTCATTCGAGTGGTATGCGAAGGGGCGCCCCATGATCGTCGAGGCGGGATTCGGCGGCTATGACGAGAACGAGTTCCGCAAGTACGACCGGAGTGAGTTCGCCCACAACCAGGTGGTCGCCGCCGACACCGGGGACTATGACGCCAATGCCCTCACCACCCTCGCCAATCATGGATGGGGCAGTGGATGGGAGTCGTACCTGCTCCGTGACCGCCCGTATCGGACCATCGAGAGAACGCGGGCGATGTTCTTCGCACACAATGAGCCGTTCATGATGATCAGGGACGACCTGGAGTCGATCCCCGGCAACGACGTCGCCTTCACGTCGCTGCTGCACCTACCGGCCGATGTCTCCGAAACACGGCCGGCCGATGGCGGATACATCTTCGGGGTGCCGTCCGAGGACGACCTGCAACTGCATGTGGTCATCCACGGCGCCGACGGCATCGAGGTCTTCCAGGAATGGCAGGGAACCGGCGGCTGGGTGGCCGATGGCTTGCTGAAGCGGAGCCCCGCGCCCGTGCTGGCGGCCCGGGTAAATGCTTCGAGGGCGTCGATCACCACCGTCCTGGTGCCGGTGTCGCAGGAAACTGCTCAGGTGGAGATAGGCCATGAGACGATTCGCCTGGCCATAGGGGACTTCGTCACCGAGGTGAGACATGATCTGCCGAGCGGGCTCCTCAGGCCGCTCGACGACGAAGGATCGGCGTGGCTCCCGACCCTGACCGGGAGTCAGCCACCTGTGACCAAACCGCGGCGGTGGGCGAGATGGCTGACCGGTCGCAAGGCATCGGAGCCCGGCGATGGGTGACGTAGGAGACCCTTCCGAATCGGCGAGCGCTTCCAGGATGAGTGGCGAGCGCGAATCGTGGAGTCGGCGCTCTGCGATCGCGGGAACGGTGATCGTTGCCCTGGTCGTCCTTCTCTCGCTTCTCTCGGTGAACACCTTTCCCTCGGTGACCAACGATGCCGCCGTGTACATCGCCTATTCGAGGGACCTGATCGGAGGGGGATGGGTGGAGCAGGGATTCCGCCAGGTGGTCTATCCAGTGTTCCTGGCAGGTGTGCGCGGGTTGGCGCGCCTCGTCGGCGCCGAGCCTCTGCTCGCCACGGCCGTGCTGCAACGTCTCTTGTCCGTCGCCGCCGGCGTCCTCGCCTTCCGGGCCTGGCGGTGGTGGTCGCTCCCGTTGCTCGTCTATCTCTTTGCGCCGGCGACCATCGCCTATTCCAACTTCCTCCTCATCGAGTCACTGGCGCTGCCACTGGCCGTGCTTCTCGTCTTCCCCACGTTGAGGTACCTCCGCGACGTCGGCAACGAGCCCTCACCTGAGCTCGATCGGCGGCTTCTCGTGTCCGGGGGGCTGGCCACCCTCGGCGCCTTGTTCCTCTTCGGGCTTCGGTTCACCTTTGCCGTGTTCGGAGCCATCCCCCTGGTGATGGCTCTCGCCGGCTGGAAGACCGGCCATCGCAGACTCGGCGTCTCGCTCTTGGCCGTGTTCCTGGTCACGGCCGGCGCACTCACGGTTGCGCTCACGTTGGAGAATCGGGCCGAGTGGGGTGTGGCCACGCCTTCGGCCCAAGCCGGGCATGCCGAGTACTACTACGCGTGGCTCCACGTTTTCCGGGAGGTCCCGGAGAACCGGGAGGACCCATCTCTCGCCAGGTTCTACGACGACGGCGAGGTCTACGACTTCGAGCGCGAGCTCACGTTCGCCGATGTCCCACGTGCCGAGCGGGACGAGCGGTTCGAAGCCGAGATCGCGGCGATGCTCGACGCTGCCGGGATGTCGAAAACGGGGTCGCAATTGGAGTCCATGGCCTGGTCCCTCGCCGGTGGCCGTCTCCACGATCTCGCCGGCGGGGTCTTCGGGATCGTGCACAGCACGAGGACCGACATCGATCGATGGATCAACATCAGCAGCTTCGCCGTGAACAATGGCCCGGTAGCGTTCGCCGATGAGTACAACGACGGCCTGGTCCCCCAGGCGGTCATCACCGATCCGCTGGGGCTCCCCCTGCCCGGCCCCGACAGCCAATCGTGGGCGATGCTGCTGGTTCCGTTGTCGCTCGTGATCACGGTCATCGGTCTCAGGTGGCAGAGGACCCGGTGGACATCGGTGGCGGGTCTCCTCGTCGTCGTATCGACAGCGATGGGACTGGGCCTGATTCGTGCCGACAACTTTCGGTTCCTCATGGTGAGCTCGGCGTTCGGTATCGCCGCTGCCACGGCCGTCGCTCCAGAGATCTTCAGACGGATCCGGGAACCGAAGGCGACCATTCCACTGACCGCGATGGGCACCTCGTGACGTTCGACTATCCGGGCAGGGTCGGTCGTCTCCAATCCGCCATGGGAGAGGCCGGTGTCGATGTCACCCTACTCTCGATCGGCGCCGACCTCCCCTACTTCACCGGATACGAGGCGTCGCCGTCGGAGCGGCTCACGGTCTTGGTGGTACCGGCGACCGGACAACCTGTCATGTTCGTCCCCCAGCTCGAGGCGCCCCGGGTGCAGCCGGGCGAGTTCGACCTCAGGTCATGGAGCGAATTGGACGATCCGGTGTCGCTGGCCGCCGGTGTCGTGCCCGCCCCGCGTCGCGCCGCGGTGGGCGACCACATGTGGTCGGTCTTCCTCACCCGATTTCAGAAGGAGTGGACTGCCACTTCGTGGCTCCCGGCATCCGAGCTCACCGGTGGCCTGCGCATCAGGAAGGACGCCGACGAGGTCGAGCTCCTGCGCAGGGCAGCCCACGGTGTCGACCGCATCATGGGCCGGATGGCTTCGGCCGTCGCCTTTGCCGGGCGCGCCGAGCATGACGTCGCCCGTGAACTCGCCGAGCTCACCGTCGCCGAGGGACACGACGAGCCCGCCTTCACCATCGTCGCCTCGGGGCCCAACGGGGCCTCTCCTCACCATCATCCAGGGGACCGCATAGTGGATGAGGGAGACCTGATCGTCTGCGACTTCGGCGGTCGGATCGGCGGCTACTTCTCCGATTCGACTCGCACCTTCGTGGTGGGAGAGCCCACGGTCGCCCAGCAGGAGGTGCACGACGTGGTAGCGGCCGCCAACGAGGCCGGGCGGGCCAGTGTGGCGCCCGGCGTGGAATGCCAGCACATCGACCGGATCACCCGGGCCGTCGTGGAGGGGGCTGGCTACGGGGAGTACTTCGTGCATCGCACCGGGCACGGCATCGGGCTCGAAGTGCACGAGCACCCCTACATCGTCGAGGGCAACGAGACCGTCCTCGAGCCGGGGATGACCTTCTCCGTGGAGCCGGGGATCTATCTGCCGGGTCGATTCGGGGTGAGGATCGAGGACATCGTGGCCTGCACGCAACATGGCATCGAGTCACTCAACGCGTCCAGCCGTGAGCTGGTGAGGGTCGGTTAGGGGAGACCCAAGGTGAATCGGTCGATGGCCTGGCCGTTCACGTCGAGGGCACTGACCGAGATCCCGTCACTCTGCTCCAACACCAGGAAGTGATGCGTGGACGTGCCCGCAACCAAGCCCGGGCCGCCCGCCGTGCACTCGGCGATCTCGATCAGCTGCTCACCACCACCTCCGGTGACGACGTAGGTCACGGTGGGATCCTCGAAGCGCTGATAGGCGGGCTCGTGACCGCTCAGCACCAGGAAGACATCTTCGTCGAACATGCCCAGCCATCGCTCTTTGACCCCCTCGGTGTCACCATCGGCACCGCAGCTATAGGGCGGATGATGAACGACGACGATGGTCGGGTCTTCGCTCGATTCGAGGGTCTCCACGAGGAACGCGGACTGCTCCTCACTCTCGATCTGGGTGGAGTCGAGGATGACGACATCGACGGCTCCCCATTCGTGGACCGACCAGCGAGGTGGGGCCCCGAAGGTCTCCTCGATATCCTCGACCCGGGCCTCGCTCTCGAGGTCACGATCCCCCCAGGTGACCCAGAAGGGAATGTCCGCATCGACGGCCCAGCCGTACGGCTGCATCAGGAACCCGGCGTCGTCGCTGAGGAAGTTGTCGCCAGTGGTGAGGATCGCGGCCACCTCGTTGTCCTCTGCGTAGAGCGACATCGCACCGGCCACCGCCCCCTGCGGCAAGGTCCCCGTGCCCCAGTCACCGACGACCAACAGATCTCCGGGGAGTGTGGGATCGGCCGAGGTGGTGGTCGAGATCGACTCCGACGTGGTCGTCACGGCCAGTGTGGTCGTGGTGACGACTGGCACCGATGTGGTGCCGGCCGGGGTGGACGTTGTCTCGGCATCGTCCGGGCTGCACCCCGCCGCCAGGGCGACCACCACGAGCAGCGCCCAGACGGGTGACTCGGAGGACACGGGGCGCATCCGGTAAGGGTAAGGCAACCGCCGTTGTCGAGTTCGACTTTGGCATGTCGAGGAGCCATTACGCTCCCAACGGATGTACGGCACGACCGCCGCGATCTTCTCCCTTCTCCTCATACTCACCGGCGTCGCCAAGGTTCGTGCACCGCGCGACGTGGCCAGGGCCATCGGCGCACTCGGGCTTCCCACATGGACTCCGCTGGGTGTCGTGATCGGAGTGGTCGAGGTGGCGGTCGGGGCCCTCGCACTCTTCTCCTCATATGCCGTTCTGGCCCAAGCCGTCGTGTATGCCGGTTTCGCCGGGTGGATCCATCTCGCACTGCGACGCGACGTCCCGTTGGCAAGCTGTGGCTGTCTGGGCAAGGACGACACCCCTCCCACCTGGGCTCATCTCGTGATGAACCTGATCGCCTCCGGGGTCAGCGTGGCAGCGGCCACGGAGGGGCCGTTGATGATCCTCGACGGCATCGGAGCAGTTGCCCAGGTCGCGGTGATCGCGGTCGGCGTGTTCCTCGCCTACATTGTGCTGACCGATGGGGCGCGGCTGGTAGGAGTGCGTGGGCGATGACACGACTGATGCGTAAGGCTGCCAGCCTGGTCGAGGGCTCTGCGGACCCGGGCCGACGGGACTTCCTGACCAAATTCACCCTGGCGGCGACCGCAATGCTGGTGGCGCCGTTGGAGTTCATCCTCCGCCCCACCACCGCCTACGCCGCGGTCTGTGGGCCTGCGCCAGGCTGTAACGACGGATACAGCGCCTTCTGCTGCTCGATCCATCGCGGGATCAACAACTGCCCTCCGGGCCACTTCGTGGGTGGCTGGTGGCGCGCAGCCGGCTCTTCTTATTGCCTGGTCAACGGCCAGCCCTCCTCGCGGTACTACATCGACTGCCATCCGCAGTGCTCCTGTCAGTGTGGAGGCAACGGGTTCTGCAGCTCGTCCTGCTGGTCGTGCTCCTGTCACTGCCCCGACACCGGCACCTGCGATCAGCGTCACGCCTGTTGTGCCGTCTTTCGCTACGGCCAGTGCAACACCGACATCGGATGCTCGGGCCCGGTGACGTGTCGTGTGGTGTCATGCGTGCCCCCGTATCAGGTCTTCGACTCGTGCAGCACCACCTTGCGCTCGGACAACTTCACGGCCAACCAGACCGCTCCCTGCCTGGCGGGCCAGTGATGACAGGGGTGTACGCAGTCGTGATCGCCCTGGCAGTGCTGGTGGCGCTGCTCGCGATCCTGGTCATCGGCCTCCTCCGGAGTCACGCCGACATCCTGCGACGTCTCGAATCGGTCGGGGCAGGTCTCGGTGGGGGCCACGACCACGGCTCGCAGATCACCCTCACCAGACGTGCCACCGGGACGGTCGCGGAGCGTCGGGTGACCGGGGTCACCCCCGACGGGGAGCCGGTCGCGCTGTCGCTCGGCTCAGGGACGGACCCCACCCTCGTCGCCTTCCTCAGCACCACCTGCTCGACCTGCACGCCATTCTGGGAGGGTCTGCAGTCGTCGCTGATGCACTTCGGCGGTCATCGCCACCGGGTGGTGGTCGTCACCCTCGGTGAGTCGGAGGAGAGCCCGACCCGGGCGCAGAGCCTGGCCAAGCCCGGAGTCGATGTGGTCATGTCCTCCTCGGCCTGGAGTGAGTTCGAGGTTCCCGGTGCTCCCTACTTCGTCCTGATCGAGCCGGGTACCCATCAGGTGATCGGCGAGGGGTCGGCGATGACTTTCGAGTCGCTCGAGGAGTTCCTCTCCGACGCCACCAACGATCAGACCTGGGACCTGCAGACCGCTGGGCTCCGGGACGAGGAGAGCCGGATCGACGCCGAGCTCCGCGCCGCAGGGATCCTGCCCGGCGACCCCCGGCTCTATCACCAGAAGGGCGACATCTCCGAGGACGGCTCCTGATGGTCGCCACGGCATTGGTGGTCCTCTCGGTGGTGGTCGGGTTCAGGTCGAGTTGGTCGCCATGAGGGGAGTCGATGCTGTCGAGCATCACTCCGCTGGGACAGCGGAGCAGGGGAATGTCATGGGGAAGGACGGTCGTCGGCTTCTGGGTCGGGGCACTGCTCGCCGGGACTGCTGTCTTCTCGATGCTCGGTGGGATCGGGGAGCTGTTCGGTCTGGACCGCGTGGCCCCCTGGGTCTCGCTGGTGGTGGTCGGGATCGCCGCCACTCTCGATTGGGCGAAGGTGAAGCCACCCGGCCCGCATCGACAGGTGAACGAGGACTGGCTGGGGCGCTATCGGGACTGGGTGATCGGCTTCGGCTTCGGCGCCCAGCTCGGTCTCGGCTTCGTCACCATCATCCCCAGCTTCGGGACCTGGGCGATGTTCCTGGTGGCGACGGTCTCCGGTCTGCCCTTGGCGGCGGCTTTGGGAGCCGGGTTCGGCCTGGGTCGCAGCCTGTTGCTGGTGACCACCCGTGTGATCCGGTCTCCTTCGGCCTTGGCGACGGTGATGCAGCGGTTCACCGGTGCCGAGCGCAAGGCGAGATGGGTGGCGTTGGCCGGGTATGCCCTGGCCCTGATCGTGGTGGGTGCTGATGTCGCTTGAGAGCTGGTTCCCCGAGGAGATCGAACGGCCCGCCCTGGAGCGAAAGGGTGTCAGGGCCAAGGTGCCCGACGGCTGGGAATGCCGCATCGCCCAGCTGTCCGAGAGCGGGGAGGGGGAGCGGAGCTTTCAGGTGCTGCACGCCGCCACCGTGCCCCTCACCGGGGAGCGGGCCGACTACGGCGGCGGAGTGGTGGAGCGTCTCGGGCCCGAGGACGTGTTCATCTCGCTGATCGAGTTCGGCCCGGAGGAGGCATCCACGGCGTTGTTCAAGGTCGTTGACGAGCTGCCCACGCTCGAGCTTGGCATGTTCCATCGCAACCAGCTGCAGCGACGGATCCGGGGCCAGGCCGGCAAGCAGCACTTCTTCACACTGAATGGGCGCCCATTCTGCCTCTATGTCGTGCTGGGCTCGGTGGCCCACGCCCCGGCCTTGGTCGCCAAGGCCAACGAGATGCTGCGGGGGATGAGTGTGGCTGACATCGAGCCGACAGAGTGACCCCGCAACGAGGTCAGTCGGTCCGCTCCAGGACGATGAAGGCGAACACGGCCTGATTCCGCCTGAGGGGTCGCCACCGGTCGACCGCCTCCCAGAACGGATATATCCAGCCCGGTTGCAGCGATCGCAGCGAAACGCCACCGGACACGATGTAGCGGAGCGGCATGAATGGCTCGGACTCGGTGACCCGAAACTTCCAGTCACGCTCCAGCCTGACCCTGTCACGTGACACCACGACCCACGCCAGGGCCGCATTGGCGCCGGAGACAGGCCCGGAAGGCGGGAACTCCCAGGTGTCCGTGTCGGGGAGCATCGCCTCGTCATGGAAGCGCTCGTGGATGAACCGTGACCACCAGGTGTTCCACGGCTCGATCATGATCACCCTTCCCCCCACTGCGAGAGCCCGTTCGGCTTCGTCGAGGAATGCGGCCGCATCGGCGATGTGGTGGAACACGTTGGTCATCACGATCGACTTGAGCGAGCCGGTCCGGATCGGGAGCTCACGAGCGTCGGCGATCAAGTCGACGCCGGGCACGATGAAGACCTCGCTGGTGATCACGTCCGGTATCACCTGATCGAGAAAGCCCCCGCCGGAACCGATCTCGAGGATCCGACCATCCACGTCTTCGGGGATCGTCGTGGCAATGCGTCGATACCAGTCGAGGTACACCCGCCGCAGGAACGGTTTGGAGAGGATGATCTCCCGGCGAAGGGCCGTGGTCTCGGGCGCGTCCAGGTCGAGACCTCGTGTCTTGGGGTGGGCCAGCAGGCGCCCGAGAAGCGTCACACCGAGCGGAGCATCAGATGAACCGCAACTTCCTGGCGGCGAAGGCTGCCATCTCGAGCAGCAGCACTCCGTGGCGCCATCGGTCGATGTTGGTGCTGCCGTATCTCCGCTGGCGATAGCGGATCGGGATGTCGACGATCTTGAGGTTGGATTTCGCAGCGCCGAAGAGGAGGTCGAAGTCGCCGAAGGGGTCGAAGTCCCCGAAGTAGGAGCGGTTGGCGGCGATGGAGTCGTATGAGGTGCGAGTGAGGACCTTGGTGCCGCAGAGTGTGTCCTTCACCGGTTGCTGCAGCAACCAGCTGAAGGTCAAGCCGAAGAACTTGTTCCCCAGATAGTTGAGGAATCGCATCGCCTCGTCCTCCATCGGATAGACGAGACGAACGCCGTTGATGAACTCTCCGGAGCCGTTGGCCAGGGCTTCGAAGAACCGGGGGAGATCCTCCGGGGCCACGGTCATGTCTGCATCGAGGATCATGAGGACGTCCCCGGTCGCGTGCTGGTAGCCGTGTCTGACCGCGTCCCCTTTGCCGATGCCCGGCTGCTGGTAGAAGCGAATGTCCGGGTCGTCGCGTGCGGTCACCTCTCTCGTGATCACCTCGAGGGTGTCGTCCGTCGAATTGCCCTCGACGAAGAGGATCTCGGTCCGCGAGCCCATGGCGGGCACCCGGTCGAGGATCTCTTCGATGTGACCCGCCTCGTTGCGCGCCGGCACGATGACCGAGACCGACGCCGATGAGTCGATCGCCGATCCGAATCGATATGGGTCGAGCCGGGCCACCATGACCTGGGTGAGCCCGAGATGGCTCACCGGCCACACCTTGACCAGGACTCGATTCAAGAGTGGCTCCAGAAGTGGCAGCCGGAAGGGCAGGAGGACCTCACTCGAGCTCGAGATGACCTCGAAGCCCGCGACTCGAAGGAGGTTCCTCATGTCGGCGACGGACACCCAGTTCTGCTTCAGCATCCGCTGGGCGAGCCCCGTGCTCCTCGCCAGGCCCAGGGGGGCCTGCCAGAGCTTGTTGAAGAAGTTGAGGATGATGCGGGTGTCGGGACGACACAGCTTCGTGACCTGCTCGAGCACGTTCTGGATGTCCCAGAGATCGTTGACGAGGTCGGAGATGACCACGTAGTCGAACGTCTCGCTCATCTCCAGCTCGTGGACGTCGGCCTCGACGAACTCGAGATCAGGGTGACGGGACCGGGCCAGTTCGACGTTCTCGGGCGAGAAGTCGACCCCGACTCCACGCTTCGGTTCGAGTGCGGCCAACAGGTCCCCGTCGCCGGACCCCAACTCGATCACGCTCGACCCGACCGGGACCAGGTGGCGATAGACCTGCTCCAACCGATCGTGGTAGTAGGTGGCCGGAGGGGTGTCCAGATCCAGGGCATGGTCATCCCAGAAGCGACGCCGTCGCTCCTGGAACCGGAGGTAGGCCTTGTCCCCTGTGGAAGGCACGGAGTGCTTGCCTGCGCTCATCTGGCCCGCGTCGTCTGGCCGGTCTCGATGAGGAAGCTCTGATACGTCGATGCGATCCCCTCCTCGAGCGGAGTCGGAGCCTCCCAGCCGAGGGCCGTCAGACGACTCACATCGAGGAGCTTGCGACTCACCCCGTCGGGCATCGTGGTGTCGAACACGTGCTCACCGTCCCAACCCACCACCCGACCGATGAGCTCGGCGAGCTCGAGGATCGACACCTCCTGGCCGCTGCCCACGTTGAGATGATCCTCCCCGGTGTAGTGCTCGAGGGCAAAGACGACGGCATCGGCGAGATCGTCCACATGGAGGAACTCCCGTCTCGGTCTTCCGGTGCCCCAGAGGGTCATGGTGGGGCTGTCGGAGAGCTTGGCCTCATGTGTCTTGCGAATGAGCGCCGGGACCACGTGCGAGGTCTCCAAGTCGTAGTTGTCTCCCGGTCCGTAGAGGTTGGTCGGCATCAACGAGATGACGTCCATTCCGTACTGCCGGCGCAGCATCTTCCCGTACTCGAGAGCGGCGATCTTCGCCACCGCGTACCCCTCGTTGGTCGGCTCCAGAGGCCCGGTGAGCAGGTATTCCTCCTTCATCGGCTGCTCGGCGGTGGCCGGGTAGATGCAAGATGAGCCGAGCACTGCGACCTTCTCCGTCCCGGCGAGCTGGCACGCCCGCAACGAGTTCATGGCGATGAGGACGTTGTCGTACAGGAAGTCCGCCTGCGCCGACCGATTGGCATGGATGCCGCCAACCCGGGCGGCGGCGATGATGGCGACATCGGGTCTGGTGTCCAAGACGAATGTCTCGGTCGCATCTTGTCGTCTCAGGTCGACGTCGGAGCTGGTGGCGGTGATCAGCTCGGCGATCATTCCCCGGCCGAGACGCCGGACCACGGCGCTGCCCACCATCCCGGTGTGACCAGCCACCCAGAGACGCTTGCCCTCCAGACCGAAGACGGGTCCAGCGGCCATCAAAGAATCGCCTCCGGGAACCGGTCGGCCGCCATCTCCCGGGCGGTGTCGAGATCGAGCCCGAGCTCTCTGAGGTCGTGCTCGACCATCAGCGTGACCAGCTCGGGGAAGCTGGTCTCCGGCTTCCACCCGAGCTTCCCCCTCGCCTTGGTCGGGTCGGCGCGCAGATGCTCGACCTCGGTGGGTCGGAAGTAGCTGGGGTCGATCTTGATGAACGGCTCGGAATGGAGGCCGACGATCGCAAACGCATGCTCACAGAACTCCCTGACCGAGTGACTCTCCCCGGTGCCGATCACGTAGTCGTCCGGTGTGTCGGCCTGGAGCATCATCCACATCGCACGCACGTAATCCCTGGCGTAGCCCCAGTCGCGTCGGGCGTCGAGCGTGCCCAGGTAGAGGTGGCTCTGCTCGCCGGCGACGATCCGGGCCAGCGCCCGGGACACCTTGCGGCTGAGGAATGTCTCTCCGCGTCGTTCTCCCTCATGGTTGAACAGGATGCCATTGGCGGCGTAAAGCCCGTACGCCTCCCGGTAGTTCGCCACCAGCCAGTGGGCGTACACCTTGGCCGCCGCATAGGGGGAGCGAGGCCTGAACTCGCTGGTCTCGCTCTGTGGCGGAGGCGAGTCACCGAACATCTCCGACGTCCCGGCCTGGTAGAGCCGCACGTCCAATTCGGCCTCCCTGATCGCCTCGAGGAGCCTGATCACACCCAGCCCATCGACGTCGCCCGTGTATTCGGGCTGCTGGAAGGAGACGGCGACATGGGACTGGGCGCCCAGGTTGTAGATCTCGTCGGGCTGGATCGTCCTGATCGCCCGGGCGATCTGGGACCCGTCGCTGAGATCGCCATAGTGGAGCAGCATCCGGGCGTCCGGCTCGTGCGGGTCCCGGTAGAGATGGTCGATTCGCCGTGTGTTGAAGGTCGACGCCCGTCGAATGATCCCGTGGACTTCGTAGCCCTTCTCGATGAGGAGATCGGCGAGGTGTGACCCGTCCTGGCCGGTGATGCCGGTTATCAGTGCTGTTTTCATTCGTAACGCGGGAGTGTGACGCTGGTTGAGGCTAACCAGCGACTCCGGCTCAGATGTCGACCAAGGACTCGAGGGGCCCACCGCTGATGGCTTGGAGGACTTCAGGGCGGAGGTCTTCGTGGGAGAGGAGTCCCATGACGAGGTCTCGGGCACGTTCCGGGTCCTCGGATTGCAACCACAGGGACGCCGCCGCCAACATCAAGGCAGCGCCGTCGGCAGGGGGAAGCGACGCGGCGAACTCCTCTGCCGCCTCGGCCGCGCCTTCGACACCGGATCGAGGCGATGTGGGCAGGTATACGGTGAAGAACCGGTCGACGCCGATCCCGATCCACCCTGGCACCTGGATCCGGGCTCCGCCTGTCAGCAAGACGACCGCTGTGTTCGAACCGGGGGTGAACACGTCGGGGTTGCCGATGACGTTGAGAGACAGCGGGATCCTGGGATGGTCCCCGGTGTACCGGGGGTAGCCGGCGTACGGTGTTCGGTACGCACCAAGAGGACGGACTGCGTCATAGATGATGGCGGTGTCCGTCGGGAGGTCGTCGACGATCACCTCGGACACCGCCTTCCAGTCGGCGTTCGACCGCGTGCTCAGATCGATCCATGTGATGTATCCGGCCCATGCCAAGAGCAGCCCGGCCGCTCCCATGGTCAGCCCGAGGGGGAGGCTCCGTCGTGAGCCGTCTGACGTGGTCGAGGACACCACGGCGCCGACGAGTACCGAAATCGGAATCACCCAGGTGAAGAGGTACCTGCCGAAGAACGTCTGCGTCACCGGTGCGACGACGACGAAAGCGATTACAAACCCCACGGCCACCCCCGCCAGTACCCACGACCACCACAGACTCGCCAGCACCCGCCGCGTCCGTGGTGTCAGCACGGCGACCAGGAGAAAGGCAGCAACGACGGGCCAATAGGGGAGCCCGGCTGTGATCGCGTCGGGGATGTCGGTGCCGAGGCGAGCGAGACGGTCGGTGAGTGCACCTCCGGTTGCGGTGCGGTCGCTCAAGTGGTCACTCAACACGGCGAGGGCCGGTATCGAAGACATCAGACCGAGAGCGGTCACGGCGACGAGCCACAGGGCCCTTCTGCGTCTGGCTGCCTCCCACGCGAGGGATCCCAGCGTCAATGCGCTGACGGCAAGGAAGATGAGGGGTTCGACAGTTCGCGACCAAGGCAACAGGACGGCGACCACCGAAGCAACGGCGATGGTCCAGACACGCCCACCATCGAGCCAAAGGACGGCGAGCACCAGGAACGACAACATCAGGAAGGTGGGGAGGGCATAGGGCCGGGCGTAGGCAGTCACGCCGATCAACGCCGGGGTCAATGACATGACGCCAAGCGTCGACACGGTGCCCAAGGTCGAGAATCCCGAGCGCAGAAGGAGGAATCCCGTCAGCAGGAGAGTCCCCACCCCGAACATCACCGACAGCAATCGCTGGCGAACATCCCCCACGCCGAGCGCCTTCTGTGCGATCGAGTTCAGGATGGCGTCGAGGGGTGGTTGCTCTTGCTGGAGGCTCGCCGTGGCGACTTCGCCGACGTCTCCCGTGTAGCTGCGGACCTGACGCAGCTCGTCGATGTGGTAGGGCTCTTCGCCAGCCGATATCAACAGCACGAACGCTCCCAGTGCCACCACGAGCAGCGGCGGGAGGATGCGGTTCAGGCTGAAATCACTCATCGAGTCAGACGAGCCGGGCCAGCTTGTTGATCGCACCTTGGAGGTCGGCGAGCTCGAGATCGAGGCGGTCACGCCAGTTCTTCCCACGCGACACGTCGAAGACGATCTGGGACAGGGTGGGCGCCCCGATGGCTACACGGAGCGCCCCGGCGGGATTGCCCTCCGCCTGGTTGATCTGGACGGGCTGGCCGAGATGGAACGCCTGGTGGAGGATCTGTCGTGAGCTGGGGTCGTCGGTGACGAAACGCTGCTCGTCAGCCAGATCTTCTGCGAGGAGGAGATGGACCCGTTTGGCCTCCTCCATACCGAGCGCCTCACCGTCCTTGCCGATGACCATGAAGGTGAAGATCGTGGGGAGATCATCGAGCCCACGATCGTCCTCGGATGGGATCCTCGAATACGGGCTCTCCACGATCCGGACGTGGGGGGCGGATTCCAGGACGTTTCGCACACCCAACGCCAGACGTCTGAGAATCTCGTCCCGAATCTCCGGAGAGGCATTGAGGAACGATGTGACCTCTGCCATCGCGGCCGCCCAACGCAACACCAACCCGTAGTTGGTGTCCCGGGATGCGGCGGAACGCAGCCCCGCAAGCCGGCCCGGAATGTCGTGTTCCGACAAGTAGGCGGCGATGCCGGGCGGTCCGGCGGACCTGCTCCGCTCGGTGACGGCTTTGGGCACCAGGACGGCACCGGAGAAGGGCGGCCCGCCGAAGAACTTGGAGCCGGTGACTATCACCATCCGACCACTCTTCACATGCCCGGTCACGGTCGATTGGTCGACCCGGACCTGGGCGGCATCCACGACGGTGATCAATCGATCACCATGTCTCGTATCCCATCGGGACAGGGTCTCCGCCCGCGGCAGCCGGATACCCGTCTTCGTGCCCTCTACGGCGTGCACCAGGATCGCGCCGTCACGGTCGTCGATGACGGCCTCCATCTCTGCTTCGACTTCCTCGGGACTCCTCAGCTGGCCCGTCTCGTCCCGAACGTCGACTGTCGACACCCCATCGGTCAGCGACTCGAATCCGGTCAGCGTTGCCCCTACGTCGAGACCGTCGGCGAAGGGCGATTTCTCGCTGAACTGGCGTCCCTGGGCCGCCCACGAGCTACCGCTGCCGATCTCGTTGGGCGCGAGGACCAGTGCGTGGACCGATCCGTGGATGCCGGCAGCCAGCGCCAGCGCCACATACTCGGCATCGGTCCCCGATGGGGTCAGCACGACGTCGGTGTCCGCACCCAGGTCAAAGGCATCGAGGATGCCTGCCCTGATGGCGTCTGCCACCGACTCCACCGCATCGTCGAGCAGGTCATCGACGGCGGCCAGCACCAGATCGTGGCGGAGGTCGCGGGCTGCGTCGAAGGCTCGGGGAGACGGGGAGGATGCCGTGCAAGATCCGAACTGGCTCCTCCAGGGAACCGGGCGTGGTGAGAGCCCGTAGGAGTTGGTCCCACGTCTCCAGTCGACCGTCTGTCGACGGTCACCGCCGAGGGTGAGAAGGACTTCCGTTGGGTGGGAAAGGGGGAGTGCTCGGCTGGCCGCCCTGATCTCACCCGCAGGACAGCGTTCGAGACCATCCCTGGACTCCACGAATTCTGCGATCTCGGCGGCGAGACCCTCTAGTTCTTGCTCCTGCGACACCAACCGTTGTCCGACTCCGGCCGCTATCCACTTGGTGGATCGGCCCTCCTCGATGTGATTGCGCAACATCGTCTCCCCGTAGATCGCGGCGGTGGCGTGTGCGACTATGCGATGGGCCCACCTCGGTTCGCCGCCCTGGCTGATGGCCTGCAGTTCGAGGGCCTCCCTCAACACTGAGGCCGAGTCGAGGAAGTCCGACGCCACTTCTTGGTGCACCACGATTGCCGACCCTGAGACCGAATAGGGGCCGATGCCAGAGTCACCGATCCGCAGTGACTTGCCCACCAGCTCCGAGCCGATCTCAGGCAGGCCACAGGCCTCGATCAGCGGAGCCGTGGAGACTCCGTGGCTCCCGGCGATGATCTTCGACTGGAGGGTCGGGGTCGCCATGTGGCTCAGACGCTAACGGCGGTCATCGCGAGGCGGTCTGCCCCGGCCCGTTGTCATATCTGCCGGCCAGATCGTCGAGCAGACTCTCCTCCAGATCGTCGGTCATCGCGACCGTCGACGTGACGCCGTAGAAGGCCATGCGAGACCTGCCGCCTTCTCCTCTGTTCGGGGCCTCGTCGTAGGCCGCTGCGAGGTCGGTGAGGTAGTCGTCGACGACGGCCGCATGCCTCGGCGTGACGATGTGATGGAGACAGTCCGGCCGACTCTGGCGATCAGGCCGCCAACCTCTCCTCTCGAGGGCATCGGCGATGGCGAAAACGTCTTTGGCATCGCTGGTGACGGCGAACACGCTCATTGGCGGGGCTCCGATCACTCGCAGGTCGCCAATGTCGGCAATGCCCGAGAAGAGCTGATCGACAGTCTTCATCACCGACCCGAATACTCCCAGGTAGCCCTCCTGCCCCAGGTGATTCAGCGCCGCCCACGCCGCTGCGATGGCGCCGCCTGGGCGTGTTCCGAGGAGCGTCGGCGAGGTGAGTGCCCCACCGGGCCACTCGGTGAACACAGTGAATTGGTGACGTCGCAACTCGCGGTCCTTGTAGAGCACGGCCGACGCGCCCTTGGCACCGAAGCCGAACTTGTGCAGGTCGACCGACATCGAGGTGACCCCGGGCACGGTGAAGTCGAACTCGGGGACCGGACGGCCCAGCTCCCGAATGAAAGGCAAGCCGATCCCGCCGAGACACGCGTCGATGTGAAGTCCCACTCCGCGTTCGATGGCGAGCTCCCCGAGTGCTCGTATCGGGTCGACCAGCCCGTAGGGGTAGGCAGGTGCCGAAGCCCCGATAGCGATCGTGTCGTTGTCGATCTCCTCGGCCATCGCTCCGACATCCGCGGTGAGGTTGTCATCGACGGGAACCGTCCTGACGTCCATCCCCAGCAGCAGACCCGCCTTGACGAACGCCGGGTGGGAGGTGGTTGGGACGACGACGTTTGGCTCGACGATGCCGGCGCGGTCCCTGTAGGCCTTCATCGCCAGGATGATGCTCTCGGTGCCCCCGGACGCCATGGTCCCGCCTCCGATCGCCGGGATTGCCCCGACGTGCTCGAGGAGGTCATGCACCACCTCGCGTTCCATCCGCTCCAGGCTGGGAAACGCAGAGGGGCTCAGGCCGTTCTCATGGAAGAAGGCGTCATACGCCGACCTGATGACCTCGTCGTGGTCCTCACCGGCGGAGTACACGAGGCTCCAGGTACGGCCCGAGCGCCAGTCGGCGTCCGACTGGCGCAGGTCCTCGAAAGCCTGTTTCAGCTCCTCGCTGGTGAGCCCACGTTTGCGGATGGTCATTCAGGTCCTCGGGGGGTGGTCGTGCGAGGAGTCAAGTCGATCTCGGCCCTTTAGCCGGTCCTATGCTCGCACGGATGTCGACGGTCAAGAGGTCGGTCCGACGCGGGATCGATCTGGTGGCGGGCGTGATCGGGCCCGAGACCAGGCACGCCATCGCACGTTGGCCGGCGGTGCGGCGAGTGCTCGAGTGGTCCCGTGGGGGACCACCCCGGTCCGAGGTACCAACAACTGTCGCGAGCGACGGTCCTCCGACCCCTGAGAGGGTGCCGGTCGAGCTGATGGGCAACCGCCCCTCCTACAGATACAAACTCGAGGAGTTGAAGCGAAGACACGGCTCGCTCGGGGGATTCGGCCTCAAGGACCCACTCGACTCGATCAACGACAAGTTCCGTGCCTATGTCTTCGCCGATCGGCACGGAATCGACCACCCGAAGACGTTCGGCTCCTACGAGTCGGTCGACGACATCGCCTGGTCCGATCTGCCCGAGGCATTCGTCTTGAAGACGCGATTTGGGTCCTCGAACCACGGAGTGAAGGCGCTGGTGCGTGAGGCCGACGGCGGCTTTCACGACCTGCTGCGGAGTCGAACGTGGACCATCGAGGAGATGGTCGACCACCACCACGAGTTGGCCTCGAAAGGCGTCGCCTCGAGGTCGATCTTCGCCGAGGAACTGATTCTCAAGCCAGGAACGCGCCACATCGCCGACGACTGGAAGTTCTACTGCTTCGACGGCGTGGTGGGTCTGTGCATGCAGCGAGACGTCCGGGCCACCGGCGACATGTCGCAATGGAGATTCAAATTCTGGAGCCGGGACTGGGACGACATGGGACCGATCAAGTTCGTCGACCGGCTCGACCCCGAGTTGGCGGCGCCGGCGGATGGGGCGGCAATGGTTGAGCTCGCCGAGCGGTTGTCGGCGATCATCGGGCGGCCCTTTCTGCGCATCGACCTGTTCGAGTCGGAGCGCGGTCCGGTTTTGGGCGAATTCACACCACGGCCCGGCCCACCGGAAGTCTTCGTGCCCGAGATCGATGAGGAGTTGGGCCGTCTCTGGGAGCAGGCGGAACAGCGGTTGTTCGCACGGGAGATCGATGACGGCAGGTGGCGACACATCCAGGTCGACTGAGGCCGGTGATCAACCGGCAGCGGACCAGTTCTCCACGATCTTCTCCTCCTCGGGTGTCATGAAGTCCACGTGGCCCTCCAGCCGCTGGGCGACCTGATCGGCCACATCCGAGGGGAGGCGATCGATGAGAGCCGGGCGGTAGTAGCGGTCCATCCAACCGGTGCTGTCCGCAGAAGCCGCCAGCTTCGCCTTCAAGGGCGCGAGGAACGTCGACTCCGCACCGGGAACTCTGGCCAGTGTGTAGGCGAGGAGGTGCTGGTCAGCGTACGGCGGGGGCCGGTTGGCCAATCGCGTCAATGACTTATTCGACGACAGACTTGCCACTACGTGCTCCGGAAGAGGCGCGCCTGCGATGGCTGCCTTGATCAGCTCCGTCAGAAGGCACTTCTTGCACCGATGACAAGGCGCCTCCAGCGTTCCTGCCACGCACGATCGGGCTAGGTCATGGTGTGGATAGGTCGTGGAGATACGTTTGCTCACGATGTCCGTCGCTCCTGCCAGAGGGTGAATAAGGGAGAGACCCGCCGCGGAGTACAGGGCCTCCCATCGCGACTCCTGTTCACCGTCGGGTGTGAAGCGCTTCCCCCAGCCCAGGTAGATGCCACTGATGTTGCGGCCGGTGGCAATCCTTCCGAGGTCGAGGGTCTCGGCGAGCAGGACGGCGCCGACGGTCAGTGCAACCCAATGAGGGAAGGTGGGGAAGGGCAGACAGAGGTATTCCAGGTCGCTGCGAGCGACATGGAGCTCCTCACCACGGGACTCCGTCCGACGCACGACGGCTTCTTGGACACCCGCCTGGAAGCGGGTGGCACGATTGGGTACGCGCGGGTGTCGCACCCGCCTGAAGTGGAACAAGGTCATCGGGGTGTCGAGGAGGACCTGGGCCGCCATACAGTCGGGCCCGCCGGAGTACATCAAGCCGTGTTTGCTCCCGGGCCTCCGTTGCGGAAGGGAGTCGTCGACCGGGCCGATCTCGATGCCGACATGCTCCGACACCGTGTCGGCGAATCCCGCGGAGACTCCTTGGTCCAGCAGGAGACGTCGTTTAGCCCAAGGTGCAAGGAACGCCAGCAGGGCAAGGGCCAGGAGGTCGGGGTGGATCCGACCAGGGTCGGCATCGAGCTCGATGGTCGCCGAGTCGGTCAGCAGCTGGATGGCCATCTCCTGCTGTCCCGACCCCTGGAGGTCGTCTTCTGGGTCGAGCCGAAGAGCGACTTCGAGCTTCCTACCTGAAGTCAGGGTGCGGACACGCAATCGAGTGGCTCCATACCGGGGTCGTAGACTCTGCCCATGAGAATGCGTTTCGGACGCGGACGCGATGCTATCAAGCGGGCCCTCGACCGCCGCTACCTCACCAGGGCCGAGTTGGGGGCCACGATCGATGCTTCGAACGTGACCGTCAGGCTCGTTGCCCTCGAGGCAGAGATCGCCCTGCTCAGGTCATCTGTTTCTAGCCTCCAAGTCAGCCTGGATTCCATGGGGGCGAACGTCCGTGATGTCGAGAGGCTGGCGGGCGAATGTGCTCGGGCGATCGAGCGGTTGCTTCAGGAGGAACTCCTCGTCAAGCGTGACCTCGACAGGGTCACGGGAGCCTGATCGGCCGAAGTCAGATCATCGAACCGGTCAGGTCGAGCCCGGACCGAAGGTGGCCGGTGCTCAAGCCCAGGAAGGCCTCATCGCCACGTTGGTAGGTGTGGTCGGAGTGCCGGACTCGAATGAAGTTGAACCTGTGCGTCGAGTACAGGAGAGCGCCTTCCTGGCGCATCCTCAGCCAGAGGTTCGCATCGACACCTCGATTCACTCGTCCGAAGCGGTGCGCTTCCAGCAGGGTCCTCGCCAGGAGCATGGTGGCACCGGGCAGATGTGTCCCGAAGGTCTCCTCTCGGTGCACCTGGTAGTCGAGGGTCAGGTCCTTGTGGGCCAGGTAGACGATGTTTCCCCATTTGCCGGTGATGTCGGCGTTGGAGTAGGTGTGGGCGGTGGTGAGGTCGGTGAGGTGGTGGGGGCCGTAGTGGTCGTCGTCGTCCATTTTGGTGATGTAGGTGCCGGTGGCTTGGTCGAGTCCGGCGTTGAGGCAGTCGCCGAGGGTCCAGTTTTCGGGGCAGGTGATGATCTGGGTGGGGTAGGGGAGTTGGCCGGCGTGGCTGGTGATGTTGGGGAGGTCGAAGTTGTCTGGTCCGTGGAGGATGAGGAGGAGCTCTTTGTTTTCCCAGTTTTGTCGGGTGACGTTGGCGAGGGCGTGTTCGATGTAGTCGGGTCGTTTGGTGGCGAGGAGGATGCTGATTCGTGGGGTGGGGTTGGTGGGGATCCCGAGGTGGGTGAGGAGTTGTTCGAAGCGGTGGCGTCGGGTGTGGTTGGTGAGGACGTGGCGTCGGGCGGGGATGGAGTGGCGTTCCCGGCTGGGTGGGTGTGTCAGGGTTTCGAGGTGGCCGGCGAGTTGTTGGGGGGTGGTGGCGTCCAGATAGTGGCTGTCGAGGAGGCGGGTGAGGGTGGGGTCTGGTTGGGTGATGACCGGGATGCCGGCGGCGGTGAGCTCGAGGACGAGTTGGGTGTGTGAGGTGGGGGTGGCTGTGAGTTGGGGGGTGGTGTATGCGGCGAGATGGTTTTTGGCGGTCTGGTTCTGGACGGCGGCTATGGGCCGGTCGGGGGTGTGTCGGCTGGTGGTGAGTCCGGGGATCTCGGCGCCGTAGAGGTGGATGTGCTCTGAGTGGGGGGCGATGATGTCGAGGTGGTCTTCGATTCCGGGGTGGTCGGCGATGACCATCAGGCTGGGGTCGGGGTGTTGTCTCCAGCCGACCGGGTTGTGGATGGTGTCGTCGACGGAGGGGTCGATGTGGAGGACGGTCAGGCCCCGGCTTTCGGCTTGGACGGCGAGATCGGGGTCTTCGACGACGACCAGGTCGACCTGGGGGAGGAGACTGCTGGTGAGATGTCTCCGGGTCCTCGCCACGTAGAGGACCGGGATCCCCGCCTCCACGAAACGGGTGAGCAGACCCGGGTCGACCTCGTCGAGAGGGTCATCGACACCGGGTTCGATCAGCAGCATGTCGAAGCCGGTGGTCAACTCCTGATCCAAGTCGACCGCACCCAACCGGAAGTGGGGGGCGACCATCTCGAACATCGAGATCCGGCCGGCATGAGCCACCCGAAGATGCGGATACGGCAACGGCCGGGGCTTCACCGGAGAAGTCACCCTCTCCAACTCGACGAGAAACCCATCAGCAGTGGGAGGGTCGGGCAACTCCGGCAACGTCTGCTTGGCCCACGCCCCAGCCACCCCCCTCACCAGGACATCAAGCCGCCACGGCCGACGCCGCCACCGGCCCAACACCCCCAACAGTCGCACCACACGACGACCCCGCAGCCGGCCAAACGCCACCTCAGCCCGCACCGCCCGCAACTCCAACCCCACCAAACGCTCGGCTGCGGAACGACGCGGATCGGCATGACGCGGCAGGTCGTCCCTCGTGGCGACGTCCTGTCGCCGCAACCCGGCCGTCTTCAGCTCGGTCTGTGGATCTACGGGCATGGGGGTGTCTCCGATGATCGTCATTCGCCTTCCAGGAAGAGCGCAGGGATCCCGTCCTCGGTCTCCACCGCGTTCTTGAGGAAGTGCTGATAGCCGTCGACGTCCCATGTGTGACCTGAGTCACGACGTTCGAGGATGAACCCATAGGGGTGGGTGATGAACAGTGCTCCGTCCGCGGCCATCACACGTTCCAGGAGGGTCGTGTCGACCCGGCTTCTCCTCCTGAGGAACCTGTGGGCCGAGATGGTCGAATTGCGGGCGGTCAGCGTCGGCCCGGCGACGTGACGGTGATAGCGCTCGGCATCGAGTATGTGCCGGCTCACCGTGAGGTCGAACTCCGTCAGGTGGACGATCGAGGCCAGCTTTCCGGTGATGTCGGCGTTGGAGTAGGTGTGGGCGGTGGTGAGGTCGGTGAGGTGGTGGGGGCCGTAGTGGTCGTCGTCGTCCATTTTGGTGATGTAGGTGCCGGTGGCTTGGTCGAGTCCTTTGTTGAGGATGTCTCCGAAGATCTCGTTTTGGTGGCATCCGATGATGTGGGTGGGGTAGGGGAGCTGGCTGGTGAGGTTGGTGAGGTGGTCGAGGTCGAAGTTCTCTGGTCCGTGGAGGATGACGAGGAGCTCTTTGTTCGGCCAGTTCTGGGCGGTGACGTTGGCGAGGGCGTGTTC
>DASZOM010000013.1:0-3767 GCA_035550735.1 Acidimicrobiia bacterium | reverse complement strand
TGTGAGCGTCGCTGGGCGACGCTCACAACCCTGGGTTGCGTTGGAGCGCTATGCCCGAGGGCGACCCAGACCCCAGTAGTCCAGGCCGGCGCCACGGACCACCTTGGGGTCCAGCAGGTTGCGGGCATCCACCACCCGATGACCCCTCATGACCTGCGCCACCTCACCCATGTCGACGGTGAGAAACTCGGGCCATTCGGTGGCAACCAAGAGGACGTCGGCATCGACGGAGGCGGCCACCGGGTCGGGCGCCATCACCAGCTCGTCCGAGACCGCCTCGGGGTCGTAGGCAACGACCTCGGCCCCATCCTCCTGGAGGAGCCGGGCGATCCGCAGGGCCGGCGACTCCCGGACGTCGTCGGTCCCGGCCTTGAAGGCAACTCCCCACATGGCCACACGACGACGATGCAGCCCACCTCCCGCCGCTTGACGCACCTTCTCGGCGACACGGCGGCGCTGCTCGTGGTCGGCCTCGATGACGGCCCGCAGCAGCTGGAAGTCGTAGCCGGCGTCCTGGGCCACCGCGATCAGGGCGGCGGTGTCCTTGGGGAAACACGAGCCTCCGTAGCCCGGGCCCGGTTGGAGGAAGTGGGGCCCGATGCGATGGTCGAGCCCGATGCCGTGGATCACGTCGACGACGTCGGCTCCCACCGCCTCGCACACGTTCGCCAGGGCGTTGGCGAAGGTGAGACGAGCGGCGAGATAGGCGTTGTTGGCGTACTTGATCATCTCGGCGGACGTCGGGTCGGTGACGACCAGCTCGGTGTCGAGGCTGCGATAGAGCGAGACCACCCTTTCCGCGTCGGCAGGGTCATAGGCCCCCACGACGATGCGATCCGGCTCCATGAAGTCCTCGACGGCCTTGCCCTCGCGCAGGAACTCGGGATGGGAAACGACCCGCGCCGGGCTCCCCAGGTCGGCGAGCCGCTTGCGCAGGCTCGCCGCCGTCCCGGGTGGCACCGTCGACTTCACCACGAAGAGGGTGTCGTCTGTGACCTCGTTGGCCAGCTCGTCGATGACTGTGTGGATGAAGCTGAGGTCCGCCCTGCCGTCCGGGGACTCCGGGGTGGGGAGGCAGAGAAAGACCAAGTCCGCCCGCGATATCGCCTCCACGTTCGAGCTGTGGAAGGTGAGCGTCTTGCGCTCTCTGGCCCGGGCGACGAGATCTGGCAGTCCCTGTTCGAAGATGGGGATCTCACCCGACTCGAGACGTGCGACGCGGGCCACATTGGCCTCGCCGATTCGAACGTTGTGTCCCAGATTGGCCAGACCGGCCCCGGTGACCAAGCCGACGTAGCCGGCACCGATGATTGCTACGTTCACGAAGACCTCATCCTACAGAGCGGTGTCGCGGTGGCCTATTAGGCGTCCGACCCCACGATCACCACGGCGTCATAGCCGTTATCGACAGTTCCGTTCTGGACTACACCGAATCCCAGCGCCGACGTGATGACCGCGCCATCCGGGCTCCCCTGGGGGACGATCACGGTGGTCTCGGCATAGGAGCTCGAGTCGGCGTTGCCGATGGACTCCACGGCGAACCCGAGGTCTTCGAGCCGTCGCGACATGTCTCCGGCCGCCCCGGCGACACCATTGCCGTTCAAGACCTCGATCCGGAGTGGTTGGTCAGCGAAGGAGTTGCCGGCACGGAAGTTGGCCAGCATGTTGGAGGCCTCGGGATCACTGGCGATCTGCACGGAGCGCCCGTCGACCGTGTCGCCGTAGGTGGGGAGTGTCTCCCCTTCGATCGTCCCGGTGATGATCCCCTTGAAATCCCAGAGGAGGGAGGCCACGGAGGCTTCGGCCAGGGCCGAGTCGATGGTCATGTGCTGACCCATGGAGGTGGCGATCTCCCCCGCCTCGGCCACCGAGCTGGGTGACTTCAGCCGGGAGATCAAAGCCCGGATGACCTGCTGCTGGCGCTGGGTCCGCCCGATGTCGTTTGCCTCGACCGCCACCCATTCCCCATCCTGCAACTCCTGGTAGTGCCGGGAGCGGGCGTATGCCAGCGCTTGGTCTCCGTCGAGGAGCTGGTTGCCGGCACCCACGTCCAGGCCCGACTTGGAGTCGCGCGCCGGATAGGGGAAGGCGATCTCGATCCCGCCCACTTCGTCCACCATGGCCTGGAAGCCGACGAAGTCGATCTCGACGTAGTGATTGACCTCGACTCCGAGGTTGGCCTGGATCGTCTCCACCAGGAGTGAGGGGCCACCCGCTGCATATGCCGCGTTGATCCGGTTGCTCCCCTGGCCCGGGATGTCGACGAGGAGGTCGCGGGGGATGCTCAGCATGCGGGCCGAGTTGGTGGCCGAGTCCAGCTTGACCAGCATCACCACGTCGGCACGCGCCCCGCTTATCTGACCGAAGTTGTTCAGGTCGTCGAGACCCGCCCTGGAGTCGGAGCCGACGATGAGGAACGTCCGATCATCGCCTCCCGTGGGGTCGAGAGCCCCGCTCACCTCGTCGTTGGTGTCCGCAACCGAGAGCAGGTTGTTGCCGGCGCGAATTGCCCAAATGAAGGCAAGCACGGCGAGATTCGCCACGACCAAGAGGGTGATCGTGGTGATCTTGAGCCATCTGGGGAGCCCGCGGCGTGCGGAAGGAGCTGTGTGCGCCATCGACGGTTAGACGGAGCAAGGCTAGACCCGGTTCCTCGATAACCGGTCGACCTCGGCCAAAAGGCGAGCGGTTAATGTGCCGCCCAGAACAGGCGGAGGTCTCTCTCTTGGCAGTGCTCCCCCACGAGGGGACATATCCGATCATGTACGGCTCGATGCCGGTCCCGGTCGGTGCCGGGCATCGAACCGGCTACGTCTCCCGACCCGACGAGACCGGCAAGGTCCCGGTGGTCTTCGTGCTGCCCGGTCTCGAGGGAATGGGCAGCTTCGAGAAAGATGTCTGCCGGAGACTGGCCCGGTCCGGCTTTGCCGCACTGTCCGTCGATCTGTACGGGCGCCCGGGTGACGGCCTCGACCTTTACAACGCGATGGGCGACGACCAGGCGCTGTCCATCATCGACGAGCTCCATCAGTTCGTGGCATCCGACGACGTGCCCTGGAAGATCGACGACAAGGTGGGCATCCTCGCTACCGACGTCTGCGGTCGCTTCGGGATCATCAAGGCCGCCACCAGGGACTGGGTTCGCTCCCTGGCGCTGTGCTACACACCCTTGACCGGCGACGACGACCGTGAGCATGAGGTCGCCGACTACCTCGACCATCTGCCGGTTCCGGTGCTGGCACTGTACGGGCAGGACGACGATCTCATCGCCGTCGAGACCGTCGACGAGGCACAGCGTCGCAACGACCATGGTCAGTGGCTCCTCTACGAAGGCGCCGGTCACGGCTTCCTCGACATCGCCGGCGACGGCTACGAGCCTGCGGCGGCCGAGGACGCGTGGGCGCGAATCCTCGCCTTCTTCAGAGCGACCCTGCCCCCACCCGAGATCGAGGACCTGGGGTAGCACCCGGTACGCGGTTCCGGATCAGGTCATACGAACGTGGCGTATCGCGCCCGAGTGGATCGTCTCGCGTCCGTCGGCCGTTTCCACGAGGAGGCCACCGGAGTCCGTGATGTCGAGGGCTAAGCCACGGCCGTTCGGCTCCCAGGTGACCTCACGGCCCAGAGTGCCGCATAGAGCCGTGTAGTCGTCCCGGGGCCAGCCATCGCAGTCGATCAGCTCGAACAGCTCCGCACCCCAAAGAGCCCCCAGCTCGAGATGACGGCCGGGGCCCGGGTCGTCCCGAAACAGGGCTCCGGCGCCCTCG
>DASZOM010000012.1:0-15401 GCA_035550735.1 Acidimicrobiia bacterium | reverse complement strand
GGGTCACCCGACCCGGCGCTTCGTTATGTTGCATCGGCATGTCCGATCGTGTCAGCGCGCCACCTGAAATCGAGGCACCGGTCCCCAGTGTGGCCGGCGCCTACAGATTCGACGCCCGGGAGTTCCCCTGGTGGTTGGTGGCGATGCTGGCGATCATCGCCGCCCTCGTGTTGGCGGTGGCGTTCAACGACGCCTATCGGGAAGCCTTTCTCAACATCTTCCCCATCCCGCTCCGGGTCACAGAGGGGATCCTGCTCACCTTCTACCTCACCTTCGGCTCATTCCTGGCGGCAATGCTCCTCGGTTTGTTCATCGGGTTGGCCAGGGTGTCGAGAAGGCCGGTGCTGAGGAACGTGGCCGCGACCTACATCGAGTTCGTGCGAGGCATACCGATGGTGGTCTTCATATTCCTGATCGCCCTCGTCCTCGTCCCCGATTTCGCCGATCTGGTGAGGATGGAGAGCCGGAGCATCTCCATGGCCCTGCGTGGCGGCGCAGCGCTGAGTCTCTTCTACGCCGCCTTCATCGCCGAGGTGTTCCGGGCCGGGATCCAGTCGGTCCCACGGGAGCAGGCCGAGGCGGGTCGGGCACTCGGGCTTCGCGATCCACAGGTCATGCGACGAATCGTCCTCCCCCAGGCGGTACGCAACATGCTCCCCGCGCTGGGCAACGACCTCATCTCGCTGATGAAGGACACCTCGCTGGTCTCGGTCCTGGCCGTGAGGGAGCTGACCCAGATGTCCCGTCTCTACTCGGGCTCCACATTCCGCTTCCGAGAGTCGTTCTTCATCCTGGTGATCATCTACGTGGTGCTCACCCTGATCCTGAGCCTGATCCTGCGCTGGTACGAGCGCCGGATCGCGATCCCCGGCCGTATCTAGTCGCTCAGGAGGCCTTGCCGACTGCGAGCAGGACCTTTTCCACGACCGATGCGGGGTCCATGCCCACCGACTCGATGATGTCGGCTGCGGCACCAAAGGGGAGGAAGGTGTCGGGGACGCCGATGTTGACCACCTTCTTGACCATGCCCGCCCTGGAGAACGCCTCCATGACCGCGGCGCCGAAGCCGCCGGCGATCACGTTGTCCTCCAGTGTCACCACCAACCCGACGGGTGCGGCCCACTCCATGATCCGAGGATCGAGGGGCTTCACCCAGCGAGCGTTGACCACGCCGGTCTCCACCCCGCGTCCGGAGAGGTCGACGGCGGCCTTCTCGGCGATCTCGACCATCCGCCCCGCGGCCACCAACAGGACATCGGATCCCTCGGAGGTCAGCTCGGCGTGCCCCACCGGCAGCGGCTCGACGGGAAGCGACGGAATCGACACTGCCCCACCCTTGGGGTACCGGATGGCGATGGGGCCGTGGTGGTCGACTGCGGTCTCGATCATGGCGCAGAGCTCGGTGGCGTCGGCGGGCGCCCCGATGACCAGATTGGGGATCATCCGCAGATAGGAGAGGTCGAAGACACCGTGATGCGAGGGGCCGTCAGGACCGGTGACGCCGGCCCGGTCGATGAGGAAGGTCACCGGGAGGTCATGGAGGGCTATGTCGGCGACGATCTGGTCGAAGGCCCGCTGCAGGAAGGCGGAATAGAGGGCGACCACGGGGTGCTTGCCCGCCATCGCCATCCCCGCCGCCAAGGTGACCGTGTGCTGCTCGGCGATCCCGGTGTCGTGGACCCGGTCGGGGAAACGTCTCGCCATCTCCCGGAGACCGGCGGTGGAAACCATCGCAGCCGACACCGCCACCAGATCGGGTCTGGTCTCGGCTGCCTGCGCCAGGGCTCGCCCGGCGACCTCGGTCAGCTTCAGCTCCGACTTGTGGGCACGCCCGGTCTCCAGATCGAAGGCGCCGACTCCGTGGAGCTTCTCCTCGTCGTCCTCGATCGCCGGCTGGTAGCCGTTGCCCTTCTCTGTGATGACATGGACCACTACCGGCTCGCGATAGGCCTTGGCCTGCTCCAGGGTCTCCTCGAGGAGGGCGATGTCGTGGCCGTCGATGGCACCGCTGTACTTGAGGTTCAACGCGTCGAAGACCGTCGCAGGCTCCAGGATCTGCTTCACCGCGTCCTTCATGCGACTGGCCATCTCGTCGGCGGTCTCCCCGACGAGGGGGATGCCACGGAGGATCCGTCCCAGGGCCTGCTTGGCCTTCTCGTAACGGGGGTCGATCCGGTAGTGGGCCAGCTTGGAGAGGGCGGCGAGCCCACCCACCGTCGGTGCGTACGAGCGCCCGTTGTCGTTGAGGATGATTATCAGACGCTCGGGACGAGCCACCGCGATGTGGTTGAGAGCCTCGTAGGCCATACCGCCGGTGAAGGCCCCGTCGCCGATGATCGCCACCGTCCAACCCGGGTAGTCGGAGAGGGCATGGCCCAGCGCATAGCTGAGGGACGTCGAGGCGTGGCTGTTCTCGACGAAGTCGTGCTCCGACTCCTCACGGCTGGGGTAGCCGGAGAGCCCGCCGGTATGGCGCAGGGAGTCGAAGCGATCGGCGCGGCCGGTGATGATCTTGTGGACATACGCCTGGTGACCGACGTCCCAGATGAACCGGTCGCGCGGCGAGTCGAAGACCCGATGCAGGGCCAGGGTCAGCTCGACCACCCCGAGATTGGGTGAAAGGTGACCTCCGGTGTGGGAGACCTTCTCCAGGATGAAACGACGGATCTCCTCGGCGAGTGTCGTCAGCTGCTCGTGGTCGAGGTCGCGGAGGTCGGAGGGTTGGTTGATCGATTCCAGCATGTGGGGGCATCGCCGATCGGGCGTGTCCAGGCTAGTTGCGTCTGGCGCTTCCGCCTTCCATGGGTCCCGGGAGACGCACGGTGAACGTAGAGCCCGAGCCGAGGGTGCTCGTAACCGAGACACTCCCTCCGTGACCCTCCACTACGTGTTTCACGATGGACAACCCGAGTCCGGTGCCCCCGGTATCACGCGACCTGGCCGAGTCGACCCGATAGAAGCGTTCGAAGATCCGTTCGATCTCGCGGGTAGGGATCCCCTCACCGGAGTCGGACACCGTTACCACGGCCCATGGTCCGTCACGGGCGACGGTCGCGGTGACAGTCCCTCCCGCCGGTGTGTACCGGATGGCGTTGTCGAGGAGGTTGCGCACCGCGGTTGCGAGGTTGCGGTGGTTGCCGTCGACGGTCAGCTCGACGGTCTCGAGTCCGAGCTCTATCTCTTTCACCTTGGCGTCGTCCCTTACGCGCTCCACCTCCTCCCTCAACATGTGGTCGATACGCACTGGCGCCGTCTCGGGGGTTTCCGCCTCCAGACGGGAGAGATCCAGGAGATCGCCGACCAAGCGGTCGAGCCGGCGGGCCGTCACCTCGATACGCTCGGCGAACGTCGGAGCTGCGCCATCCTCCCTCTGCAACGAGATCTGCAAGGCCTCCGAGGAGGCGATGATGGTCGACACCGGTGTCTTGAGCTCGTGTGATGCATTGGCGACGAAGTCACGCCGGACCGAATCGGTACGTTCCCGCTCGGTGACGTCAGCGATGAGGAGCAGCACCCGCCCCTCGCCGGCAAACGGGGTGGCGGTGCCGGTCAACCGTCGATTCGGCAGTCCGTGATCGGCTGTCACGGTTTGGGTGTGACCGCTTGTTCGAGAGTTTCGCACGATCTCCTGGAACGGGACGGGGGAGAGCCTCGACAAGACCTCGGGCACCGCACCGAGCATGTGACGTGCCGTCGGGTTGGAGTAGGCGACCGTGTCCCTGGCGTCGATCAGGACGGTGCCCTCGGGCAATGCCCCTAGGACCACACCGAGGGTGGCGTTGGCCCTCTCTGCGTCGTCGACACGGGTGCCCAGGTCCGCCGCGATCGCAGCGATCGCCACACCTAGCTGATCGAGCTCGCGCACCGGCGACCGGAGCGGGTCCACTTTGACATCGCCTGCGGCAACGGCCCGGGCCTGACGGGTGAGCTCGACGATCGGACGGGAGATCCTTCTGCCCAGTAAGGCGACCGCGAGTACACCGAGGAGACCGAGGACGGCGGCGGTGAGTGCGATCGAGCGGCGCACCTTGCCCAGTTGCTCGTCGATGATGCCGGTGGGGAGGGATGTTCGCACCACCATCCCCTCGGCGGCCGGGATGGCCACATAGCGCTGCTCGGTCCCGGTGGACTCACTCAGTCGTTGCGCCATCCCGACCTCCCCGCCCAGCGCGGCCGCGACTTCCGGTCGGTCGCCGTGATTCTCCATCGAAGCAGCGTCCGATTGTGAGTCGGCGCGGACTGTGCCGTCCGAGTCGATAAGGGTGATCCGGATCCCACCCGCGGCGGAAGCGTCCGACGCCCATTCCCGAAGGCCCACCGAATCGGCGCCCAGAGACTCGGCGGCGAGTCGGGCCGCAACGACCAGGTCGTCGTCGACATCCTCGAGGAGGGTGGCTCGGGCGACCCGATCGACGATGACACCCATCAGACCGATGAGGATCAGGTAGGCGATGGCGTAGTAGACGAGGAAGCGAGTGGACAGCCGGGTCCGCGCATAGCCCCGGCTAGTCATCGACGAACTTGTAGCCGAGACCTCTCACGGTGAGGATGTGACGCGGTCGCGAGGAGTCGGTCTCGAGCTTCTCCCTGAGACGTTTGATATGGACATCCAACGTCTTGGTATCACCGAAATACGAAGGGCCCCATACTTCGTCGATGAGAGTGTGCCTGGCGGCAAGCCGGTTCTTTCTTCGCATCAGCGACTCGAGGAGGTCGAACTCCTTGGGCCGAAGCTCGACCTCCTCACCACCCACACGGGCGACGTGGGCATCGATGTCGAGCTCGATCGGGCCTCCACGCAACACCTCGCTGGAGTCGGCGAGGACTCCGGTCCTGCCCGCCCGACGAAGGTGGGCGCGAACTCTCGCCACGAGCTCCCGCATCGAGAACGGCTTCGTCATGTAGTCGTCGGCACCCAACTCGAGCCCGGCGACCCTGTCCGCCTCGGAGTCCTTTGCGGTGAGCATCAGGATGGGAACGTCCGAAGCTGCACGGATCTGTCGGCAGACGTCGAGACCGGACATCTCGGGAAGCATGAGGTCGAGCAGGACGATGTCGGGCGTGTACGTCCCCGCCATGTCGAGCCCGGTGAGCCCGGTGGCAGCCACGATGACCTCGAATCCTTCCGTCTCCAGGGCATAGCGAACCGAATCGGCCAGACCCGGCTCGTCCTCGACGAGGAGGACGCGATGGACGCGCCGGTCAGTCTGGAAGGTCATCGGCCGAATCCGGAGGGCCATGGTGTGCGAACTCGGCCCGTTCCCCCGTGATCAGGTACGCCGTCTGCTCGGCGAAATCCACCGCCTGGTCCCCGACCCGTTCCAGGGCCCTTGAAACCATGAGCATCTTCGTCGCCCATTCCAGCAGTTGCGGGTTGCTACCGATGGCAACCGCCTCCTTGTACATGTTGGTGTTCAGATGATCCACGGGCTCGTCCATCGCTGGGAGTAACCGGGCCTCTTCGAGGTCCTTCCTCACATACGCCTGGATCGCGGTGCGAATCATCGGTCGAACCAGGTCCCCCATCTCCCTTATCTGCTCGCATATCCGATCCACTCGGGGCAGTCCCGTGTTGAGCTGGGCGACCTTTGCGATGTTGACGCATTGGTCACCCATTCGCTCGAACGTGTTGTTGAGTTGGATGAGGAGGGTCATCCGTCTGAGATCCGATCCGAACGGCTGGTTTCCGGCGATGAGAGACGTCCACTGATGGTGGACCTCGAGATACGTCGCATCGATCCCGTCGTCGAGACGGATCACCTCTCGAGCAAGGTCGAGGTCGTCGTTGGTCACCGCATGCACCGCCATGCCCACCATGCCCTCGGCCCGCTCGACCATGCCGAGGACCTTCCGTTCCAGTTCGTCGAGGTCGGCATGGAAGTGGACGTTGATGTCCTGGTGGGTCATCCGAACCTCCCAGTGATGTAGTCCTCGGTGTCCTTCTCGCGGGGAGATGTGAACAGTTGCTGGGTGGGACTGAACTCGACGAGCCGGCCGGTGCGCATCCCGGCCTCGTCCAGCTTGACGTTGAAGAACGCGGTGTGGTCACTGACCCGGGCGGCCTGTTGCATGTTGTGCGTCACGATGATGATCGAGTATGTCTGCTTGAGCTCGAGCATCAGCTCCTCGATGCGAAGGGTGGCGATCGGGTCGAGCGCCGAGCACGGCTCGTCCATCAGTATGACATCGGGTTTGGTGGCGATCGCCCTGGCGATGCACAGCCGCTGTTGCTGACCGCCGCTCAGCGAGTAGCCGGACTCGCCTAGCTTGTCCTTGACCTCCGACCAGAGCGCCGCGGCCACCAGGGCCTCCTCGACGAGGTCCTCCAAGTCGCTCTTGGACCCGCGAAACCCATTGACCCGCGCCCCCCAGGCGATGTTCTCGAAGATCGTCTTGGGGAAGGGATTGGGTTTCTGGAACACCATCCCGATCGTCCTACGCACGCGGACCGGGTCGATCCCGTCGGAGTAGATGTTCTGTCCGTGATAGTGCACCTCGCCAGTCGTCCGCGCCGTCGGCACGAGGTCGTTCATCCGGTTGAGCGAGCGGAGCACCGTCGACTTGCCACACCCGGACGGCCCTATCAGCGCAGAGATCCGGTTTCTGGCGAACTGGAGTGAGACCTCGGCTACGGCGAGGAAATCGCCGTAATAGACGCTCATCCCCCTGGTCTCGATCACGTTTGAGGAGCCGGCCTCGACGGAGCGATCCTGAGGGACCTCGAAACGCGTCGGCATCTCACCCGTCACGGACGCGACCTCCTCTGTCGGCGCTTCTTTGCTCATTCCACTCTCCTCGTGAACCGGTTGCGGAGTATCACCGCGCAGGCGTTCAGAGTGAGCAGCAGCAGCAGAAGTGCGATGCTCGCCGCAGCCGCCAGGTTGCGAAACTCCTCCTGGGGGAACGAAGTCCACTGGAAGATCTGAATCGGAAGAGCGGTGAACTTCGAGAACGGGCCGCTGGGGTCGATGGTGATGAAGCTGGCGGCACCCACCAGGATGAGGGGGGCGGTCTCGCCGATGGCCCGGGCAACTGCCAGGATCGTCCCGGTGAGGACACCGGGCATCGCAACGGGGAGGATCTGACTACGCACCGTCTGCCATCTGGTGGCGCCCAGCGCCATGCCTGCCAGACGCAGGGAGTTGGGAACCGCCCGTAGCGCCTCCTGCGAGCTGATGATCACAACGGGAAGAGTGAGCAGCCCCAGGGTTATCCCTGCCGAGAGGATGGTCCGGCCGTTGTCGGACGGGGATGCTCCACCGGTGAAGATGTCGCCGGATGTGATCGGCTCCAACACCCGGACGAGAATTGCCAGACCGAGCATGCCGTACACGATCGACGGCACACCGGCGAGGTTGTTGATGTTGGTCTGGATCAGGTTGTTGAGTCGCGAGGGCCTTGCGAATTCGACCAGGTAGATGGCCGCTCCCACACCTACCGGCACGGCGAAGAGGACCGTGATGACGACCAGCCAGAGAGACCCGAGAATGGCGGTGCGGATCCCGGCGATCTCAGGTGTGGCGCTGGCAGGCGAGAGGACGAAGGTCGGGCTGAGCCAGGCTCTCCATTCGAAATGGACCTGGTCCAGGGTGTAGTCCGCGAACCGACCTGCTGCGAAGCCTGCTGACACCTCCTCTTGGAATCCCTCAGGGTCCAACAGGGACGGCACGAGTTGGTTGCTGGCGATGACATCGGGCTGGACAACCCTTTCCCGAACCAGGGCGAGGACATCGGCGACCCCCCGGGGAGGAGAGGTGCAGCCCGTCGGCGGTTGGGCGGAAGCACAGATCTCAGCCCACTCCGCCGGTGACTCGAAGACGAGCCGGTCGACATAGAACCGCTGCTCCCTCTCCAGACGGCGTCCGACTCCAGCGCTGACGTTGGCTTGCAGCAGTGACACCATCTCGTCGAACTCGATGTCGCCCAGGGATGTGGTCTCGGGGTCATAACCCAAGTCGGCGACGACGGCCTCCGGCTCGTTCTGATTGACGATCGCCACCAGACCGAAGGCGTCGTTGATGATCGAATAGAGCAACGCGGCGAGCGCGACCACGGCGACGCTGAGCATTGCGAGGCAGAACACCCGGAATGCGGTCGCCTTGCGAGCTCGTCTCTCCAGATGGGTGGTGTACTCCCCTTCCTCGGGAAAGAGGTCCGCCGGGCGCCGCTCTGGAGCGTGAACGCTCATTCGTAGGCCTGTCTGAAACGGTTGACCAGCCGCGCACTCAGGTAGTTGAGCCCTAGCGTGATGAAGAAGAGCGTGAGGCCGACGGCAAAGATCGAGTTGTAGTCGACGGTGTTGTAGCTCAAGTCGCCGCTTGCTGTGATGGCGATGTAGCCGGTCATCGCCTGGGCCGCCTGGAAAGGGTTGAGGACATAGCCGAACAGCGCGTCCTCGCCGATGGTGAAGTCTCGAGGGGATGCCCCGGCGGCGAGAGTGACCACCATCGTCTCTCCCACCGCGCGCGACATCGCGACGACAATCCCCGCGGCTATCCCGGAGAGAGCCGCCGGCACGACGACCCGCATCGACACTTCCAGCTTCGACGCCCCGAGCGCATACGCCGCCTGGCGGAGTGACGTTGGAACCGCGCTGAGCGCGTCTTCGGACAGCGAGCTGATCAGGGGAACGATGAGGATGCCGACCACGATCCCGGCAGACAGGACATTGAAGAACCCGACGACGTTCTGGCCGAGGGCGCCCCGCAGCAACGGGGTCATGAACGTGAGCGCGAAGAACCCGTAGACCACGGTGGGTATGCCCACCAGGACTTCGAGGACCGGCTTGAAGAACCCGCGCACGCGACGGCTGGCGTACTCGGACAGGTAGATGGCCGCGGCCAGCCCGACGGGCACGGCGACAACCAAGGCGATGACCGTGATCATCAGCGTCCCCAGGACGAGGGGCCAGATCCCGAAGCGGCCCACCTGGGGCTGCCAGAACGTATCGGTCAGGAAGTCGAGGATGGCGACCTCGTCGTCCCCGAAGAACAAGAGCGACTCCTTGCCCAACTGGTAGAGGATGCCCACCGTCGTGGCGATCGAGACCGCACCGCAGACGAAGAGAAAGCCGCGAATGGCCATCTCCCCGGGTCTGGGCCGTTTACCCAGACCCGAGGAGACGCGGGAACGTGCACCACGAAGCGTGCTCACGGGCCGTTACCCACTGATTCCGCCTACCAGCCTGCGGCGACGGCGATGTTGTCCGCCGCCTCTTGCAGGGACTCGTCCGGCGCCGGGAAGTAGCCCACCTCGCCGATCAGATCGTTCACGTTGTTGAGGTAGTAGGCCATGAACTCGGCTACCTGTGGCTTGGCCTCGATGACCGAAGCCGAGGTGTACATGAAGAGAGGACGTGAGATGGGATACGACCCGTCGTCCACGCTCTCCGCACTCGGCTCGACCCCGTCGACATCGACGGTCTCGAGGATGTCGGCGTTCTCCTGGTAGTAGGCGTAGCCGAAGTACCCGACGGCACATGTCGTGGTGAGGTCGCCCTCGGTGCATCCGTCACCAGAGACACCCTGGACCGTCAGGTTGTCGTCTTCACCCACGATCTCGGCGATTGAGGACAGGATTGGGGGGTCCTCGTCAGCCTCGTAGAGGTCGGGCCAGACCACCTCGAAGAAATAGTCGAAGGTGCCCGAGTCTGCCCCGGGGGAGAACAGCTGAATGGGGTGTGCGGGGAACTCCGGGTTGACGTCCGCCCAGGTGGCGCCGGCGTCGGTCAGGGAGAAGGCGGTGGCGATCTCCTCGATGGTGAGCTCCTGGGCGAAGTAGTTGCCCGGGCTGATCACGAGCGACAGGGCGTCGCTTCCGACCCTGACCTCGATCGGCTCGCTACCCCAGGTCTCGGTGCATGCGGCGACTTCCTCTTCGTCGATCGATCGTGAGGCATTGGCGATGTCCGACGCCCCCTCGACGCAGAACCGCTCCAACCCGCCACCTGACCCGATCGAGTCGATGGTGTACTCGGGGCCGCCCTCGTCTATCCATTGCGAGAGGACCGCCGTCGAGAGCGGGAACACAGTGGAGGAGCCGGCAATGAGGACGTCGACTGCCGGGTCGACATCGAGGGGGTCGACGACGGGGATCCCCCACTGGGAGAGATCCACGTCCCCACCGCCGTCGCCGCCGTCAGAAGTGCTATCGGTGCCGTCGGTCGTGTCTTCGGTCGTCGGTGGGGACGTGGATGTCGACCCGTCTTCGGTCGTCCCGCAGGCCGCGACCAACGCCAGCAGGGCGAGGAGGGCGACCAGGCTGCGCATTCTCATTTCCGTTCATCTCCTTGTCGGATCGGAGCTTCAGAGCACACGACACGAACGTAAGGAGACGAGTTGACCCGAGGGCGAGCCGGTAATGAACGGGAGATGAACTTACGAAGAAGACCGGAAGGGCCCGGCGATCAGAGGTGGGCGTTGCTCCGCGCAATTGCCAGATCCTGGAGGGCCACGTGAGAGTCGATGCCGGCGTCCCCGTGAACACGCTCCCAGGTGCGATGCGGTGTCATCTCCCAGGCGAGCGTGTCGTCGGCGAAGACGACGTCGAGTATCTCGTCGAGCCGGAACTGGAGATCGCGGTCGGTCACCGGGGCCAGGGCCTCGACACGACGGTCGAGGTTCCTCGGCATCATGTCCGCCGACCCGTACAGGTAACGGCGCTCCCGACCACGCGCCCCGAAGCGGTAGACCCTGGAGTGCTCCAGGTATCTGCCCACGATGGAGCGGACCCGGATGGTCTCGGAAACACCCTTCAACCCGGGGACCAGACAGCAGATTCCCCGCACGCAGAGATCGATCCGTGTCCCGGCCTGTGACGCCCGGTAGAGCGCCTCGACCACGCCCGCGTCCACCAGCGAGTTCATCTTCATGGTGATCTGGCCGTCGGGACGAGCGGCCTCGTCCTCGATGAGTCTCATTATCTCGCTGCGGATGCCCCCGGGCGACACCGCCAGCGACCGGTAACGGGTCTGCCGGCTGTACCCGGTCAGGTAGTTGAATAGGTCGGAGAGATCGGATCCGAGATCCTCGTCGCAGGTGAAGACACCGACGTCCTCATAGATTCGCGCCGTGCTCTCGTTGTAGTTGCCGGTGCCGATGTGGGCGTAGCGCACCACCCGATCGCCCTCACGACGCATCACGAGGGCGACCTTGGTGTGTGTCTTCAGGCCGACCACCCCGTACATGACGTGCACGCCCACGTCCTCGAGGCGCTGTGCCCATTCGATGTTCCGCTCCTCGTCGAACCGGGCCTTCAGCTCGACCAGGGCCACGACCTGTTTTCCCTGCTCGGCGGCGTCGATCAGCGACTGCATGATCTGGCTGTCGCTGTCGGTCCGGTACAAGGTGATCTTGATCGCCAGCACATCGGCGTCACGGGTGGCCCGGGTGATGAAAGCCTCGACGGTCGAGGCGAAGGAGTCGTAGGGATGATGGGCGAGCAGGTCGCCCTGACGGATCACTTCGAAGAAGTCGAGCGTCTCGGGGGGGATGGCGGCGAGCCGATTTGGTGTCACACCGGTGAAGACGGGGAACTTGAGCTCGGGGCGATCCAGGTCGTAGAGACTCCAGAGACCGGAGAGGTCGAGTGGCCCGTCGACCCGGTACACATCGTCCTCAGTGGCGCCCATCTCCCGCATCAGCAGGTCGAGGACGTCGTCGGGCATGTCGGGGTGCACTTCGAGACGGACCACCCGACCGAAGCGCCGCTGGGTCAGCTCGGATTCGATGGTCATGAGGAGGTCGCCGCCCTCGTCCTCCTCGACCTCGAAGTCGGCGTTTCGGGTGACCCGGAACACATGGTGGCCGAGCACCTCCATCCCCGGGAACAGCGCGTCGAGGTGGGCGGCGATCACCTGCTCCAGCGGGATGAACCGCTCCCCGTCAGGGAGCACCACGAAGCGGGGCAGGATCGGTGGGATCTTGACCCGGGCGAAGCGGGTCAGAGTGGTCTCCGGGTTGCGGACGAAGATGGCGAGGTTGAGGGAAAGGTTGGAGATGTAGGGGAAGGGGTGCGCCGGGTCGACGGCCAGCGGGGTGACCACCGGGAAGACCAACTCCGCGAATTGGCGGTCGAGGAACTCGCGGTCGTCGTCGTCGATCGTGGAGTAGTCGCTGAAGACGATCCCCTCCTTGGCCAGAGCCGGTGCCACCTCGGAGAGGAACCGCTTCGACACCTCCTGGTACTGGGCGTCGACATCGGCCCTGATCTCGGAGAGGGCCTGGCCCGGGGTCAGCCCGTCCGGGGTCACGGATCGGATCCCATGGGCGACCTGCTCCTTGAGACCGGCGACCCGCACCTGGAAGAACTCGTCGAGGTTCGACGACCAGATCGCCAGGAACTTCGCCTTCTCCAGCAGGGGGAAGTCCTCCCGTCCCGTCAGGGAGAAGACGCGCTTGTTGAAATCGAGCCACGAAAGCTCGCGATTCACATACGTGTCTGGGGAGATCGGGTCGTCCATCGCTAGATAATGATTGTCGACTTCCGTCAGTCTTCGGTTGATGGTGACTTTCGCAAGCCTCCGAGGAGGAAATCGACGATCTCGCTGGTCACCACGTCGCACCGGGTCTCGTCCTCGATGAGGGCCCTCGCCGCCGACATGATCGAGTCCTGGATCAGCCTCCCGGCCAGGTACCCGGGGATCGGGCGAAACACTCCGTCTTCCACCCCTTGTGAGTGGATGGAGGTGAGCTCGGTCGCCAATTGGGCATGCGACGCCCGGATCCGCCGCTGCGCCTCCGGCCCCATCCGCCCCACCTCACGATGGAGGATCACACCGAAGACCCGGTCGGTGGCGACGAACTCGACCGTGGCGACGATGAGCCTCTCGAGACGCTCCACCGGTGCGAGCCCGGAGGGAATGTCCCCGATCATCTCGGCGATCACGTCGGGGAGCTTCTCCTCGACCAGTGAGGCTATGACGTCGTCACGATCCACGAAGTAGTCGTAGAACGTGGTCCGGCCCACCCCGGCGACCATGGCCACCTCCCCGAGCGGCACCTCGGCGGTCCCGGCATCCGCGATCAGCCGCCATGCCGCATCGAGCAGAGCGCGTCTCGTCAGCTCCTTGTGCTCGTCGATGGAGGCGGCACGGATGCGGGGCATGGGCGAAGGCTATCGGGTCACATGGCCAAGACAGCCGACATGACCCGCCGCCGATGGCGTAGCTTCCCGTGTACAGGGAGACACGTATGCGAAGGCCATTCACAGGGACGCTCCTCGGCATATTCATCGGTGTTGCGATCTCGGTGATCCTCGCCAGGCAGGGGATCTGGCCGATGGACCAGCTCACCCTCTTCCTGGTGCCCGCGGTCACCGGGCTCGCCGGCATGACCCTGCTCAGCCTGGGTCGGGAAGGTGGGACCGCGGCTCTCGTCGTCTCGCTGGTCGTCCTCCTCCCGATGGCGGTGTGGGGTGCGCTGGGGCTCGGTGAGCTGAACGAGCACGGACAGCTCAACGGTGGATGCGAGGTGGTGGCTGCCTCAGATATCGACCAGACCACGGTGACCGACACCTCAAGACGGGATCCCTTCGAGATCGATCCCGAAGGCGGCCTCGACTGGGCGGCAACTTCTCCGACGCCCTTCGTCGACTACGAGTGGGAGATCCATGTCGTGCTCGGCGGGATCCCGGTGCCCCTGGACTCGGGCACCGAGCCCAACGACGCCGGCAGCCTGATCAACGGCGCCGAGATCCCCGCCATCGGCGTCTATGCCGAGGAGCGCGGGCTCGCCGTCGACCTCCTCACCGGTGTCTATGAGGTGGGCGGGTTCGCCTCCAGCTGTGACGGTTTCGGCTTCGTCAAACTCGTCGCGGACGGGTTCGACACCGTGGCTCTGATCGCGCTCGGTGTCGGGCTCGTCCTGCTCATCGCCCTAATCGCCCTGACTTTCACCGGGCGCGCGACGCCGGCTGTGGATGTCGGAAGTCGCGAGTACGTGGTCGATCGCCCGCCCGAAGACGACGTCTAGCCCGTTTTGCCGACCGTAGCCACCACCGCCATTATGGAGGTGTGACCTACGGGCCAACGCAACTCGCGGCCGACCTGGCTGCGGACTGGAGGGCCCGAGCTGCCTGCTCCGGCTATCCCAACACGCTCTTCTTCCCGTCGATCGACAGCCCGGACGAAGCCACGCTCAACAAGGCCAAGGCAATCTGCGCCGTCTGCCCGGTCATGGAGGACTGCCTCGAATACGCCCTGGAGACCAATCAGAGGGCCGGTATCTGGGGCGGCACGTCGGAGAAGGAGCGAAAGTCGCTGCGCCGCAAGTGGCTGGCGGAGCGACGCCGCACCGCCTGACCGGCCTGCGAACCTAATGTTCGGGCCTCGTATACGAGCCCGGACGGGAACAGAATGACGGGGCTATGAGCAAACAGGCCGACTACGTGATGCGAACGGTCGAGGAGCGGGGCATCCGCTTCATCCGGCTGTGGTTCACCGACGTGCTCGGTCTGCTCAAGTCGGTGGCGATCAGCCCCGCCGAGCTGGAGGTCGCCTTCGAAGAGGGGATGACCTTCGACGGCTCGTCGATCGACGGCTACGCCCGCATCCAGGAAGCCGACATGCTGGCCAAGCCCGACCCCTCGACGTTCGCCGTCATCCCCTGGCGCACCGAGCAGCAGGTCGCCCGGATGTTCTGCGACATATACACACCGGACAGCGAGCCGTTCGAGGGCGATCCGCGCATCGTCTTGAAGCGGAACCTGGAGCGGGCCTCGGAGATGGGCTACACCTTCTACGCCGCACCCGAGCTCGAGTTCTTCTACTTCGAGGACGCCGGGCCCGAGCCCAAGGTCCTCGATCGTGGCGGCTACTTCGACCTCACCCCTCTCGACGGGGCGCAGGAGTACCGGAGGAAGACGATCAACGCCCTCGAGCAGCTGGGCATCCCAATCGAGCACTCCCACCACGAGGTGGCGCCCAGCCAGCACGAGATCATCGCCCGTTACACCGACGCCCTCACCATGGCGGACAACATCATGACCTCACGTCTGACCGTCAAGGAAGTCGCCCTCCAGTCCGGCATCTATGCCACCTTCATGCCCAAGCCGCTGGAGGGCCACGACGGCTCCGGCATGCACCTCCACCTCTCCCTCTTCGAGGGTGACACCAACGCGTTCCACGAGCCGGGGACCCAGGGCGAGCTGTCCAAGGTGGGCAAGGCCTTCATCGCGGGGCTTCTCCGCCACGCCGCCGAGATGACCGCCGTCACCAACCAGTGGGTCAACTCGTACAAGCGCCTCTTCCCGCAGGCCCTGCCCGACCGGATCACCGAGGCGCCGGCCTACGTCTGCTGGGGCCACCTCAACCGGTCGGCTCTCGTCCGGGTCCCGGCCTACGGCAAGCCCAACTCCGCCCGGGTCGAGGTGCGGTCTCTCGACTCCGCCTGCAACCCCTACCT
>DASZOM010000011.1:0-85036 GCA_035550735.1 Acidimicrobiia bacterium | reverse complement strand
GCCGATGACTTGTTCTCCGTCTCTGATGATCCCCCGGATCAGGCTGTCGCAGCCGAGACGTTGTGCGGTGGTGTTGGGGATGAGCGCTCCGTTGTCCAACTCGGCGACACCCTGGTCAGTGGTGGTGAGCGCTTCGAGGTCGGCGAAGATGTTCAACCGGTTCGGGGTCGAGTCTGAACCTGATGTTCCGCTGGTGGCGGCGAGCTCGGTGAGTGCGTCGGCGGCCCGGGTCTGATAGTCGTCGAACAGTCCGGTCTCAGGATTGGGGGGTATCCCGGTGATGCGGGTGTCGATGGCCTGGTCGAAGAGGCGTCCGGCGTCTCCGGGGAGCCTTCCTCGGAATCTGAGCTCTGATTCGTCGAGATTCCACTGTCTGACCAGTTCCCGTCGTTGCCATACCGACCGGGCCTGACCCCCGGTGATGCCGTGGCGGCGGCGGGCGGCCCGATCCAACATCGCATTCGACATTCCAGCAGCCGCTTCTATCACCTCGGTTTCGGTGTCTGCGGTGGCGATCCGAGAGATCGCATCCACCTGATCCAACGTGAGACTCCCGTCGGCGAACCTTGCGGAAAGCACGGGAAGGTCGGTGAGCCGGCGGGTGACGCCCACCAGCTGGGCTGCGGTGTCATGACGGACCCGCAGTCTCGTTGCCACCCAGTCCACCAGGTTGCGGGCGCCGTCGGCCATCCACGACTGACGGACATCCACCTCGCCAATCAGCTCACATATTCGGGCCAACCCGGCCGAGGTGAGACCGGCGAAATGATCCAACGCCTGCTCGATCTCATCGGTGGTTGCTCTCTCCCATCCCATACCCCGAACATACGTTCGACCGCCGACAGAATCAAGAGAGTCATGCGGGAAACCGAAGAAGATTTCTGGGCACTCGAAGGTGCCGGGTGGATCGATTCCGTGACCGGGTCAGCAATCGCGGCTGCTGGTGCGGAAGAAGAGGATTGCGATGATCAGACCCAACGTCACACCCATGACAACCGCCCGATCGGGGGCCAACTCGTACGCGATCATCCAGCCGACTTCGGTGACCAGAAGCGCGGCGAGCAGAGTGAAGAGTGCGTGCCCGACCCGTTGCGAATGACGCGCCACCAACCATTGGGCCGGGATCAGGAATGGCAGGAAGTAAACCTGCGCGCCGAAGGAAATCAGTGCGGCGACGCTGAGAGCGAAGAGCAACGACCGAGCAGTCCACCACAGGCCAGGGCCGATTCGCAGCGCAACGTCAGCGTTGCCCGTCACGCTCTCAGTGTAAATCTCCGGTGAATCAGGTCTCGCTAAGCGCGAGGCTCCGAGGTCACCCCAGCAGTCTCAGCTCACCGTCGGGGAGATCCAACCACCAGCGGGCGTATCGGGTATAGACCGGTCCGCGATCGGCGAGCATCTCGAGTAGGCCGGCAGCCTCGGCGGCCAGCCCATCCCAGGTGTCCTCATCGAGGGGACGAAATGCCAACGCCTCGATCTTGTCGTCGACCACTCGCCAGACACCGGCGACGTAGCCGTCGACCAAGAGCGTCGGCAGCACGTCTCCGTTGCGACGGATGACGATCTTGCGGTATTCCTCGGGGAGGATCCGGCTTCGGTCGGTGTAGGCGAGGAGGGTGCTGTCCCTCATCGGCAGCAGCCTCGGTGGAGCCGGCAAGTCGCTCTCGGGAATCGGAGCGTCCGGGACGTCGAGCAACACCACGCCGTCCGGGCCATCCAACGTGACCAGCTCTGCAACGATGGGGGTCATCCCCCCGACTCCCGATGTGTCGTCTCGATTTGTCGTGGGTACGCCATCGGCCCTACACCAAGGCCATGTCGCATCGACGCGAGTCCTCGACAGCTAGGAGCTGACGTGATCAAGAACCCAGTTCGAGCCCTCCTTCTTGTCCTCCTGGCCGCAGCCGCGGTCACTGCCTGCGGAGACGGGGGAGGTGACCTGGACCCGGCGGACGCGGTCGCCACCACCGAGGTCGATGTCTTCGACAACGAGTTCGATCCGGCCGTCATCCAGGTTGCGACCGGCGACACCGTCACCTGGACCTGGGGCGGTCAGAACGAGCACGATGTCGATGGTGGTGAGTTCGCCTCAGAGGTGCAGGCCACCGGCGAATTCACCCACACATTCGAGACAGCCGGCCAATTCGAGTACGTCTGCAATATCCACTCCGGGATGAGGGGCATGGTCGTAGTCGAGGGTTGACGGGCCGGCGCATGACGCGTTGCTGCCCGCCCTATGGAGAGGGCGGGCAGCAATTCTGAGGATGGGCTCTGGTCAGTCTCGCTCGACGATGGTGACTCCGCGGTCGCGCCGCTCTGTCTCGTTGGCGCTCGCTGTCATGATCAACGTCAGCACCAGGCCGATCACACCCACGATGAGGAGGATCAAGCCGATCGTGTTGATGCTGAACCCCTCCGCTTCGGCGCTCACCGCCCAATAGAGGATGGCACCGAGCGCGATGAGGACCAGGCTCCCTCCGATTCCGCCAGTTCTCACGGGTATTTCCTTTCTAAGGGACGGAATCCGGTACCCGTGGGGGGTCGTCGCCAAACGTGCCTCAGGAGCCCGCGTCGGGCTCGACCGCCTCGAACACGAGCTCGACCCCGGTGCCACGAAGGACCAGACCGTTGTCGAGGACCACCTGCTCCACACGGGTGATGGCGTCCGCATACATCTGCTCCGAATCCATCACCTCCTGAGGTGAGCAGGCCATCTCGGTGAAGGCGAGGGACTCGAAAGAGATCGACGAGCCGGAGAGCGCGTACTGGCCTCCGTAGCCGTTGCAGGCCGCGGTGCCGTCGACCTCACCCCCGTCGAACGAGATCGTAATCGGGTGTGTGGCGACGATCGGGATCTCGGCCCCGTCGACCCTGCCCGAAGTGAGCTGCCATGAGCGCTCGATGCTGTCCTCGAAGTCGGATCCGAGACAGGACACCGAGATCAGGGCGAGCAGGGCCACACTTGCGAGTTTGAACATGGCGTTTAGACGGCGGGACCGGGTCGGGCGGTTTCAGGGGACGAGTGCCACCGAAGCGGCCAGCGACGCACCGACGGCGAGGTGCAAGCGAGCGGTGGCCTTCAACGCCCGGATCAGAGAAGGGCCGTCGCTTCTCAGCGAGAGGATGCGCAACGGCACCACGGCGAAGGGGAGGAGGAAGCACGAGAACAGCGTGGAAACCGGGGTCCAGCCCGCGGTGGCGAAGACGGCGATGGCGACGAATGCCCCGAACACCAGCCCGCCGAACAGGCGGCGGGTGCGATCAGCCCCCATCATCACCGCCAGAGTCCGTTTGCCGACTCGGGCGTCGGTGGCGATGTCCCGGTAGTTGTTGGCGACCAGGATCGCCGTCACCAGCATCCCGATCGGCACGGCGAGGAGCCAGGCCTGGAGGGGGGCGGTCATGTCGTGCACATACCTGGAGCCCACCGTGGCGACCAGCCCGAAGAAGACGAAGACGAACAGCTCGCCGAGCCCCCGGTAGCCGTAGGGAGCAGGTCCGCCGACATAGCCCAGCATCGCCACCACCGAAGACACCCCGATGAGGAGGATCACCCAGCCGGCGATGATGGCGAGAAAGACCCCGGCCACGGCTGCAATCCCCACTGCGATCCAGGTGGCCACCCACATGTTGCGAGCCGAGATCACACCGAGAGCGACCATCCGGGGCGGGCCCGCCCGGTCGGCGGGGTCTGCGCCGCGGTGGGCGTCGGAAGCATCGTTGGCGAAGTTCGCCGCCACCTGAATCGCCAGGGCGCCGACCAGGGCCCAGAGAAATGCATCCCAGCGAAAGACCCCCTCGCCCGCGGCGAGGCCGGATCCGACCAGGACCGGGACCACTGCGGCGGGGAGGGTGTGGGGGCGGGCCGCGGTCTTCCAGGCTTGGAACCGGCTCACCGGCCGGGCATGCCTAGTAGTGCCACGGGTAGTCGCCGAATCTGGGGTCCCGCTTCTCCAAGAAGGCGTCACGGCCCTCCCGCGCCTCGTCGGTCATGTACCCGAGCCGGGTCGCTTCACCGGCGAAGATCTGCTGGCCGACCAGACCGTCGTCGATCATGTTGAAGGCGAACTTGAGCATTCGCTGGGCCATCGGGCTCTTCGCCGTCACCTCTCGTCCCCACTCGAGGGCCACCTGCTCCAGGTCGGCGTGTGGGACCACTGCATTGACCATGCCCATCTGATGTGCCTCGTGCGCCGAGTACTCCCGACCCAGGAAGAACACCTCGCGCGCTCGCTTCTGGCCGATCTGACGTGCCAGGTAGGCCGAGCCGTATCCGGCGTCGTATGAGGCGACGTCGGCGTCGGTCTGCTTGAAGACGGCGTGCTCCTCCGACGCCAGGGTCAGGTCGCAGACCACGTGGAGGCTGTGCCCGCCGCCGACAGCCCATCCGGGGACGACGCAGATCACGACCTTTGGCATGAACCGGATGAGACGCTGCACCTCGAGGATGTGAAGTCTCCCGGTCCGGCCGGGGTCGACCGTGTCCCCGTCGGCATACTGGTAGCCGTCGGCGCCGCGTATCCGCTGGTCGCCACCGGAGCAGAACGCCCAGCCTCCGTCCTTGGGAGATGGCCCGTTGCCGGTGAGGAGGACACAGCCCACGTCTGTGCTCTGACGGGCGTGGTCCAGGGCGGTGTGGAGCTCGTCGACGGTGTGGGGGCGAAAGGCGTTGCGCACTTCGGGACGGTCGAAGGCGATACGGACCACCCCGGCGTCCCGGCACCGGTGATAGGTGATGTCGGTGAAGTCGAACTCGGTGACCGCATCCCAGGCGGAGGCGTCGAATATCTCGGAGACCACAAACCGAGAGGATAAGGGCCACAATCGGGGTGTGATCGAATGGATGCGCCGGGCCGATCCGGCGAGACCCTTTCTCCATGCCGGCGAGCAGACCTGGAGCTACGCCGAGGCAATCGGCGAGGTGGAGGCCCGTGGCGCGAGTTCGCCCCGCTTGATCCGGCCTTCCCTCACGCCCGGCTCGGTGTTCGATCTGATCGCCGCGGTCTCCGGCGCGGGTGCGACTGTGGTCGGCCCCGAGCCCGAGGTCGGTGAGCCGGGCGACTCCGCTCTCGTCGTGTTCACATCGGGCACGTCGGGCCGGCCCAAGGGCGTGCGGCTCACTCTGGCAAACCTGGAGGCGGCGGCCGCGGCCTCTGCCCAGCACCTGGGTCATGACGCCGCGGACGACTGGCTGCTGGCGATGCCCCTCAACCATGTCGGTGGGATCTCGATTGTGGTGAGGCAGGCCTTCACGGGCGGGTCGATCACCATGCTTCCCGGATTCGACGCGGTGTCCTTCGCCGGGGTGATGAGAGGGCGGGTGACGATGGTGTCGGTGGTGCCGACCATGCTCACGAGACTGCTCGAAGAGGGGCCATTCCACGGTCTCAGGGGAGTGCTGGTCGGGGGAGGGCCGATCCCCGAGGGGCTATTGGAGCGGGCAGCCGCCGCCGGCATGCCCGTCCTCCCCACCTATGGGATGACCGAGACGTTCGGACAAGTGGCGACCCTTCGGCCCGGGGCGCCCTTGCAGCGAAAGGCCCATCTCATCCCCGGGATGGAGGCCCGGATCGATGAGGGCGGGCGAATCGCTCTGCGCGGGCCCCAGGTGTCCCCGGGGTATCTCGGCGAGCCGGATCGTGGAGACCCCTGGTTCGTGACCAAAGACATCGGTGAGATAGATGACGAGGGAGCGCTCCGCATTCACGGCAGGGCAGACACGATGATCATCACCGGCGGTGAGAACGTGAGCCCGGAGCGGGTCGAGGCGGTGATCGGCGAGCATCCGGCGATCGACGACGTGGTGGTGTTCGGGGTCCCCGATCCCGAGTGGGGCGCCAGGGTGGAGGCGCTCTATGTCGGTGATCTCTCCCCGGCCGAGCTGGGCGAGCACGTGGCAGCCAGATTGCCGGGGCACATGGTGCCAAAGCGGTTCACCCGGGTGCGCGCGATTCCGCGCACTTCCATCGGCAAGCCCGACCGCGCAGTCGCCGCGGAGCTAGGCCTCGGCGGGGGCGATTGAGCGCCCAAGACGCTCGTGGCGCTCCCTGCGCATCCCCCAGGCGCCGACGATCACCGATGTGGCGAGGAGGACGGCTGCCACGGTGAAGGTGGTGTGCAGCCCGGCGACCTGTGCTGCGGGGGTGGCCGCCGAGGCGCCTTCGGCGGGGAGGCGCCCTCCGGACGCCGCCGAGACGCTGGTTGCCCAGATCGAGCCGAGCACTGCGATCCCGGTGATCTGGCCGAGCAGCCGTGTGATGGTGAGCAGGCCGCCTCCGGTCCCCATGTACTCGGGTGGCACCGACCCCATGATGGCGCTGTTGTTCGGGGAGTTGAACGAGCCCATCCCGATCCCGAGGGGTATCGCCAGGCCGAGATAGTGAATCGCAGCCGAGCTCACCCCCAGGGTGGTGAAGCCGATGAACACCATCGTCACGATCACCAGCCCGAGCAGCGTCAACCTGGTGACCCCGTACCGGTCGGAGAGGGTGCCTGAGAGCGGGGAGACGATGCCCATCATCAGAGGGGAGGCGCCCAGGAGCAGCCCCACCGTGCCCACCTCGAAGCCGAGCACTCCCTCCAGGTAGAAGGGGAAGAGGAAGAAGGTCGCCGAGACACAGCTGAAGACGAGGAACCCGGTGACGACTCCCACCGACAGCATCGGGTTGCGGAACATCCGAAGCTGGAGCATCGGCGACTCGACACGCAGCTCGACCACGACGAAGGCGACCGCGGCCAGCAGCGACACCACGAACCCGGTGAGGATGAGCGGGGCCGTGAACCCGAGGTCCTGGCCGAGCGTGAGGGCGAGTGAGAGGGCGAACAACGCCAGGCTCATCAGGGCGGCCCCGAGGACGTCGAATCGCTGGCCACGGTGTGGTTCCGTGTCGGGGACGTGGCGGAGGGATAGGTACCCGGCGATGAGGCCAACGGGGATGTTCACCCAGAAGATGGCCCGCCAACTGAGCGACGAGATGAGGGCCCCGCCGATCACCGGCCCGCTGATGATGCCGAGCGACACGGTGGTCCCGATCCAGCCGAGGGCCTTTCCTCGCTCCGAGGGCGGGAACGCCTCCACGAGTATGGCCGCCCCGAGTGCGAGGATGAGCACCGAGCCCAGCGCCTGGAGGACGCGGAAACCGATCAGCCAGGTGACGTCGGGGACCAAACCGCAGAGCGCCGATGCGACGGTGAACACGGCTATCCCGATAACGAACAGCTTCTTCTTGCCGACCACGTCCCCGAGACGACCCATCCCCATGGTCAAAGTGGCGATGGTGAGCAGATAGGCCAGGGCGACCCACTGGATCACATGGAACGAGGTGTCGAGCTCGTCGACGAGAGTGGGGAACGCCACATTGACTATGGACGCGTCGATCGTGGCCAGGATGGTGCTGGCCGCCACCGCCGCCATGACGTACCACTTGCGGCTGTAGTCGAGCTGTGTCTCCGGTGTGGTCAAGGGCAGACCAAGCCCAACGCGCCACTCACCGGGGCTATTCCGCCGGCCCGCTGCGCCCGACTCTCCGTGCGATCAGCACGCCCTCCCTCATCGGGGTAGCCACCGACTCGAAGTCGGGATCGGCGGCGATCGTGCGGTTGAACTCGTCGGTGCCGTGGCCTTCGTCGATCCAGCCGGCTCCGGTCCCGTAGACGTTGTCGGCAACGATGAGGCCACCGACCTTCACCAAGGGCTTGACCAGGCGGAGGTAGTCCACGTACTCCGACTTGACCGCGTCGATGAAGACGAAGTCGACACTCGACTCCCCGAGATCTCTCGCGAGGCGGGGCAACACGTCGAGGGCGGCACCCCGGATCAGCTCGACCTTGTCGGCGACACCGGCCGTCTCGAACTCGCGGGCGGCGAAGTCGGCGTGCTTGCCCGCGTACTCCACGGTGATGAGACGCCCGTCGTCGGCCAGGCCGCGTGCGATCCAGATGCCCGAGTACCCGGCGAGCGTCCCCAGCTCGATGGCCAGCTTGGCGTCTGTCATCGAGACGAGGATCTTCAAGAGACGTCCCACATCGGCGCTTACGGAGATGGCCGGCAGGCCGGCCTCGACCGCCCGTCTCATCAGGCCTGCCAGGTGCTCGTCGGCGCGGCCGAACACCTCCTCGGCATAGTCGCCCGTGTACGTCCAGCGTTCCGGTGTCATCGGCATGCGAGGAGAGTATCCGTCACTCGTCGCTGCCCGGCCGGCGACGCAGTCGCTTCAACTCGCCACGGGATCGCTTCTCGGCGACACGCTGCCGTCTCGAGGCGCGCGTGGGCCGGGTCGGCCTTCGGGCGGGAGCCTCGACGAGGGCCGACTCGATCCGCTCCCGGAGACGACGACGGGCCAGGGCCCGGTTGCGGAATTGAGAGCGGGTGTCGGAGGCGACCACCTCCACGACGTCATCGAGACGAACCCGCAGACGCTCCCGCACCTCGGGCGGGAGGCTCGAAGACGCGATGTGGAAACGGAGGCGAACCGCGGTGGCGTTCCGGTTGGCGTGTTGGCCACCGGGCCCTCCCGAGGTCTCGAAGATCTCCTCCAACTCGGTCCCCGGGATCGTGTATGCCCCCACCACGAGGTCGTCCATGGGCTCAGGCTAAAGAGGATTCGCCAGGTGCGGCCACTGCCTACGCTGGTGCCCATGGACGACCTTCTCCGCGCCGCCGCCGAGCGGGCGGCGCGGTATCGGGAGGAGGTGGTGGACGCCCCGGTCCGACCCGATCCCGCTGCCGATCTCTCCGAGCTCACCGGGCCGTTTCCCGAGCACGGCAGCGACCCCCAGCAGGTGATCAAGGTCATCGACGAGGTGGTGACACCTGCCACCATGGGCTTCTCCAACCCCCGCTTCTACGGATGGGTCATCGGCGGGGTCTACCCGGTGGCGCTCGCCGCCGACTGGATGACCGCGTCCTGGGATCAGAACACTGCCTACCACGAGGTGACTCCGGGCGCGGTGACCCTGGAGGCGACCGCGATCTCGTGGATCCGGGAGGCGGCCGGTCTCCCCGAGACGACCTGGGGGGCGTTCGTGACCGGGACGACCATGGGCAACACGACGGCTCTGGCCGCAGCGCGTACCTCAGTGCTCGCCGATGTTGGCTGGGACGCGACCGCGGAAGGCTTGTTCGGAGCACCCGAGATCACCGTGATCGTGGGTGAGGAGGTCCACCCCACTCTGGTGAAGGGACTGGGCATCGTCGGCCTCGGGCGGGAGCGAGTGATCCGTGTCCCGGTCGACGATCAGGGGCGGATGCGGGCCGATGCCTTCCCCGAGATCTCCGGGCCGACCATCGTCTGTCTCCAGGCCGGGAACGTGAACACGGGGTCCTTCGACCCGATGGATGTGATCGTGCCGATGGCAAAGGACGCCGGTGCCTGGGTGCACGTCGACTCCGCCTTCGGGTTCTGGGCGGCAGTCTCGCCGACCCTTCGTCATCTCACCGCGGGGATGGAGCAGGCGGATTCGTGGGCCACCGACTGTCACAAATACCTGAACGTGCCCTATGACGCCGGGTTGGTCCTGGTCCGGGACCCAACCGCATTGGAGAGGGTGATGTCGGTGTCGGCCTCGTACCTGCTCCCGGGTGAGATCGGCCAGGACCCGGCGCTGTACACGCCGGAGCTCTCCCGTCGGGCGCGGGGGATCCCCACCTACGCGGTGCTCCGGACCCTGGGACGCCAGGGTCTGATCGAGATGGTGGACAGGACCGTCCGTCTCGCCCGGCTGTTCGGGGAGCTCTTGACCGGGGCAGGGGTCGAAATCCTCAACGACGTGGTGCTCAACCAGGTCCTGGTGAGCTTTGGCGAGCCGGAGAGGACCAGGGAGGTCGTCGAGATCCTCCAGGAGGAAGGTCTCATCTTCGCCGGGCCCACCGTCTGGCAGGGCCACACGGCGATGCGGATCTCGGTGTCGGGCCACTCGACCACCGAGAAGGATGTCCGGGCCAGCGTCGATGCGATGGTCAGGGCTGCAAAGGCGGTCTGAGACCGCGATCGACCCTCAACCCTCGTCGTAGTACTCGGTGCCGAGGTGGGTGATCAGCTCCTCACCCATCATGTGCCGCAAATTGTTCTTCAACTTGGTGAGCTGGATGAACAGGTCGTTCTCCGGATAGACCTTCTCGGCATGCTGAGGGCTCTTGAAGTAGAAGGAGAGCCACTCCTGGATGCCGGTCTTCCCCGCACGGGCCGCCAGGTCCATGAACAAGGCGAGGTCGAGGACGATGGGTGCGGCGAGGATCGAGTCCTTGCAGAGGAAGTCCACCTTGATCTGCATCGGATAGCCGAGCCACCCGAAGATGTCGATGTGGTCCCATCCTTCCTTGTCGTCCCCCTTGGGCGGGTAGTAGTTGATCCGCACCACGTGGTGGAGGTCGCCGTACAGGTCGGGATAGACCTCGGGTTGGAGGATGGTCTCGAGGACACCGAGCTTGGAGACCTCCTTGGAGCGAAAGCTGTCCGGGTCGTCGAGGACCTCCCCATCCCGGTTCCCCAGGATGTTGGTCGAGAACCAGCCGCGGATGCCGAGCATTCGGGCCTTGAGACCGGGGGCGATCATGGTCTTCATCAGCGTCTGGCCGGTCTTGAAGTCCTTGCCGGCGATGGGCAGTCGCTGATCGGAGGCGAGCTGGACCATCGCGGGGATGTCCACCGTGAGGTTGGGAGCGCCGTTGGCGAAAGGGACTCCCATCTTGAGACAGGCGTAGGCGTAGACCTGTGACGGGGTGATCGCCTCGTCGTTGTCCTTGAGGCCCCGTTCGAAGACATCGAGGTCCATGTGGACCGGCTTGAGATCGTCGTAGGCCTCCGTCGAGCCGCACCAAACCGCCACCAGCCGGTCGACCTGCTTCTCGGCGCGAAACCGGTCGATGTCCTCCATCAACGCCTCGGCATCGTCCATGTGGGTGAGACCGCCCTTCACCTGATCGACACCCTCGAGGTTTCTCACCCATCTCTGGGAGAAGACGGCGGACATCGGCCTGATCGCCCGCAGCTCGTCGCCGATCCCCTCGATGTGCCGGGCGTCGAGCACCCCCGCCTTCATCGCCGCGGCGTAGGCGTCGTCCGAATAGGGATCCCAGCCCCCGAACTCGAGGTCGTCTAGCGAGGCGAGGGGCACGAAGTCGCGGATCAACGGGTTGCGCCCACCGTCGCGCTTGCCGAGACGGATGTGGGCGAGCTGGGTCAGAGACCCGGTCGGTGCCGCATAGCCCTTCCGCGCGGCGAGGACGCCTGCGACGAATGTCGTGGCGACCGCACCCATGCCAGGGGTGAGGACGCCGAGCTTGCCTTCGGCGGGAGCGATTTCGATGGGTTCGGTCATGGTCTCGCTCCCGACGTTACCGGGGCGCGCCTTCGCGACTCAATCGGGGGGTGCTGCCCCATTCCATGCCCACGGATGCGAATAGCGGACTACGCGCCGACGGCGCTGCCAGTTTGCGACTAGGATGCCCACGCCTGATACGCAAATGCGCAGCAACCTGAGCACACGCCTGCCGATTCCGACTGGGAGAGAGACTTGGATTACGAGACCGCACTCGATGTGATCGCCGACGTCCAGGGTTCCGGAGTCGATCTCGGCCCGGCAAACCCGACGTACCCCGACTTCCCGCTCGACGAGTACCGCCTTCGCTACGCCCGTCTCGGCACGCTCCTCGAGCACCTGGGCCTGGAGGCGCTCGTGCTGACCCAGGAGGAGCCGGTCAAGTATCTCTCCGGGTACAACTCCGTGATCTGGGCGGTGGGCCGCTGGCTCCCAACGACGATGATCGCCACCCCGGATCCGGCCGATGCCGTCCTGATCCCGTCGGCCTTCGACGTGGGGGCGGTGGCCGGGACCTCCTGGATCTCCAACGTGGACGGGCACCAGGCTCCCGAGGAGATCCCGTCGAAAGTGGCCGGGCACCTCGATCGACTCGGCATCGATCGCTCCAAGGTGGCGGTGGAGACCGGTCCCGGGTCGATCGTCATGCTCCCCTACACGATTGCCCGGGAGTTGATGGGGCTCTTCCCGCCCGATGCGACTGACGCCGCGCAGGTGATGTCGGTGCTGAGGATGCAGAAGTCGCCGGCCGAGGTGGAGCGGGTTCGCACCATCGTCTCCGCCACCGTGGCCGGGTACCGCGCCGGCCTCGAGGGGGCGAGGCTGGGCATGACGGAGAAGGACGTCGTCGCCCTGGTGGCCCAGGGCATCTATGCCAACGGGGGCACGGCGGGGACCAGGCCTCTGTTCTTGAACGCAGTCGCCGGTCCCGACCGCTATCCGCTCGTCGACACCGCCGCGTCCGACCGGGTGCTGCGAGAGGGGGACGTGATGTTCCTCGACGGCGGCGCGGGTGGCGACGGGTACATGTCCGACATCATCCGGCTCCTCGCCTTCGGGGAGATCACGTCCGACCAGGAGCAGTACGCCAACGTGGCCGCCGACGCCACCCGGGCCATGGTCGACGCGGCCCGGCCGGGGACGAAGGCTTCCGAGCTCTACCAGGCGGGTCAGGACGTGTTCGCCGCTGCCGGGCTCGGGGATCACGGCGGATCACTCTCCGGGCACGGCATCGGTCTCGAGATCTGGGAACGGCCGCTTCTCAAGGTCCATGAGGACCCGTCCGAGGACGTTGCACTCAGGGCGGGGATGACGCTCTGCCTGGAGCCCATCCTGGCTCCGCCCGACGACTCGGGCGGCCTCGCCGGGATCTTCGTGTTCGAACAGCAGGTCTTGATCACCCCTGGGGGAAACGAGGTCCTCTCGGGCGCACTGGACGCCGAGTTGTGGAGAGTCGCCTGAGAGGTGATGAAGGGCAAACCATCCGGATCGAGATAGGAGGAGATGTGAGAAGAGCGACCTGGTCGTTGTGCGCCGTGCTGGCGTTGCTGGCTGCGGCCTGCGGCGATGGCGGCGGCGGTGCCGGGGAGGAGGCCAAGTTCGGGATACCCTCGCCGTTGGCCACCGAGCCCGGCGAGCACAACATCAACATGGGCATCACGTGTTACGCGGAGTCGGTGGGGGGCGAAGTCGTCACCCTCGACGCCAATCTGGACGTCAACAAGCAGATAACCGACTTCGACAACCTGCTGGCTCAGGGGGCAAACGTGCTCCCCTTCCTGCCACTCGACCCCAACGCCTTCGAGGGGCCCTTCGAGAGGGCTGCCGAGGCAGGCGCAGTCGTCGTCGAGTTGTACAACCCCAACAGTGAGGCGCCCGGTGTCGTCTACGAGGACAGCCGCAAGGCGGGCGAGGATGCGGTCCAGCTCGTCGCCGAGGCCTTCCCCGACGGCGCCAAGGCCCTGGTGATCGGTGGGCCGCCCATCCCCGCCGTCCTCGAGCGCATCGGCGGATTCATCGACAACGCCGAGTCCGCAGGCATCGAGATCCTCGAGCAGGCCGACAACCTCCAGGACAACGTGGAGGATGCCAGGGTGCTGGCCGAGGACCTGTTCACCAAGCACCCCGACGTCCAGGTCGTGTTCGGCTTCAACGACAACTCGGCCATCGGGGCGGGTCTCGCCGCCGAGGGCCGGGGGCTCGACCTGATGATCTTCGGGATCAACGGCACACCGGAGGGGATCCAGGCCGTGGCCGACGGGACCATCACCGCGACCTACGACGCCGACCAATGGGGCATGGGGTACCAGGCCGCGGAGTTGGGTCATCAACTGCTCAACGGTGAGGAGGTGCAGCCCATCGCCCTCGACTTCAAGCGTTGGGACGAGTCCAACGTCGACGAGTGGGTGCCTTCCGAAGAGCGGTGTGAATCAGCCGGTTGATGACGGGCCGCAGGCCTGAGGAAGAGGTACGCGAGGAGTCTGGTAGGCCCCGGCTCGCCAGACTCCTCCGTGACGCGCCGCCCTGGACCGGGGTCGGGCTGGTCCTGGTCGGCATGTTCGTCGGCCTCGCCCTGACCGAGGACCTGTTCCTCAGCTACACCAACCTGAACAACGTCCTGAGAGGGATGGCGATCCCGCTACTCATGGCGGTGGGGAGCACCATCTTGCTCACCACCGGCATGATCGACCTCTCCATCGGCTCGATGTTGGCCCTGGGGACCATGATCGTCGCCGGCTTTCTCTTCCTGGGGCTCCCGGGGTGGGTCGCGGTGCTCGGCACCATGGTCGTCTGTGGTCTGCTGGGCGGCGGTCTCAACGGGCTCCTCGTCGCCAAGGCGAAGCTCTCCTTCTTCGTGGTCACCCTGGGAACCCTGGCCTTGTTCCGATCCGCGGCCCAGATCCCGACCAACGGTCTCAGTGTGCAGCTCCCGGACAACGGCGAGTTCGTCGAGTGGCTGGGTGACGGCCGGGTGGGATCGGTCTCGGTGCCCGTCACCCTCTCGCTCGGGATCCTGGTCGTCTCGATCCTGGTGATGAGATCGACGACATTCGGCCGGGCGGTGTTCGCCGTCGGTGGCAACGAGCAGGCGGCGCGTCTCGCCGGCATCCCGGTCGACCGGGTGCGGGTCGGGGTGTTCGCCATCAACGGTGTCCTCGTCGGGCTGGCGGCGGTCGTCTTCACAGGGCGGATCCGGGCCGGCTCGCCACTGGTCGGTGCCGGAATCGAGCTCGAGGTCATCGCCGCCGTCCTCCTCGGCGGGACATCGTTTCTCGGCGGGGCCGGTTCGATGGTGGGCACGCTCATCGGAGTGCTCTTCATCGCGGTCCTTCAGAACGGGCTCAATCTGCTCGGAGTGCAGGCCCTCTGGCAGGGAGTTGTCACCGGCGGTGTCCTGATCCTGGCGGTGTGGGTCGATCGTGTCAGGCGGCCGGGCTGATGGCCCTCCTCGAGATGACCGGCGTCTCCAAGCGATTCGGCGGCGTGCAAGCCCTGGATCGAGTCGATCTCTCGGTGGAGGCGGGGGAGATCCGGGCCCTGGTCGGGGAGAACGGCTCGGGCAAGACCACGTTGATGCGGATCCTCGCCGGGTCGATTCCCCCGGACGAGGGCTCGGTGGTCATAGACGGGGTCTCGCTGGCAGACATGGACGCGACGGCGCGGCTCGACGCCGGTGTCGGGGTCGTCTTCCAGGAGGCGCTGATCTGCCCCGAGTTGACCGTTGCCGAGAACATGCTGATGGGCCGTCTCCCCGGGCGTCACCTTTGGGTGGACCGCGCCGAGATGATGGAGACGGCTCGTCGGGTCCTGGAGGACGCCGACCTCCCCCTCGACCCGGGGCAACGGGTCCGGTCGATCTCCCAGGACGCCCAACACCTCACCGAGGTGGCCCGGGTGCTCGCCCGGGGATCGAGAGTGCTGGTCTTCGACGAGACCACGGCGTCGCTCACCGTCGATCACGTGGAGCGGCTCTACCGGATCATCCGCGCCACCGCCGACAGAGGCTCGGCCGTGGTCTTCATCACACACCGTCTCCACGAGGCGTTCGAGTTGTGCGACACGGTGACGGTCCTGCGCGACGGCCAGGTGACCGGTACCCGGGTCGTTGCGGAGACCGACGAGGAGGAGATAGTCCGTCTCATGGTCGGCCGGTCCCTGGAGAACCAGTTCTATCGGCCTCCTTCGGAGCACGGCGAGCTGCGGCTGGAAGTGACCTCACTCTCGGTCGGCGACGTGAGGGACATCACCTTCTCGGTGCGTTCCGGTGAGATCGTCGGTCTCGGAGGCCTGGTGGGGAGTGGGCGCTCCACGGTGCTGGAGGCCGTCTACGGGCTGGTCCCGAGGGATGGTGAGGTCACCGTGGCAGGATCGCCGGTCGCCCCTCTCGATCCAAGGTCGGCGATCGCCGCTGGAGTCGGGCTGGTCCCCGAGGACCGACGTGGCCAGGGTCTGGCCATGGAAGGGACCGTCGAGGCGAATGCGGTGATGGTGCTCACGGGGAGCCGACCCCTGCTCAGCCTTGTCGATCGGGAGGCGGAGGAGGCGGTGATCTCCACCCTCATCGAGCAGCTCGACCTGCGGGCTGCCGGGATCAGGTCGCTGGTGAGGACCCTCTCCGGCGGGAACCAGCAGAAGGTGGTGCTGGGGCGCTGGCTGGCCCGCAGACCGCCCGTGCTCCTCCTGGATGAGCCGACACGTGGCATCGACATCGGGGCCAAGCGCGAGATATACGACCTGATCCACCACCTGGCGGACTCGGGCACCGCCATCCTCATCGTGTCGTCGGAGCTACCGGAGCTGCTCGGTCTGTGCGACCGCATCCTGATCCTCAGGGAGGGGCGCATCGCCGGCGAGTACGAACGGGGCGTCTCCGAGGAGCGGTTGGCGGCGGCGATGGCCGGTGTCGGTTGACCCGATCTAGTCGACCGGCACTTCCCACTCGTAGGAGAACTTCGCCACCCGCAGGATGATCGACGTCTCGACCTGGGTGACCCCCTCCATGCTCCCCAGGTCCTTGGTGACGAACTCGAGCAAGTGCTCATGGTCACCGAAGAAGGCTTCGAGGATGACCTCGTAGCGGCCTGTGGACAGCCCGGCGTAGCGGACCTCGGGCTTGGTGACCAACTGGGCAACGACCTCGTCCACCCGGGGGAGCGACACCGAGACTCCGATGATCGCGGAGAGGGTCATGCCCACCGCTGTCGGCGTGGGCACGGCGACGATGTTGATCAGGTTGTCGGCGAGGAGACGTGAGATCCGGTTGCGCACCGTCGCCTCGCTGATGCGCAGCTTCCTCCCGATCTCACGGTTGGAGGTTCGACCGTTCTCCTGGAGGATCGCCACGATCCGACGGTCGACGTCGTCGAGGAGGCCTTTCCGGCCTCTACCGGTGCGACCTTCGCTCATGCCACCTCGGAGCTGGCGAAATCTCGCAATTGCACAAAAAACCTCCTCCAGATCTCCGACACGCGCAGCATCTCCGACCCTAGAGTGTCTGCACGAAACGAGTGGAGGAGATTACCGTGGCGAGCACGGAGACGACGGGCACAGGGGTGTTCTCGAGGCCGGCCTCGGGCTTGATCCGGGTCGCAGGGTCGATGGATGTGTTCATCTTCAACGTCGGCCTGGTCTCGGTCGGCATCGCCATCGCCTTCAACCAGTTGTACGGTCCCAGTCTCTATCCGGGGGCGGCGCCGTGGCTGTCCACCCTCCTCGCGGTGGTGGGGATGCTGTTCATCGCGGGCACCTTCTACGCCTGGTCGATCACGTTCCCCCGCTCCGGCGGCGTGTACGTGTCCCTTTCCCGCTCGATCGGCCCGGGGGTCGGGTTCGTGCTCTCCCTGGTGGAGACCATGATCCTCATGTACTACGCCGCCCTGGCCGCCTCCCTCATCGTCACGGTCGGCCTGTCGTCTTTCTTCGGAACGGTCGGCTTCATCGGGGACAGCGATCTGCTCATCTCGTGGGCGGCGACGACCGCGTCACCGGCAGGCATCTTCTGGATCGGGACCGCGGTCCTGGTGCTCGCCGCCGCCTTGCTCACCTCGGGCACCAGGCGCTACTTCGCGGTGCAGAAGGTGCTGTTCGTGATCGCCGTGGCCGGCACGGTGATCCTGGCCGGGATCCTCATCTTCGGGGACTCGGGCGACTTCTTCGCCAACTTCGAGAGGTTCACCGGTCTCACCCGCGACCAGGTGGTCTCGGCGGCCCAGGATCTGGGATGGGCGACGGCGCCGATCGGCTTCGGCGCCTCGTTCGCCTTCCTGGTGTGGCCGCTGCTCCCACTGCTCGGGTCCGTCCAATCGGTAGGTATCGGAGGCGAGATCAAGTCGGTTCGCCGCACCCAGCTGTACGGCATCCTCGGCGCACTGGTTGCCACCGGGCTCGTGATCGCAGCTTTCGACATCATGGCGACCCGGGTCTTCGGGTACGACTTCCAGGGAGCGCTCGGCTACAACTCGATCGTGGGGCTCTTCGACCCTTCGACCGACGCCTGGGCCTTCTCCACCGAGTCGTCGATCGGGGCCAGCCCGTGGTTCACGGTCCTGATCGGCATCCTGGCGGACAACATCATCCTCGTGGTCGTCGTTATGGCGACATTCGTGGCCTGGATCTGGTTCTGGGTCCCGGCGGAGATCGCATACACCACGCGCACCATGATCGCCTGGTCGTTCGACCGGATCGCCCCGGACCGACTCGGCGACGTGAGCCCACGTTTCAACACCCCGGTCACGGCGATCTGGCTCTCGACGGCCGGTGCCATCGTGTTCATGTGGTTCATCGCCTTCCGGGCGATCAACCTCCTCACTCTCATCGAGGCGCTCACGGTGGTATGGGGGACGGCGATGGTGGCCGCGGTCTTCTTCCCGAAGACGAGGCGGAACCTGTTCGAGATGTCACCTGCCTCGGAGCAGAGGATCGGCGGGATCCCGGTGATGTCGATAACCGGCTTCCTCGGGGCGGTGTTTCTCGGGACGGTGCTGGTCATGTTGTGGAACGACGTGAACGCCGCCGGACCGCTGTTCAGCGCCGATGCCATCCGTGGCGAGTTCTGGCTGCTGCTCGCGGTCGTGGTCTTCGGTGTGGTCTGGTACCTGGCGGCCAAGACGTACCGGCGAAGGCAGGGGATCGACATCTCCCTCGCATTCAGGCAGATTCCGATCGAGTGAATCGTCTCGAGCCGCTCGGCGATGAGGCACTGCGTCTCATCAGCGGAGCCGAGGCGACCGGTCTCGTGCTGCGTGCCCTGGGATCGGTCGGGGTGCGTCTCCACTGCCATTCCGCGATGGAGGACATGCAGCTTCGCGACCGTTTGCCGAAGGACATCGACCTCGTCACACGCAAGTCGGACCGACGCCGTCTTCGTGAGTTCTTCGAGAGGGAGGGCTACGCGACGGACCGGGACATGCTGGTGGCCATGGAGGGGACGCGGTACCTGTTCCGCGACGAGACACGGGGAATCGATGTCGATGTGTGGGTCGACGTGCTCGATCTCTGCCACCGCCTCGACGTGAGCGCTCGGTTGGGGAGCGGTCCCACTCTGTCCATCGAGGACCTCTTGCTGTCCAAGCTTCAGATCGTCGATCTCACCCCAAACGACATCCTCGACCTGGGCACCATGCTCTCCACCCACGACCTCGGCCGTTCTGCAGTCGACCCCGAGGTGATCGACATCGACTACGTCTGCTCGATCCTCGGAGACGACTGGGGTTTCTGGAAGACGGCGACGGTCAACCTCGCCGCGGTCACCGACGACCTGCCTCCCCGGGGCAAGGACAACGCGGTCGAGCTCATGCGGCATCTCGACGAGTGCCCGAAGTCCATGCGCTGGCGGGTGCGCGCCCGGGTGGGGGAGCGAATGCAGTGGTGGCAGGAAGTCGACATCCCCAGGGACACCTACTGATGCCGCTGTTCACCCGATCGCGCACCCGGGAAGAGGGAACGACTCTCTTCTTCGCCAGCGACCTCCATGGCTCGGAGGTGTGCTGGCGGAAGTTCGTCGCCGCCGCCGACTTCTACGGTGCGGACCTGCTGGTGCTGGGTGGCGACTTCACCGGCAAGCTCGTGGTCCCGGTGGTGTCCGCGGGCGACCGGCATCGGGCCCGCTTCATGGGGAAGGAGCACGATCTCCACCCCGACGAGCTCCCGGCCTTCGAGAGACGGGTCGCCGACGCCGGGTTCTACACGTTGCGGGTCGATCCCGACCGATATGCGGAGCTGGAGGCCGATCCGGCCAGGGTCGACGCCGTCTTCCAGGAGCTGATGTCGCAACGTGTCGTCGCCTGGATCGCCTACGCCCGGGAGAAGCTGGCGGGCTCGGCGCGGCAGATCCTCACCGCCCCCGCCAACGACGACCCCTTCTACGTGGACGATGTCATCGCCGAGCACGGAGGCGACCTCCTCGTCAACGTGGAAGGCCGGGTGGTGGAGATAGCGCCCGGCCACGAGATGATCACCACCGGGTACACCAATCGCACCCCGTGGAGCACTCCACGTGAGTACGACGAGGAGGAGATCCTCGCCCACATCGATGAGATGGCGGGACAGCTCTCCTCGCCATCCACGGCCCTCTTCAACCTCCATCCGCCCCCTTACGGCACCAAGCTCGACCTCGCCCCCAGGCTCAACGAGCGTCTCGAGGTGGTCACATCGTCGGGGGCCCCGCTGATGGACCACGTCGGGTCCAAGGCGGTCTACGACGCCATCGAGCGACATCAGCCCCTCGTCGGCCTCCACGGCCACATCCACGAGTCGGCGGGCAGGGATGTCATCGGAAGGACTTCGGTCTTCAACCCCGGGTCCGAATACGGCGAGGGAGTCCTCAAGGGCGCCCTGATCCGGATCGGAGGGGGGCGGATTCACAGCTACCAGGCGACTTCGGGATGAAAGGTGAGACATGACGGATGAGAGTCGGGACCACGACAGGCTGAAGGCCGACCTGGCGGAGGCCGGGGTCGAGGTCCTCTTCGGTTACTACGTGGACGTCCATGGCGTCCCCAAGGCGAAGGCGGTTCCGGTCGGGAAGCTCGAGTCGTGGGCAAACGGCTCCGAGCTGTACACGGTCGGTGCCTTGGAGGGGATGGGGCCACTCGGTCCGAACGAGGACGAGTGTGTATCGATCCCGGACCTGGACAAGGTCGTCCAGCTCCCCTGGGCGCCCCGGTACGCGATGGCGCCGGCCGACCTCTACTTTCACGACAAGAGCTACACACACGACAGCCGGTCCCTCCTGAAGAGACAGGTGGCCAGGGCCGCCGAGCTCGGCTACGTGGTCAACGTGGGCATCGAGCCCGAGGTGTACGTCCTCCGGGAGACCGACGACGGTTGGAAGCCCTTCGTCGCCGAGGACCTGGACAACCGGCCCACGGATGGGTACGACGTCGAGGCCACGGTGCTCGCCGAGCCGTTCGTCGAGCCCATGGTGCGATACATGAACCAGCTCGGTTGGGGGGTCTACTCATTCGACCACGAGGGTGGCGACGGGCAGTACGAGTTCGACTTCTCCTATACGGACGCGTTGGAGATGGCCGACCGGATGATCCTGTTCAGGTTGATGGCCAAGGACGTCGCCCGGCGTCTGGGTTGCATCGCGACATTCATGCCGAAGCCGTGGTCGACGGCATTCGGTTCCGGAGCGCACATGAACATCTCGCTGGCCGACGCCGGGTCCGGGGAGAACCTGTTCGTGGGCGAGGGTGGGCTGGGGCATGTCCCGGGCTACACCGACCTGGCTCTGCACTTCACGGCGGGTGTGATCCGTCACGGCGACGCCCTGAGTGCGGTGCTCTGCCCGACGGTGAACTCCTACAAGCGGCTCCTCCCCAGGGGCCTCATGAACGAGATCTCCTGGGCCCCGGTGTACCGGGCCTATGGGTCGAACAACCGGACCCTGATGGGCAGGCTCCCCATGAACCGGCACTGTCTCGAGGTCCGGATCACCGACAGCGCCTGCAACCTCTACCTCGGGTTGGCCGCCGTGATCGCCGCCGGCCTGGAGGGTGTCACCGAGGGGCTCGATCCCGGGCCGGCGATCAACGTCGACACCTATCAGACCTCTCGGGAGGACCTGCTGGCCATGGGTGGCCACCGTCTGCCGGCGACCTTGGGCGAGGCGCTCGACGCGTTCGCCGCCGACTCGTTGATGGCCGACGTGTTCGGGAAGGAGTTCCACGACGACTACGAGTCCTACAAGCGGGGCGAGTGGGACGAGTACAACACGGTGGTCGACCAGTGGGAGATCGACAAGTACCTGAGGCTGTGGTGATGACGGGCGCGGATCTGCGTGACCGGGCCAATCAGCGGGCATTCGACCTGCTCACCACCGCCGACCCGGTATTGGTCGACGTTCGACCGGCCGGGGAGGTCGTGCCAGGGATGACGGCGACCACGGTGCTCACCTCCGGCCCGCCCCAGCGATGGGAGGACTACGTCGGGCCACAGCGCAACGCGCTCGTCTACGGCGCGATGTACGAGGGGCTGGCAGGCTCCGAGGAGGAGGCCGTCGAGGGTTACGCCTCCGGTGAGCTGCAGATCGAGCCCTGTCATCATCACGGGTGCGTCGGCTCGGTCGCCGGCATCTACACCGCATCGATGCCGGTGTTCGTGGTCGAGAACCGGAACGGGGGGAACCTCGGGTTCTGCAACTTCTACGAGGGCGAGTCGCACCGGCGTCTCAACTACGGGACCTACGGCGAGGACGTGAAGGCCCGCCTCGACTTCGTCCATGAGGTGGTGGCGCCCACGATCAAGGAGGCCGTGCTCGCCTCGGGCGGCATCCCTCTCAAGCCGATGATGTCTCGTGCCTTGCGTCTGGGAGACGAGCTGCACAGCCGCAACACCGCGGGCACGCTCCTCTTCACGAGGGCTCTGTTCCCGCATCTGGTCGGGGCGGTGGGTGATCGTGCCGATCGGGTGAGAGACACCCTCCGATTCCTCGAGGAGAGCGACTATTTCTTCCTCAGGCTGTCGATGGCCGCATCGAAGGCGACGGTGGACGCAGCCCGGCACGTCGAGGGCTCGAGCCTGGTGACCACGATGAGCATCTCGTGCAACAACTACGGCATCCGGGTCTCGGGGCTCGACCACGAATGGTTCGTCGGCCCGCCCCCCGTCGTCCAGGGCCACTTCTTCGAGGGCTACACGGAAGACGACCTGGTCTGGATGGGAGGCGAGAGCCATGTCACCGAGACCGCCGGGCTGGGCGGTTTCGCCCAGGCCTGTGCCTTCCCGCTCCAGAAGTACCAGGGCGGGACGCCCCAGGTGATGATCGAGAACAACCTGGCCATGTATGAGATCACCTTCGGGGAGCACCCAGACTTCTTCATCCCCTTCTTCGAATTCCGGGGGACCCCCACCGGCATCGACATCTTCAAGGTCGTCGAGACCGGCATCACACCGGTGATCGACGGGGGCCTCGGCGGCCGCGACGGTGGCCAGATCGGCGCCGGCGTCCTTCGGGCTCCCATCGAGTGCTTCGAGCTCGCCGTCGACGCCTACCGGGCCCGTTACGGCTGATGCGTCGCTTCGGCCGCGACCGGACCACACTCTTCTTCGATCCTCGGGCCGAGCCGATCGCCGAGCTCACCGACGGCGAGAGGGTCGAGGTGGAGACCGCCGACTCCATCTGCGGCCTGTGGCGCCAGGTGCCGGAAGGCGGGTATCACATCGACGAGGTCGTGGAACGGCTCGGCGGAGCATGTCCTCTGACCGGCCCGTTCGCGGTGTCCGGGGCGAAGCCTGGTGACCTCATCGAGGTGGAGATCCATCGTGTCGACCCCGACCCGTTGGAGGGAGTCGGGTGGAACGGGGTCTTCCACGGCTTCGGGGCCCTCTCTTCCGACGTCTACGGACTGCAGGACTCGATCGGCTCCGAGATCGGAGAGGTGCGGTATAGGGGCGGTGTCGCCACCGAGATGCTGGGTGGACGCGAGGTCACAGTGCCACTCCGGCCCTTTCTCGGCACGGTGGGGGTCGCCCCTCCGTTGGAGCGGAGGATGAGCTTCAGCCAGGGCCCGGAGTACCTGGGAGACGTCGACCAGCCGGGTGTCGGTGCCGGGGCGACCCTGGTGCTGCCCGTCCACGTCGAGGGGGCGCTGCTCTCCCTGGGAGACGCACACGGTGCCCAGGGCGACGGGGAGATCACCGGGGTCGCATTGGAGATCCAGTCGGTGGCGGAGATCACCGTCCGGGTGACGGATCGGGACCACGCGGGGTTCATCGCCCTACCCCAGCTGAACACGGCCGACTCCATAGGCTCGATAGCCGGCCTGCAGGGAGTCAACCTTGGTGACTGCGCCCGGGCCGCCTACACCGATCTCGCCCGCCGCCTGGTGGCCTATCACGGCTTCGGGAAACTGGATGCCTATCGTCTTCTCGGCCAGGTCGGCAGGCTCACCGTGGGCAACATGATCGACCCCTTTTACTCCATGGTCGCCTCGGTGTCGCGTGAGTACCTGGTCTGAGCCGGCCGACCCGTCCGGCGCCACTCCCACGTCTCGGTAGGCTCGGAGAGGTGATGGAGACCCCGCCCGATGCCATCGGGCCCAGCGTTGACGTCGCTCTCCTCGCCGACGCGGTGCAGGCAGTTCGGGGAAAGCTCTTCGTGCTCGGTGGGGGATGGGACACCCTCTGGGTGCGCCAGCTCCCCGCACGTCATCCCAGCCTCGCCATCGGTCTCAGGCTGCGCGTGCCTGTCTCCTGGAAATCGGAGAGCCTTCGGCTCTCGGTCGAGCTCCAGGACGCCGATGGCCAGCCCATGCTGCCCCAGCCGCTCTCGCATGAGATCAAGATCCCACAGACCGTCGGCCAATCCGCCACGACCACGGACTACGGCCTGGTCAGGTCGTTCACCTTCAACAACCTCCACTTCGAGCACGAGGGCGCCTACTCGTTCGTGATCTCGGTCGACGGTGAGCCGGTCTCGCGACTCCGCTTCACGGTGCGTTCCCGGCCGACCCCCGGCGGCGCCGCCTCGTCGTGACCCGTTTGGCATAGCTGGAACAGCTCCTTAGGGTGCCCCGACCAACGTCAGGGACGTCAGGTCGTCCCCTCCATCCAGACAGAGGAGCTCCCCATTGCATTCCCGAGTCGTCAAACGCGTCGGCACCTCGATCATCTCCGTCACCCTCGTCCTCGGCGGCCTGCTCCCGGAGCTCCCCGCACTGGCGTCGTCGGGTGAGCCACCCTTCGAGATCGTGTTCCCGCAGGAAGTCTCGGCCACTCACTTCTCCTCGACCTACGGGGCGAGACGTTCCGGAGGTCGCAGGCACCGGGGGAACGACCTCCTCGCCCCCAGGATGACCGAGGTGTACGCGATCGCCGACGGCGTCGTCGTCCACGTCGGGATCAACCGTCTGTCCGGGCGGAACGTCCGCATCCTCCACGAGGGCGATTGGACCAGCTATTACCTCCATCTCAACAACGACACCCCTGGAAGCGACGACGGCTCGGCTCCATGGACGTTCACCGTCGCCCCCGGGATCGAGGTGGGCGCCGGGGTGGACGCCGGGCAACTCATCGGATGGTCGGGTGACTCGGGCAACGCCGAGGGGACGACCCCTCACACCCATTTCGAGCTGCACTCGGACGATCGCGCCATCGACCCGTTCGATCTTCTCTCCGAGGCTCAGCAGAGGGCTCTCGCCCATGAGGCCTGGCTGACCAGGGCGGTGGTGCGCGACCTGCCGGACTATCCGATCGACTGAGCGTCGTCGAGCCCGGCCACGGCGCCGGCGAGGTCCGGGTCGTCGGGATCTACCACTGCCACCTCGGCGGTGTGTGTCGGTGGGTGGTCTCCCGAGGTGACCCAGATGACCCGGCTCACCCCGGAGTTGCGCATGGCGTTCGCCCATCCCCTGAGCACCGTCGCCGGATCGTCGGCGAAGGAGCGCTCCCTGGAATCATGCGCCGCCTCGGCGATCAGCACCGCCGAGAAGCAGCGTGTCGCCGCCCCTTCCACATGGCCCTCATCGGACACATCCCCAATGGCGACCTTGTAGCCACGCTGCCGCATCTCCAGGCCTCTCGTCTCGTCGGTGACGAAGACCCTGATCTCCCGATTCGGGTCGTGGAGGCCCTGGAGGATGGTCGCCCCGGCCTCGGTGTCCGCTCCCACCACGATGACGGGCATGAGCGCCAACTTAGCTAGCGTGCCCGCCCACTCCACCCCTGGTGCGTGGCGGTTGGCCGATCATCGCGGTCGCCCTAGAATTACCCACATCCGGATAGTGGAAATTCGCAACCGGTGGTGGTTGTTGTATTCGATGAAGGGCATCGTCCCGAGGTGAACAGGCAGTGGCGACAATCGATATCGACCTAGGCGGCTACCAGCTCGGCTGGAGGGACGAGGTGGCGCTTGCCTTCGAGCCCCGCAAGGGTCTCGACGAGGACGTCATTCGTGACATGTCCGCCATGAAGCGCGAACCGGAGTGGATGCTCGACTTCCGTCTCAGGGCGTACCAGCGCTTCCTCCGCAAGCCCATCCCGCAGTGGGGGGGCGGCGGCGCGCTCAACACCATCGATTTCGACGACATCTACTACTACGTCAAGCCCGAGGGCTCCCAGCAGAAGGACTGGGACATGGTGCCCGAGTCGATCAAGCAGACCTATGAGAAGCTGGGCATCCCCGAGGCAGAGCGCAAGTACCTGGCGGGTGTGACCGCGCAATACGAGTCAGAGGTGGTCTATCACCGCAATCGGGAGGACCTGGAGAAGTTGGGTGTCCTCTTCACGGACATGGACACCGCGGTCCGCGAGTACCCGGACATCGTCAAGGAGTACTTCGGGACGGTCATCCCGCCCAACGACAACAAGTTCGCCGCCCTCAACTCCGCCGTGTGGTCGGGCGGATCGTTCATCTACGTGCCCCCGGGCGTCCATGTGGAGCAGCCGCTGCAGGCCTACTTCCGGATCAACTCGGAGAACATGGGTCAGTTCGAGCGAACGCTGATCATCGTCGACGAGGGTGCCTACGTGCACTATGTCGAGGGCTGTTCCGCCCCCACCTACACCACCGACTCGTTGCACTCGGCGGTGGTCGAGATCATCGTCAAGGAGGGTGGCCGCTGCCGGTACACCACCATCCAGAACTGGTCGAACAACGTTTTCAACCTGGTGACGAAGCGGGCCGCCGCCTACCGGAACGCCACCATGGAGTGGGTGGACGGCAACCTCGGCTCGAGGCTGACCATGAAGTACCCGGCGGTGTGGCTCATGGAGCCCGGGGCCCACGGCGAGGTGCTCTCCATCGCCTTCGCCGGCGAAGGCCAGCATCAGGATGCCGGGGCCAAGATCATCCATGCCGCCCCCGACACCACGTCGACGATCGTCTCCAAGTCGATCTCCAAGGGCGGGGGTCGGGCCGGTTACCGCGGTTTGGTCCGGGTCGAGCCCGGTGCAGAGAACGCCCGGAGCTTCGTCCGATGCGATGCGCTCATCCTCGACGAGGCGAGCCGCTCCGACACCTACCCGTACATGGAGATCGAGGAGAACGACGCCGAGATCGGGCATGAGGCGACCGTTTCCAAGGTCGGCGAGGACCAGCTCTTCTATCTCATGTCCCGCGGACTGACCGAGGACCAGGCGACGTCGATGATCGTCGCCGGCTTCATCGAGCCGATCATCAAGGAGCTGCCGATGGAGTACGCGGTCGAGATGAACCGTCTCATCGAGCTCAACATGGCCGCCGCGGGGGCAATCGGATAGTCCTGGAAGCGACGTGGAATAGTCCTGAGGGGGCCCCGGTCGGGCCCCTCAGTCGCGTCAGTGGCTCCAGACGGTTGCCGAGACGTCCTCGGTGAGGGTGTCGTCGGGCTGCAGGGTGTACACCACCGTGGGTGTCGAGCTAGGGCTCCCGTTGAGACAGATCAGGCGGTAGGTCACGGTCATCTCCTCCCCGGAGACCGCCCCTCGCCCGGTGCCGAGTGCCGGGGTCAATGGTGAGCCGCCACACACGGAGGCGCCGGCGTCGATCAGGATCACCCGGGCTCGCTGCGCACCGGTCGGCACCACGATGAGCGCCTGGCTGCTGCCGTCGACGGCGTCGGTCGACGTCCACACGCCGCCGAAGTCTGCCGCGGTTGCAGCGCTCGCCGGCACGGCGATCCCCACGGTGAGGAGCGTCGCCGAAAGAAGTACGACGATTCTGCGTCGCATCGGTGATTCCCCCTTTCTGGGTCCCCCGACCGTACGTCCACCCCTTAAAGCCACCTGAATGCGGACTCAGCGTCGCCGATCCGCGACGGGTCCGCTTCTGCGAACCCCGGGTTCCTCGAGCCACATGTGAACGAAATCCGCTCAACTTCGAGAGGGCGCGCCGAAGTTGAGCGGAATTGCGCCACATATGGCGCCAGCAACCCGGGGTTCCGAGAGGAAGAGGTCCGCCTCAGTTGTTGGCCCGGCCCACCACGAAGCCGAGAACGAGGCCGCCGAGGGCTGCCCATACCAGGGAGAAGTCCTCGGAGCCGACTCCGTAGATAGCGGGCACGCCCGCGAGGCGAAAGACCGCAGAGAGGGCGATGCCACCGATGATCCCGGTGAGGACCGTTCCCAGGAGGTTGTCCGCCGAGGCCACGAAGCCGCCGATCAGACCGGAGATGGCGCCGACCGCCCCTGCCAAAGCGAGTGCTTGAAGGGTCGACGCCTCTAGCAACATGCGGATCAGGCTATCGCCTTATCCGCGAAGCTCTAGGCGGTAATGACCTTCTCGGAGACCACGGCGCTGATCGGGAACTGGACCGATCGTCCGGCGAGGCCGAACGGCTCAGTCAGCATGACCACGATGGTGGTCGGTCCCCGGCTGACGACATGACCGGTGTAGGTATGGAATCCGTCTGGGTCCTGGGTGATGAATGTGACGATCATCGTTGTTCCGACTCGCATTCTCGGCAAAAGGTTGCGTTTGCTTTATGGGTCGGTAGTCCATACTCGCCGAAAGGCCGGTCCGAACCTTGTTTTATTCACCGATTAACCGCTGCTTCGTATCGTCTTGGTCGTGCGACTGCTGGTAGTTGAAGACGAACCCGACCTCGCCGACGTGATCGCGCGCGGGCTGCGCCGCGATGGGCATGCCGTCGACGTGGCCTATCGCTTCCACGAAGCCGACGTCAAGCTGCGCTCCGCCGGGTATGACCTGGTCGTCCTCGACTGGAACCTCCCCGACGGGACCGGGCTCCAGCTGTGCCGTGACCTGGTCTCGGGAGACCTCCCCACCCTCGAGGGCGATCGTCCCAGGATCCTGATGCTGACCGCGCGTGACGACGTCGAGGATCGGGTCGCCGGGCTCGACTCTGGCGCGGACGACTACCTGGTGAAGCCGTTCGCATTCGCCGAGCTCTCGGCCCGGGTGAGGGCGCTGATCAGACGGGACACCGACAGCGATCCCGTGATCCGGATCGGGCCCTTGGAGCTCGACCATGCCCGATTCGTCGCCACGAGGGATGGGAGACGACTCGATCTCACTGCCAAGGAGTTCGCCCTCCTCCACTACTTCATGGCCAACCCCGGGGTCGTGCTCAGCCAGGAGAGCCTGCTGGAGCATGTCTGGGACGAGATGACCGACCCCATGACCAACGTGGTCCGGGTCACCGTCTCCAATCTGCGCAAGAAGCTGGGGGCGCCACCGCTGATCACCACGGTCCCCGGCCGGGGCTACCGGTTGGAGGAGGGCTGATGCGCCACTGGCAGTCGATTCGGTTCCGGCTCTCTGTCCAGTACTCGGCACTCGTCTTCGGTCTGGGAGGGGCGTTGCTCGGACTGGTCTATCTCGCGGTGCAGCGCGGGCTGCGGTCGCAAACGATGATGGTCCACCTCTGGCAGGGCAGACAGGTGCTCCTCGACACGGGGCAGTCGTTCACCCTGCCCTACTACCGGGAAGTCGAGGTGCGCGCCCTCGAGTCCATCTTCAACGAGATAGTCCTCAACGAGGTGGCCCGGTTCACCGTGATCGCCCTGGGGCTGCTCTTCCTGCTCAGCCTGGTCGTGGGCTGGATCATGTCCGGACGAGTCCTCAAGCCGGTCGGGGAGATCACCACCGTCGCACGGGAGATCCAGGCCTCCGACCTCAGTCGACGCATCGCCCTCACCGGGCCCGAGGATGAGCTGAAGCGTCTCGCCGACACGTTCGACGAGATGTTGCAGCGTCTCGACATCGCCTTCGCCAGCCAGCGTCAGTTCCTCGCCGACACCAGTCACGACCTGCGCACCCCGCTCACGGTGATCCGATCCAATGTCGAGCTCGTCGCCGACGACCCCGACGCGGGTGTGGACGAATGGCGACAGGCGGGCGGCGTGATCAGGAGGAACGCCGAGAAGATGTCGGAGATGATCCAGGGTCTCCTGGCCACGGCGCGGCTGCAGACGGGGAAGGCGCAGTCGGTGACGGTGGACCTCTCCCGTCTCGTCGAGACCAACACTGCCGACTTCGCCTCGGTGGCGGCGGGGGTGGGTGTCGATCTTCGGGTGGAGACGTTCCCGGCGACGGTTTCCGGTGTCTCCGTGGCGCTGGACCGTGCTCTCTCCAACCTGATCGAAAACGCGGTGAAAGTGGCTCCCGAAGGCAGCACCGTCGTCGTAGGCTGTGGGGTCGAGGACGGCTGGGCCTGGCTGGGCGTGATCGACCAGGGGCCGGGGATGGCATCCGAGCCCGCCGATCAGGTGGGGCTGGGGCTCTCGATCGTCACCCAGATCGCCGAGGCCCACGGTGGGGCGCTGGCGACGTTCCCCGGCTCCGGGGGAGTGGGCACCACCATGGTGGTGTGGCTCCCCACCGACTCCGTCGGGGGTGCTCCCCCCGATCGTTCCCCCTTTACCGGAACTTGACATCCGGTTTAGGGGTCGCTTAACGGGGCACATCTAGGGTCGGCGCCAGGAGGTCAGACTTGTCAGTTGAGCACCAGGCCGAGATCGAGAGCCCCCGGGCGAGGCGCAGGATGCCCGGCTGGCTCTCAGCCATCCTCTTCATCGTCGCAGTGGCCCTGGTCGTCACGCTGGTCAATCTGATCTATCCCGAGGACACCCCGACCGCTGCGCCGGAGGATGAGCAGACGACCACGACGGTCGAGTCGGTCGAGGTCGCCGCACCCAGAGACGTCCCGGGCGAGGAGCCGGTTGCCGACGCCGCCGAGGTCATCCTCCCCTCGGTGGTTCACATCGAGACCGGCTCCGGGCTCGGGTCCGGGGTCGTCTACGACGAGGGCCTGGTCATGACCGCCGCCCACGTCGTAGACGGCGCCGACACCGTGCGGGTCAGGTTCGCAGACGGCGAGCAGGTGACCGGCACCGTCCTGGGCACGGCGGACCAAGTCGACATCGCGGTCATAGAAGTGGCCCGCACCGACGTGCCGCCGGCGACCTTCAGCACCGAGAAGCCCAGGGTGGGCCAGCTGGCCATCGCCGTGGGTAGCCCGTGGGGTCTGGAGTCGACGGTCACGTCCGGGATCATCTCCGCGGTGGACCAGACCAATTGCTCCTTCGAGACCTGCTCCTCGATGGTGCAGACCGACGCAGCCATCAACCCGGGCAACTCCGGAGGGGCACTGGTCGACCGTAATGGCCATGTCGTCGGGATCAATGTGTCGATCTTCAGCCAGTCGGGGGCGAACGATGGGGTCGGCTTCGCCGTCCCCGCCGAGATCGCCCTGGCCTACGCGGAGAGCATCGTCTCCGGTGAGCCGCTGGAGTCCGCCTTCTTCGGCGTCGAGGGCGAGGATGTCGCCAGCGAGGGCCAGGCCGGTGCCCGGGTCGTGGCCGTGGTCGCAGGCTCGTCGGCCGAGGCCGCCGGGCTCCAGGTCGGCGACGTGGTCATTGCCTTCGACGGTGTCCCCGTTCTCAACTTCCCCGACTTGATCGCCCAGGTGCGGGCCCACGTCCCAGGTGAGACGGTCGAGGTCGACATCCTCAGGGACGGGGAGCCGCAGACCGTCGCAGTCACCCTCGGAGTCCGTTCCGAAGAGGCCGGCTGAGCGCACGTTAAGCTTCGGGGTGCCCGTCACAAGCGACGGGTGCCCTGAGCGCAGCGAAGCCGGTGTGACCCCGGCGCTGTCCCGCAACTGTGATGCTCCGTGAGGAGACGAGCCAGGTCGCCTGCATCAGGGCCACGTACACGTCTCGGATGAAGACGGACCCGTGGGTTGCCCCACAGACCTCTTCATCCTCCAGACACGGAGGATGTTCCATATGAAGCGGAGTGCCCTGCTCCCGACCACGATCCTGGCCCTGGCTCTCGCCGCATGCGGCCCTGCCGGAGGTGATGCCACCACGACCACGGCCCCCGCTGCCACGACGACCAGCGCCGGTGCCAGCACCACCACCACCGGCGGCGCCGGATTCCCGGTTTCGGTCGAAGCGGACAACGGGACGGTGACCATCGAGCAATTGCCGGAGCGGATCGTCTCGCTCTCCTCGACTGGCACCGAGATCCTCTTCGCCATCGGAGCCGGCGACGAGGTGGTCGCCGTCGACGACCAGTCGAACTACCCCGAGGGTGTCCCGATCACCGACCTGAGCGCTTTCACACCGAACATCGAGGCGATCCTCTCCTACCAGCCCGACCTGGTCGTCGTCTCCTATGACCCTGGCGATCTCGTGGCGTCCCTGCAAACAGCGGACGTCCCGGTGATCCATCAGGACGCGGCCCAGACCGTCTCCGAGGTCTACACCCAGATCGAGGCGCTCGGCACCGCCACCGGCCACCTCGAAGAGGCGGAGGCACTCAACGAAGAGATCGAGTCAGGCATCGCCCACGCCGTGGCGGACGCGCCCGCGGCGCCGGAGGGGACCACCTACTACCACGAGTTGGACGCCACCTTCTACACGGCCACCTCGTCGACCTTCTTCGGCGAGCTCTACGGTCTGTTCGGTCTGGTCAACATCGCCGACCCCGCCGACGCCGACGGGTCCGCCGCCGGCTACCCCCAGCTCTCGAGCGAGTTCATCGTCGCCGCGGATCCCGACCTGATCTTCCTGGCCGATGTCCTCTACGGCGAGTCGGCGGAGACCCTGGCCGCCCGACCCGGCTGGGGTGTGCTCTCCGCGGTGGCCGATGGGAATGTGGTCGAGCTGGACTCCGATGTCGCCTCCCGGTGGGGCCCGCGCATAGTCGACTTCGCCGAGGCGGTGTCGGCGGCGGTCGAGGCATTCGTGGACGAAGGTTGAGAGACACCTCCGGCTTGGACGAGGCGAGACGTGCCCGGATCGGGTGGCTCCCCATCACGCTGGGCGTGGTCTCGCTGCTGGTCGTCGCCGGAATCGGGGCCACTGTGGGAGCGGCCGGTCTCGACCCGCTCGCGGTGGCGAGGGCGGTGCTCGATGCCCTCCCCGGGATCACGTTGGACTCGGGTCTCGGCGAGATCGAGACCAACATCCTCTTCGAGATACGACTGCCCCGGGTCGTGATGGGCGCCATCGTCGGGGCGGTGCTCGCCGTGGCCGGTGCCTCCTATCAGGGTGTGTTCCGCAACGCCCTCGCCGACCCCTATCTGCTCGGCGTGGCGGCCGGTGCCGGCCTGGGCGCGACCGTAGTCATCGCCCTGTCCGACGACAGGAGGCTGATAGCCCTCTTTGCGTTTCTCGGGGGCATGGCCGCGGTGGGGATCACCTATGTCCTGGGAAGGTCGGTGCGGAGCAGATCGGCCAGTTCGCTGATTCTCGCCGGGGTGGCGGTGGCGGCATTCGCCACCGCGGTGCAGACCTACGTGCTCCAGCAGAACGTGGACACCCTGCGCGAGGTCTACTCGTGGATCCTGGGCCGACTGGTCACCGTGGGATGGGATGAGGTGCTGCAACTCCTCCCATATGCGGTCCTGGCGACCCTGGTGCTCGTCCTGAGTCGAAGGCTGCTCGATGTGTTGAGCATCGGCGACGAGGAGGCCGAGGCCCTCGGCATCGACGTCGCCAGGGTCAGGGGCGTCGTGGTGGTGGCCGCGACCCTGGCCACTGCGGCGGCGGTTTCGGTGAGCGGTCTGATCGGGTTCGTCGGGATCATCGTGCCCCACACCATCAGACTCCTCTTCGGATGGAGCTATCGGGTGATCATCCCCCTCTCCATCCTCTTCGGCGCCTCGTTCCTCACTCTCGCCGACGTGGCCGCCCGCACTCTCATCGCCCCGGCGGAGATCCCCATCGGAGTGGTCACCGCGTTCTTCGGGGCTCCCTTCTTCCTGGTCGTCCTGCGCACGATGAGAGGGCCGGCATGATCGACTGGAGCGATGTCGAGGTCTCATACGGCGGACGGCACGTCCTCGGGCCGATCGATCTCACCGTTCCCGACGGGGCGTGGCTCGGGCTGATCGGGCCCAACGGTGCGGGCAAGTCGTCGCTGCTCAAGGCGGCTGTCGGGGTGGTTGCCCATGAGGGTGCGGTGTCGCTGGGGAGCGGGGAGCGTCGTCCCGGCCGTGACATCGCCTGGATGCCGCAACGGCCGTTCCTGCCCGACGAGATGGGCGTCTCCGACTACGTCATGCTGGGCAGGACCCCTCATCTCGGGTATCTCGGCGCGGAGAGCCGCCACGATGTGGAGACGGTGCGTGCCGCGTTGGCCAAACTCGGCCTCACCGCCCTGGCGAGGAGACCGCTGGGCACGTTGTCCGGTGGAGAGGCCCAGCGGGCAGTCCTTGCCCGTGCCCTCGCCCAGGAGGCGCCGGTGCTCCTCCTCGACGAGCCCACCGCGAGTCTCGACGTCGGGCATGCCGTGGAAGTCCTCGACGTGGTCGATGCGCTGCGCCGGGCCGAGGGGCTGACCGTGGTCACCGCAGCCCACGACCTCACCCTGGCCGGCCGCTACGTCGACCGTCTCGCCTTGATCAGCGATGGCGAGCTCGTCGCCGAGGGGTTGCCGGAGGAGGTCCTCACCGAGGAGATCCTGCGGGCTCACTACGGTGCCCGGATCAGGGTCATGCAGGATCGAGACGGGCCTGTGGTGGTACCGGTGAGGAGGACTGATGGCTGAGGACACACCGCCGCGTGAGGCGCCACCCAAGGCGACGGTGCGGGCCTCCTCACTCGTCTTGGTCAACACCGGGGACGGCAAGGGCAAGTCGACCTCGGCCTTCGGGACCGCCATCCGGGCCCTGGCGAGAGGGTGGAAGGTGGCGGTGATCCAGTTCCTCAAGTCCGGGGAATGGAGTGTGGGGGAGGAGAAGATCGGACGTCAGCTCGGGGTCGACTGGTGGGCGATGGGAGACGGCTTCACCTGGGACTCCGAGGACATGGAGGAGTCCGAGGCCGTGGCCAGGGCGGCGTGGGACCACGCACGGGCCATCGTCGAGAGTGGCGAGTACGACCTGGTGGTTCTCGACGAGATGACATATCCGGTGAATTGGGGATGGGTGTCGCTCGACGAAGTCGTCAGGACGCTCCGGGAGAGGCCGGCGGACGTGAACATCATCATCACGGGTCGTGATGCACCCCCCGAGATCATCGAGGTCGCAGACACGGTCACCGAGATGCGCAAGGTGAAGCACGCATACGACCGGGGGATCATGGCCCGCAGGGGCATCGACTATTGATCACGTTCCTGACCGGAGGCGCCCGTTCGGGCAAGTCGACCCTGGCAGTCGAGCTGGCAGGGCGCAGCTCGGTCCCGGTCAGGCTCATCGCCACCCTTCGAGCCGAGGACGAGGAGATGTGCCGGCGTGTCGCCGCTCATCGGCGGATGCGCCCGAGCCATTGGAACGTGGTGGAGGAGCCGATCGACCTCACCGGGGCCATCAGGGACTCGGGTCGGGAGGAGACGCTGATAGTCGACTGTCTGACCCTGTGGATCTCCAACCTGATGGTTGATCACGACGATGACTCGATCCTCTCCCATGTCGACGGAGCCGCCGCTGCCACGGTGGCACGTGACGGCGACACCATCGTGGTCAGCAACGAGGTCGGGTCCGGTCTGGTGCCCATGGACCCGATAGGGAGACGTTTTCGCGACCTGCAGGGTTGGGCCAACCAACGCTTCGCCGCCGTGGCCACCGATGCCTTCCTGGTGGTGGCGGGACGAGCGCTCCGCCTGGAGTGAGGGGTCTCACAGCCGCCATCGCCTTCCTCACCCGGATACCCCTGGGGGGTGGCTCACGCGACCTGAACGGGGCTGCTCCTTGGTTCCCCTGGGTGGGGACGCTGGTCGGTCTGGTGGCGGCAGGGACCTACGCGGCCGCCCACAGGTGGTTGCCCTCCGCCCTGGCTGCGGTGTTGGCGACCACGGCGGGGGTCCTGTTGACCGGGGCGCTCCACGAGGACGGTCTCGCCGACACCGCCGACGCCCTCGGCTCCGGGGCCACCGGCGAAGAGGCCCTCCGGATACTGCGCGATCCCCGACTCGGCACCTATGGGGTGATCGCAGTGGTCGTCTCCCTCGTCTGGCGCATCCTCACCCTGGCATCGCTGCCCCCGGCATGGGCGCTCGGTGGTCTGGTCCTGGCTCACGCTCTCGGGCGCTCGGCGGCGGTGGTGTTGGCTGCCATCGCCGAACCGGCCCGCGCCGACGGGCTGGGGAGGGCGGCGGTCCTCGAGATCAGGCCCGTGGACACATCGGTTGCGACGATCTCCGCACTCGGGATCGGGTCGGTGGCCGCCGGGGTTTGGCTGGTCCCGGTCGTCGTCCTTGCGGCTCTGTCATTGCTCTTCTGGCGTGGGCTGGCGACACGGAGACTCGGCGGAGTCACCGGGGATGTTCTCGGGGCCTGTGAGCAGGTGGTTGAGATCCTCGCCCTGACCACGGTCGCCGTGGCGGCGTGGAACGGCGTCCCGCCCTGGTGGGCTTGACCTAGCCGACTGTCACCGGCCGTTGCCCAAGCGTCGGCATCATCGGCTGTGCCTGGGCGGGCTGTTCCTCGACCTCGGGACCCGTGAACTGTGAGTTGTACAGGTCGGCGTAGGCACCGTGGAGGGCGATCAGCTCCTCGTGCGTCCCGCGTTCGACGATGCGCCCGTCCTCCATCATCAGGATCAGGTCGGCGTCCCTGATCGTGGAGAGACGATGGGCGATGACGAAGCTCGTGCGATTCGCCCGCAGTGCCGCCATCGCATGCTGCACCAACCGTTCGGTGCGGGTGTCGACCGAGCTGGTCGCCTCGTCGAGGATGAGGAGAGCAGGCTCGGCGAGGAAGGCCCGGGCGATGGTGATCAGCTGCTTCTCCCCGGCGCTGATGTTGCTGCCCTCCTCGTCGATCACTGTCTCGTAACCGTCCGGGAGGCTGTGCACGAATCGGTCCACGAAGGTGGCTCGAGCCGCCTCGAGGATCTCCTCCTCGGAGGCGTCCGGCCGCCCGTATGCGATGTTGTCCCGGATGGTCCCGTGAAAGAGCCAGGCGTCCTGGAGGACCATCCCGATCTGGGAGCGCAGCTCGGACCGGGGTATCGAGGTCACATCGATGCCGTCGAGGGTGATGCGGCCCGAGTCGAGCTCGTAGAAGCGCATGATCAGGTTGACCAGGGTGGTCTTGCCTGCCCCTGTGGGGCCGACGATGGCGACCATCTGCCCCGGGCGCACCGTGAGGCTCAGATCCTCGATCAGCGGGGTGTCCTCCTCGTAGCGGAAGGACACATCCTCGAAAGCGACCTCGCCACGGGAGGCGGCAGGCAGCGCCGTCTTGTGGTCTTCGGACTCCTCCTCTTCCTCGTCGAGGAGCTCGAAGACCCGCTCGGCCGAGGCAACCCCCGACTGGAGGAGGTTGACCATCGAGGCGAGTTGGGTCACCGGCTGAGTGAAGTGCCTCGAGTACTGGATGAAAGCCTGCACGTCACCGAGGCTCATGGTCCCGCTGGCAACCCGAAGACCTCCGATGACCGCGATGAGGACGTAGTTGATGTTTCCGATGAACATCATCGTCGGCATGATCAGACCGGAGAGGAACTGGGCGGAGAAGCCGGCCCGATATAGGAGCTCGTTGTCCTCCTCGAAGCGCGCCTGGACCTCTCCCTGACGTCCGAACACCTTGACCAGGGCATGGCCGGTGAATGCCTCCTCGATCTGGCCGTTGAGGGCACCGGTGTGCCTCCACTGGGCGATGAACTGCTTCTGGGATCGCTTCATGATCACACCGGCCAGCACCATCGTCACCGGGATGGTCACCAGCGCGATCAGCGACAGGACCGGTGAGATCACGAACATCATCGTGACCACGAACACCACCGTGAGCACAGAGGTCAGCACCTGGCTCAGTGTCTGCTGCATGCTCTGGGCGATGTTGTCGATGTCGTTGGTGACCCGGCTGAGCAGCTCCCCGCGTGGCTGATGGTCGAAATAGCGGAGGGGGAGACGGTTGAGCTTCTCCTCGACCTGGGAGCGCAGCCGATAGATGGTGCGCTGCACCAGGTCGGTGAGCAACCAGCCCTGGGCGTAGCCGAGTAGCGCCGAGACCCCGTACACCGCCACGGCCAGCAGCAGCACCCCGGCGAGGGCGGAGAATTCGATGCCGAGACCCGGGGTGAAGTCGACGCCGGTCAGCAGCTCGGCGACCTGGCCCTGACCGGAGGCGCGGGCAGCCTCGATCGCCTCGGCACGGCTCATCCCTTGGGGGAACCGGGCTCCGATCGCCCCGGCGAACACGGTGTCGGTGGCTCGTCCGAGGATCCTGGGCCCAATGGAGGAGAGGCCGACCCCGGCGAGTGCGCTCAGGATGACAAGGGTCAGCTTGCCCCTGTGGGGGCGGAGATGGCCGGCGAGACGGCGCAGGGAGGGGCCGAAGGTCATCGCCTTCTGGCCGACCTGGCCTGTCATCATCCCATGACCAGGCCCGCGGGGCGCCTCGACCCGCTCGACCTCCCTCATTCGGTTCGGTCGGCCACTCATCAGACGGCCTCCGCCTGGGCCTGGGACTCGACTATCTCGACATAGGTGGGACACGTGGCGAGCAACTCGCGATGAGTCCCGATGCCGACGGCCCGGCCGTCCTCGAGGACGAGGATGCGGTCGGCGTCGGCGATGGTGGAGACCCGTTGCGCCACGATGACGACCGTCGCGTCACGGGTGATCGGCTGCAGTGCGCGGCGCAGGCGGGCATCCGTTGCCAGGTCGAGTGCGGAGAAAGAGTCGTCGAAGATGTAGATCTCGGGCCGCTTGATCAGGGCGCGGGCGATCTGGAGACGCTGTCGCTGGCCGCCGGAGACATTGGTGCCACCCTGAGCGATAGGCGAGTCGAGACCGTCGGGCATCGCCTCCACGAATTCGCGTGCCTGGGCGATCTCGAGCGCCTCCCACATCTCATCCTCGGTGGCGTCTGGCTTGCCGAAGCGGAGGTTGGAGGCGACGGTCCCGGAGAAGAGGTAGGGACGTTGCGGGACCAGGCCGATCCGGGACCAGAGTGCCTCGGGATCGAGCTCGCGGACGTCGACATCGTCGACGAGGACCCGGCCCGACGTGGTGTCGAACAGACGTGGGATGAGGCTGACCAGGGTCGTCTTGCCTGCTCCGGTGGAGCCGATGATGGCGAGGGTCTCACCCGGGCGGGCCTCGATGCTGACGTCACTGACCACCGGCACGTCGGCGCCCGGGTAGGCGAATGTGCCGTCCTCCAGACGGAGGTGACCTCTCTCGAGGAGCCTCGTGACACCCGCCTCCGGGACGCGCACCGAGGGCTCGGTGTCCAGCACTTCGCCGATCCGGTCGGCAGACACTGCCGCCCGGGGCAGCATCACCAGCATGAACGTCGCCATCATCACCGACATCAGGATCTGGAGCAGGTATGTGATGAAAGCGGTCAGGGAACCGATCTCCATCGTCCCGGCATCCACGCGGAGACCGCCGAACCAGAGTACGGCGACTGTGGAGAGGTTGAGGATCAACATCACCAGGGGGAACATCGCCGACATCCAGCGTCCGACGGTCACCGAGACGTCGGTCAGTTCGGTATTGGCCCGGTCGAAGCGCTCGGCCTCGTAGGGCTCCCTGACGAAGGCACGGAGGACCCGGATGCCCGTCGCCTGCTCCCTGAGGATGCGGTTGACGGAGTCGATCCGCTTCTGCATCGACCGAAACGACGGGATCAGACGGCTGGCGATGAAACCGACGGAGACCGCGAGCATTGGGACGGCCACCACCACCAGCCAGGAGAGCCCGACGTCCTCGCGGAGCGCCATGATGACACCCCCGATCATCATGATCGGAGCGGTGACCATCATGGTCAGGGCCATGGCGGCGACGGTCTGGATCTGTTGGACGTCGTTGGTGTTCCTGGTGATCAGAGACGGCGCTCCGAACCCGGCGACCTCGCGCCCGGAGAACTCGCCGACCTTGCGGAATATCGCCGATCTGAGCTGACGCCCCAGCCCCATGGCCGTCCGCGACCCGAAGTAGACGGCGATGACCGTGGCCCCGACATGGATCAGGGACCACACCAGCATCACCGCGCCGGTGCGGAGGATGTAACCGGTGTCGCCGGTGATGACACCGTTGTCGATGATGTCGGCGTTCAGGGTGGGCAGGTAGAGGGCGGCGATCGTCGCCACCAGCTGCAGCCCGAGCACCAGCATCACATCGCGGCGGAAGGGCGCCAGGTACGTCTTGAGCAGCCGCCACAACATCACTCGCCCTCCTTGCGAAGCACACCCTGGAGGAGGATTTCGATCGCCTCGTCCGCGCTTATCAGCTCTTCCGGGTCACACATCGGGAAGCTGACCGCGAAGAGGAGGGCGCGAAATGCGGCGGCGGCGCGAGCCGGCTCGACGGCGAGGCGATGTGCCTCGTCGCTGAACATCCGGGTGAGGCCCCAATGGATCATGCTGTTGGCCTTCATGGCGGCGTGCATCGTGTCCCTGTGGTCCCGGTGCTCGGCCGGGGGCATCGAGCGCAGAACGGCGGCCAGGGCGTGGACTCGCTCGGCACGCTCGATGAGGATGGCGGCGGCTTTGCGAAGCTGGACCTCGAGGGGGAGCGCCCTCTCGATCCTGGCCAGCTGATCCAGGGTGGGGGCGGGATCGAAAGAGGACTTGAGGGCCTCATGCAGGAGGGTCGCCTTGTCGGGGAAGACACGGAAGATGGTCCCCTCGGCGATGCCCGCCGCCTCGGCCATCTCCGCCGTGGTCACCCGGGGACCGTGCTCGATGAGCAGCGGGATGACGGCTGAGAGAATCGCTCGGCGTCGGTCGTCTGGGGCGAGCGGCACTGCTCTCTGCTTCACGGGCATCCCGACATCCTAGAGTGAGTGAGTACTCACTCACAAATTGCGATCAGGGACGACGCGCAGCTGCCAGTCGGAGCAGGTGACGGGCCCCCTCGTCGAGGTCGGCGAAGCGGGTGTCCTGGGTCTGGCCCCGGATCCAGCGAATGTAGATCTGCTGCAGGATGATGGCCAGCTTCCAGGCGCCGAACACCAGGTACCAGTCGAGGTCCTTCGAGTGGTTCCCCGACCGCTCGAGATACCGGGAGACGGCGGTTGCCCGGTCCAGCCAGCCCTCTTCCTGGGTGGGCATCATGCTCAGGGTCCCGGGCGCCTCACCCGGGTCGAACCACGAGCCCATCAGAGTGCCCAGGTCGGCGAGGGGGTCACCTCTGGTGGCCATGTCCCAGTCGTAGACCGCAACGCAAAGCGCTGGGTCGTCCGGTGACACCGCCATGTTGTCCAACCGCCAGTCGTTGTGGAGGAGGGTGGGAGGCGTCTCGGGGGGCAGCTCGTCGGCGAGCCATGCCGCCAGCTCGTCTGCCAACGGGTTCTCCTCGTGTCGAGCCCGGTGCCAGCGATCGGTCCATCCCTCGACCTGACGGGCGAGGAACCCCTCGGGGCGGCCGATTCCGTCCAGCCCGCACGACGCCGGGTCGACCGAGTGGAACTCGGCAAGGGTGTCGACGACCACCTCGGACAGCTTGCGGTTTGCCTCCCGGTCACGACCACCGCCGAAACGTTCCGGCACCCGGCCGCGCACCACGATCCCGTCGCGCCGCTCCATGAGGAAGAAGGGGGATCCGATCACCGAAGGGTCGTCGCAATAGGCGACTGCACGGGGTGCCTTGTCGAATCCCTGCCACAGCCTCGACAGCACTCCGTACTCGCGGGCCATATCGTGGGATCCCGGCGCCACCGGCCCGAGCGGCGGGCGACGCATCACCAGCTCCGAACCGTCGGGGAATCTGAGCAGATATGTGAGATTGGCCTTGCCCCCGCCGAACTGGGTGACCACGGGAGTGCCCTCGGGCAGGCCATCGGCTCCGGTGATCCAGTTCGTCAGACGGCCCACGTCGAACCGCTCGTCGGGTCGCACGTCGATGAGATCGCTCACTTCCGGCGAGAGTATCGGACCGAGGGCGAACCCATCCCGGGTATACGCTGCCCTGCATGCCGACTCCATTCGAGATATCCGACCGGTTCACCGACGAGTGGGCCGATGTGATGCCGATCGATGCGACCAATCTCGGGATCACCGGTCGGGATCATCTCTGCACCGATTTCTCGCCCGAGGCCCACGCCCGACGCGCCGATCTCTACCGCTCCACCAGAGGGGAACTGACGCCACACCTGGACGACCCCGATCCGGTGCAACGCTTTGGCGCCCGGGTGCTGGTCGGCTGGCTCGACGAGCGGCTCGAGCAGCACGAGGCGGGGGAGTGGCGACGCGACCTCAACCACGTCTACAGCCCGTTCCAGCAGATCAGGGATGTCTTCGACGTGATGGCCCGGGACACCGCCGAGGCATGGGATGCGATCACTGCCCGTCTCGAAGGATTCGGGGCGATGCTCGACGGCTACCGGCAGTGTCTCCAGGAGGGCGTGGAGGCCGGCGACACCGTTGCCGTTCGTCAGGCCGAATCGGCTCTCGAGCAGGTCGAGGCTGCGGCATCAGAGGAGTCGCGATTCCTCGCGTTCCCGGCGGCGGCGGCGAAAGTCACCGATGAGGACAAGGTCGCCCGGGCGGTCGAGGCCGCCCGCGCCTCGTGCGCCCATCTCGCCCAATGGCTTGCCCGCGAATACCTCCCTGCCGCAAGACAGGAGGATGCGGTGGGCCGGGAGGAGTACCTCCGCGGTGCCGACGAGTACCTGGGGATGACCATCGATCCCGAGGAGACCTCCGACTGGGGATGGGAGGAGGTGCGCCGGATCCGTGAGGAGATGAGCTCCACGGCCGGCGAGATCGCTCCTGGCTCCAGCGTCGAGGAGGTCATCGAGTTGCTCGAGACCGATCCGGAGCGCTCTGCCGCCACCCGCCAGGAGTTCGTCGACTTCGTCTCCCGGATCCAGCAACAGGCCATCGCCCAGCTCGCCGACGAGCACTTCGAAGTCCCCGAGGAGCTGCGCACCGTAACGGTCGACATCGCCCCACCCGGTGGGAGCCTGGGGGCATGGTACGTGTCGCCTTCCGAGGACTTCACCCGCCCCGGGTCGATCTGGTACGCACCGGGCGAGCGGGAGCGGCTCCCCTACTGGCAGGAGGTCTCCACCGCCTACCACGAGGGCTTCCCCGGTCACCATCTACAAGTGGGGACGGCGGTGATGCAGAGGGAGAAGCTGAGCCGGTTCCACCGCATCGCTATCTGGTACTCGGGATCCGGCGAGGGATGGGCCCTCTACGCGGAGCGGCTGATGGACGAGCTCGGTTTCTTCGAGAAGCCCGAGTACCGCCTCGGCCTGCTGGCCAGCCAGCTGTTCCGCTCGGTGCGCGTGGTGGTCGACATCGGATGCCAGCTCGGGCTGAGCATCCCCTCGGATGCCCCGTTGTACGCAGGTGACGTCTGGGACTACGAGCGGGCCGTCGACTACCTGGAGAAGATCGCCTTCCAACCGCGGGACGTAGCGGTGTCGGAGGTCAAGCGTTATCTGGGTTGGTGGGGCCAGGCCATCTCCTACAAGGTGGGGGAGCGGGAGATCCTCGCCATGCGCGACCGGGCCAGTCGCTCGTCGGACTTCGACCTCAGGGACTTCCACCGGCGCATGCTGGAAGCAGGGGCGATCCGTCTCGACCTGCTCCACGAGACAATGGGCTGAGACGCCGTTACTTGCAGCCGTGGGCGATCAGTGACGGATACGGGTTGACGACCACGCCCTTGTAGTACATCCCGAAGTGGAGATGGGGGCTGGTGCCCTTTGCGTTACCGGTGTTGCCGACGTATCCGATCACGTCCCCGGCGCGCACCTTCCCGTCCTTGCCGAACTCGTGCATGTGGCTGCCGATGTACTTGATCCCATCGTCGCCTTGGAGACGGAACTGGTTGCCCCCGATCGAGCCGGTGACATGCTCGACCGTGCCACCGACCGGTGCACGTATCGGCGTGCCCCTCGCCACGAAGAGGTCGTTGCCCTCGTGGTAGCGGGTGCCACCACTGCGGGGGAAGCCCCAATCGTTCCTGAAGCCGGCACCCTCCACCGGGCAGATCCACGTCGTGCCCTGAGGAATCGCCAGGACCTGGCCGGCGCGGATCAGATTGGGATTGTCGATCCCGTTGGCGGACACGATCGAGTTCACGCTGACACCGTGGGCATGGGCGATGTCACCGAGACGGTCGCCCGCCTGGACGCGGTAGGAGATCTCCCCGGCGGTCCCCGAGGCGACATAGCCCGGGCCGGATAGGTAGAGCGCCGATCCCGCATAGATCACGCCGTCGACGATGCCGTTGGCACGGACGAGGTCGTCGACCGTCACCCCTGAGTACTGGGAAGCGATCTGTTTGAGGGTCTCGCCGCGTTTCACGATGTGGTATTGGCCGGTGCGATCGGAGATGGAGTTGGTGGCGGTACCCGCGGACGGCGACTTGGCGTCCGGGACCAGCAGCTCCTGGCCGATCAGGATCAGGTTCGGGTTTCGGATCTTGTTGGCGGCGATGATGCTGCCCACCGAGGAGCCGTACTTGCCGGCGATCCTGGCAAGCGTGTCGCCTCTGGTGACGATGTGCATCACGTCGGTCTCCTCACCGGGGATGACCAGCACCTGTCCGGGGAAGATCAGATCCGGGTTGGACAGGTTGTTGGCCGAAGCCAGATCCGAGACCGAGACCCCGTGCTCACTGGCGATTCGGGTCAATGTGTCCCCGGAACGGACCGTGTAGTCGAGAGAGGTCAGGCCGATGAGCAAGACCAGCGCGCAGCCGACGAGAAGTGCTCGGGGACGGCGAAATTCGGGCATCTGGAGGTACTGCTCCTTCAGCCCCTGACTCGCTCCGCAGGAGTGAGCCTAACCCCGAGTTCGCGAATTTCCACCCCCGTAGATCGAGGCCAGGGAACCGCCGACGGCTACGAGCGGTTACGCGTCAGTGCTTGGCGGCGAGGTCGATCCAGTTGCGCGCCCGGGCAGTGCTGACACCCGCCGCCTCGGCCACCTGGTCCGAGCTGGCCTGGGCCAATGAGCGCACGTCGCCGATCCCGGCCTTGGCGAGACGCTCGGCGAAGACCCGCCCGATGCCGTCGATGACGTCTACCGGCGGGGACGGTGTCGTCGCCTTGAAGGTGGGAGGCACCGGCTCACGCGACGTCGCCACCGAGATGAAGCGATCCCGCATGGCCCAGACCAGGGCCGCTGCGGCCCCGACGAAGCCGATGACTTTGGCCAGGCGCTTCATGTGGACAGGCTACAGCCTCGTCCCGGGCACCTACCCTGTGAATGTGAAGGTCGACTACTACTACGCAGCCCGGCCCCCCGAGCACGCCGCGGAGGCTGCCCTCGGTGCCGTCGAACTCGGTTACGACGGCTTCTTCACCGCCGAGACTCAGTACGACCCGTTCCTGCCGCTCACCCACGCCGCCCAGGACGCACCCTCACTGGAGTTGGGCACGGCCATCGCGGTGGCTTTCCCCCGCTCCCCGACGGTGATGGCGATGACCGCCTGGGATCTCGCCCGCCAGAGCAACGGCAAGTTCCTGCTCGGTCTGGGCACTCAGGTGAGGGGTCACATCGTGCGGCGGTTCAGCTCGCAGTGGGGAAAGCCAGGGCCCCGGCTACGGGAGTACATCGAGGCGATGAGAGCGGTATGGGATTGCTGGCAGAACGGGACCAAGCTGTCCTATGAGGGCGAGTATTACGACCTGTCGCTTATGACGCCCTTCTTCGACCCCGGGCCGATCAAACACCCCGACATCCCCGTCTACATCGCCGGCGTCGGCCCGTATCTGAGCAATCTCGCCGGGGAGATCTGCGACGGTTTCCACGTCCACCCCTTCCACACCGTGCCCTACCTCGACCAGGTGGTGCTCCCGGCGATGGCGAAAGGGGCGGCCGAGTCGGGGCGATCCCTGGACGACGTGGAACGGGTGACCACGGTGTTCGTGATGACGGGCCGGAGCGACGAGGAGATAGCCCAGGCGATGGAGCCGGTGCGCAACCAGGTCGCCTTCTACGCGTCGACTCCCTCCTACCGCGCGGTACTCGAGGCGAGCGGGTGGGACTTCGGGCCACAGCTGAGTGGCATGTCGAAGCGAGGCGAGTGGGACAAGATGCCGGCCCTGGTCAGCGATGAGGTCATCTCGGAGGTGGGTGTGGTCGCACCCATCGACCGCTTGGCCGCGACGATCAAGGAGAAGTACGGCGACCGGGTCCAGCGAGTCGGCTTCTACACGATGGGCGGGGCACTGATGGAGGACCACGACGCCCTCCGTGAGGTCATCGCAGAATTGCGGCGTTAGAACACGAGGGCGGTGGCGGTGTCGACCCTGGGGTCGGCCGCGGCCTCGCGTCGGGTTCCGTCCAGTTCGATGATCGAAACCGGCCCCCAGCCGGACTGCCGGGACTCCACCTGAGCGAGCTGATGACCCCGGGCCCGCAGCCCGTCGATGACACCGGGATCGATGCCCGGCTCCAACACCGGTGACGACGTCGATCCAGGCCCGAAGTCGGTGACCGTCCAGCGGGGCGCCCCCTGTGCCTGCTCGAGGTCGTGCCCGCCGAGGATCGCCCTCGCACCTACCTGGGCGACGAGCTGGGGCTGGACCGCCCCACCCCTCGTCCCCAGAAGCCAACGGGGCTGATCGCCCTCGGTCCACAACGTCGGCGACAGGGTGTGCAGGGGCCTCCTTCCCGGGGCCAGCTCATTGGGGTGCCCGGAGGTGAGTGTGAAGCCGAGCCCGCGGTCCTGGAGCAGGAATCCGGAGCGGGCTGCCCCGTACGCCGATCCCGTCCCGTTGTAGTTGGACTGGATTATCGAGACGCCCATGCCCTCTCCGTCGGCGGCATTCATGTATGCAGTTCCCGACAAGGCCCCGATCCGGTCGGGCCAGACACCGGCGCGGTCGGGATCCACGCTGGCCGCCGCCCGTTCGATCCGGGTTCGGTCGAGGAACAGCTCGGCGGGGAGGGCGATTCGATCCGGATCCGCAACCAGATCGTCACGCTCCCAGGCCAGGCACCGGTACGACTCGATCAGCAGGTGCCACCACAGGGGGTCCTCGGGATCGTCGGGAGGGTCGAGAGACTCGAACACCGCCAGGGTGCCGGGGCCCAGGTATCCCTGGGAGTTGGGGGGAATGGTCCAGGCGGTCAACCCACCCACGTCGATCCCCACCGGCTCGACCCACTCCGCCTGGGATCGCTCCATGTCCTCCCTGAGGATCAGCCCGCCCACCGCCTGGATGATGTCCTCGCCGGGCTCGCCCATGTAGAAGGCGTCACGGCCGCCCTCGGCAATCGCCCGCAACGTGGCTGCCAGTGCGGGGCGGACGACGGTTTCGCCCGGCTGCACCGTCCGGCCCTCCGGATAGAACTCGGCGACCGCCGGATGATCCCGATACTCGTCGGCTCGGCGGGTGAAGGCGGAGGATTGCTCCGCTGAGACCGGGAAGCCTTCCGATGCGAGGGCGATTGCGGGAGCGAGCGAGTCTTTCAGCGGCAGACGGCCCCACTCGCGGCTCAGCGTCTCCAATCCGTCGACACACCCTGGGATCGTCACGACCTCCCGGGCGTCACGGGGAATGGAGCCATGACCTGCGGTGCGAAGCGCCTCCGCCGATACCGCCGAGCCCGCTCGCCCGGAGGAGTTGAGCGTGACGGGACGATCCCAGCCGGGAGCATGGATGAGTGCGAACAGATCGCCACCCACGCCACATGTCTCCGGCGCCACGACTCCCTGTGCAGCCACCGCGGCGATGGCGGCGTCCACGGCATTGCCCCCGGCCAGCAGCACGTCTCGACCGGCCTGAGCCGAGAGCAGATGGGGTGTGACGACCGCGCGAGTGGTCAAGGGGTCTTCAGGTCGGGGAGGATCCTGTTCAGGGCGTCGAGCACGGCGCGGACCACGGCCCTCGACTCGTCATCGTCGACGTAAGCCGAGCCGATCAGCATGCGCTCGCTCGACGCGGTCACCACGACCACCTGCGCCACGGCCATCTTCCTGCTGCCCAGGACCGGCATGTCCATCGAGGCGATGCCCAGTCCCACATGGTGGAGCAGGGCCTGGCGAACCGCCTCCAGTGTGGCCTCACCGACGAGACGCCAGCGGGTGGCGTGTGCCGCCGCACCGTGTGACTGGCCCACCATCAATCGCTCTTTCCACTTCAGCGTCACGGTGATCTCGGTCCGGTTCCCGTCGATGATCTCGGCGACATCGACCAGGGCCGGCCGGGTGCCGCCGCTCAGCACCGAGTCTGCGAGCTGGACGACGGAGACGACGCGACGATCGATGTCGATCCCGAACAGGGCCTGTCCCAGGGACTGGACGTCGCGCACCAGTTGTTTCGGGGGTTTGGCGTTGCGTGCCAGCACGTGGATCTCGTCGATGTGCCCGTTGCCGGCTACGACGCGTGCGGCCTCGACCCCCTCGATCCTGCTGATCTTCTCCTGCAACGCCGCGAGATCCATCGCTCACCCAGCGTAAACCACCCCGGACGCGACGGATACCCCGGTGAGCAGGGTTTCTTCTTGTGGCTCCCGTCCCAGTGGCCTAGATTGCGCCCTGGCTGGAAGGTAATCCAAGGGAAGTGGGGCAAACGGTCCGTCGACCGTCTGCTTTCCCTCAGGCGGGCGAAGTCAGGGGCCTTTTGACATGTGAAGGGTTCCCGATTTCGGGAACACGGTGAGCACGGCGTCTTCGTTGGTCGTGATCGGCAAATACACGCCCATCAACCCAAGCGGAGCGGATCTGTCTGTGCCGGTAGGACAACACCGGTGCAAATAAGACACTCAGGTGGACGTGCTAGAGATATGAGAGCCCGTTTGGTCCGCATACTCGCTGCCGCCGCCAGCCTTGCCGCTTTGATTGCAGCTGGCTCGGCAGGTCAAAGGATCGGCTAGCTGAGGGCGCCGCTCACCATCCTCAAAAGGTAAGAGGCGGGTGCCTAGCGTGAGGTTGCCAGGGATAACCAACATGAGACGTCGTTACTGGCGTCTCCAGCCTGCGGTCCAGCGGAGATTGAAGATCGCTGTGCCGTATTTCATGTTGGGTGTCGTGACTCTCGCGGCGGTCCTGATCCTCACCGACCCACCGACGTGGGGCACATGGCTCCTGTTCGCGGCACTCTTCATCCTCCTTGAGTCCTTCGCCGTCGAAGTCAACGACCGCCTGTTTCAGTCTTCGTCGGTGATGGTGACGATGACCGTCGGCGTTGTCTTTGCGTTGACCGCCGACTCCTCGGCTGTCTTCGCCATGGCCCTGTTGGGAGCATCAGGCTGTGTGATCCCTGCCGACATTCGAGAGCGGCGCTGGTTCCAGCCGATGGCGAATTTCGGTCAACTCGTCATTGCAGGGGCGGTGGCTGGGGTTGTCCTCGATCTGATACTCGGCACCATCGAGCAACCCGTTGCCGCTGATCTACTTGTGGTTGCGGCAGCGTCGTGCGGCGCTTCCCTGGTGTACACAACTGTTCAAACCGTCCTTGTTCGCAAGGCGGTCCAAGTGGTCTATCCATTCGACCGTCTCCAACCCTGGTCACACCTCAGTGTGCTCTATTCGAGCCAATTCATCATGGGTCTGCTCGGAGGGCTCATTGGAGCGGCGTATGTGATCGCGGACCGCCCGGCCATCCTGGTGTTGATCATCGGCGTCTATGTCATCGGGCACATGTCCCTCTACGCCTTCTCCCAACTCCGTGTCTCGCACATCTCGGCGCTCAAGGGATTCGTCAAGACGCTCGAGGCCAAGGACATGTACACCCGTGGCCACACCGAGCGGGTGGCGCAGTTCGCAGAGATGATCGGTGGGGAGTACGGGTTCAACGGCACCCAGATCGAGCAGCTCAAATGGGCCGCCCTGATCCACGACCTGGGCAAGCTGGCGGTGCCCACCGAGTTGATTCGGAAGCGGGGTCGTCTCGACGACGACGAGTACGCACAGATGAAGGAGCATGCCCATCTGGTCGAGGAGATCCTGGCCGAGGTGGACTTCCTCCAGCCGATGGTTGAGATCGCCTCGGGGCATCACAGCCACTACGACGGCAACGGCTACGGCGGACGGGGCCATACCGAGGGGGAGACCCCGAGCCTCGAGACCTGCATCGTCGCCGTCGCCGACGCCTTCGACGCCATGACATCCGCCCGCTCCTATCGGATGGCCCTGTCACAGGGTTACGCCTTGAACGAGTTGCGCAAGCACGCAGGCGCCCAGTTCCACCCCGACGTGGTGGACATGTTCGAGAGGGCGCTGGAGAAGTCGGGCCGTCGCTGGGGCGCTCCTCATGTCAACGATGAGGAGATGGCCAGGAGGCTGGCCGAGGAGCCGGAGCTGACTCTCCGTGGCTAGCTGGCATCCCCGCACCGTCGCCGTCGCCTCCTGGCTGTTCCCGATCGCTTCGGCAGCCTTGGGTGCCTACGCTGCGTCCCGGGCCGGGGGCAATCCCATCTATCTGATGATCGCGGCGACGGTCCTGGTCATCGGATCCCTGTTCGGGGTGGCGACCTCCAGCTCGGGCAACCGCTTCACCTTGGGAATCGGGGTGGCGGCGGCGATCCCCTTCGTCTTCTCAGGTCTCGACCTAGCCGAACCGTTCGGGTCCGTGGCTGCGCTGGGCATCGGTCTCGCCGTGGTCTGGGCATTGCGCCGGTCGAGCGGGGAGAGCCATCGGGAGCTGCTCCCGGTCATGGTGAGACGGCTGTTGGGCTACCTGTCGTATGCGACGGTCTACTCCAAGATGCGGGTGGGGCTGTTCGCCGAGCTGAGCGGAGGCTGGGAGGATCTCTTCCCATTCGCCGTCGCCTTCATCGCCTGGATTGCAGTCGAGGTCACCGTGCGGGCCCTTCTCATCCTCGGGCCACGGGAGCTGTCCCGCAGCTATCTCGCCCGGGCCCTCCTCCACGACCTCAACGTGTTCGCAGGTCTGGCCCTCACCGGAGCGCTGTTCGGCGAGCTCTTCATCGAGATCCAGTGGTGGGCGTTGCCGATCGCCTTGCTCCCGTATTCGTTCGCCCACTCGGCGTTCAAGCGCTTCCAGGCCACCAAGACCACCTATCGGCAGACGATCCGGGCACTGGCCCGCATCCCCGAGGTCTCCGGTCTCGGGATCGACGGGCATGCCGACCGGACCACGGACACCGCGACGTCGATCGCCAAAGAGATGGGGCTGGGCCCGCGGCAGGTCGAGGACGTCGAGTATGCCGGGCTGATGCACGACATCGGACGGGTGTCACTCAGCGAGCCGCAGATCCTGCGCATGGGCTACACCGACGACGACCTCGCCCGCTGGAGCGCCGAGATCATCGCCGAGTCGCCCTACCTGGAGCGGGTGGCGGTACAGGTGCGCAACCAATACGAGTCGTACCGCAAGCCCGGTGAGCAGGACGACCCCGAGGTCTCCCTCGTCTCCCGGATCATCAAGGTCGCCGCCGCCTACGACTGGAAGGTCCATCGGGGAGGGATGTCCCCTCTGTCCGCCCTCGAGGAGCTGCACGCCGGTGCCGCCTACGAGTACGACCCAGAGGTGGTGGCCTCTCTGCGTCGACTGCTCACCACGCGCGGCGTCCTGATGCCGGCGGCGCGTATCTGATCTCACTCGGTCGAGAGATATCGAAAGATATCCTTGACAATCGAACGGGTGTTCGGTAGAGTCGGAATGACTTCCCCGGTACAGGACCCGAGCCTGGGAGACGCCAATGGGCGCTTTGCGCTCACTGATCGAGGAAGCGACATCCACCGACCCAAGTTGGATGTCTGACGAGGAGCTCCATGACGAGGCGATCGAGATCTCCCGCGCCATCGACGTCCTGGAGCATCGTCTCGCCGAGGTCGGTCACCTGGTTCGCGAGCGCGGCACCTACCGGAAGGCGGGTTACCTCAGCGCCGTCGCCTGGCTGGCGCACACCACCGACGTCGACGACTCGACCGCACGACGTCTCATCAGCACCGGCAGGGCCCTCGAGACGAGCCCGGCGACCAAGAGAGTGGCCGGAGAGGGGGAGCTGTCCCGTGCCCGGGTGCGCATCCTGACCAGGGCGGCGGATGCCCACCCCGACCAGTACGCATCACACGAGGACATGCTCCTCGAGCTCGCACGTGAGCTGCGGATGGCGGACTTCAGGAAGGCAGTCGTCTACTGGTCGAACTGTGCCGACGCCGAGCGAGCGGAGCACGACGCGGCGCAACAACGAGCTGTCACCCGGCTCCGAGCGTCGCAGACCTTCGGGGGCATGCTCCAGATCGACGGCAGCTTCGACCCCGAGTCCGCCGAGATCATCCTCAAAGCACTCGACGCGGCGATGACACCCGAGGCTCGTCGCGATGGCGCAACCGAAGACCTCCGCCCCGCCCCGAAGAGACGCGCCGACGCCCTGGTCCAGATCTGTCGTCAGTACCTCGCCGCCTATCCGGGCGTCGTGGGCGGGCATCGGCCTCATGCGAGTCTGATCGTCGACCTCGACACGCTCGTGGGCCGGGATGGCAGACGATGCGACCTGTCCCGCACCGGGACGATCACACCCGAAACCGCACTCCGCATCCTTTGCGACGCCGAGGTCTCCCGGGTGATCGTCTCCGGCGACTCGGCTCCCCTCGACATGGGTCGGGCGGTTCGTACCGCGACACCGGCGCAGCGGCGGGCTCTCGCCATCAGAGACGGCGGTTGTGTCCGCGAGGGCTGTGACCGACCCCCGGAATGGTGCGACGTCCATCACAGGGAGCATTGGATCTTCGACGGCGAGACCAACCTCGAGGATCTCGAGCTCCTCTGCCGACCGCATCACATCGAGGAGCACGAGAAGAACCCGGTCGGGCCGGGCCCGCCATGCCGTCGCTGAGACTTGGGCTCAGGGTCGGCTGGCCGAGCCCGGTTGGGCCTGGGCGCCGCGTTTGAAGTAGCGGCGGGGGCGTCTCAGCTCGTGCTCCAGGAACACACCGAGACCGAGGGCGAGAAAGATGTCACCGAGTGAGATGACCTCGCCGATGCCGGCGAGACGGAGCGGGATCACGTCGGCGAAGAAGGTGAGCCGGGAGGAGTCGTCGAGCGGGACATGCTTGAAGGTTCCCGACAGGTCGGGACTGCTGACCGTGAACCCACTGGCCACCTCGGCGGCGCCGGCGAGAACCGGCATCCCACCGTTGAGCGCGATGACGACGAAATTCATGAGGACCCCTAGCCCGGCGATCAACATGCCCGGCTTGGACCGGTTGAGCAGCACCATCACCAGCAGGAGGAAGAACGAGAAGAGAACCATCGCGATCCCCAGGCCTTCCGCCCATCCAGTCTCAGGCAGCCATCGGGTCCCGATCTGGAGACCCAGTGCGATGAAGAGGAGCCACCAGGCGTGGAGCTCGATGTCGCCCAGGTTGACGAGGCGCCCACCGCGGAGGACGGCGACGACCAGAGCGACGAAGATGACGAGCGCCAGCCATAACATGGGTCGGCGAACGCTAATCGTGTGCGATCCCGTACCCCGAGAGTGGGAAAAATGCCAGTGACCTACGAGGTGGCCGGGCACTCGGCCACCATCACGATCGACGACCCGGAGCGGAGCAACCCGATGTCGATCGAGACCATGGCCGGTCTCCTCGAGCACACCCGTTCGGCAGTGGACGACCCCGGGGTCCGCGTGATCGTCTACACCGGGGCCGGGGACAGGGCCTTCTGTGCCGGAGGCGACCTCTCCGGCTCCTTCGTCGACGACCCGGTTGCCCAGCATCGGGCCAGGGGTGACCTCGCCGACCTCTTCCGTCTGATGACACGGGGAGGCAAGCCGACGTTGGCCCGGGTCAACGGGCATGCCATCGCCGGTGGTTTCGGCCTCGCCGTGGCGTGTGACATCACGATCTGCGTCGACGACGCCAAGTTGGGGACCAGCGAGGTCAAGGTCGGGCTCTGGCCGATGATGATCTCCGCCGTCCTGGCCAGGAGCATGCCACGCAAGGCCGTCCTCGAGATGATGCTCACCGGCAGGCTGATCACACCGGAGGAGGCGCTCAGATGGGGGGCGGTGAGCCGGGTGGTCGCTCGGGACGAGCTCGACGATGCGGTCTCCGAGACCGTCGCCGCACTGGGTGCCCTCAGCCAGGCAGCCCTGATGCTGGGGAAGGACTCCTTCTACGGGGTGACCGATCTCGACTTCGACACCTCCCTCGATCGGCTTCAAGGTGGTCTGACAGAGATCGCGCTCACCGACGATGCCGGCGAAGGGGTGCGTGCATTCGTCGAGAAGCGCCCCCCGGAGTGGTCGGGCCGCTGACTGGTCATATTGGGCGCCGCCTTTAGCCTCTCCGTCGATGCGCTACAGGATTCAGGTGGCAGGATGGGCACTGATCTGGTGCGGAGTCTTCGTCTTCGGTTATCTGGGCTGGCAGCTCTACGTCACCGACTGGATCAACGCCGGCAGTCAGGCCGAGGCGGCGCGGGACCTGGAGAGCGACCTGGCAGGAGCGACACCGGTAACGGAGACGATCGACCCGGAGGAGTTCCTCGATGGCGTGCCGAGCCCGAGCTTCCCCGATCGAGTCACACTCGTCAACGAGGACCCCGTGGCCAGGGGCGAGTCCTTCGCCTTCATGACGATCCCGAAGCTGGGTCTGGAGGACGTGGTGGTCTACGAGGGGGTCGACAGGGAGACACTCAGCCTCGGGCCGGGGCACATGCCAAAGACTCCACTGCCTGGACAGCCCGGCAACGCCGTCATCTCGGGGCACCGCACCACCTACGGCCGGCCATTCTTCGACTTCGACCTGCTCGAGCAGGGTGATCGAATCCAGGTGTCCTCTTCGTCCGGCACCCACGTCTACGAGGTTCGCGAGGTCGCCATCGTCGCCCCCACCGACGTCTGGGTCATCGACCCCCGTCCGGGCGGTTGGCTCACCCTGACCACCTGTCATCCCAAGTTCTCGGCGCGGCAGCGTCTGGTCGTCTGGGCCGAGATGGTGGAAGGGCCCAACCTGGACTACGTGCGGCTGCACCAGGCCAAGTTCAGCTGACGAGCTGTTCGAGCATCTCCTCGTCGACCACCCCGTTGACGACCTCGACGACCACGCCGTCGGCGTCGATCACGTACGTCGCCGGCAGGCCTATCGACGGGTAGGCGTCCTCGACCTGGGGCGTGCCCAGGGCGAGCGGATAGGAGGCCCCGATGCCGTCGGCGAAGGCGCGGGCGTCTCCCTCGACGTCCCTCACCGCCACTCCGATCACATCCACCTCGGGATTGGCATCGGCGTATGCCGAGATGTCGGGGATCTCGGTGCGACACGGGGCGCACCAGGAAGCCCAGAGATTGACGACCACTGGCCGTCCCCGTGACTCGGAGAGGGTGAATGTGCCGCCCTCGATCAGCTCCACGGTGAAGTCTGGGGCTTCACCGCCGACCGCCGCCACCGCGGCATCGCCGCCTCGTAGGAGCCAGGCCACACCGAGCCCCGCCAGGACGACGAACAGGAATATCCCGGTCAGCCGGAGCGTCGGTCTGGGCAGTGGGCCGGGGTCGCTGTCAGTCAGCGGCCATCCTCCTCAACACGTAGTGGAGGATGCCACCGTTGCGCAGGTACTCCACCTCGATCGGGGTGTCCACCCGGGCGACGGTGTCGAACCGGATGGAGGTCCCGTCGTCTCTGGTCGCGGTCACCGGGATCACCTGGCGCGGTGTCAGCTCGTCGGAGACCTCGATGTCGTACCGCTCCGTCCCGTCCAGCCCCAGCGAGTCGGCGTCCACCCCATCCATGAAGGTGAGGGGGAGCACCCCCATCATCACAAGGTTGGAGCGGTGGATCCGCTCGAAGGACTTGGTGATCACGGCGGCCACACCGAGGAGGAACGCCCCCTTGGCGGCCCAGTCACGTGACGAGCCCATCCCGTAGTCGCTGCCACCGAGCACCACGAGCGGGATTCCCGCCTCCTTGTAGGAGACGGACGCCTCGTAGATGGACTTGACCTTCCCATCGGTGAAGTCGACGGTCCAGCCGCCCTCGGTGTCGGGGGCGAGCTGGTTGCGCACCCGGATGTTCGCGAACGTGCCGCGCGTCATCACCCGGTCGTTGCCTCGCCGTGAGCCGTAGCTGTTGAACATCGCCGGCTGCACCCCGTTCTCGATCAGATAGCGGCCCGCAGGCGAGTCGACCGCGATCGAGCCGGCGGGGCTGATGTGATCTGTGGTTACCGAGTCGCCGAGCTTGGCCAGCGCCCGCGCCCCCCGGATCGGCCGGATCGGTTTCACCTCCGGTGTGAGATCGGTGAAGAAGGGAGGCTCCTGCACATAGGTCGAGTCCGGATTCCACTGATACAGATCCGACTCGCTGGTGGTGATGCTCCGCCACTCCTCCGAACCGGTGAAGACGTCGCTGTACCTGTCGACGAATTGGCTCTGGTGGACGTGGGCCGCCACCGTGTCGGCGATCTCCTGCTGGCTCGGCCAGATGTCTCTCAGATAGACCTGGTTGCCGTCGGGGTCTTCTCCCATCGGCTCGGTCATGGGGTCCCAGTCGACCGTCCCCGTCAGTCCGTATGCGACCACGAGAGGCGGTGAGGCCAGGTAGTTGGCCCGGACGTCGGGAGAGATCCTCCCCTCGAAGTTCCTGTTGCCGGAGAGCACCGATGTGGCCACCAGATCGTGACTGTGTATGGCCTCGGAGATCGGTTCGGGAAGCGGGCCGGAGTTGCCGATGCAGGTAGTGCACCCGTAGCCGACGATCCCGAAGCCCAACTCCTCGAGATCGTCGAGCAGGCCGGCGGCGTTGAGATACTCCGTGACCACCTTCGAACCGGGGGCGAGCGAGCTCTTCACCCACGGCTTGCGACGGAGCCCGAGCTCACGGGCCTTCCGGGCGATCAGCCCGGCGGCGACCATGACGTCGGGGTTGGACGTGTTGGTGCAGGAAGTGATGGCTGCGATGACGACATGGCCGTCTTTGACGGTGAAAGTCGCACCGTCGTACTCGACCAAGGCCGTGTCCTGCGCCCGCAGGGCCTCATCGGCCGACCCCCCTTCGGCTTCCCAACTGACCACCGTCGAAGTGGAGGAGCCACCGTTCTTGCCGAACACGTTGGTCAGATCGGAGCGCCACTGGTTCTTCATGGTGGACAGGGCGACCCGGTCCTGGGGGCGTCTCGGCCCGGCCAGCGAAGGCTCGACGGTCGACATGTCCAGCTCGAGACGGGCGCTGTACTCGATGGGATGGGACGGGTCGTGCCACAGCCCCTGTGCCCGGTAGTACTGCTCGACGGCGTCGATCAGCTTGTCCTCGCGCCCGGTGAGGCGGAGGTATTTCAGCGTCTGGTCGTCCACGGGGAAAAACCCCACCGTCGCCCCGTACTCGGGCGCCATGTTGGCGATGGTGGCCCGGTTGGCTACCGGCATGTCGTCGAGGCCGGCCCCGTAGAACTCGACGAACTTGCCCACTACGCCGTGCTCTCGCAGCATCTCGGTGACCCTGAGTACCAGGTCGGTGGCGGTGGCACCTTCGGGGAGGCGGCCGGTCAGGTCGAAGCCGACGACTTCGGGGAGCAGCATGTAGATGGGCTGGCCCACCATCGCCGCCTCCGCCTCGATGCCTCCCACGCCCCATCCGACCACGCCGAGGCCGTTGATCATCGTGGTGTGGGAGTCGGTGCCCACCAGGCTGTCGGGGTAGAGACGGGACCCGTCATCCCAGACGACCTTGGCGAGGTACTCCAGGTTGACCTGGTGGACGATCCCCGTCGCCGGGGGGACCACCCGGAAGTTGGCGAACGCCGTCTGGCCCCACTTGAGGAACTCGTACCGCTCCTGGTTGCGCTCGAACTCCTTGGTCGAGTTGATGATCAGTGCGTCCGGCCGGGCGTATGCGTCGACCTGAACCGAATGGTCGATGACGAGGTCGGCGGGGATCAGGGGATTGACTCTCTGGGCGGAGGCGGCGTCCCCCGTCATCCTCACGATGGCGGCGCGCATGGCGGCGAGGTCGACGACGGATGGCACCCCGGTGAAGTCCTGGAGCACGACGCGGCCGGGGATGAACGGAATCTCCACCTCTCCGGGTTTCGTCGGGTCGTATGCGGCGATCTGGCGGACGTCGTCCTCGGTCACCGCGACCCCGTCCAGGTTGCGCAGCGCCGACTCCAGCAGCACCTTGATCGAATAGGGCAGTCTCTCCACGCCCGGTATGACCTCGAGCCGGGCGATCTCCCTGGCTCCGAGCGCCGTCTCCAGCGTGGTTCGTGCCCCGAATGGGTCATTGGACATTTCAAGCCTCTCGAAGGAGTTTCCTCCCTGAGCCTAACGACGCCGCGGTGTCTGGCTTCAGCCGCCGATCGTCACCGGCACCTGGGTGATGCAGTTCTCCTCTGGGGCCTGATGCGGGAAGACCACGGGGTTGCACGGCACCGACAACGCCCCGAAGAGGCCGGCCACGATGCCGCGGTCGAGCGAGCAGATCACCTCGGGATGCTCGGTCGCGGTTTCCCCGAAGGGGCAGTGCGAGGTGAGCAGCCGCTGTCCCTCGATGTCCGGGTCCACCGAGAAGCCGAGCCCTGTCATGGCGCTGGCCACGGCCTGCACGGCCTCGTCGTAGCCGGGCTCGCTCGGTGCCCCGATCTCGGTGGCGAGCTTCTTGCCGTAGGCGCGGCCGACCCGTTCTGCCACCTCGGCGACGTCCGGCGGCGACACCTCCTCGAGCACCTGGAACAGCATCTCGGTGAGCATCTCGAAGCGACGGGGGGCGAAGTGCACCGAGACTTCCTTGTTGGTTGGCTCGTAGGCCTTGGCGGGGCGCCCGGCCCCCGGCCCGCCGGTGCGACGGAGATGGCTGACCTTGAGATACCCGTCGTCGGCGAGACGGTCGAGATGGTGGCGCGCCACATTGGGGTGGATGTCGAAGAGAACGGCCACCTTGGAGGTGGTCATGGGCTCGGCCGACTCCCGTACCGCGATGTAGATGGCGCGTCGTGTCGGATCGCCCAGCGACGAGGTCAGATCGGAGATGCGGCTGTCGAGGGTGTCTCTGTCCATGGGGAGGTAGGGATCGGTCAAAACTATAGTTTCGGAGGCCTTCTAACCACTGTGGCCGTAGGGGATTCGGATGGTCGACCAGACAACCTTGCACGATGCCGTCGCGTCCATCGAATCGCCCCTGATCGTGGGCCGGACCCTTGGCGACCTCGGGTTGGTCCGCTCAGTCGAGAAGAAGCTGATTGGTGGGGTCAAGGTCGGGCTCGTCCTTCCCGCTGCCACCCGGACCGACGTCCTCAACTCCCTGCTCCGTGAGGCCCTCGCCCCACACGCCTCCGGCGCCGATGTCGACGTCGAGGTGATGGACGAGGACCGGGAGCAGTCCTGGATGGAGGACCTCAAGGCCAAGGCCGGTCCCGGGATCGGGGAGCCTGGCTCCGCCACCAGGGTGGTGGCCATCGCCTCCGGCAAGGGTGGGGTGGGCAAATCCTCCATCTCGGCCAACCTGGCCGTCGCCGTCGCCCGCTCCGGGCGCAAGGTGGGCATCGTCGACGGCGACATCTGGGGTTTCTCCATCCCGACCATGCTCGGTGTGTCCGAGGCGCCGGTGATGATGGGCGGGATGATCGTCCCCCCGGTCGCCCATCGGGTGAAGGTGATGTCGATGGACTACTTCGTGGGTGACGACAAGGCGGTCATCTGGCGGGGACCGATGCTGCACAAGGCGATCGAGCAGTTCCTCAAGGATGTCTTCTGGGACGACCTCGACTTCCTGATCGTCGACATGCCCCCGGGGACAGGCGACATCGCCATCTCGATGTCCCAGTTCCTTCCTCGCGCCCAGGTGGTGATCGCCACCACACCACAGCCCACCGCGCAACGGGTCGCACGCAGGGCTGCGCTGATGGCTGCCGAGGTCGACCAGGAGGTGATCGGGGTGGTGGAGAACATGTCGTGGTTCACCGGTGACGACGGCAAGCGCTACGAGCCGTTCGGGTCGGGTGGGGGACAGGCACTCGCCGACGAGATCGGCGTCGACCTCATGGCGCGGATCCCGCTCCTGCCGGCAATGGGTCGTGGCGCGGACGAGGGCCGGCCGGTGGCGATCGCTGCCCCCGGATCGGAAGCCGCCGACGCCATCGACCAGCTCGCCGAGGCGGTGGCGGCGAAGAAGCCCCGGGTGCGAACCAACCCTGCCCTGGTGATCAATTGACCGCTCGCAGGTCGGGTCTCCACTTCTTCGGGTGGGGGTTCGGCATCTGCCTCTCTGTCCTGTTCGCCTCGCTGTGGGGACGGGCCGTGGTCATCGACACCGAGACCCTCGGTGAGTCGCTGGCTCCGATGGCTCGCTCCGACCTGGTCGTGGGGTTCCTCACCGACTGGATGGCCGAGGAGATGGTCGAAGGCGGTGTCGAGGCTTCGCTGGTGGACCCCGCCGTCGACTACTTCATCAACTCGTCACAGGTCGGCGGCACCCTCGACCGTCTCGCCATCGAGGTGGTGGCCGCCGCAGCCTCTCCCGACCCGGCCGGCTCCTCCATCGACATGCGGGGTCTGGTCGCCCCCGCAATCCCCGAGGTCACCGCGGGGCTGAACGGCATGGGTATCGCCGTCAGCGAGGCCCAAGTGACCCAAGTCGCCGAGGGTCTGGATCCCCTGGAGATCCGTGAGCCCGGATCGGACGCGATGGTCGGGCCCAACTCCGGCACCGCCACGCATCTCGGCACCGCCTCCCTGCTCGCCATGGTGGGCCTGATGATCTTCGGCACCGGCTATCTGGCGGTGTCCGATGATCGGACGATCGCTCTGCGCAGCCTGGTGACCCGGATCGCGGTTGGGGGCCTCAGCTTCGGGCTTCTCCTTCGGATCGGCTCCTGGGTGCTCGCCCCGGATGGGGGCAGGGCTCCGGTGCGCGAGACGCTGGCGGCCATTGCCGGGTCGAAATGGATCGTGCCCTTCCAGCTGGGTCTGGCGGCAGCGGTGATCGCCGTCTCCATCTATGTTGCGATCCGGGTCGTGAGGGACCGCACCACGGCGGGAACGGCTCAGACCCCCAGCCGGTCCAGGGTGCGGTAGAGCTGCGAAGCTGGCGTGAGGAACCACGGCCTGGTGCCGTTGTAGTAGAAGCGCCCGTTGTGCTCGATCCGGCTGTACACGCTGGGCGGGTCCTCACCCAGGAGCATCCCGGCGAGCTCGTGTCCGAGCTGGCAGGAGAGCCCGACACCATGGCCGGCATAGCCCAGGGCGTACCAGACCCCGTCGATCTGGCCGATGTGAGGGGTCAGGTCGAAGGGGACGGCCAGCTTTCCCCCCCACACATGGGTTATCTCCACCTCGGCGAGCTCGGGCCAATAGGAGACCAGGGCTTCGCGTAGGTCGGCCGCCGAGTCGGCGAGGTCGAGATCGGTGTGCAGGCTCCTCCTCCCACCGAGGAGGATGCGGTCGTCGTGGGTACGACGCATGTAGTGGAGGAGCCGCCGCTTGGTGTATGACATCACCTCGGCCGGGAAGATCCGGGAGGCGAGATCCGGGCCCAGCGGCTCGGTCACGATTATGTAGGAGCCGACCGGCACGACGAGACGGGCGAGGCGACGTGACGGACTCCTCGTCGTGTAGCCGTTGGTGGCGAGGATCACGTTGCCGGCGCGTACTCGGCCCGAGGATGTCTCGACCTCGAACCCGGTGCCGTTTCGCCGCACCGAGGTCGCCTCGCAATGCGGGGTGAGGCTCACCCCGGCGCGACTCGCCTCCCGCGCCAGCCCGAAGACGAGGCGGGCCGGATGCACCCCAAAGCCCTCCGGCTCGTAGAGGCCGACGTTGAACGCCTCGCCCCCGACGTACTTGGAGATGTCGCGGGCGTCGACGACCTCCCACTCGACACCGAACTTCTCCCGATACCAGGCGACCTGACGGTCGAAGGCCCGGAGCCGCTTCGCCCCTCTTCCCAGGGCGAGCATGCCCGCATCGTGGACCAGGGCGTCGATCCCGGGCCGGGTGGCGATCTCGCGCACCAGATCGACGGAGCGCACCGTCGAGGCCCACATCTCGTGGCCGATCTGGGGCCCGTAGATGGAGTACACGGTGTCCACCCCCGCCTTGACGTCGGGTGAAACCATGCCCCCGTTGATGCTCGAGGCCCCCCCGGCGATCTCCCCGGTGTCGACGACGGCGACGGAGTTGCCCGCTCCGGCGAGACGGAGTGCCGCGTTCAGACCGGTGAGGCCCGAGCCGACGACCAGGTAGTCGGTCTCGGCCGGAAGCTCGGACGTGATCCCTTCCGGGCGCGGGAAGTCGTCCACCCAGAACGGGGATTGGTTCACAGGCGGGAAAGCCCCTCCTCGAACAGCTGAGCCATCTCCGAGACCTGTTCCGCGGTCATGGTCAAGGGTGGGGACACCTGGAGCCCGCCGCCTCCCACCGCCCGGGTCAGCACCCCGGCCTCCCGGCAGGCGGCAGCGGCGCGCGCCGGCAGCGTCTCGTCGTCGCCCAGCTCGAGCTGGATGGCGGCGAGGGCGCCCACCCCGCGACGGACGCTGGAGACCACGTCGAGTGTCTCCAGCGGGGCGAGGGTGTCGTAGATCTCGCCCTCCAGCGCTGCGGCGCGCTCGATGAGGCCTTCCCGCTCGATGATGTCCATCACCGCCAGGCCGGCGACACAGGCGACGCTGTGGCCCGAGTACGTGTATCCGTGACGGAAGATCAACCCCGGCGTCGAGAAGAAGGGCTCGGCGATGTGGGACGCGGCGACCACACCGCCCAGTGGGGCGTATCCGCAGGTGACTCCCTTGGCGAAGGTCATCAGGTCGGGCTCCAGCCCGAACTTGCCGGCGGCGAACCAGTCGCCCACCCTCCCGAACCCGGTGATCACCTCATCGGAGACGTAGAGGCCTCCTGCCTGGCGGATCGTCTCCCGCACCCTGGTCAGATACTCGTGCGGGACTGGACGGATGCCACCGGCGCCGATCACCGCCTCGACGAAGATGCCCGCCACCCGCTCCGCGCCGGCATGGTCGACGGCCTTCTCCACCGCCTCCGCATCGTCATGGGGCACGAGGACCACATCGGCGATCAGGTCGCCGCCGTAGCCGAGCCGGTTGGGCTCCATGCCACCGAGGGTGGTGCCATAGGAGTGCATGCCGTGATACGCCCACTCCCGGGCGATGAAGACGGTTCGCTCCGGCTGCCCGATGGCGTTGAAGTAACGCCGAGCCAGCTTGGCGGCCGTGTCCACGGCATCGGAGCCGCCCGATCCGAAGAAGACCTTGGAGGCCGGGTCGGGTGACACCGCGGCGATCCGGTCCGCGAGCTCCAACGCCGGCCGGGTGCCGTAGTCGATGAAGGTGTGGAACGCGGGGAGCTTGCGAGCCTGGGCGGCCATCGCCTCGATGATCTCTTCTCTCCCGTAACCGACGTTCATGTACCAGAGCGAGGCGGCTGCGTCGAGATAACGCTTCCCCTCCTCGTCGTAGACGTAGATGCCCTCGCCCCGGTCGATGACGAATGGGGCATGTTGCACCTTGGACATGTCGGCGAAGGGGTGCCATAGAGATCCCATGGCCGTGAGGCTAGTTGTGGCCCCGAGAGTGCGCGCCGGGGACGGCAGGGGTCGCGTCGTTGTGCAATGGCGTACCGCTGAGGTTCGTCGATGCACGACCGACACCACCCAGCGATACTCCCGCCATCGTGCCAGACCTGGTTCTGCGTGGCGGCCGTGTCTTCACCGCCGATCCGGCGCGTCCCTTCGTTACCGCCGTCGCCACCAGCGGTGACCGGATCACGGCCCTGGACGCCGAAGCCGAGGCATCGATCGGCCCGGGCACGGAGGTCATCGACCTGAAGGGCGCCCTGGCCACCCCGGGGTTCATCGATGCCCATGTCCACCCGGCCAGCAGCGGGCTCGACAAGCTGCGGTGCCACTTCGACGACTGCGACGACGCCGAATCGGCGCTGGAGCGGATCGCCGGGTACGCAGCCGATCATCCCGAGCTGCCATGGATCATCGGCTCCGGGTGGCTGCAGTCGTGGTTCCCACGAGGGTGTCCCTCGAGGACGGCGCTCGACGCCGTGGTGGCCGATCGGCCCGCCCTGTTCACCAACACCGACGGTCATGGGGCCTGGGCCAACTCGCGGGCACTCGAGGCGGCCGGGATCGGCCCCGGGACACCCGACCCGGTCGACGGGCGGATCGAACGTCTCGAGGACGGCTCGCCCCAGGGCACGCTTCACGAGGGGGCGATCAGGCTGGTGGAGCGTCATGCCCCCGAGGACACGGTCGACGACCTGACCGCAGGGCTGATCCGAGGCCAGGAGGAGCTGTTGCGATACGGGGTGACCGGGTGGCAGGACGCGATCGTCGACGAGAAGGTGCACGCCGCATACCTCCGGTTGGCCGGGGAAGGACGGTTGGTCGGCCGGGTGGTCGGCGCCATGTGGTGGGACCGGCATCGCGGGCTGGAGCAGATCCACGAGCTCGTCGGTCGTCGCGAGCAGTCGGCTCCGGGCTTCGCCCCCACGTCCGTCAAGCTCATGCTCGACGGGGTCGTCGAGAACTTCACCGCGGCCATGACGGATCCCTACCTCGATGCCTCGGGGAGTCCGAGCGCCAACAGCGGCATCGACTTCATCGATCCCGAGGAGCTCTCCCAGATCGTGTCCTTCCTGGACGACCACGACTTCCAATGCCATTTCCACGCCATCGGCGACAGGGCGGTGCACAACGCCCTCGACGCGGTGGAAGCGGCCCGCGACCGCAACGGTGACCGGGGCAACCGGCATCACATCGCCCACATCCAGGTAGTTCGTCCCGACGACATCCCGCGATTCGCCCGGCTCGAGGTGGTGGCAAACGCCCAGCCGCTGTGGGCGAACAACGACGGGTACCAGACCGATCTCACCCAGCCATTCCTGGGGGCGGAGCGGAGCAGCTGGCAGTACCCTTTCGCCTCGTTGCTCGCCGCCGGCGCACGGCTGGCCATGGGAAGCGATTGGGGCGTGTCGACCTGCAACGTGCTGCAGGAGATCCATGTCGCCGTCAATCGGGTCTTCGAGGACGGGGAGGAGCCCCTGTTGGCCGGGGAGGCGCTCAGCGGAGACGATGCCCTGACCGCCTTCACCGCCGGATCCGCCTACGTCAACAACGCGGAGGGCGACGTCGGCTCACTGGCCGTGGGTAAGCTCGCCGACCTCGTGGTTCTCGACCGGGATCCGCTGATCGAGGGCCCGTTCCGGGACACGAGGGTGCTCGTCACTATCGCGGGAGGCAGGATTGTCCACGAGGAGAACTGATGGCTGACCCGGCCGTCGAGCTGGTCGAGGTCAGCAAGCGATTTGGCGACGACGTCGTCGCCGTGGACTCTCTCGACCTCGAGATCCAGGACGGTGAGTTCTTCTCCCTGCTCGGCCCCTCCGGCTGTGGAAAGACCACGACCCTGCGAATGATCGCCGGGTTCGAGTACCCCACCGAGGGCAGCGTCCGCATCCACGGCGCCGAGATGGGGCTCAAGCCCCCCAACGAGCGCCCGGTCAACACGGTTTTCCAGTCCTACGCACTGTTTCCCCACATGACGGTGTTCGACAACGTGGCATTCGGTCTCGAGATGCGAAAGGTCCCCAGACCCGAGATCGAGACCAGGGTGCGCCGGGTCCTCGACCAGGTCCAGCTGACGCGGCGGGCAGAGGCGAAGCCCAGCCAGCTCTCCGGGGGCATGCAGCAGAGGGTCGCCCTGGCCCGCGCCCTCGTCAACGAGCCCGAGGTCCTCCTGCTCGACGAGCCCCTCGGGGCTCTCGACCTCAAGCTGCGTCAGAACATGCAGTACGAGTTGAAGGACCTGCAGAGCCGGGTGGGGATCACGTTCGTCTACGTGACCCATGACCAGGAGGAAGCCCTGACCATGTCCGACCGGATCGGCGTCATGAGCGAGGGCAAGCTGTTGCAGGTGGGGGATTCCCACGAGATCTACGAGAAGCCCCGTTCCCGCTTCGTCGCCGACTTCATCGGGGACATCAACCTGATCGACGCCGAGGTCACCGGTGCTCGTCGCGCCCGCCTCGGCAACGGGGTCGAGGTCGGGATCGCCGATGGCCACCCGTCGACCGGGCCGATCACACTGGCGCTGCGACCCGAGCGTCTCGCTCTCCATCGCAGCGGGGAGAGCCCGCCCGACGGCCGCAACCAGCTCCGGGCCCGGATCACCAGACGCACCTACTACGGGGACGTCTACTTCTACGACGTCGATGCCGGCCTCACAGACACCATCGAGGTCAAGGAGGAGAACCGGCCCGACATCGGCACCCACGAGGTGGGCGACGAGGTGGTCGTCAGCTGGAGTGTCGGGGCGGCCAACCTGGTCGGCGACTGATGACGATCACGGCAAAGCCGGACGCCGGGGCGGAGGAAGTCGCTCCGGTCACACCCGAGCTGGAGGAGGCGGCGCGGAAGGCGGAGTCGAGGAGGGGATTTCTCATCGGGCTGCCCGCCTACGTCTATCTGGTCCTCTTGTTCGCCATCCCCCTGGTCTTGGTCTTCGTCTACTCGTTCGCCAGCCGGTCGGCCACCGGGCGCACCGTGCTCCGCGGGTGGAACCTCGAGTCCTACGAGCGTCTCTTCTCCCCGCTGGTCATCGAGATCTTCTTCCGCTCGTTCCTGCTCGCCGTGGTCACGACGCTGGTCTGTCTCCTGGTCGGCTACCCGTTCGCCTACTACATCGCCACCCGGGCGCCCCGGCTGCGCAACGTGCTCCTGATCCTGGTGATGATCCCCTTCTGGTCGAACTTCCTGGTCCGCACCTACGCCTGGCGGGTGCTCCTCGGCTCAGACGGCCTGGTGTCCCAGATCAGCCAGTTGTTCGGCGGGGGGGAGGTCCGGGTCCTCTTCACGAGCACCGCGGTCCTCATCGGCCTGGTCTACGGCTTCCTCCCGTTCATGGTCCTGCCGCTCTACGCCGCCATCGAGCGGCTCGACTGGCGTCTGGTCGAGGGGGCCCGCGACCTGTACGCCAACGGGTGGACCGCCTTTCGCAAGGTGACGTTCCCCCTCTCCATGCCCGGGGTGGTGGCGGGATCGATCCTCGTGTTCATCCCGACCCTCGGCGCCTACGTCACACCAGCGATCCTCGGCGGGGCGAACACCGTGCTCATGGGTGACTACATCGTCAGCCAGTTCCTCGCCGCCCGCAACTGGCCGTTCGGGTCGGCACTCTCCTTCGGCGTGATGTTCGTGATGCTCCTCGCCACCATCTTCTACTTCCGGGCCGGAGCGAAGACGCTGTGAACGAGCACGCCAACGGCAAGGTGGGGCGGCTCCTCGGAGTCAACGCCTGGGTCGTCTTCGTGTTCCTCTACGCCCCCATCGCCCTGCTGATCGTCTTCTCCTTCAACGAGAACAGGAACGTGGGGATCTGGACCGGGGCCTCGTTCCGCTGGTATCAGGAGATGTTCCAGGACGCCGCGGTCATGTCGGCGTTGCGCAACTCACTCGTCGTCGCCCTGGCCTCCACGGCCGTGAGCACCGTGATCGGAACCATGCTGGCGATCTCACTGGAGCGCTATCGATACCGGGGACGGGGGGCGCTCGACGGGCTCGCCTACCTGCCGATCATCATCCCCGACGTGACCATGGCTGTGATGCTGCTCATCTTCTTCTTCCAGGCCTTCGGCATCCTGGAGGGGTTGACCGGGATCAGCATCACCTCGGGGCTGCACACGATCATCCTCGCCCACATCGCCTTCAACATCTCCTTCGTGGCCGTGGTGGTGCGCGCCCGGATCGCGCAGTTCGACAACTCGCTGGAGGAGGCGGCGGCCGATCTCTACGCCGGCCGTTGGGAGACCTTCCGACGGGTGACCCTGCCACTGATCCTGCCCGGGGTGGCCGGGGGTGCCCTGCTCGCCCTGACCCTGTCCCTCGACGACGTCGTGGTGACACAATTCGTGTCCGGAGCCGGCTCCACCACACTGCCGGTCTACGTGTTCGGGTTGGTTCGACGCGGCGTCACCCCGCTGATCAACGCAGTCAGCGTGGTCATGCTGGCCGCCTCGATGGTCCTCGTCGGCATATCGTTGGGTCTGCAGCGTGACCGGTCGGGTCATTCTTCCGACGAGCCGGCCGACCCGGCAGCTATGTTCGAAAAGGCCATCTGATCTCATGGAGGAACTGACATGACACGTCCCAGGAAGCTGATCACCGCACTCTCGGTCGTCTTGGTCATCGCCGGTTGTGGTGGAGGAGGAGGGGAGGGTGGTGCCGACGCCGCCGCCTGTGCCCTCGACGAGGTGGACGGCGACCTGAACTTCTACAACTGGTCCGAGTACATCGACCCCGAGCTGATCACCTCCTTCGAGAGCGAGTACGGAGTGGACGTGACCGAGGACTTCTACGAGTCCAACGAGGCGATGCTGGCCCAGCTCCAGGCGGGGGCGGTGTACGACCTGATCGTCCCTTCCGACTACATGGTGGGCATCATGATCGAAGAGGGCCTGCTGCATGAGCTCAACGACGAGGCAGTGCCCAACCTGGGCAACCTCTCCCCCCGGTTCACAGAGTTGCCCTACGACCCGGGACCGGAGTACTCGGCCGCGTATCAGTTCGGCACCACCGGGCTCGGCGTCAACCTGGAGATGGTCGGCGAGGACTTCACCCCGAGCTGGGGTCTGGTGTTCGATCCGGAGGTGACCGCCAACTTCCCGGGTGGCGTGTCGGTGCTCAACGATCCGCGCGAGGCGATGGGAGCTGCGCTCAAATACCTGGGCTACTCGCTGAACGACACCGACGAGGCGCATCTCGCCGAGGCCCGGGATGTGATCGTGGCTGCCCGGGACGGCATCGCCACCTTCGACAGCGACCAGTACGACGAGGCGCTGGTCAATGAGGAAGTCGCCGTCTCCCACGGCTACTCGGGGAACATGATCGTTGCCATCGGGGAGGCGGAGAACCCGGATCAGTTCCAGTACATCCTGCCCGAGGAGGGTGCCACCTTCTGGATCGACAACATGGCGGTCCCGACCACGGCAGCCAGCCCATGCACCGCCTTCACGTTCATGAACTATCTCCTCGACGCGGAGAACGGGGCCGCCCTCACCAACTGGAACTACTACGGCTCGCCCAATCAGGCGGCGATCGACGCGGGTCTCGTCGAACAGGAGGTGGTCGACTTCTACGCGGACACCTTCACCGCCGAGAACCTCGAGATCATCCAGGACACGGGCGACTTCGAGATCAAGTTCACCGACTACCTGGCGGAGGCGAAGAGCTAGCCCCGCCCATGTAGCGTGTAGGCATGCACGGCGGCCAGCTGCGCGTCCTCGAGGTGTTCGGTGACTCGACCGACCTGGGTCGGGGGCACGGTTCGGCATGTGCGGCGATGATCCGCAAGTACACCGAGGACCGCATCGGTCTCACCGCCCAAGAGGAATGGAGCGGGGGAAGAGTCGATCGCGACCTCATCCTCGACTGTGCCGAGGAGACCTTGCGCCACCACGAGCAGTTCTCGGAGAGCCTGTACGCCGAGATGACCGCCATGGCGGGAGCCGCCGGGATCACACCCGCGGAGGCGGTCGTCGTCGGTGGCTTCACCGATCTGGTCGACCTGGTCCGGGTGAGGGCAGGCACTGCCCCCGACGAGCACAACTGCACCGGCATCATCAACCCCGAACGCGGCTATCTGGCCCAGACCTGGGACATGCACGCATCCGCCGGCGAATTCGTCGTCATGCTCAAGCTCGACCCTCTGATCGGCCCCGATGTCTTCGTGCAGACCACCGCCGGATGCCTCGGCCAGATCGGAATGAACGAGGCCGGGATCGCGGTGGGCATCAACAACCTCACCTCGATGGGCAAAGCCGGAGTCACCTGGCCGTTCGTGGTTCGCAAGGTCTTGGAGCAGACGGATGTCGACGATGCCGTCAAGGTGGTGCTCGACGCCGACCTCGCCGGTGGCCACAACTTCTTCGTGATGGGGCCGGACGGGGAGGGCGCCACGATCGAGGCGATGCCGCGTTCGAAGCGGGTCACCCGCACCGAGGGTCGCCCGCTGGTCCATGCCAACCATTGCCTCTTCGAGGACACCCGGGCCGAGGAGGGGACGAGACGCCCGGAGTGGGTGCAGAGCAGTCTCGACCGGCATCGCATCGGCGACGAGTCGGCTCACGACCTGGAGTCGTTCTTCGCCAACCCGGCGATCTCGAGACGGGCGAGCCAGCCCCACGAGGTCGCCACCTGTGGGGCGGTGATCATGGAGCCCGGCAGCCTGACGATGAGGGCCGTGTGGGGTGTCCCCGGGGATCACCCTTGGGAGACCTTCCGACTCTGAGCATCGACATCGTCAACCTCGACGCCGCGATGGCGGAGGAATTGGAGGCGATCGAACTGGCTTCGTTCCCGATGGCCAATCCCGCCGATCTGCTCAGCGCCGACGACATCCGGACGTATGCCAGGGTGTTCCCGGAGGGCTATTTCGTGGCGATGTTCGACGGACGGCCCGTGGGCCAGGGTGCGGGCATCTACCTCGACTTCGACTTCGACCACCCGCAGCACACCATCGCCGAGATCACCGGCGAGCACCAATGCGGCAATCACGATCCCGGCGGGCAGTGGTACTACGGCACCGACATCAGCGTTCACCCCGACTTCAGAGGGCGTGGCATCGGAGGCATGCTCTACGAGGCGCGCAAGGGGCTGGTCCGTCGTGCCGGGAAACGCGGCATCATCGCCGGGGCCTCGCTGCCCGGCTATCTCCATCACAAGGGCGAGATGACCGCCGGGGAATACGTCGATCGGGTGGTCGCAGGCGAGCTCACCGATCCCACCCTCAGCTTTCAGATGTCCCACGGCTTCGAGGTGAGGGGCATGCTGGAGGGGTACATCGAGGACGAAGCCGATGACGGATGGGCCGCATTGATCGTCTGGGAGAACATGTCATGATCGAGACCATCGGGCTGATCGGAGGCACGGGATGGGCATCCGGGATCAACCTCTACCTGGTGACCCTCATGCTCGGGGCTGCCGGGCGGGCCGGTTGGGCGGACGTCCCCGAGGTCCTCACCCGTCTCGACGTGATGATCGTTGCCGGAGTGCTCTATGTCGTGGAGTTCGTCGCGGACAAGGTCCCGTATCTCGACAGCCTCTGGGATGCGATACACACCTTCATCCGCCCGCTGGGGGCGGCTGCCATCGGTGCCGTGATCGCCGGGGACTCGGAGACCATCGGGGCCGCGGTCGGAGGGGTCGTCTCCGGGGCGCTTGCCCTCGACTCCCATTCCGCCAAGGCGAGCACCCGGCTGGTGGTCAACGCCTCCCCGGAGCCGGTGAGCAACATCGCGGTGTCCCTCGTCGAGGATGCCGGGGTGGCTCTTCTCGTCGCCCTGGCGGTGACCTACCCGGTGGTCACCGCGATCGTGGTCGCCGTCCTGGTCGTTGCGGCGACCGCACTCACCATCTGGCTGTGGCGGGCGGTGCGGAGGTCGTGGCGCAAGGTACGCGCTCGACTGCCCCGCCTGGGATCGGCGCCCTGATCAGGCTCCCGTCTTCCGCTCCGCCATCCCGTTGAGGATCTCGAGGACCACCCGGTTGGCCAGATAGGCGGTCTGTTCCCCGGGGCCGTCGTATGGAGGTGACACCTCGACGACATCGGCTCCCAGGACCACCAGGTGCTTGGCGAGCCGCCGCACCGTGTCCAGTATCTCACGGGAGTTGAGTCCGCCCGGCTCAGGTGTGCCGGTGCCGGGGGCCAGACCCGGGTCGACGACGTCGATGTCCACCGAGATGAACACCCCTTTCGCCCCTCCTGCGATCGAGTACTCGACGGCCTCGTCGACCACGGTGTCCAGCCCACGTTCGACGATCTCGTTCATCAGGTAGGAGCGCATCTTCTGCTCCCGCATCCATTCCATGATCTCGGGCTCCGGCCAATAGCCACGAAGGCCGATCTGCACGAAACGATGCCCGGGGACCGCCCCCGACTCGATCAGCCGCCGCATCGGGGTGCCGTGGCCGATGAGCCCGCCGTTCTGGGTGAAGCCGGTGTCGGCGTGGGCGTCGAAGTGAATCAGCGCGATCTCGCCGAATCCGTGGACCCGGGCGACTCCGAGGGCGTCCGGCCAGGTGATGGTGTGATCGCCCCCCAGGATGATGGGCACCTTCCCGGCGCGGGCGACGTCGGTGACCACGTCGGCGATCCGGTCGATGGAGAGCTCGAGATTCCCCGGCTGGACGTAGACGTCTCCGATGTCGACCACACCCAGCACCTCGAAGGGGTCGAGGCCGGTGGGGAGGTGGGGGCGATAGCCGTCCATGGCCCCGTAGTCGGCGTTGCGTATCGCCGCCGGGCCGAATCGGGCTCCCGGCCGATAGGTGGTGCCCCAGTCGAACGGGGCTCCGAGGATGACGATGTCCCCGTCACCCAGGTCGTCCATCGTCACCGCCGGGCAGCCGAGGAAGGAGTTGCGTGAGGCGAAGGAGATGTACTCCGCAGAAGCGAACGGGATCTCCGACTTCCGCTGTTCGTAAGGGACGTACATCGGGTCGGTACGCTAATTGCCCTTGAGTGCCACCGAAGCCATGACCGCGCAGCGAGTAGAGCGCACCTATCTGACCCTGGTCCTCCTACAGACCCTGGCGGCCTCGCTGATCTGGGGCGTCAACACCCTGTTCCTCCTCGACGCCGGTCTCACGCTCACCGAGGCGTTCGTGGCCAACGCCGCCTTCACCGCCGGAATGGTCCTGTTCGAGGTCCCCACCGGTGTCGTCGCCGACGCTGCCGGGCGCCGTGTCTCGTTCCTCCTCGGGGCGGCCACCCTGCTGGTGACCACCATGGCGTACCTGGGGCTGTGGTACGTCGAGGCCGGCATCGGCTGGTGGATCATCTCGTCGGCTCTCATCGGGCTGGGATTCACCTTCTTCTCAGGGGCCACCGAGGCCTGGCTGGTGGACGCTCTCGAGGCGACCGGGTTCGAGGGCAACGTCGAATCGGTCTTCGGCAAGGGACAGGTGGCGACCGGGTCCGCCACCCTGGCCGGGACGATTGGTGGAGGGTTCCTCGCCCAGGTCGACTTCTCGCTTCCCTATCTGGCACGTTCGGCACTGCTTCTGGCGGTGGTCGTCACCGCATTCATCGCCATGCACGACATCGGCTACGAGCCCCAACGCGGGACATCGGTGTGGGCTCAGGTGAAGACCATCCTGCGGGCGTCGATCCGCCACGGCCTCGGCAACCCGCCGGTGCGGCTGCTGATGCTGGCCGCCCCCTTCTCACTGGGGGTGGGCATCTGGGTCTTCTACGCCTTCCAGCCCTATCTCCTCGAGCTGTTCGGCGATCCCGACGCGGTGTATCTGTCCGGCATCGCCGCCGCCGTCTTCGCGGTCTCCCAGATGATCGGCGGGGCGTCGGTCAGATTCGTGAGAGGGCGCTTCGACAGCCGCACCGGTGTGATCCTCACCCAGATCGGCATCTCGGCCGTGGCCCTGGTCGGGGTAGGGCTCGCCGAGATGCTGGCGATCCCGGTCGGCTTCTGGGTCGCCATCGCCCTGCTTGCCGTGACCGCACTTGGCTCGGCAGTCGCCACTCCTGTCCACCAGGCTTTCCTCAACGACCTCATACCCTCCCAGCAGCGAGCCACCGTCTTGTCGTTTGCCTCGCTGATGGGGAGCGCCGGCGGGGTGGTGGCTCAGCCCGCGCTGGGCCGGGTCGCCGACGTCTACTCCCTGGGGATGGGATACATCGTGTCGGGCGTCCTCTACGCGATCCAGGCCCCGTTCATCTGGGGCGTTCGCCGGATGGGCCTCGGTGCCGACCGGGTGAGCAGGACCGTCGGCGTCGCCCCCGGCGAGGCGCTCATTCCTCCCGCAGACTGAACACGATCGTCTGCAGGTCGGTGAACTCGGCGATCCGCTGCCGCCCCCAGCCGGTGTCCGTTCCCGCCGCTCCGCCGAAGGGCTGGAAGGTCTCCCAGGTGTCGGTGGAGTCGTTGACGATCACCGTGCCCGAGCGGAGCCGGTCTGCGTAGTAGAAGGCCTTCGAGAGGTCGTTTGTGAAGACCGCGGCCTGCAGTCCGAGACGGGTGCGGTTGGCCACGGCCACGGCATCCTCGTCGTCCCGCGCCGACAGTATGGGGAGCACCGGCCCGAACGACTCCTCCTGGCTGACCTTGGAATCCTCCGGGACCCGATCGAGCACGGTGAACTCGTAGTAGAGGTCGGTCGGGTGACCGCCGGCCCGCTTGCCACCCATGAGGATCTCGGCCCCTCGCTCCACGGCGTCTGCCATGTGGCGATCCATCTTGGCCGCCGTCGGCTCGTTGTTGAGCGGCCCCATGTTGGTGCCGTCGTCGAATGGGTCGCCGAGCCGCACCTCCTCTGCCGCCTTCAACGCTGCCTCGACGAACTCGTCGTGGACTTCGTCGAGGACGATCAGCCTCTCCGTGGCCACACAGACCTGGCCGGCGTTGTAGTACGCCCCATACACCGAGGCCTCGGCCGCCTTCCCGATGTCGGCGTCGGTGGTCACGATCGTGGGCCCGTTGCCCGACATCTCCATGATCGATCGCTTCAGGCCCATCGATGAGACGATGCGCCGCCCGGTCGCCGAAGACCCCGTGAACCCGATCGCGTCGATGCCGTCGTGGGTGACGAGGGCCTCGCCGATCGCCCCGTCACCCGGGATGACCGAGATGGCCCCCTTGGGCACACCCGCCTCCTCGAACACCTTGGCGATCTCGAGGAGTGCCCAACTGGTGAATTCCGGGGGCTTGACGATTAGGGCATTTCCCGTCGCCAGACCAGGCCCCACGTACTCCATGGGGATCATCACCGGGAAGTTCCATGGGGTGATCGCTGCCCACACACCGACCGGGCGATGGACCGTGAACATCCTCCGGTTTCGCTCGGTGGTGGGGATGACCTCGCCGGCGAGACGCTTGACGTCCTCGGCGGCGATGTGGAAGTAGTCGGCCGACTCGGCGATGTCGTCGATCGACTCGGCCGCGAAGGGCTTGCCCTGCTCCAACGTGAGGATGCGCGCCACGTCCTCGATCCGCTCCTGCCACAGCTCGTAGACGCGGAGGCAGAGCTCGGCTCTCTCGAATGCGGTCCATCGCCGCATCTCCTCGGTGGCCCCATGACCCGCGGCGACGGCGCGGTCGATGTCGGCCTGAGATGCGATCGGGACGTTGTAGATGTGCTCCCCGGTGACGGGCGACTTGACCTCGTAATGGCCCTCACCGGTGCCTTCGGTCCATTCACCGGCGATGAACAGTCTCAGGTCTTCAGCCATGGAGGCAAAGGTAGCCGACGCCGATGTCCCCGGACGACCCCCGTACATGGGGGTTGTAGTCTCCACCGCACCGTCGAGGAGAGACATGGGCCTGCAAGGTGACAAGACAGCGGAGTGGTTCTCCAGGGCATCGTCGGCCCTGGTCAACGGGGTATCCAGCCAGTTTCGCTACTGGGGTGACGAGGACACCCTGGTCATCGATCACGGTGAGGGCGGATACGTCTTCGACATGGACGGGAAGCGCTACATCGACTACCAGTGCGGCTTCGGGCCGATCATCCTCGGCCACGGCGAGCCCTCGGTGGCAGCGGCTGTGGCCGAGGCGGCCGCAGCCGGCACCAGCTTCGCCGCCACCCAGCGTCGTGAGGTCGAGGCGGCCGGCAAGGTGATCGACACCCTGGCCTGGGCGGATCGGATGCGATTCACCAACACGGGCACCGAGGCGACGATGCACGCCATCCGGCTCGCCCGCGGCTACACCGGGCGTGACGTCGTGGTCAAGTTCGAAGGCCAGTATCACGGGGTCCACGACTACGTGATGTTCTCCACCGCCGGAGTCGCCACGTCCGCACTGGGGTCGCGTCTCGACCCGATTCCGGTCCAGTCCAGCTCCGGGATACCCGACACGATCCGCACCTACATCCGGACCATCCCCTTCAACGACCTCGACCTGGCTCGGCGGGCATTCACCGTCGATGGCCATCGCATCGCCGCGGTCATCGTCGAGCCGACCCTGGGCAATGCCTTCGGGCTCATGCCGGTGGACGGGTTCCTCGAGGGCCTGCGGGCTCTATGCGACGAGTACGGGGCGCTCCTCATATTCGACGAGGTCAAGACCGGCTTCCGGATCGCGCTGGGTGGGGCACACGAGTACTTCGGGGTCACACCGGACATCGGCACCTATGCCAAGGCGCTGGGCAACGGGTTCGCGGTGGCGGCCATCGCCACCCGAGGAGACGTTGCCGATGGCTGGGCCAAGGGTGGGATCACCCAGGCCGGGACCTACTCCGGAAACGGGGTGGCGGCCGCCGCCGCCAGCGCCACCTTGGACCAGTTGAGGACCGGAGAGCCGCTGGCACGGGTGGAGAAGGTGGGGACCGCGCTGATGGAAGGTCTGGGCGGGATCCTTTCCGACAAGGGTGTCGACTCCTCAGTCACCGGTCATCCCGCCATGTTCTCGGTCTACATCGGCGAAGGTGAGCCCAGGGAGTTCCGCGACTCCGCCGGTCACGACGAGCACCTCTACGAGGACATCTGCTTCCGCATGATCCGCAAGGGCGTGATGCCCTGCCCGGACGCCCTGGAGCCATGGTTCGTCTGTGCAGCCCACTCCGACGACGACGTGGCCACCACGCTTCAGGTGTTCGAGGAGTCGTTGACGGAGGCGCTGGCCGCCAAATGATCCGGGTCGCCGTCTCCGGCGCCGGTGGGAAGCTGGCCGGGCCGATCATCAGCGGGATCGCCGATGCCGGGGATCTGCAGCTGGCGGCGCTCTACAACCCAAACCGCGTCGGTGAGGAGATGCGGGGCGTCACCGTCACCGGCGACCCCTCGGAAGTCGAAGCCGATGTGGTCGTGGAGACGGCGCAGCCCGACGTGGTCTTCGACAACCTGGAGGCATGGCGGGTCTCGGGAGCGGCCGTCGTCGTGGGCACCTCGGGCTTCACCCCGGACCGTCTCGATCTGCTCCGGTCGGTGTGGGGTGCCGACAGCCCGTGTCTCGTCGTGCCCAACTTCTCCGTCGGTGCCGTGCTGATGATGCGGTTCGCCCGTGAGGCCGCTTCCCATTTCGAGGCGGTCGAGATCGTGGAGCGTCATCACGCCACCAAGCCCGACGCCCCCAGCGGGACCTCACTGGCAACGGCGATGGGGGTCGGCGACGCCGGGGGCCGCTCGGCCGAGGGCTCCGAGGAGCTGGTCCCGGGGGCGAGGGGGGCAGGCGTGGCCGGGGTGAGGGTGCATGCACTCCGCCTCCCCGGGCTGATCGCCCAGCAGGAAGTGGCCCTGTCCAACCCCGGTGAGGTGCTCTCCATCGAGCATCTCTCCACCAGCTATGAGTCCTTCGCCTCCGGTGCCCTGCTCGCGGTGCGTCGGGTGGGCGATCTCCCGGGTGGGGTCCACTTGGGCTTGGACGCCATCCTCCAATAGGTTTGGCTCATGGCGAAGATCCACGGTGGCCAGCTGATCGCCCGGGCTCTTGCCAACGAGGGCGTGGACACCGTGTTCACCCTGACCGGCGGTCACATCGTCCCCATCCTCGACGGCTGTCTGCAGGAGGGCATCCGCATCGTCGACGTGCGCCACGAGCAGACGGCGGCGCACGCCGCCGAGGCCTACACCCGTCTCACCGGGCGCCTCGGTGTGGCGGCGGTCACCGCCGGGCCGGGTGTCACCGACACGGTCACCGCAGTCGCCACCGCCTACTACGCCGGAACCCCGATGCTCGTGATCGGGGGACGTCATCTCATCCGCCAGGAGCTCAAAGGCGGTCTCCAGGAGATGGATCACATCTCGCTCCTGCAGCCGATCTCTCGTTGGGCGGCGACGGCGTGGCAGGTCGACCGTCTCCCCGACTACGTGGCGACCGCGGCCCGTCATGCCTTCGCCGGCAGGGGCGGCCCGGTGTTCCTCGACATCCCGCTCGACGTCCAGTTCGACATGGTCGAGGAGAGCGCGGTCCGCATGCCCGCCGCTTACCGGCAATCGGCCGGCTTCGGGGCCGACGAGGCGACGCTGTCGGCCATTCGCTCGGCCCTGTCCGGGGCGGACCGGATCATGATCTTCGCCGGTGCCGGGGCTCGCGCCGGCGAGCCCAACCGTCTCGCCGACCTCGCCGAGATCCTCAACGCCCCCACCTTCGTCAACAGCCGAGCCCGCGGCTCGTTGCCCCACGGACATCGCCTCCTCGGCAACCATCTGCGGTCCCGGGCGATGGCCGAGGCCGAGGTGGTCCTCGCCCTGGGTGTCGATTGGGACTTCCGCACCTCGTATGGCGAGAAGATCGACGCCGGGGCGACGGTGATCCAAGTGGATGCCGACGCCGCCAAGATCGGATGGAACCGGCCGGCCCACATCGGCGTCACCGCCGACCCGATGACCGTGGTCACCCAGTTGGTGGATGGGGCCGACGAGATCAGGCGGGTGGACACGCCGGTTTGGACCAAGGAGATCATGGACGCCGAAGCGGCCAAGAGCGAGGAGCTGTTCGGGGAGGCGGCGGACGACTCGTCGCCGGTGACGCCACATCGGTTCGCCCGCGAGGTCTCCGAGTTCTTCGGGACCGACTCGATCATCTCCGTCGATGGCGGCGACATCGTCTCCACGACCGCTCGCTGGCTGCGGACCTCGACCCCGGGGCAAGTGCTCGATCCCGGGCCGTTCGGGACGCTGGGCACCGGCGCTCCCTATGCCATCGCCGCCAAGACCGTCTTCCCCGACAAGATGGTGGGGATCGTCTACGGCGACGGTGGGTTCGGATTCAACGGGATCGAGTACGACACCATGGTCAGGCTGGGCCTGCCGATCATCGGTGTCGTCGGCAATGACGGGGTGTGGTCCAACATCAAGACCTTCCATCGCATGGCCTATCCGGACCGTCTCGTCGCCACCGACCTCGGGATCCGTCCCTATCACGAGATGGTGCGGGGGCTCGGCGGGTATGGGGAGTTCGTCGACGATCCCGCCCAGATCCGACCCGCCCTGGAACGGGCCCGGGTCTCGGGGCTGCCCGCCCTGGTCAACGTCCACATCGCCGAGACGATGCGGATGTCATCCAACTACAGCCAGTAGCCGGCCCCTCGTCTCAGATGGCGGGGCCCAGGGCGCCGGGATCGTCCGGCACGTCCACGGCGTAGCGGGTGAGGATCTCCAGGGGAACGACCTCGAGTGCGCCCTCGTCGCTCGCCGCCAGGACGACCGGAGCGGCGAGCCCGTCCTCGTGGGCTCGGAGCCAGTTTCGCGCGGTGACGCACCAGCGGTCACCCGGCTGCAGGCCGGGGAACTGGAACACGGGCGCCGGGGTGATCAGGTCGTTGCCGATGCCTGCCTGATGCTCGAGGAACTCCCGGGTCATCACCGCGCAGATGGTGTGACTGCCCACGTCGTCCGGCGACGTCGCACACGAGCCGTCACGAAACCAGCCGGTCACCGGGTCGAGTGAGCAGGTCTCCAGCTCGCCACCGAGGACATTCCGACCGCTCACAGGAAGGCGACGGTCAGGGCTCCGACAATCAGGCAGTAGACGGCGAACGGGATCAGTCCGATCCTGCGCAGGGCGGCGAGGAGCAAGGCGATGGCGGCGTACCCGGAGATGGCCGCCACAACCAGCCCGACCAGCAGCTCGGCACCGAACGATCCTTTGGCGATGACGTCGGGCAGTGAGAGGATCCCGGCCCCGGCGATGGCAGGGATGCCGAGGAGGAAGGAGAAGCGCGCCGCCTCTGTGGGCTCGAAACGCCTGCCGTTGCCTGCGGAGATCGTGGTCCCGGAGCGAGAGATGCCCGGGATCAGGGCGATGGCCTGGGCGATGCCGACGACCACGGCGTCCGGGACCCTGCCCTCGAGCAGCTGACGCGAGCCCCGGGCCAGCCACTGGCCGACGAACAGGATGACGGCGGTCCCGAGCAATGCGATCCCCACCTTGGTGACATCGTCCTGAAAGGTCTCCAACGGGCCCTTCAGCGGCAGGCCGATCAGGGCCGGGATCGTGCCCACCCCCACCAGCAACGCGATCTTCCGCCCCTCAGGCTCCCGGGTCAGCCGCAACACCTTGAGGATGTCGGAGCGGAAGTAGATCAACACCGCGAGCAGGGTCCCCAGATGGAGCACCGCGGTCACCGTCAGGCTAGGAGCGTCGATGGTCATCCCCAGACGGTCGAGGAACTCGGGGATGATCACCAGGTGGCCGGAGGAGGAGATGGGGAGGAACTCTGTCAGACCCTGGACCAGTCCCCAGATGACGGCGGCGAGCACGCCGGCACGGTAGCGCTCAGCGCGTGGAGACGAGGACCGCGAGCCGACCCCCGGCCGCGGCCATCGCGGCGTCCGCCGCGTGCTCCCGGGGTACTGCCACGCCACCGTCGGCGGCTGCGAACGGGTCGTCGGAGCCGGGATGGGCGACCACGCCCTCGATCTCGTCGCCGGTGTCGAGCAAGACCAGCGTCACCTCGTCGCCGACGCTCGCGGACACGGGAAGGGTGACCGCGACCACCCACCAGCCACTGGGAACCGACGCCAGCGGATCGCCGACGTCGGACAGGAGCACGGGGTCTCCCGTGGAGATCTCCCTGAACGCCGTGGCGCCCAGGTCCGCCGGCGAGAAGAGCCCGTCGGGGACTCTCCGCATCTCCGTGTTGGAGGAGTCGAGTGTCTCGCCGGGGGCGATGTCGACGATGGCGAAGGGCAGGGGCACAGTGGGGTCCGGCCGCAGCTCGACCCAGAGGGCGAAAGCGGCGATGACCGTCACGAGCGCCCAGCGCCCGTAGGGGAGTGGCTCGAACCAGAGCATGGCTCAGACGCTACGAACGGGTCGGGGCGATGAGAAGGGGGTTGTCAGTCGTCGGACGAGGCGCTGGAAGCAGTCGCCTTGGCAGCCGGCCTCTTGTCGCTCTTGGCGTCGCTCTTCTTGTCGCCCTTGTCGGACGTCGAGTCGACCGACGACTTGGACGACGACGCCGTCTTGGAATCGGTCGCATAGAAGCCGTCACCCTTGAACACGATGCCACGGGCGTGGAAGACCTTCTTGAGGTCGCCCCCGCAGACCTTGTGACGCTTCAGCGGCTTGTCGGAGAACGACTGAAAGATCTCGATCGTCTCCCCGCACTTCTTGCAGACGTACTCGTATGTGGGCATGGGTGATCTGACCGCGTGTGTGGTGGAGCCAGGACTCTAGAACCGCCCGAACACCTCTTCCATTCCATCCCCGGCCAATATGATCACGCCGTGACTCTCGCTCTCGCCCTGGCCCTGGTGGCGGCCTACGTGGTGGGGAGCATCGACTTCGCCGTGGTGGTCGCCCGGATGCACGGGGTCGACATCCGCGAGGTGGGCAGCGGCAACCCGGGTGCCTCCAACGTGATCCGCTCGATCGGCCGCCTACCCGGGGCCATGGTGTTGGTGGCTGACACCCTCAAGGGAGTCGTCGCCGCTGCGATGGGAATGATCGCCGCCGGTGTCGCCGACCCCCAGGTGCATTGGGCCTTCCTCTCCGGCCTCTGTGGGGTGCTCGGGCACTGTTATCCCGTTTTCCATCGCTTCCGCGGGGGAAAGGGTGTCGCCACCGGGCTCGGGGTCCTCTTCTTCACGGTCCCGCTGGTCGGAGCGATCGTGGTCACCGCCTGGCTGATCCTGCTCAAGCTGATCAAGATGGCCTCGCTGGCGTCGCTGATCGTGGTGTTCGCCTCGGTGCCCCTCGCTCTATGGCAAGGGGTCGGCGGGCTGGGGCTGGTCTGGCTGCTGGCGACCATCGCCCTCGTGGTCTGGAGGCATCGGGGGAACATCCAGAGAATGATCCGAGGAAGCGAACAGAAGGTGTCGACATGAACGTCGAGGTAGCAGTGATACCCGCCGCCGGGCGGGGGACGAGGATGCGACCGGCGACCCGGGTAGTCCCCAAGGCCCTCATCACCGTCGTCGACCGGCCCGCCATCCAGTATGCGGTGGAGGAGGCGGCGAGGGCCGGGGCGAGGGAGGCGATCGTCGTGGTCGACCTCGATGCCGGCTATCTCATCGCCCAGCACTTCAGTCTGGGCGGGCCCATCCCCGGGCTGGAGAACATCCGGGTGCGCCCCGTCGTCCAGGAGGAGCCGCTCGGGCTGGGGCACGCCGTCTTCGAGGCGGCGGAGATGGTGGCCGATCGGCCCTTCTTCTGCCTCCTCTCCGACAACATCGTCAGACCCGGCAAGGACGTGCTCGCCGACATGGCGGCGGGAAGCGACGAAGGCGCGGTCTCGGTCATGTGCCTTCGCCGGCTGAGCGACGAGTTCTTGTCGAAGTACGGCGTGGTGGTCCCGGCCTCCGAGGAGCGGGACGGCTATCTCGATCTGGCCGGTGCGGTGGAGAAGCCCGGAGTCGAGGAGGCCCCCTCCCGTCTCGGGCTGGTGGGACGGTATCTGTTCACCCCCGAGGTCTTCTCGATCCTCAACAAGACGGCGCCGGGCGTCGGCGGCGAGATCCAACTCACCGACGCCATCAACGAGCTGGGTCGGAACGGCCGTCTCCGCGGCTTCGTCGCCGACACCGACATGCTGGACACGGGCACCCCCCAGGGGTTGCTCAAGGCGACCAAGGTGCTGGGCAGCCATCAATTCGGAGAGGACGTCTTCGACACGTGAGGACGGTCGAGGAGGTCCGGGCCCACATCCTCTCCACGATCCGAGCAACGACCAGCGAAGAGGTGAGCATCACCGACGCGGTGGGCCGGGTCCTCGCTGAGGCGATCGTGGCCCCTCACGATGTGCCCAGCTTCGCCAACTCGGCGATGGACGGGTTTGCGGTGCGTGCCGTGGACGTCGCATCCCCAGGTGCCGTCCTCGAGATCATCGAGGACGTGCCCGCGGGCCGGACTGCCACGACCGAGGTGGGTGAGGGCCAGGCGACCAAGATCATGACCGGCGCCCCGATGCCGGACGGGGCCGACACCGTGGTCCGTGTCGAGGACACGAGCGAGGACGACGGCAAGGTGCGCATAGGAGTGGCGGTGGAGGAGGGCACGTCGGTTCGGCCCCCGGGGGGTGACCTGCGCGCCGGCTCCGAGGTCTTCGCCGCCGGGACCAGGCTGACCCCGGCGCACATCGGTGTTCTCGCCACCACCGGTGTCGTCGCCCCGCGAGTGGCGAGGCGACCGAGAGTGGCCGTGATGTCCACCGGTGACGAGCTGGTTCCTCCAGAGACCACCGCGTTGGCACCCGGGAAGATCCGGGATTCCAACCGCCCCATGCTCCTCGGGCTGGTGTCGGAGGCGGGCGGGGACCCCGTCGACATGGGTCGGGTGGCCGACGACGCCGACTCGCTTCGCTCCGCTCTCGGGGAGGCCGCCGCCGAGGCGGATCTGATCGTCAGCTCGGGCGGCGTGTCGATGGGGGAGCACGACGTCATCAAGCTGGTGCTCCAGGAGGAGGCAGATGTCGACTTCTATCCGGTTGCGATGAAGCCGGGCAAGCCGCAGGGGTTCGGCGTCGTCGGTGGGGTGCCCTTCTTCGGGCTCCCTGGGAACCCGGTCTCGGTCCTCATCTCATTCGAGCAGTTCGCCCGGCCGGCGATCCTCGCCCTGCAGGGCGCAACCGCCCTGCTCCGCCCAAGGGTAATGGGGATCGCCGAAGAAGAGCTCGTCTCCGACCCGACCAAGGAGGAGTTCGTCAGAGTGCGAATCGTGAAACACGGGCCGCCCCCCCGTGTCGCCAGGACGGGGGGCCAGGGCTCCCATGTCCTCTCCGGTGTGGCCAACGCCGACGCGTTCGCCGTGCTCGGCCGGCGTGTCGAGCGGGTGGCGCCGGGCGATCCGGTCGTTCTCGAGCTGTTCCGCGCCGTCGAGACGAGGATGGTGACCGATGTCTGAGCGCGATCTCACCCATCTCAACGAGCAAGGCGAGGTCCACATGGTCGACGTCGGTGACAAGCCGGCGACACGACGCAGGGCGGTCGCCGAGGCGTTCGTGGCCATGCCACCAGGGCTGGTGGAGCGCTTCTTCTCGGGCGACCTGCCCAAGGGAGACGCGGCGGCGGTGGTCAGGGTCGCCGGGATCCAGGGGGCGAAGCGGACCGCGGATCTCATCCCGCTATGCCACCCCATCGTCATCGATGCGGTCGAGATCGGGCTGGAGCCGGCTGGGCATGGCATCACGATCACGGCTAGCGTTTCCACGACCGGGCAGACCGGTGTCGAGATGGAGGCTATGACCGCCGTCTCGACGGCGGCGCTCACGCTCTACGACATGGTGAAAGGTGTCGAGCGGGGGGTGACGATCGAGCGGGTCCGACTCCTCAGCAAGGAGGGAGGACGGTCCGGCAAGTGGGAGAGCTCGGAGGTCGTTGATTGACTGAGGTCTCGATGGCTACGCTTCGGAAGCGGACGGAGTGACTGACATATGGATACACCACTCATAATCGCAGCGCTGGTGATAGTCGCCATCTGGGCCGTGTACCTGCTCCCGAGCGTCTTCGGTGAGCGCTCGACGACACCGATCAACTCCACCGAGGAATTCGACCGCTGGACCCACTCGATGGCTCATGTGCAGAAGCACACTGCCGCCGACCTCGCCGCCAGTCACAAGGACCAGATCCGCAACCGGAGACGACGCACACTCATCGTCCTGGTCCTCCTCGCCGCAGGCAGCCTCGGCGCCGCCGCCTACTACGGGTCGATCGCCTGGGTGCTCGTCGGGCTCTTCTTCGCATCCCTGGTCGGTCTGTACATCGCTGCTCTCGCCCAGATGAAGCAGCGTCGCCTCCAGCGTCTCAAGGTGACCCACGTCGCCGAACGACCCACCGAATGGGAAGAGCCTCAGGTCAAAGTCATAGCCAATTGACCCCGGACCTCCCCGATGAGGTCCGCAATGTCCTCGACGCCCGATTCGCGGCGCGGGAGAGGGCGATAGCCGAGTCGAGGATCGCCATCCGCTCTGCAGCCAACGGCATCCGGGCCCTGCATCGCTCCGAGTGGGAACAGGCCGGGGCGCTGATCGGCGAGTCCTCTGCCCGGATCGCCGCCATCACCGAGGCGTTGGGAACCAATCCCGAGTTGTGGTCCCACCCCGTCGTCACCGACGCCGCCAAGGAGTACGCCGAGGCGAGGATCACCCAGGCGGTCTTCTCCGGTTCGGAGATCCCCACCTTCGTGGACCTAGGGATCGACCCCATCCCTTATCTGCACGGTCTCGGTGAGGCGGTGGGGGAGATGCGGCGCCGGATGCTCGACCTCTTGCGCAAGGAGCGGCTGGCCGAGGCCGAGGCCGTCGTGGCCCACATGGATGCCATCGTCGATCTCCTCGCTCAAGTCGACTATCCCGACGGCATGACCAACAGCCTGCGCCGCACCACCGACCTCGCCCGCTCCCTCGCGGAACGCTCCCGGGCCGACCTCACTGCCACCGTGGTCCAGGAGCGTCTACGTGAAGATCTCCGCAAACACCGTTCCTAATGCACCAGGGCCCAATAGTGGGCTTTTGGACGTTTCATTGGGCGATCTGACCTGAAATGACCCGGTCGGTAGAATCGGTGACCCAACCCCGGGGGCTGTAGCTCAGCCTGGCAGAGCACCTCGTTCGCAACGAGGGGGTCACGGGTTCAAATCCCGTCAGCTCCAC
>DASZOM010000010.1:0-1515 GCA_035550735.1 Acidimicrobiia bacterium | reverse complement strand
GGTCCCGATGGTCGGCAACGTCCACGCCAACATGATCCGGAGCGCCGACGGGCTCCGCGAGGAGCTGACCGAGCACCTCGTCCACGGGGTCCAGTGGGTGGCCACCGTCCGCAACATGGCCGCCATCGGAGTCACCGACTTCGTCGAGGTCGGCCCGGGGCGGGTGCTGACCGGGCTGGTCAAGCGGATCAGCCCCGAGTCGAACGCCCACGCCCTCGACGACGCCGATGACGGGTGGCTGCCCGAGCCGAAGCCGACCAAGTCCGCCAAGCGGGCCTCGAAAAAGACCTCCTCGTGAGCGGGAGCAACGGTCGTGGCCCACGGCGGGCCATGGTCACCGGCCTGGGCGTCGTCGCGCCAGTGGGGATCGGGAACGACACCGCCTGGGAGAACCTCGTCGCCGGACGGTCGGGCATTCGAGACGTCACGATCGCCGACCTCTCGGAGCAGGAGATCCGGGTCGGAGGCGAGGTCCCCGGATTCGACCCCACCCTCGAGATGGACGCCAAGGACATCCGGCGCCATGACCGGGCGACCCAGATGGCCGTCGCCGCCACCGCCGAGGCGCTCCGCGACGCGGGACTCATCAACGGGCACAGCCAGATCCTCCGCGAGGAAGCGGACCCGGACCGGATCGGCATGGTCTTCGGGTCGGGCATGGGTGGGGTCGGAGTGCTTCTCGAGAACGCCCGCAAGTTCTGGGAGTCGGGTCTGAACAAGGTCTCGCCCTGGACGATCCCCCACATGCTCCCCGACAGCCCGTCGGGCCTGGTGGCCATCCAGTTCGGGATCCGCGGACCGAACACCGCCGTGGTGAGCGCCTGCGCCACCGGCAGCCACGCGGTCGGCGAGGCGGCCGAGACGATCATCCGGGGCCAGGCCGACCTCATGCTCGGGGCCGGCACCGAGGCCGCCTTGCTCCCCCTCGCGTTCGCCGGGTTCAGCCAGATGCGGGCGCTCGGGACCCCGATCGACCCAGACACCGGCGAGTACGTCCCCTCGATCGCCTCGCGCCCGTTCGACGCCACCCGGAACGGGTTCGTCATCGCCGAAGGGTCGGCCGTCCTCGTCCTGGAGGAGCTCGAGCACGCCAAAGCCCGGGGCGCGCAGCCGATCGCGGAGGTGATCGGCTACGGGAGCGCAGCCGACGCGTTCCACATGGCGGCTCCGCCGGAGTACGGCGAGGGCAGCCAGCGGTCGATGCGCTGGGCGCTGGAGCGGGGCGGGATCGACCCGACCGAGGTCCAGTACATCAACCCCCACGGCACCGGGACGCCGCTGAACGACCTGTCGGAGACGCAGGCCATCGAGGCCGTGTTCGGCGACCACGCCCGCAAGCTGATGATCAGCTCGACCAAGTCGATGACCGGCCACATGATGGGCGCTGCCGGCGCGTTCGAGGCGTGGGCCACGGTGAAGACCCTCGACACCGGCTGGGTGCCGCCGACGATCAACCTCAACCACCCCGACCCGGCGCTGACGCTCGACTACGTCCCCCACACCGCCCGTCAGGCG
>DASZOM010000009.1:0-65456 GCA_035550735.1 Acidimicrobiia bacterium | reverse complement strand
TGCCAGAGGAGGAACCCCGAAAGCCGGGACTCGCCCGAGGTGCGGATGATCAGGTCGGCGTCGGGAAGGTCGGCTGAGTACATGTGCTTGGCGAGAGCCTCGGCGTCGATGTGCTCGGCGATCTCCTCGGCCGGGACACCCTCCTCGGCGAGCCGGGCCACCAGGTCCTTGGTGGCGTCGACGATCTCCTGACGGCCGCCGTATCCCATGGCGATGTTGAGACGCCGGGACCCGGTGGGATGCCGCTCCTCGGCGGTCTTCGCCGCCTCGACGAGATGGCGGGGGAGGAGGTCGAGGCTGCCGATGAACTTGAGAGCCATGTCGTAACGGGCACACGCCTCGGGGAGACGGGAGAACAGGTCGATGAGGACCTCGAAGTAGGGGTCGAGCTCCTCCGCCGGCCGCGTCAGGTTCTCCGGGGAGAGGACCCAGGCGGTGACCGCCTCGATCTTGAGGTCGTCCGCCCATCCCAGGAAGTCCTCGAAACGGGTCATCCCCTCCCGGTACGAGTCGGCGTAGCTGGCCAGACCCTCGGCCCGGGCATGACGGCGATGCCCGTCGAGGACGACCCCGATGTGTCGTGGCAGACGTTGTGGATCGAGCCCGGCCCGGAGGTTGCGCTCGTAGATTCGATAGAGAAGACCGAGGGCCATATCCGAACGGTCATGGTAATTCCGACGCCGGCCTGCGGGCGCGAACGTCATGACCCCCGACGTCAACAGTGATGACTGCTAGTACTTGGCAGATACGTCGGAGATGTCGTGGCTCGCCAGGTCCCTCGCGTATCGGTTGCCGGAGAACCTTCCACATCCGTCGGGCCGAGGGAGCGGCCGAACTCGTGCGTCATGACACTCCATAGAGCCCCAATTATTCTCTGTCGTCCATTCAACCTGACCCGCGACTTACGAGGTCCGTTCAGAACGGCGGCGCGCATTGCGTAGTGGGCCTGAAGATCAGGATGCGGGGAGCACCGAGCTCTCGGCGCAGAGGGCCTCGATCTCGTCGATCTCCTTGGGCACGGCGGCGGACATGTTCTCGTGACCCTCGGGAGTGATCAGGACGTCGTCCTCGATGCGGATCCCGATGCCGAGTAGCTCGGCGGGGACCGTGTGCTTGATCTTCTCGGCGTTCTCCCGCTCCTCGGCCTCCGCTGCAGCGGCGGCGGCCCGGCCGAGACGGATGCGACGCTGGTTCCACTCCTCCAGGTCGTGCTCCAGCATGATCAGCTCGATCTCGGTCTTGTCGGGGGCGACGTAGAGGGCCGGCTCCACCGTGAACGACATGCCCGGCTCCAGCGGTCGGTGCTTGCCGTCGATGCGGTAGGCGCCGCGGTCGTGAACGTCCAGACCGAGCCAGTGACTGGTCCCGTGCATGTAGAAGTGGGAGTAGTGGTGCATCGCCACCGACTCGTCCACCGACAAGGGCAGCAGCCCCAGCTCGACCATCCCCTCGGTGAGGATCCGGGTCGAGGTCTCGTGGACCGTCCGCAGGTCCGACCCAGGCACCGACATCTCCAGGCTCTTCTTCTGCGCGGAGAGGACGATGTCGTAGACCGCCTGCTGCAGAGAGGTGAATTTCCCGTTGGCGGGGAACGTGCGTGTGATGTCCGACGAGTAGCCGTCGACCTCGGCCGCGGCGTCGATGAGGATGAGGTCCCCGTCTTCGATCCGGCTGTTGTTCTCGACGTAGTGGAGGACGCAGGCGTTGGCACCGGAGGCGACGATCGAGTCGTACCCGTTGCGACGAGACCCCCGAAGCCGCCAGAGGTACTCCAAGGCAGCCTGGACCTGGTACTCGTACATGCCGGGCCGGGCGAAGCGCATCGCCTCCATGTGGCCCTCGGCGCTCAGGTGGGTCGCCTGGCGAAGGCTGGCGGCCTCCTCGGGGGACTTGTACAGCATCATCTCGCCCAGAGGGACCGAGACATCACGCACCGCGGAGGGGACCACGCCTCCCATCCGCTCCCGATGGGCCCGGGCCGTCTTGACGATGCCGGCGATCCGATCGTCGTAGTGGTCGTTTCCGGTGGAGTACCAGAGCACGTCCCTTCCGTGCATCATCCGCTCGAGGACGTCGTCGAGCTCGTCGAGCTCGTAGGCGGCGTCCGCGCCGTAATGCTCCGTGGCGCCTTCGGTGCCGGCGCGGATCCCGGTCCAGACCTCCAGCGCCGGGTCCTTGGGTCGCACGAACAGGGTGAAGTCACCGTCGGGATGCCCCGGTGCGATCACCGCCACCGCCTCCGGCTCGGGAAAGCCGGTGAGATACCAGAAGGCGCTGTCCTGGCGAAAGGGGTGGGTCACGTCGTAGTTCCGGATCACCTCGAGGGCGGCCGGGATGACGGCCAGCCCTTCGGTGCCCACCACCTCGGCGAGACGGCGCCGGGCCTCGGAGTAACGATCAGCCATCCGTCGAGCCTAACTCTCCCCGCGCCGGCATCCGGCTGCCGTGGCGTGCTCAGGAGGCGACCTGGAGGTCGACGATCAGCGGGAAGTGGTCCGAGCCCAGCTCCGGTCCCAGTTGACGGTTGGTGACCTCGAGCGAAGGCGAATGGACCAGGTGGTCGATCGGGACCCTGAGCAACAGGTTCGAGTTGGCCGAGAAAGAGGGTTGCAGGCCAAAGCCGACCTGGCTGTTGGCGAGATCGGCCGTGGCGAGGAGATTCCGGAACGGGTAGGACCACGGGGTGGCGTTGAAGTCGCCGACCACCAGGTAGGCGCCGTCCTGTCCCGAGCCCCACTCGGCGGCAAAGTCGAGCTGGGCGTTGCGCAGCTTCGCCCTCTCCTCGTCCGTGGGAGCAAGGGGATGGATCCCGAGGACTCCGAGCTCGGTGCTCCACCCGGGTGGCACATAGCTCAGGGACACGGCCCGCGGGCTCGCCGCGGCGAAGCCGTAGGAGATCGCCTCGACGTCTTCGCCACGGACCAGGACCAGGGTCCCGAAGATGAGGTCGTCGGACCTGGGGCGGATGATCTGGTAGTCGAGCCCGGCCGACTCAATCGCCACCTCCCAGGGCCGGCTGGCTTCGTGCAACAGGACCAGGTCGGGATCGACGGTGGCGATGTACTCGATCACATCGGAATAGCTCTCGTTCGTGGACAGGAGGTTGAACGACATCACCCGAATGGTCTCCGCCTCGACCGCGGCTTCCGCCGGAGCCCCGACATAGAGCGGGAGCACGATCACGAGGTTGATCAGACCCACGGCGAGGATGGCGTACCCGGTGCGACGCCAGCGTGACATCAGGGTCACCAGGCCGAAGACGGCGAGGCCCACCACGTACTGGGCCCGGAAATTGGCGAGCACGTCGAGCCACCACACCCATCTCCCGAGGAAGGCGGCCAGCGACACGACCGCGAGTGCCACACCGGGGATCGCCACCAGGATCACGGCGGCCAGGCTAGAAACAGGGACGGCGCCAGGTTGGGTCGACGCACTACTCCTCCTCGTCGACCGGCGGCAGGCCCGGGTCCGCCATGCCCTTCGCCAACGCCCAGGTGCGAGCGATCTCGAAAGCCTCATCCCGGCTGTACGGCCCGTCCTCGATGCGCTTCTCCAACAGAATGTCCATGATCTCGCCGACTGCCGGCCCGGGGGACATGCCCAGATACGACATGACGTCGTTGCCGTCGATCGGCGCCCGCAGCCGGGCCAGCTCCTCCTTGGCGGAGAGAACCGCGATCCGTTCCTCCAGCTCGTCGATCCGGCCCTGGATCTCCGTCTCGCGACGCTTGTTGGCCGTGGTCACGTCACAACGGACCAACTCGTTGAGGAGACCGACGAGAGGCCCGGCGTCCCTGACGTAGCGACGCACGGCCGAGTCGGTCCAGCCCAGCTTCAAGGTGTGGGGGCGGAGGTGGAGATACACCAACTGTGAGACGGCATCGACGACGTCCTTCGGATAACGCAGCTCACGCAGACGCTGCCGGGTCATCCGGGCTCCCACGATCTCGTGATGGTGGAAGCTGACCCCTCCGGGACCGAACGCCCGGGTGTCGGGCTTGCCCACGTCGTGGAACAGGGCAGCGAGCCGGAGCTCGAGGATGGGGCTGGCCTTGTCGACCACGGCAAACGTGTGGGCGAGCACGTCCTTGTGGTGATGATGCGGGTCCTGTTCCATGGCGAGCCGGGGAAGCTCGGGGAGGAAGTGATCGGCGAGCCCGGTCTCGACTATGGATCGGAGCGCATCACCCGGCTCAGGTGCGAGCAAGAGCTTGGAGACCTCGTCGCGGATCCGCTCGGCGGAGATGATTCCCAGCCGGGAAGCCATCTCCCGCACCGCATCGACGGCGGCGGGGTCGGGTGTGAAGCCCAGGGTTGCCTGGAAGCGAAACAGCCGAAGCATCCGCAATGGGTCGTCGCCGAAGGAGATGTGAGGGTCGAGCGGTGTGCGCAGCACCCCCTGGGCGATGTCGGCCAGCCCCTCATGTGGGTCAACGGCATCGAGCCCGGGCAGGGAGAGGGCGACGGCGTTGACGGTGAAGTCGCGCCGGCTCAGGTCGGTGGTGATGTCGTCGGAGAAGGTGACCCGGGGCTTGCGGGAGTCGTCGCGATAGACCTCGCTCCGGAAGGTGGTCACCTCGACGACGTGGCCCGCCTTCTGGGCCGCCACCGTGCCGAACGCCGCACCGACCTGGTAGACGACGTCGGCCCATCCGGTCAGGATCTGGGTGACCTTCTCGGGCCGGGCCCCGGTGGCGAAGTCGAAGTCTCCGAGGTCCCGGCCGAGCAGGGCATCGCGCACCGACCCCCCGACCAGGTAGATCTCCTCACCCGCCTCGGCAAAAAGACGGCCGAGTTGCCCGGGAGGAAGATCGGGGTCGTTGAGGAACTCCAGGCGGTCCGGGATCACAGGCCGCCAGGTTATCGGTGCGGGGTGATGACACCCCGCCGGAGGAATGTCAGACGGTCACGCCGGCGGCGAGCGCCTTGGCCTTGATCTCGTGGCCGTTTCTGACATAGGGCAACACCGCGTCCAGCCCGACCATCCCTCCCAGCACATGGTTGAGGAGGGCCTGGTCGAAGGTCTGCATCCCGTGGAAGCCGCTCTCCTTGATCACCTCGACGAGGAAGGAGGCATCCTCCCTGCCGATGATCCACTCCTGGGCCCGCTCGTTGTTGGTGAGGACCTCACAGGCGAGCACCTGGCCCCGATCGCCGGCGTCGACGAGGATCTGGCTGATCACAGCCTGGATCTGCGAGGCGAGCTGGCCGCGGACGACGTTCTGCTGACTATCGGGGAACATGGAGATCAGTCTGTGGATGGTGTCGGCCGGGTCGCTGGTCCGCATCGAGGAGATGACGAGGTGTCCGGTCTCCGACGCGTCGATCGCGGCCCGGGCCACGTCGGGCGTGGTGATCTCCGACACCATGATCACGTCCGTGTCGTGACGCATCGCCGCCCGGATCGCCCCGGCGAGGTCCTTGGTGTCGACCCCGACCTCACGCTGGACCACCACCGACCGCTTGTCGGGATGGAGCACTTCGATGGGGTCCTCGATGGTGATGATCGCCCGGCCCTTGTTGGTGTTGATCCAGTCCAGGATCGAAGCGACGGTCGTGGTCTTCCCCGAGCCGGAGGGCCCGGTGACGAGGATCAGCCCCGACCGGGCACCGGCGATGCGTTCCATCGCCTTGGGCAGGCCCAGCTCCGAGAACGACCTCGAGCCGGGGACGACGCGACGCAGGACCAGTGAGACCGATCCGCGCTGGCGGAAGGCGGTGGCGCGGAACCTGCCCAGATCCTGACGGCCATATGCGAAATCGGCCGAACCTGTGCCCTCGAAGTCCTCTCGGGCCTTCTCGGTGAACATGGCGTCCGCGTAGCCCTTGGTGTCGTCGGGGGTGAGGGCGGCGAAGCCGTCGAGCCGTCGCAGCTCGCCGTCGATGCGGACGATGGGGGCCGAGCCCACCTTGAGATGGATGTCGGAAGCGCCGTAGCTGACAGCCTGCTTCAAGAGGGCGTCGACGTTCTGGTCCATTGGGATGATCTACCTCACCTGCTCCGAACCAGGGTTATCGGATTGCGGCCGATCGAAATTGAGCGCGGAAATCGGTTGTTCAGACCGCCCAATGACGGGCGATCGCCGCCGCCGCCTCGTCGAGGGCGGTGTGGGAATGCGGCGGCGATTCCAACGGAGGGCCGATGTCGTCCATCTGGCCGGCGAGACCCCTCACCGTGGCCCTGGCGGCAGACCGCAAGGCATCGAGGTCGTATCCCCCCTCGAGCACCACCACGGTCCGCGACGGGGAGTGGGCCTCCGCCAGCTCTGCCGCCATCCAGCCGTAGTCGTCGGTCAGCAGACGCATGTGGGCGAGGTGGTCGTCGACGTGGGCGTCGAACCCGGCGCTGAGCAGCAGCCAGTCAGGCTCGAACTGACCCACCACGGGCAGCACCAGCTCCACCCACGCTCTCCGATAGACATCCCCGCCGGTGTGCGCCGGAAGCGGGATGTTCACCACCGTTCCCTTGGCGTCACTCTCCTCGATGTCCTCGACGTGGCCCGTGTAGGGATAGAAATGCTGCTGGTGGATGGAGACGTAGAGAGCGCCGGGGTCGGGTTCGAGGATGGCCTGGGTGCCGTTCCCGTGGTGGACGTCCCAGTCGAGCACGGCCACCCGTTCCCCCCTGGATCGGAGATAGGCGGCCGTCACCGCCACGTTGTTGAAGAAGCAGAATCCCATCGCCCGGGTGGGCATCGCGTGGTGTCCGGGAGGCCGGGAGACCGCGAACCCGATCCGGTCGGTGCGGGCACCGAGCTCCTCGACCAGGGCATGCACGCCCCCGGCCGCGGTCAGTGCCGCGTCCCACGTCGCCTCGGTGGCGTACGTGTCCATGTCGAGCGCCCCGCCCCCCATGCGGCAGAAGCGCTCGATCATCTCGATGTAGGAGGGCTCGTGGACCAGGGCGAGATGGCTCCGCTCGATGGCGGGCGAGAGGATCTCTGTCGACTCCAGTCCCGAATCACGCAGCCCGAGCAACACCGCCTCCACACGCTCCGGCCGCTCCGGGTGGGCGGTCCCGGTGTCGTGGTGGAGAGCGGCTGGATTGCTGGCCACTACCAACTCCATGTTCTTACTCTCCTCCGCGTGGCGCCCCTTCTCCGCGTCGAGGGAACCTACCCCAATCCGGTCGTTTTCACCCTGGGGTGGCTTCGGGCGCGGGCACGTCCCTGGAACGAAGAGATTCCGGAGCCCATGCTCCGTCTGGAGAGGGGCGGGTCCGACTTCCTCGACGAGGTGAGCGCCCGGCTCCACGAGCTCGCCCCGACGGTGTACTCCCCCGCCCTCTATCCCGGCTCGACCAGGGTCTGGCGCCGGGGCGGGTACCTGCTCCACGCCGAGTTGGAGGTGATGGAGCGCCCTCTGTCCTCGTCTGCGGACGCGGAGCCCGCCGACATCCCGGTGGCCGAGGGCGCAAACGGCGATTGGGAGGGTGTGCTCGACGTGGACCGCGCCGCCTTCGACGGGTTCTGGGGGATGAGCCGGCTAGGTCTGGAGGAGGCCTACGGCACCAACCGCGCCAACGTCCTCCTCGTCACCGCGGACTCGGCCGGCATCGCCGGCTACGCCCTGGTCGGAGCACAGTGGGGCGTGGCCTACCTCCACCGCATCGCGGTCCATCCCGACCGGGCAGGTCGCGGTGTGGGATCTGCCCTGCTCGAGGCGTCGATGGCCTGGGGGCGGAGGCACGGGGGGAGGTCGATGGTCCTCAACGTGCGCTCGGACAACCGGGCGGCCCGACATCTCTACGAGAAGCACCGCTTTTCCGGGACCGGCACCCAGCTTCAGGTCCTTCGTCATGACCTCCTCTAGCTGCTGAACTGACCGCGTGCCCGCTGCGATCCCGGACCGATACACCCTCGAGGTCCGTCTCGGCAGGGACGGCGACATCGAGGAATGGCTGGCGACCGACACCTCCCTCGACCGTCCCGTGCTGATACGCAGCCTCGGCCCCGAATCGACCCCGGAACGACGGCGTCAGTTCGTCGACTCGGTCAGTGCCGCCGCCAAGGCGACCCATTCCCACCTGGCGCGGGTGTTCGCGGTCAGCGAGCTGGAAGGTGGCGCCTATGCGGTGTCGGAATGGACCGGGGGTGCCACGGTCGCCGACCGGGTGGCGGCACGTCAGCCGATCGACCTCCCCGACTTCCTCCCCAACGCCTCCGGCCTGGCCGGCGCCCTCGCCGCACTCCACGCCGTCGGCGCGGTCCATGGCGGCATCGACCCGTCTGCCATCTCCTACTCCGGGGCCCACCCCGCCCGGCTGGGGGCGTTCGGCCGACCACCCGGCGGGGACGCCGGGGACGACGTTCGAGCCCTCTCCGCGGCGTTGGAGACGGCTCTCACCGGGTCGCCATCAGGAGGCCCACCGCCCTCGGAACGGGTCGACGGGGTGCCGCGGGCGATCGACACGATCCTCCGCTCCGGGCAGACCGGCCGTCTCACCGCCGAGGACCTGGAGAAGGCCCTCCGCGCCGCCCCCAGCCCCCGCGAGCTCGAGTCGGACTCCGGGCCCACGTCGCGGCGGCTTCTCATCGCCGCCATCGGGCTTGTCGTCGTGGCAGCGGGCCTGATCACGGTGGGGTTCCTCCTCTCCGGGGGCAGCGCGCTCGAAGTCCCGACTCCGACGGTCCCACCCGAGTCGTCGACCACCGTGACTTCGGTGGTGACCACCACCCTCGCCCCCGGCCAGGTCGCTGCGACCGGTGCCGTCGTCCTCGACCCTTTCGGCGAGGGGGGCGAGAACGACCAGCTGATCGCCAGTGTCCTCGACGGCGATGTCTCCACCGAATGGCGCACCGAGCGCTACATCGACCCCATGCCCCTGCTCAAGCCCGGCGTCGGCTTAGCGGTCTCGGTCACCGGCACGCCGGCGAGCCTGGAGATGGTCGGCCTGACGGAAGGTGTCACCTTCGAGATCTATTGGTCGGCCGATCTCCTGGACGACCCCACCGGCGGGGAAAGGGTGGCGAGCGCGGTCGCCTCACCCGCCTCCACCACACTCGACCTGCCCCCCCGGCAGTCGGGCTACTGGTCGCTGTGGCTCACCGACCTGCCCGCCGACGACGAGGGGGGCTATCTGGCGGCGGTGGCAGAATTACGCTTCCTCCCGTGACCACCGCAGCCCGCGATGCCGAGCTCCTGGCGCGGGTGGTGGAGGGCGACCATGCCGCCTTCGACGACATCATGCGGCACCACGAGGACCGGATCTTCTCGGTGTGCCTGCGAATCATGGGCAACCGTGAACTAGCGCTCGACGCCACCCAGGAGGCCTTCCTCACCGTCTTCCGCAAGGCCGGCCAGTTCAAGGGGCAGGCGGCGCTGGGCACGTGGATCTATCGGATCGCGGTCAACACCTGTTACGACCAGCTCCGCCGTCAGCAGCGCCGCAAGACCACCACCCTTGGAGAGCAGGTCGATCCAGCCGACCGGAGAGCCCAGGACGCGATGGAGTCGGCCGGGCTGAGACGGGACATCGAGCAGGCGCTGGCGACGCTCTCGCCGGAATTCCGCGCCGCGGTGGTCCTCTCCGACATCGAGGGGCTGGCCTTACCCGAGATCGCAGAGATTCTGGGCGTCCCGATCGGGACGGTGAAGTCGCGTGTCTTCCGGGCGAGACGTCTCCTCGCAGAGACCTTGGGGAACCAAAACCGCTGATGAGACCATCCAAGAGACCAGATGCGTGACCACGAGCTCGAGTTGATTGCCGCCCTCGTCGAGGGTCGGCTGGAGGACGAGACCGAAGCGCGCGCCCTGATCGAGTCCTCCGCCGAGGCACGCCGGGAGTACGAGTCACAACTTCGGGTGCGACAGGCTCTCACCGGGCTGGGCGCGGTGAGCATGACCGAGTCGGAGCGCTCCGCGCTTCATCGCGATGTGTGGACCGCACTCCGATCCCATCCGGAATCCCGCCCGGCGGGGACACCCTGGTATGTCAGCTGGCTCCCCGCCGCGGCCGTCGTGGCATTGGTGATGGGCCTGGTCGGTGTGCTTGCCGGTGGTGGCGACCAGCAGACCGCGACCTTCAGCGAGATCGGAGCCGCCATCGAGGACGGTGCCTCCACCGCAGCGGCGACCGAATCGACGAGCGGTGCGGCGGGTGAGGCAGCCGGCGGGGACGATGCCGACGGGGGAATGACGCCACTCGACGCCCCGACCACGACCATGTCCGCTTCGACCGAGGGACATGACCTCGCCGCGGACGATGCCGCCTACTTCTCCAGACAGGCGGAGCGGATGCGGGCCGGGCAGACGTCCGAGACCGTCGAAGACACCACGGCCCAGGACCCGGGCTTCGATGATTGCGTCGCCGAGGCCGGTCTCGAGGATCATGTGGCGGTTGACACGGTGCCGGCTCCCGCCGGGACCGACGAGGAGGGGCCCTCCCAGTTCATCGTGGCGGCGCCCGAGGGAGTCGCCATCGCCGACGCTCCCCTCAGCTTCGTCGACCCCGACACCTGCCAGGTCGTCTACGCAGACGAATAGCCACCCCAACCTGGGGAAGGGAGCCGGCCGCAACTAACCTCGGCTCGATGCACGAGCTCGCAGCCAGGTTCGCCGACTTCCTCGAGCAGATCGCCATCAAGGTCAGGTCGATGACCGTGGACCGCGTCGCTCGTTGGATCAGGGTCGGGGGTCTGGGAATCCTGGCCGCGGCACTGGCGTTGACGGCGGTGGTCTTCCTGGTGTGGACGATCTTCGGTGCCCTGGAGATCCCACTCACCACGGCCGGGGCATTCGGGGTCTTCGGGGTCGTCCTGGCAGGTGCGGGGGGATTCCTCTGGTTCACGAGGTCGAGACATGACGACACATGAGAAGCTGATCATCATCGGGTCAGGGCCCGCCGGGCTCACCGCGGCGTTGTACGCCGCCCGGGCCGACCTGGCGCCGATGGTGTTCGAAGGCCTCGCCGCCGGCGGCCAGCTGATGATCACCACGGACGTCGAGAACTACCCGGGCTTTCCCGACGGGATCCTCGGGCCCGAGCTGATGGACAAGTTCCGCAAGCAGGCGGAGCGGTTCGGCGCCAAGATGCGCCAGGTCGACGTGAGCGCCGTCGAGTTGTCGGAGCGGCCGTTCAAGGTGATGGTTGGAGCCGACGAGTACACGTGTGACGCGCTGATCATCGCCACCGGGGCGGAGGCCAAGTGGCTGGGCATCCCGGGCGAGCAACAGCTCACCGGGAAGGGCGTCTCGGCCTGCGCCACCTGTGACGGCTTCTTCTTCCGGGACCAGGAGCTGGTTGTCGTCGGTGGTGGCGACACCGCCATGGAAGAGGCACTCTTCCTGACCAAGTTCGCCTCCAAGGTGACCATCGTCCATCGCCGCGACGAGTTCCGGGCCTCGAAGATCATGGCGGCCCGCGCCCTGGAGCACCCGAAGATCGATGTCCTCTGGAACACCGTCGTCACCGAGGTCCACGGCGAGGGAAAGGTAACCGCGCTCACGCTCGAGGACACGGTCACCGGCGACTCCCGGCGATTCGACACCGACGGGCTCTTCGTGGCCATCGGCCACAAGCCCACCACCGAGCTCTTCGCCGGGAAGCTGGAGCTCGACGGCAACGGATACATCGTGGCCGGCAAGAACGGCGGCACCCGCACCTCGGTCGAGGGGGTCTTCGCCGCCGGTGACGTCGCCGACCACATCTACCGCCAGGCCGTCACCGCCGCCGGCACCGGGTGCATGGCCGCCATCGACGCCGAGCGATGGCTGGCAGAGCGGGAATGAGCGGTAATTCGGTTAGGTTGGGCAGAAGAGACCCAAGGAGAATTTGAATGGCCGAGATCATCACCCTCAACGATGGCGTGTTCAACGACGCCATCAGCGCCGAGAAGCCCGTTCTCGTGGACTTCTGGGCGGAGTGGTGTGGTCCCTGCCGGGTCATCGCCCCGGTCCTCGAGGAACTGGCCAAGGAGCAGGACGGATTCGACATCGGCAAGCTGAATGTCGATCACAACCCGCAGACCGCCTCGGCCCACGACGTGATGAGCATCCCCACCCTGATCCTCTTCAAGGACGGCGTGGAGAAAAAGCGCATCGTCGGCGCCGCACCGAAGCACCGGCTCCTATCCGAGCTCGCCGAGTACGTGTAGGCACCGGCCCGGCACCGGGTACCGGGTACTCGGTGCGTCAATCGTAAGATCCGCCCTCTATGCGTCTCTACCGGGTCGGTGACGAGGGTCCCGCCGTGCGCGATATCCAGGACCGTCTCGCTGCGCTCGGCTTCGCCTCCAACGGCGACCCCCGCGCCGTGTTCTCCAACAGCACCCATGACGCGGTCACCGGCTTTCAGCGGGCGAAAGGGCTCGAGCCTGATGGGGTGGTGGGCCCGGACACCTGGCGGGCGCTCTACGAGGCGGGTTACCGACTGGGTGACCGCATCCTCCTGATGCGCCGTCCCATGATGCGTGGCGAGGACGTCGCCGAGCTCCAGTCGCGTCTCAACGGGCTCGGGTTCGACTCGGGCAAGGTCGATGGAATCTTCGGTCCCGAGACCGAGGAAGCCGTGCTCGACTTCCAGCGCAACCGCTTCCTGGCAGAAGATGGAAGGGTCGGGCCCGAGGTGGTCACCGAGCTCAAGCTGATCACCCGGGGCGAGATCAAAGAAGGCCGGCACGCCCTCAGGGAGCGGGAGTGGCTCCGCACCATGCCACCGACCGTCGCGGGGACCAGGGTGTTCCTCGACGCCGGGTGTCGCGACCCCGAGGAGGCCCGCGAGGCGTGGGAGGCGGCATCCGCCGCCGCCCTGGCCATCCAGGAGGCAGGTGGCCTGCCCATGATGTCGCGAAGCAACGACACCACCCTCCCCGAACGGGTCAGAGCGAGACGGGCCAACCGCAACGGGGCCGACCTGATCGTCGCCTTCAGGCTCAGCCGGGAGGACGACTGTGTCTTCTACTTCGCCTCCGAGCACACCTCGTCACAGGCCGGCGAAGAGCTCGCCACCTCGATCGCGCTGAGGGTGGGCGGCCGGGTGGAAGGCAGATCACACCCCATGCTCAAGGAGACCCGGGCCCCGGCGGCTGTGGTTTCGATGCGACGACTCGACGAGAAATGCGGTATCGCGGTGGTCGAGGGGATCAACCACTTCTTCTCGGTGGCCCGCTGACCGGGCTCAGGACAGGGCCCGGTAGATCCGCTCCAGGTCGCCCAACGAGCCGAATCGGATCTCGACCCGCCCCTTCTCGTTCTTGTACGTGATCTTCACCCGGGAGCCCAACCGATCGGAGAGACGCTTTTCCAGCTCGATGATTTCGACCGGTCGCACCTGGGTCACAGTGGTGGCCCGTTGCGGCTGACCCATGCTCTTTCGGGCGCGCACCGCCTCCTCGACCTGACGCACGCTCCAACCCTCCTCGGCTGCCTTCCCGGCCAGATAGATCGAGTACTTCTCGTCCTCCAGCCCGAGCAGGGCGCGGGCGTGGCCGGCGCTGAGACGCCCCGAGTCGATCATGGCCTGCACCGCACCGGGCAGCTGCAGCAGGCGCAGGGTGTTGGACACCGCGGGTCGAGACTTCCCCACCCGTCTCGCCACCTCGTCCTGATTCATTCCAGTATTTTCCAGGAGTTGGCGATAGGCGTGTGCCTCCTCGAGTGGGGTCAGGTCCTGACGTTGCAGGTTCTCCACCAGCGCCTCGGCCAGGGTGGTCTGCCCGGTGCTCCCCCGTACAACCGCCGGGATGGTCTCCAGTCCGGCGCGACGTGCCGCCCGCCAACGACGCTCGCCGGCGATGAGATAGTGATTCCCATCTTCGTCACGTGACACCACCACCGGTTGCAACACACCCATCTCGATGATCGAGTCGGCCAGCTCCTGGAGGGACTCGTCGTCGAAACGGGCGCGGGGCTGATCGGGGTTGGGTTTGATCCCGTCGACCGGGATCTCGACATACGTGGTCTGCTCACCGGTCTCCCGTTCCGTGGGGATGAGCGCCTCCAGACCTCTTCCCAATCCGGCCTTTCTCCGTGCACTCATCCTTCAGCCCTCCTATCCGAGACGGTCGAGAAACTCACGGCCCAGCTGCCGGTAGGCGATCGCGCCACGACTCATCGGGTCGAACGCTTCGATGGGCTCCCCATACGACGGTGCCTCAGAGAGACGCACCGAGCGTGGGATCACGGTCTTGAAGGCGACCTCGCCAAAGTAGTCCCTGACCTGTTCCGCCACTTCCTTGGAAAGCTTGGTTCTCCCGTCGTACATGGTGAGCACGACACCCCCAACCTTCAAGTCGGGGTTGAGGTTTGCCGAGACCAGATCGACATTCTTGAGCAATTGGCTGAGACCCTCCAGGGCGTAGTACTCACATTGAATCGGGATCAGCACCTCATGGGCGGCGGTGAGAGCATTGACGGTGAGCAGACCCAAGGAGGGTGGGCAATCGACGAGAACGATGTCATAGTCGTTCTCGATCTCGGAAATGGCCACTTTGAGACGTGTTTCACGTGAAAACATAGAAACCAGCTCGATCTCGGCACCGGCGAGATCGATCGTGGCCGGCACCACAAAGAGATTGAGCACCGAAGTGGGCTCGATCGCATCCTCCAAGGGTGACTCCTTGAGTAGGACGTCATAGATGGAGAGATCGATGGAGCCACGATCGATACCCAGACCACTGGTGGCATTGCCCTGGGGATCGAGATCGATGAGCAACACCCGTTGGTCCTGAAATGCCAACGACGCCGCCAGATTGATCGCTGTGGTCGATTTGCCAACCCCGCCTTTTTGATTGGCCAGGGCGACCACGATGGGCTTGGTCATGCGGCGCGCATGATAAGAAGCCAGATCGTGTGGTCAAGCGCAACCGGGGGTATTTCTTCAACGATCCAGTCGTCGCTATCCGGGCGATCCCGCCAGGATCCACCCATCACCGCCAGCCCGCCGGGGCGAAGGAGACGTCTCGCCACCACCGCCATCTCATCGGGTGGGTGGGTCGCCCGGGTCACCAGCACCTCGACCTCCTCCTCGAGATCGTCGATTTCTCCTTGTCGGACCTGACAATTCTCCAGATCGAGGATCCGGATGAGCCGACGGACCAGGTCGAGACGACGTTGTGAGCGATCGACGAGATGGAACACGGTGTCGGGAAGGGCGATGGCCAGGGGGATCCCGGGAAGACCGACACCTGTCCCCAGATCCCACACCGCCGAACTCTCGTGGGGGAAGAATCGGGCATAGAGCAACGAATCGCCGAGATGCCGGCTCTCCAGTCGATCGACCTCACCGGGTCCGATGCCACCGGCAGGGAGGGCCTCCACCGTCAACCATTCTCGATATGACTCGAGTTGGTGTTTTTGCCGCTCATCCAGGGTCAAGCCGGCATAGGAAGCAGCCCGAATCACCGGTTCCACGTGAAACACCTCATCCCCGACCAATCGGATGAGCTGTGGAGGTTACTCCTCTTCGTCGACGTCGACCCGGGAGAGTACGACGTAACGACGTGGCGGTTCACCTTCGGAATAGGAGGTCACACCCGGATTCTCTGCGGCCACGTCGTGGATCACCTTGCGATCTGCTGGGCTCATCGGCTCCAACATGATCTCTCCCCCCTCTTCCATCAACTGCGCGATGAGCTGTTCCGCATAGATGGAGAGCGCCTTGCGACGACGTTCGGCATATCCGGCGATATCGAGGCGGAGACGGGCCGTCTCCTGGCTGTAGCGTTGCAGCACCGTTCGGGTCAGCTCGTGGATGGCGGATCGAACCGATCCTCGCACCCCCACCATGGCCTCGGTCTGGTCACCCTCGACATCGGCGATGATCACATCGTCTTCGACTCGGGTCGTTACCGTGCCCTCGAGACCATAGGCCTCGACCAAACCCTCGAGAAACTCCTTGGTCACCTCGGCCTGCTCCTCGAGAGAGAGGCTGGGACGATCGTCGGGCAACTTGGTCTCCGTTCTCACGTGCTTGCCGGCGGTAGATCGCTGTCTGGAGGGCTTGCGATCGGACCGCTCTCCCCCATTCTTAGCGCCATCGCTCCGCCCTTGCCGTCGATTCTGGGCGTTCTTGGGATTGGGCTGGCCCTGTCTCTCCCCCTTGCGGCGTCGATTGCGACGCCGGGGTCGCTTCTTGACCCGGACCACGGCGTCCTGGCCACCCATCCCCAAAAACCCTTTTACCGGCTGGGAAACCACCTGGATCGAGATGTCCTCACGGTCCTCGACACCCAACTCCATCATCGCCGCTTGCACGGCCAAATCGACCGTTTTTGCCTTGACTTCGATCTCGACGTAGTCCACGTCATCTCCTCCTGCGTCTGCGGCGCTTGTCGGCGGCACTCGGCTGTGGCCGCTTCGTCCCGGTGTCTTCGGAGCCCTCCCCGGCATCGGGGCCCTTGACGGTCTCCGTCTTCTTGTCCGGTGTCTTCGGCTGACTCCCCGGGGCGGGCGGACGTCCGTCGATCTTGAAGATCAGGACCTGCTGACCGAGACGGAACAGGTTCGAGGTGGACCAGTAGAGAACCAGCCCGGCGGGGAAGCTCCAGGAGATGAATCCGATGAAGAGGGGCATGATCTTCGTGATCGCCTGCTGTGCCCCGGCACCCGGCTGACTCTTGTCCCGCACCTGGCCGTAGGTGGAGTGCCATTGCTGGATGTACTGGGTGGCCACCATGAGCACGATCATGATCAGATAGGGGATGGCTCGTACCAGCCCGAGCTCGGTCAGCGCGGTGGAGGGGGAGGTGCTCAGCATCATCCCGAGAAAAGTCAGGTTCTCATTGGCGATCGCCTGTCCCAGCGCGGAGCTCGAGGCGATGTGGTCGAGCGGGTTCTGGAGCAGGCGAAACAGTGCGAACCAGATCGGCATCTGCACCAGGAGGGGGAGGAGACAGCCCCCGGGGGTGGCGCCGGCTTCCTTCTGGGCCGCCATGAGACGTCGCTGCAACTCCTGGGGATCGTCCTTGTACTCCGCCTGGATCCTCTTGATCTCCGGCTGCAGAGCGGTGAAGGCGCGCGTGGCCCGGGTCTGTTTCAGGGTGAGGGGAAAGACCAGGACGTTGATGGCAATGGTCAAGAGGATGATGGAGAGGCCATAGGCCACCCCGTTGTTCATGAAATCGTGGAGGAGGTTGAAGAAGAAGGCGAGCGCCGCCCCCAAACCATCGACGATGGCGTTGAAGATCTGACCCATCAACCGCTCCTCCCGCTCGGGGGCACCGGGTCATATCCGCCGGGACGAAGTGGATGACATCTCCCGATTCGTCTCACCGCGAGCCATGAGCCTCGCCAGACCCCGAATCGGGCGATCGCCTCCGCAGCGTACGAGGAGCAGGTGGGTTGGTACCGGCAGTTGGCGCCCAGGTTGGGGCTTACCAATTTCTGGTAAATCCTGATCAGACCGATCAGCCAGTTGCGGGGGCGGAGCCACTCAGACACGACTCGACTCCTCGAGGGCGCGCCGCAACGAGCGGATGAGCCCGTCGAAGGTGGCTTCGGCCACCTTGGGGGTCGCAATGATCACGTAGTCCATTCCTGGTTGCAGTTCGACTCTCTCCGCCGCAGCGCGCAATCGTCTCTTGATGCGGTTTCGCCTCACCGCCGGGCCACATGCCCTGGAGACGACGAGCCCGAGACGGGGGGGCCCGGTCTGCCCTGGCGAGCTGACCAAGACGATCTCACCGTTGCGACGACGAATCCCGTCGTTGAGGACTCTACGAAAGTCTCGAGAGTTGCGGAGGGATTGGTAGTCAGGCAGCGAGTCGCTTCCGGCCCTTGAGGCGACGGTTTCTCAACGTCTCCCGGCCGGCGCGGGTCCGCATCCGGGCGCGGAAACCGTGACGGCGCTTTCTGCGACGAACTTTGGGTTGGTAGGTCCTCTTCATGGGTGATTCGAGACAAGTGGTGTGGGGGAACCGGCACAGGATAAGGAGGGCGTGAATGCTGTGCAATCCCACGGGGACAGGAGTCGAGCGCGGCAGCAGCCGGCCGACCGGCGTCGGTTCGGGCGACGATCCGCCCATCCGACCGGATCCGAGAGGGTGGATGCCCGGCGACAAGAGACGCTCGCCGCCCACCAGACAGAAGCCCGAAGTCGGCCGGCCATGAAATACCGCGAAGAAACCGGATAGGACGCGAAATTTCGATTTGGGCGTTTTGGTCGACCCGACCCGGCTCCATGGTCACCCATGATCTGGAAAACACCCGATCTAGCAGGGAAATCGCTGTGGATACATGACCGCGAGTTCATCCACAACGTTGATTCTCGCGCTCTTGACGGGTCTTCGCCCCCAACCAATACTCGCTCGACTTCAACCCGGATGTGCCCCGACTTCCCCCTCGTTGTTCGACGAACGGCGCCGGACCGGGCCGACAGAACCAAATCGCCGGAGGATGTACACAGAGCTTTCCACAGGTGTGGACGGTTCTGTGGACAATCTTCGCTCCCAGGGAGGAGTGTCCCGCAATTGACGCAACCGGATAGACCAAACGACCTCTGGGGCGACTTCAGGAGCGCATTGCGGGCCGGGGTCTCCGAGGCGAACTGGGAAACCTGGCTCTCCCGTCTCGAGCCGGACGTCGACGGTGAGCAGATCGTGCTCGTCGCGCCCAACGAATTCCATCTCCGCTGGGTGCAGGACAAGCACGGTGAGCTGGTGAGGTCCGCCTATCGATCCGTGTTCGGCACCGACGCCGACCCGATCTACCGAGTGAGTGACAACGGCCATGTGGAACAGACCCTGCCCCTCGACCCGGCCGACACACTGGCCACATCAGACGGGCATCACCCGGCGGTACCGCCCAAGGCGACGAACCTCATCACCCGTTACAAGTTCGAGAGCTTCGTGGTCGGTCAGTCCAACCGATTCGCCTGGGCGGCGGCGATGGCGGTGGCCGAGCAGCCGGGCGCCCACTACAACCCGTTGTTCATCTACGGCGGGGCCGGTCTGGGCAAGACGCATCTCCTCAACGCGGTGGGTCATCAGGCTCTGGAGATGTACCCGGACCTGGTGGTGCGTTACGTCTCCTCGGAGAACTTCCTCAACGACTTCATCGAGTCGATCCGACGCAAGCGGCCCGACGACTTCAAGTCCCGCTATCGGGGCGTGGACATCCTCCTCCTCGACGACGTGCAGTTCTTCGAGGGCAAGGAGCAGATCCTCGAGGAGTTCTTCCACACCTTCAACTCCCTCTACGAGTCGGGCAAGCAGATGGTGATCAGCTCGGATCGTCATCCCCGAAACCTCTCGACGTTGGAAGACCGTCTCCGCAGCCGGTTCGAGTGGGGTCTGCTCACCGACATCCAGCCACCGGACATGGAGACCCGGCTCGCCATCCTGAGACGCAACGCCGAGTTCGCCCCGAAGAGGGTCCCGGTCGAGGTTCTGGAGTACATCGCCGGGCTGGTCTCGGACAACATCCGTGAGCTCGAGGGCGCCCTCACCCGGGTCACCGCATGGTCGGCCCTCAACCGCCGTGACATCGACCTGGAGACCGCCGAGCGTGTCCTCAAGGACATCGTCAGCGCCGACGAGCCGGTCCCGCTCGGACCGGAGACCATCATCCGGACCACCGCCTTGGCCTACGGATTCTCGGTGGAGGACGTGCTCAGCTCGAGCCGGCGCCAGCCCCTGGTGCTGTGCCGGCAGATCTCGATGTATCTCTGCCGGGAGCTGACCGACCTGTCACTCCCCAAGATCGGGGAGCACTTCGACCGGGACCACACCACCGTGCTCCACTCGGTGGAGAAGGTGAAGCGGATACTGAGGTCGGACCGAGCGGTGTTCGACCGTGTCAATCAACTCACACAGGAGCTGAGGAAAGGTGGTGGCGTTTCCCCAGGCTCCTGAGTTATCCACCGACCATCCCCCGGTCGCGAAGAATCATCGACAGGGGTTTGCACAGGAGAAACCCCAATCTGTCCCTGGCCAAACCGACACTATCCACACTTCCACAACCCCCTACTACGACTAATAACCTTTCAAATGCGATTTGAATCAAGAAAGAAGAAGGGATAACCGCCTGTGAGAATCCGAGCCCAGCGAGACGATCTCGCCGATGTGCTCGCCCGAGCCAACCGTGCCGTGGGCACCCGAACCGCCCTGCCGGTGCTGCAGGGTCTGCTCTGTGAGGTATCCGGGAACACCCTGCGGGTGACCGGGACCGATCTCGACATGACGGTTCGCACCCAGGCGGAAGTGGAGGTGATGGAGGAGGGCCGCGCCGTCATCCCGGGCCGGCTGCTCTCCGAGGCGGTGCGGAAGATGCCTCCGGGCCAGGTCACGATCGGTGCGTCCGACACGGACATCGAGATCCAGGGCAACGGGCCCCGATTCACCCTCCGCCCACTCGCCGTCGACGACTTCCCAACACAGGAGGACGTCATCCCCGACGGAGTGGAGGTGGATGGCGAGGCGTTCGCCGATGCCATCAACCAGGTCACCATCGCCGCTTCGAGCGACGGAGCCCGCCCAATCCTCACCGGTGTTCTCTTCGAGACCTCTGAGGCGGGGCTGCGAATGGTCGCCACCGACTCGTACCGGCTCTCCAAGCGAGACCTGCCCGGAATCGGTCTCGAGGGCTCGGGCCTGGTCCCGGCGCGGGGCCTCCGGGAGCTGCCCCGGACCGTGGGCGCCCCCAAGGTGACGGCTCAGCTCCGGGAACGCGAGGCGGTGTTCGCCTCGGAGCGGGGCCTGCTTCGGCTCCGACTCATAGACGGGAACTTCCCCAAGTACCAGTCACTCCTCCCCGAGAGCTACCCCAACCAGATCGTCCTCGACAAGGAGGGGTTGCTCGAGGCCCTGGGTCGGGTCACCCTGGTCGCCGAGGACCACATCCCGGTCCGGCTCAAGCTGTTGGAGGGCGGGGTGGAGGTCACGGTGAGCCGTCAAGACGTCGGAGGCGAGGCGGAGCATCTCGCCGGCGAGTACACCGGCACCGACGAGGAGGTGTCGATCGCATTCAACCCCCGCTACCTCCAGGACGGCGTCACCGCGGTGACCGGCGACTCGGTGCGCATCCGCGTGATCGACGCATTCAAGCCGGGTGTCCTCGACTCCGGCGACGACAGCGAATTCATCTACCTGTTGATGCCCGTCCGGGTCTGAGAGCGTGAGAGTCGACTGGGTCTCCCTGGTCGATTACCGGTCGTACCCACAGCTCGATTGGAGCCCTGATCCGGGAGTCAACCTGCTGGTGGGGCCGAACGGGGCGGGGAAGACGAATCTTCTCGAGGCGGTGGCCTATCTCGCCACCCTGAAGTCGTTTCGCTCGGTTCCCGACTCGGCTCTGATCGCCGACGACGCCGGGTCTGCCGTGATCCGGGCGGGTCTGGCCGGTGACGACCGGGAGCGTCTCATCGAGATCGAGATCCCCCGTCAAGGGCCGCGTCGGACCCAGGTCGACAAGACGCGTCTGCGACGCGCCGGCGACCTGCTGGGGGTGATCCGGGTCGTGGCCTTTCTCCCCGAGGACCTCGACCTGGTCAAGCGGGGACCGACCCACCGCCGTGAGCTGCTCGATGACGTGGCGGTGCAGCTCTGGCCCACGGCACATCTCGACCAGGTGGAATACGAGAGGGCGCTGCGTCAGAGGAATGCGTATCTCAAGCAGGGATGGCGCGACGACTCGACGCTGGCGGTGTGGGACTCACGTCTCGCCCAGGCCGGCGGACGGGTGCTAGCCCGGAGAAGCCGCCTGATCGACACCCTGCAGCCCTTTCTCGGGGAGGCGTATGCCGAGGTGGCCCGGGAGGACACCACAGCCTCGTTCAGCTACATCCCGTCTTGGGACGGTGAGCTCGACAAGGCGTCCGCCGCAGAGCTGGGAGGCCGCCTGGCCGCATCCCTTGAACGCACCCGGGGGATCGACTACGAACGAAGGATGACCACCGTAGGCCCCCATCGTGACGAGCCCGGGTTTGTCATCGCCGACCACGACGCCCGCGTCCACGGGAGCCAGGGCGAGCAGCGCACGCTGGCGTTGGCGGTGAAGCTCGCCGCTCATCGCGCCGTGGCCACGACCGTCGGTGAGCCTCCGGTGCTGCTCCTCGACGACGTGTTCTCCGAGCTCGACCCGCGACGGAGTGCGGCTCTGGCCGAGGCCCTGCCGGCGGACACGCAGACCATCATCACCTCGGCCCGGCCCGAGGAGGTGCCGCTGACCGGCAAGACCTGGCAGGTGGGGGAGGGACAGCTGCGATGAGTCCCTCCAAACGCGACATGGAGCCGTTCTCAGACGCGGTGGACGAGATGTTCACCAAGCTGGGGCTGCCCGACCCGATGATGATGGCGGCGATCAACTCGGAGTGGGATCAGCTCGCCGGGCCGCCATGGTCGGGACGGTCGAAACCTCTCTACATGAGGGGAAGCACCCTCGTGGTCGAGGCCTCCAGCCGGTCGATGGTGGCGTTCCTCCGCTACGGAGAGTCCGACCTCGTCGCCAGGCTCTCGGTGCGTTTCGGTGCCGATCGGGTGAAGGCCGTCGAGATCAATCCGCCGGGACGCGCCGACTAGCAAAAAGCCAGTGATGGATTCGTTTTTCCGGCTCCTTCCAGGTAGAATGACATATGTGAAAGTTGCCGTGCGACGGCACCCTCTTTCCCCGCCAGGTTCGCCCGTTCGCTTCGTCTAGGAGGGTCGTGACGACCACTCGCGACAATTACAGAGCCAGAGACATCACCGTCCTCGAAGGTCTCGAGGCGGTGCGTCGCAGGCCCGGCATGTACATTGGCTCGACCGGGCCCAGAGGGCTGCATCACCTCGTCTGGGAGGTGGTCGACAACGCCGTGGACGAGGCCATGGCGGGTTACTGCGACGAGATCGAGGTCACCCTGCGCGCCGACGGCGGTGTCGAGGTGGTCGACGACGGTCGTGGCATCCCCGTGGATCGACACGAGAAGACCAAGCAGTCAGCGCTGACCACCGTCCTGACCACCCTCCACGCCGGAGGCAAGTTCGAGCAGGGGGCCTACACCGTCTCCGGAGGGCTCCACGGCGTTGGTGTCTCGGTGGTCAACGCCCTCTCCGCCAAGCTGGAGGCCGAGGTCCGTCGTGACGGCAACCTGTATACCCAGGAGTTCCATATCGGCGCTCCCAAGACCAAGGAGCCGAGGAAGGTCCGCCCGGTCAAGAAGAGCGGCACCACGATCCGCTTCTGGCCCGACCCGGACATCTTCACCGAGGGTGTCGAGTTCGAGTACGAAATCGTCGCCGCCCGGCTTCGCGAGACCGCTTTCCTCAACCGCGGGCTGCAGATCACCCTGGTCGACGAGCGTGAGGCCGACCCCAAGACCGACACCTTCCAATACAAGGGCGGTCTGGTCGACTTCGTCAACCACCTGAATGCCAAGCGCGACCCGCTCCACGCCCACATCATCGACATCCGCGACGTCTCCGAGGACGCAGAGCTCGAGGTGGCCCTGCAATGGACCGCGCAATACACCGAGTCGGTGCTCACCTTCGCCAACAACATCAACACCCATGAGGGCGGGACCCACGAGGAGGGCTTCCGCAAGGCCTTGACCAAGGCGATCAACGACTTCGCCCGATCCAAGAACCTGCTCAAGGAGAAGGACGCCAACCTCACCGGTGAGGACGTGCGTGAGGGGCTCACCGCCGTGGTCTCGGTGCGAGTCAAGGACCCGCAATTCGAAGGGCAGACCAAGACCAAGCTGGGGAACACCGAGATCCGCTCCTATGTGGAGAAGGCCCTCAACCGCAAGCTCCCCGAGTGGCTGGAGAAGTACTCGCCTGAGGCCCGGCGCATCGTCGAGAAGTGCATCAACGCCGCCAAGGCCCGTGAGGCGGCGCGTAAGGCGCGCGAGCTGACCAGACGCAAGTCGGGGCTGGAGTCCGGGGGTCTTCCCGACAAGCTCGCCGACTGCTCCAGCCGTGACCCCGGGGAATCCGAGCTGTTCATCGTGGAGGGCAAGTCCGCCGCCGGGCCGGCCAAGTCGGCTCGCAACTCGGAGACCCAGGCCATCCTCCCCATCCGGGGGAAGATCCTCAACGTTGAGAAGGCCCGTCTCGCCAAGGCCCTGCAGAACACCGAGGTCCAGGACATCATCACCGCGATGGGCACCGGGATCGGAGACGACTTCGAGATCGAGAAGGCCCGATATCACAAGGTGATCCTGCTCGCCGACGCCGACGTCGACGGCGCCCACATCCGCACCCTGCTCCTCACACTGCTCTTCCGGCACATGCGGCCATTGATCGACTTCGGGTACGTCTATGTCGCCCAGCCACCCCTCTACCGGGTGAAGGTCGGGTCCAAGATCCACTATCTCAAGGACGACGCCGAGCTCGCCGTCTTCCGCAAGGAACATCCCAAGGTCAAGCCGACCCGGTTCAAGGGTCTCGGCGAGATGAACGCCCGCGAGCTGTGGGACACGACCATGAACCCGGAGACCCGGACCTTGCTCCGGGTGGAGATGGAGGACGCCGCTCACGCCGAGGAGGTGTTTGAGACCCTCATGGGTGACGACGTCTCCTCGCGCAAGACCTTCATCCAGCAGAACGCCAACGACGTCCGCTACCTCGACATCTAGATGTGACCGACGAGCGAAGCCCCAGCCCCACCCCGGAGGTGGAGATAACCAAGGAGATGGAGGCGAGCTTCATCGACTACGCGATGTCGGTGATCGTCTCCCGTGCCCTCCCCGACGTGCGGGACGGTCTGAAGCCGGTGCAGCGCCGGATCATCTACTCGATGTTCGAGAACAACATCAGCCCCACTTCGGCGCATCGCAAGTGCTCGAAGGTCGTCGGTGACGTCATGGGGAACTACCACCCCCACGGTGACCAGGCCATCTACGACGCACTGGTCCGCATGGGACAGGACTTCTCGATGCGGCACCTGCTCATCGACCCCCAGGGGAACTTCGGGACCGTCGACGACCCGCCCGGCGCCTCCCGGTACACGGAGTGCCGTCTCACCAAGCTGACCACCCATCTCCTCGAAGGGATCAACGAGGACACCGTCGACTTCTCCGACAACTACGCCGGCGAGCTCCAGGAGCCGACGGTCCTCCCCTCCCGTTTCCCCAATCTGTTGGCCAACGGCTCGCAGGGGATCGCGGTGGGGATGGCGACCAACATCCCACCCCACAACCTCGGGGAGGTGATCGACGCCGCCCTCCACGTGATCGAAAACCCGGATGCCGACTCCGAGGAGCTCCTCAAGTTCGTCAAGGGCCCCGACTTCCCGACCGGCGGGTTCCTGGTGGGCACATCCGGGATCCGGGAGGCGCTGACCACCGGCCGGGGCTCGGTGAAGATCCGTGCGGTCTGCGACGTCCAGGAGGTGCGCAAGGGCCGGACCGCGATCGTGGTCACCGAGCTTCCATATCAGGTGTCGATCGAGCGGATCGTCGCCAAGGTCAAGGAGCTCGTCGAGGACAAGAAGATCACCGGGATCGCCGAGGTGCGCAACGAGTCGTCGGACCGGGTCGGGATCCGCCTCGTCATCGAGCTGAAGCAGGGGGCGGTCCCACAGGTGGTGCTCAACCAGCTCTACAAGGGAACCCCGCTCCAGGACAGCTTCGCCTACAACGTGGTGGCCCTGGTCGACCAGGTGCCGCGCACCCTGAACCTCGCCGAGATGATCGGCTACTACCTCGACCACCAGATGGAGGTGATCGAGCGTCGGACCAGGTTCCGCCTCGATCAGGCCAAGGCGCGGTCCCACATCCTCGAAGGCCTCATCATCGCCGTCGACAACATCGACGAGGTCATCAAGATCATCCGTGGATCGGCGGACACGGCCGAGGCCCGCGGCAACCTGATGGCGAGCTTCGAGCTGTCAGAGATCCAGGCGAATGCCATCCTCGACATGCCGCTGCGGCGGCTCACCGCACTCGAGGTCGACAAGCTGCGCACCGAGCTGGCCGAGCTGGCGGAGACGATCGCCGATCTGGAATCGATCCTCGCCGATCCCAAGCGGCGCTGGGCGATCATCGAGGACGAGCTCGGGTCGATCCGGGAGGAGTTCGCCGACGGCCGGAGGAGCCGGATCGTCCCCGACGAGGGCGACCTCAGCCTCGAGGACCTGATCGCCGACGACGAGCTGATCATCACCGTCTCCGCCACCGGTTACGTGAAGTCGGTCCCGGCGTCCACCTACAAGACCCAGGGCCGGGGCGGCCGCGGGGTCAAGGCGGCCGAGGTGAGCGAGGACGACGTGGTGCGTCATCTCGTCCACACCACCGCCCACGCCTATCTGCTCTTCTTCACCAACAAGGGCCTGGTGCATCGGGTCAAAGCCCACGCCATCCCCCGCCAGTCACGCACGGCCAAGGGCGTGCTGGCGCAGTCGGTGCTCCCGATCGGCCCCGAGGAGACCATCCAGGCGATCATCGACACCCGGGACTACGAGACCGCCCGCTACCTGGTGATGGTGACCAAGAAGGGCCAGGCCAAGAAGACCGAGTTCAAGGAGTACGACTCCCGGAACTCGACGCTCGTGGCGATCCGGCTCTCCGAGGACGACGAGCTGGTCAGTGTCAAGACCTCGAGCGGGTCGAACGACATCCTGATCTTCACCAGGGAGGGGATGGGGATCCGCTTCAAGGAGTCCGACCTGCGCAGCATGGGCCGGGACACCCAGGGGGTGAGGGGGATCAAGCTGCGCGAGGGAGACCAGGTCGTCGCCGCCGTCTCCAACAACGAAGGCGACGAGGTGTTGCTCCTCACCAGTCGTGGGTATGGCAAGCGCACCGAGATGGAGGAGTTCCGCAAGCAGGCCCGCGGTGGCATGGGTGTCAAGGCGTTCAAGCTGACCAAGGTCCGGGGCAGCCTGGTCGGCGCCATGACGGTGAGGAAGGAGGACGAGGTGTTCCTCGTGTCCTCTGCAGGGGTGGGCACCCGCCAGGCGGTTGCCAAGATCAGCCGGCAGAAACGGGACTCGACCGGCGTCAAGGTGATCGACGTGGGTGATGGCAACGAGTTGTCGGCTGTCGCCAAGATCGCCGAGGAGATCGAGTGAGGAACCCCGGGCGACTTCGGTTACGTTGGACTGGTCCGTTCTCCCCTTAGACTTTTCGCAAACCCAGGAGCCAGCATGGCAACTGTCCGCCGCGTCAGGCGAATAATCCGAAAGATCGACCCCTGGACCACGCTCAAGGTCTCCGCCGTGGTGTGGGCCGTGCTCAGCCTCGCTTTCATCCTCGGCGCCGTCATCTTCTGGTCGGTTCTCGACAGGGCGGGCATTCCCGACCGACTCGTCGACTTCATGGTCGAGATCACCCTCATCGAGGAGGGCACCGACCCGTTCGCCAACACTGAGCAGTTCCTTCGCTTCCTCATCTTCGGCACGGTCGTCGGCTGGGTTGCCCTGACCGGCTTCTCGGTGGCGGTGGCAGTCATCTACAACCTGGTGTCCGACGTGGTGGGTGGTCTCGAGGTCGTGGTCCTCGAGGAGACCCTGAACCCTGTGGTCCCCTCCACCCAGGTGCTGCACCCGCCGGCCGACTATCGCACCGGCAACGGGCTCGTCATCTCCCCCCAGGACCAGAACGACCTCCCCACCGAGGAGGTCGAGGTGGAAGAGGAACGCGCCGAGAAGAAGATCTCCTGATCGGGTGGGTCAGCTCCCGCTCTGGGCCATCACCAGACCCATCGCGGTGACCGCCTCCAGGTAGGCGAGGGCGTGGTCCCACACCGGGCCCGGCTCCGAGCCCGCGACGACGGCGCCGGCCCCGAGAGCCACACCGGACATGAACTCGCCGTCGTCGACGATCGCCACCCGCCGGTCCGCCCCGACGGCGAGACATGCGGCGAATTCGTTGTCGGAGTGGGCCAGGGCCACCGGTCTCCCGCCGAAGGAGCCGTCCCGCACGGCGAGACGGCCGACCGGGTCGGGGAACCGCGTCTCCCTGGTGGACGAAGACTCCTCGATGTCGGGATGGGCCACGGCCACCAGCCGGGGGTCGGGCTCGCGGGCGGCGAGGGCCAGGGCCACGCCAACCGGCGACGCCCCCCACACCGCCACCCCGTCGAGCGGGCCCTCTCCGTCCCACACCAGCCCGATCCCGTGTCGTCGGGCGAGGGAAGGCGCCTTCGGGCCGTTGCCGACGAGGAGATCGCACCCGGCGGGGTCGTCGACCACCTCGAAGCTGCGTGACTTGGCGGGGCCGATGACCACCACCTCGTCTACCGTCGGATGGGCCTGAAGCGAATGGGCGGCCCGGACGGCGATCTCGCCGGTGACGAGGACGCCGACCTTCACGAAGGCTGGACCGGCGTCCAGTCCTCGTCCGCCTCGACGACCTGGGACGAACGTGCCCAGGCGATGGCGGCGGCGACCGCGACAGCCGCCAACACGAGAGGTGAGAACCGTTTCACGTCGGACACTGTATTGCCGCCGGACCCGTGATCGAGAGTCGGGGCGTCCGCGGGCAACCCCCGTCTTCCGGATAGCCGCCGCGGCGAGGCACCATTGGCCCGTGGGATCACACAGGTTCGGACCTCGATCGATGGTGGCGATCCTGTTGCTCGCCTGTGTTGCGATGACCGCCTGTGGCCGTGACGTCTCCACGGGGGAGCTGCAGGGTGTTGTCGTCGAATCGCCGCAACCCAGGCCCGAATTCGTCCTCACCGACACCGAAGGCGACCACTACGACTTCGCCGCGGAGACGGAGGGCAAGCTCACCCTGCTCTACTTCGGATACCTCAACTGCCCGGATATCTGCCCGGTGCATCTCGCCCAGATCGCAGAGACCTTCGACAAGATCCCGGACGTGGCCCGCGACGCCGAAGTGGTGTTCGTCTCGGTGGACCCGGGGCGGGACAGCCCCGGGGAGATCAGGGCGTTCCTCGACAACTTCGACCCCCGGTTCGTCGGTCTCACCGGCTCCGGTAAGGAGCTGGAGGCCGCGCAGGAGGCTGCAGGTGTTCCTCCTGCCCAGTTCGTCGGGGAGGGTGAGGACTATGCCGTGGACCATGCCGGCTGGGTCATCGCCTATGCCCCGGATGGCCTCAATCACTCCATCTACCCCGCCGGGACCCGGCAGAGCCAGTGGACCAATGACCTCGGGATCCTCGCCGGCTTGAAAGGCACGTGAGATGAGGGGGGCCCTGACGGTGCTGACCATGGCAGTGCTGGTGGGCTGTGGTGCCGGGGGCACCGTGATCGAGGTGACGAATGTCCGCATCGGACAGCCCACCGGGCCCAACGCGGCGCTCTACCTGAGGGCCACCGGCGGTGAGGAGGATCGTCTCGTCGGCGCCAGGACCGACGTCGCCGAGGCTGTCGTCTTGCACGAGACCGTCGTCGACGCCGACGGCACGACGAGCATGCGTCCCGTCGACGCCATCGCTCTCGACGCCGCAGGCTCCCTGATGCTGGAGCCGGCCGGATACCACCTGATGTTGACCGGTGTGGACCGGTTGCAGGTTGGAGATCGGGTACAGGTGACGTTGGTCTGGGAGCAGGCCGGAGAGATGGTCGTCGAGGCCGAGGTGGTGGCGCCGGGTGCGACCATGGGTCACGACGGCTGAGTCGGATGTGGAGTTGTGCGCACGCCCGGACATGGTGGAAGATGCCTTGTGAAGGCTGATGTGAGGGTCATTAGATGATCACCTGGTGGTGCACGGCTCTGGCCCGCCCCTGGAGCTGGGAGTGGATCCCCTATCCGGGGATCTGGGTGGCCAGCCTGCTCCCGGTGGTCCTGTACACCCGTGCGGTGCGGCGTCATCCCGGTCCGGTCGACCGTAGGAGGCTGCTCCAGTTCTGTGCCGGGATGGTGGTCTTCTGGATCGCCTCCGACTGGCCTCTCGGCACACTCGGCGCCGGATTCCTGGCTTCGGCGCACATGACACAATTTCTCCTGTACACCCTGGTCTCGGCTCCCCTGCTCTTGCTCGGCATCCCGGAGTGGATGGCCCGCAAGATCACCAGACCCCGATGGGCGGAGCGCACCGTGACCTGGCTGGGACGGTCGGTGGTGGCAGCCGCCCTCATCTACAACACGGTCCTCATCACCACCCACGCCCCCGGGACCGTCGCGCTGCTTCGCACCAACCAATTCGGCTCGTTCGCCATGGACGTGTTGTGGCTGGCCGCCGGGTTCGTCCTCTGGCTCCCGGTGCTCTCGCCACTTCCCGAGGGCCGGGCCTCTTCATCCTGGGCGAAGATGGCCTATCTCTTCGTCACCACCAGCGTGGTGGCGGTCATCCCGGCGAGCTTCCTCACCTTCACCTCGATCCCGATCTACAGCATCTACGAGCTGGCCCCCCGTATCGGATCGTTGACCGCGATCGAGGACCAGCAGTTGGCCGGGATCATCATGAAGATCGCCACCATTCCCGTGGTCTGGACCACGATCGCGGTGCTCTGGTTCCGGTGGTCCGCTCAGGAGGCCCAGACCGCATGATCATCGGCATTCTCGCCTCGATCCCGTCCCCGCCCTTCAACGACTTCCACATCGGCCCGCTGCGGGTGACGTTCTACGGAATCCTGATCATGACCGGTGTCGTCATCGCCTGGATCGTGACCCGAAACCGGTTCGTCGCCCGGGGCGGAGACGCCGAGGTGGCGGAGCGGATCGTGATCCGGGTCGTGCTCTTCGGGTTCCTCGGCGCCCGGCTCGCGTACGTGTCGACCCATCTCTCCCGTTTCGAGGGGGAGTGGTGGAAGGTGATCGCGGTCTGGGAGGGCGGTCTCGCCCTGTACGGGGGGTTGACCCTGGGGGCGATCGTCATCTTCGTCTACACCAGGAGATGGGGGGCGAGCCTGCCCGACTTCCTCGACTCGGTGGCCCCGGCGGTCCCCTTCGCCCAGGCCCTGGGCCGATGGGGGAATTACTTCAACCAGGAGCTCTTCGGCACCCCTACCGATCTTCCCTGGGCCCTCGAGATCGCTCCCGAATTCAGACCGCCGCAGTTCGCCCAATCGGAGACGTTCCATCCCACGTTTCTCTACGAGTCGCTCTGGGACGCCGCTCTCGCCTTCTTCATCATCTGGGTCGGAAACCGCTATCCCTCGCTCCGTGGCCGTCTGGTAGGGGTCTATTTCGTCGGCTACGGCGTGATCCGCTTCCTCATGGAGCTGATCCGCACCGACACCACCTACCGGCTGCTGGGCCTCTCCAGGAACGCCTGGGTGTCGATTGCCGTGGTCCTGGTGGGGATGGTCGTGCTCCGGTGGAAGCGGGTTAGGGTCGAGGAGGACCGATACACGCTCGTCTGAGCCGGCTCAGCGGTTGCGGGCCCAGGTGGGCATGTAGCGGCGCCGGTCGCCCTTGATCAGCCGGTCCGCCCCCCACAGGATGACCCCGGCCCCGGCTGCCGCCAGTGAGGCGATCAGCAAATCGTTCCCACCGGCGTCCACGGCCGGTGTCCCGCCGTTGTCTTCCCGAGCTTCGGGCATCGACCCGGTGGGGTCGGTCTGCAAGGGGAGGCGCGGGCGGTCGTCGGGGGGGCGGAGACCCGGCGCCGCCAGCACCTCGTCGTCGATGGAGGTCGTGGTGACCCCCTCCGACTCCGGCGCTGGATCACTGGCCGGCGGCTCGGCCGTGCTGTCGGGTGCGGTGCTGGCCGGTGACCCCGTGGTGACGGTGGCGGAAGGCTGAGTCGTGGTGGGGGGCTGAGTCGTGGTGGGGGGCTGAGTGGTGGTGGCGGCGGGTGCCGCGGTTGTGGTTGTCGTCGGTGGCGTCGTGGTGGTCGTGGTCGTGGTGGTTGTCGTGGTCGTGGTGGTTGTCGTGGTCGTGGTGCTCGTGGTGGTCGTGGTGGGCGCGACCACTTCGAAACCGGTGGAATCGCACGACCAGAACAGCAACCGTTGGCAAGCGACGATCGCGTGGCTGCCTGCTCCGGCGTCGTAGGGGATCTGGATCGTGACCGAGATGGCGCCATCCGGGCCGGGGCGAGCCCCACCCAGGTCACGACACCGCTCGTGGTCCCAGCAGAGCCGCACCTCCTGCAGCGGCGAGAAGCCCTCACCCCGGATCCCGACCGTCGACCCCGGGGGCCCGGAGGACGGTTCCGCGGCGAGGGTCGCAGCCCGGGCAGGAGGTGCTGTCAACATTTGCACGGCGAGAACGGCGACCGTGATGAGTGCGAACCTGACCGCCGCCGCGCCCCGATCGGTGATAGCCATCGACGCGCGATTGCCCTGGGGCCGGTGCCGGTAAACCTCACCGTTTTCCGGTGCCGACGGCCGGGTAGGAGGCTCGATGCAGACCGAGGTAGCGATCCCTCTCGCGAGCGGCGGTGAGGTTGCCGCCACGCTCGGTGGCGAGCCGGGGAGCCCGATGGTGGTCTTCGCCCACGGCAGCGGGTCCAGCCGGCACAGTCGGCGAAACCGTCAGGTGGCAGCGGTCCTCGAGGCAGGTGGCATGCAAACCCTCTTGCTGGATCTCTTGACCGAGCCCGAGGAGCGTGTCGACCTGGTCACCAGGGAGCACCGTTTCGACATCGAGCTGCTCACCAATCGTCTGATCGAGGCGACGCACTGGGTGGAGAAGAGAGAGCCCGGCAGCATCATCGGTCTCTTCGGAGCGTCCACCGGGGCAGCGGCTGCATTGAGAGCCGCCGCGCATCGACCGGAGTCGATCGCCGCGGTGGTGTCACGCGGGGGCCGAACCGACCTGGCAGGCCCCGATCTGGAGCGGGTGGACGCAGCCGTGCTCCTCATCGTGGGTGGCGACGACCCCGAGGTTCTTCGACTGAATCTGGACTCCCTCACCCATCTCAACGGGCGGAGCGACCTGACGCTGATCGCCGGCGCCACCCATCTCTTCGAGGAGCCGGGCAAGCTCGAAGAGGTGGCCGATCTCGCCCTGGACTGGTTCCGCCGTCACCTCGGAGATGCTCACCGGCGATGAGCCGATCCGCTCGCGCGTGTCAGTGCTGTTGAAGAGCGACCGGTTCCCGATGCACCGCTACCCCTAGGACCACCAGGAGAACCGCGGCTATCTCGGCCAAGGAGGGGATCTGAGCGAGAACGACCACCCCGATCACCACCGCCGTGGCCGGGAGGAGGGCGACGAAGAGGGCGTAGGTCGGTCTGGGGAGTCGTGTCATGGCGAATTGGTCGAAGACATAGGGGATGACCGACGAGCTGACACCGATTCCGACACCTGCTCCCAGGGCGATCGGATCGAAGACCGCGGAGGAGGCTTCCATGAACGCGAGCGGAGTGATGACCACTCCCGCGATCAGCATCGACGCTCCCAGCCGATCGATGGGACTGCTCGCCGGGTCCACCCTGGAGAGACGGTGTGCCAGGACGATGTAGAGGGCGAACAGGGCGGCGTTGGCGACGGCCCATGCGAACCCGGCCGCATTTCCCTCGAGATGAATTCCGGTGAGGAGATAGACCCCGGAGACGGTGAACGCCAACGCGGCGAGGTTCCGCCCGCTGCGGACGCCGATCAGAGCGAGGAGGACGGGTCCGACGAACTCGATCGACGCCACCGTGCCTAGGGGGAGCAGGTCGATCGCCAGGTAGAAGCTGTAGTTCATGACGGCGAAGACCACACCCAACTGGACGATCAGCCGCCGGGTCTGCGGGCCCGCCTCGAAGAAGGCCCTCCACGGCCTTCGCCAAATGGCGAAGATCAGGGCTGCGGACGCGATCCGAAGCCATGCCACGCCACCCACGGGCACCCGGGCGAAGAGAAGCACTGCGAACGCCGGCCCCAGATAGTGGAACACCGCCGATCCGACGAACCAGGCGTGTGGCGGGATCAGATCGACCTGGAGACGTCGCATCCTCCTCTCACCAGTGAACAAGACCATAGTGGTGAGGCTACGGCCAATCAGCCTCACCTGTCAACAAGCTTTTACTGGTAAGGTATGGCGCGCATGGACGAAATCGATCTCGACCCCCAAGGGTATACGGGCACGTACAAGCTCGTCGGCGGTCGACTGGCACTCGACTTCATCAACACCACGAGTTGGCCGTACGAGGAACGACGACACGACTGGCTCTCGACCGGTGAGAACCTCGTCAAATGGTGTCGGGCGGTCGGCATCACCCTTCCGGGGGCGTCAGACGAGGACCTGCCCCGCATCCACCGTCTGCGACACGACCTCGACCGCGTTGCCCGCCCGGTCATCGAGGATGCCCTCCCGACCGAGGAGGCCGTCGCGGCCCTCAACCGTCATCTCGATTGGGCGTTCCGCCATCGCCGGTTGTCCGAGACCACTCTCGAATGGGTGTGGACGAGCCAACGAGATGTCCTCGACTACATGGCACCCGTAGTCATCGACGCGGCCGAGATCGTCGCTCGGGGTCATCATGAACGTCTGGGATCCTGTCCATCGTGCGCATGGCTCTTCGAGGACCACAGTCGGAACGGTCAGCGACGCTGGTGTGACATGGCGGACTGTGGGAGCAGGGCGAAGTCGCGCCGCTACTACCACCGCCGGCTGGGCTGAAGAGTGCCCAGGCTGAATCACAGTTCAACCATCTCCGCGCGCTAGTAGCGTCCCGCCGCCGATGAGCATGGACGACCTGTCTCGATGGGTGGGCGCGGACGAGCATGGCGGTCTCCCCAGCCTGGATCGGCCTGACGCCCCCAGGTCAGGATGGTCGTTGGAGGCCATAGTTGCCGTGGAGCGTCCCGTGGTGCCCTCCGTCTCGCCGGACGGGACCACCGTCGCCTTCGTCCTCCATCGGGGCACCTCGGACCTCTGGACCGTCCCGGTGACCGGCGGTCCTCCGACCCGGCTCACCACGGATCGTGGTGTCACGATCTGGTGGTGGGAGACTCCTCCGGCCTGGTCCCCCGACGGCGAGGCCATCGCATTCACGAAGGACGGGGAGGTGTGGGTCGTCCCGGCCCAGGGCGGTCCTGGATCCAGGATCCACGAGGGTGATCACCCGATCTGGCTCGACGATCGCACACTGGCCTTGATCATCGAGCGTGACGACGAGGCCCGTGGCGTGATCGTCGACCGGCAGGACGCATGGCCGTCTGCGATCACACCCAAGGGGCACGACGTGTACTCCATGAGCCCGGTGCCGGGCGCCGATGCGGTGGTCTACCTGACGCAGCCGGCCGGCGACCGCAAGGCCGCCGAGGTGTGGTGGGCGGGCCGCGACGGGGAGAGCCGGCGACTCACCGGTGTCCCCGGGATGCACGACTCCAGCCCGGCCGCCTCCCCGGACGGCACGACCCTGGTCTTCGCCTCGGAACGTGAGGGGCGATACCACCTCTACGTCCTCGATCTCGCGGCCGGGGAGGAGCGGCGGCTCACCGAAGAGGACGCCGACTTCGGCGATGTCGCCTGGCACGGCGACGGGTCGCGTCTGGTCGCCATCAGGTCCAACCGGGGGCGTCACGACCTGGTGACCGTCGCCTGCCCGGAGGGAGAGGTGACGGTCCTCGCCGCCGGTGGCGAGTGGTCGGCCCCGGCTTGGGCCGGAGACTCCGTGGTCGCCCTCCACGAGGACTGGCAGACACCTCCACGGCTGGTTCGGGTCGATCCCGACGGCACGATCTCCGAGCTGACCGGGCCTCCTCCGGCAGAGATAACCGCCTCTCCTCGAGTCCGGTTCGAGGAGATCACCTTCGGCTCCGACGACGGGTTGGAGATACACGGCTACCTCTACCGACCGTCTCGGGCCGACCAGGGCCCGGTCCCCGCCGTGGTCTACCCCCATGGTGGCCCCATCGAGGCCTACGGAGACTCCTGGGATCCGCACGCCCAGTACTTCGTCGACAAGGGATACGCCTGGCTGGGGATCAACTTCCGGGGAAGCGCCGGCTACGGACGCGACTTCGAGCGGGCCAATCACGGCAACTGGGGTGTCGGCGACACCCAGGACTGTCTGGCCGCCGCCGACTTCCTCGCCGGGCTCGGCTGGGTGGACTCCGATCGCATCGCCATCTTCGGTGCCAGCTACGGCTCCTACACGGCCCTCTGCTCCCTCACCGACGACCCCCGTCATCGCTTCGCCTGCGGGGTGCTCAAGTACGGCGACTCCGACATCGCCCGCAGTTGGGCCCAGAGCGAGCGTGGCGCCCGGGAGGAGTTGGAGATGATGATGGGCACGCCTGCCGAGTCCCGGGAGGCATACCGCCTCGGGTCGCCTCTGCAGCGAGTCGAGAGTCTGATCCGGCCCGTGCTCGTCGCCCACGGGGAGAAGGACGACGTCGTCCATCCCGACCAGTCGGGGAGCCTGGTCGACGAGCTGAAGAGACTGGGCAAGACCTTCGAGTACGTCACCTACCCCAGCGAGGGCCACGGGCTGATGCGCGCCGGGCCCGAGATCCACTTCTACCGGAGGATGGAGCGCTTCCTCGATTGGCACCTGATGTAGGCCTCGCCGGCACCGGGGGCAGGGCTAGATTCCGCCAATCCTGAATGGAGGTTCAGAGTCGGATGAGGCGCATCGGTCTACTCATCGCCGTCGGTCTGCTCGCCGTGGCGCTCGCCCCGGTGGCATCGGCACAGGACGACGACAAGGTCGTTCTGCGGGTGGGCAACGAACAGGACTGGGAGACCCTGAACCCGACCTGGGGCTATCTGGTGGCGGAGTGGGAGGTGTGGAACCAGCAGTACGAGGGACTCACCACGCTCGACGAGAACCTGGACACCGCGCCGGCCCTGGCGGAGTCGTGGGAGGGCTCCGACGATGGCCTCACCTGGACATACACATTGCGTGACGACCTCATGTGGTCCGATGGAGAGCCCCTCACCAGTGAGGACGTGGTCTGGACCATCCAGACCGCCACCGAACAGGAGTGGGAGAACTACGTCTATTTCACCCAGTATCTGACCGCAGAGGCCATCGACGAGAAGACCGTCCAGATCACTTCCTCGATCCCCTCACCCCAGCTCCCCGACATGGGGTTCATCATCCTCCCCAAGCACATCTGGGAGCCGCTGGGTGACGCCGAGGGGGTCGGGGCCTACGAGGCACTCGACGGGGTGGGCAGCGGGCCCTATGTCCTCGCCCCCGACGGGTTCCGCGACCAGCAGTCGGTGACGATGGTGGCCAACCCCAATTGGTGGGGATGGGAAGGACGCGAGCCGGGGGTCGATGAGATCGTGTTCCGCCACTTCGGCAATGCCGACGCCATGGTGGCGGCGCTCGAGGCAGGCGAGATCGACGCCGCCCACAGCATCCCGGCCTCGGCCGTGGAGGGCCTCGAGGACCACCCCGACCTCGAGGTGGTCATCGGGTACCAGGGCACCATCGAGGAGATCGCCGTCAACGGCGGGCTGGCAGAGAACCAGCCCCATCCGGCCCTGCTCGACATAGAGGTGCGCAAGGCGATGGCCTACGCCATCGACAGCGAGGCGATGATCGCCGACCTCTGGTACGGCCATGCCATCGAGCGTGACACCTTCAATCCGTCGGCGGATGCCAAGTGGACACCGGAGATTCCCGAGGAGAGCCGATTCACCTACGATCTGGACCGGGCCAATCAGATCCTCGACGACGCCGGGTACCTAGACACCGACGGCGACGGGGTGCGGGAGATGCCCGACGGCACCAACCCGATCGCGATCAGGCATCTGGTCAACACCAACGATTCACTCGCCGGTCAGGTGGGCGAGCTGTTCAGCGGCTGGATGGACGCGATCGGCATCGATGTCGAGCTGGTGACCATGGACAGCGACCAGTTGGGGGCGGCAATTGCCATCGGCGACTACGACACCTTCTACTGGGGCTGGACCCCCGGGGTCGATCCCGACGGCATGGTCAGCTCGTTCATCACCGACGAGATCGGTGGGTGGAACGATGCCAACTGGGCAGACCCGCGCTTCGACGAGCTCTACGCCCAGCAGATCGAGGAGCTCGACGAGGATGACCGGGTCGAGATGATCCACGAGATGATGACCCTGTTCCACGACGCGGCGGTGTACATCGCCGTGAACGAGACTCCTGAGATCCAGGCCTACCGCGCCGACGCCTTCGAAGGATGGACGCGGCAGCCGGCGGAGACGGGTCCCATCATGTACAACGCCTCAGGCCCCAGCTACGCCCTGCTCGCGGTTGCCGGGGAGGGCGGCGGCTCAGACTCCGGCTCGACCAACTGGGCCCTCATAGCCGGGATCGGGGCCGCGGTTGTCGTCGCCGGTGTGGCGGTGGGGTTGCGCCAGCGTCGCACGGCCGACGAGCGGGAGTAGTCACTGGCTGACGACGGAGCGCGGCGCAGGATCCCGGGCCGGCTCATCCTGCGTCGGCTGCTCGGGGCGTTGTTGACGTTGCTCTTCGTGCTGTGCGTCAACTTCTTCCTGTTCCGAATCGTCGACACCGATCCCCTGGCCAACATGTTCCGAGGCCGGAACGTCCCGCGGGAGGTGATCGAGAACCTGCGGACCAGCTTCGGGCTGGACAAGCCGATCGGCACCCAGTTCGTCTACTACCTGAGGGAGACCTTCTCCCTCAACCTCGGCATCTCCTATCGGAGCAGACAGCCGGTGTGGGACGAGATCGTCTCCCGGGTGCCGGCGACCCTGGCCCTCGTCGGCTCGTCGGCTGTGTTCGCCGGAGTCTTCGGCACCCTCGGAGGAATCGTGGCCGGCTGGCGACGCAACACCTGGAAGGACCACAGCATCACCTCCTCGAGCATGATCCTCTACTCGGTCCCCGAGTTCTGGCTGGGGATGCTGCTGCTCCTGGTGTTCTCGGTGGTTCTGGGTTGGACCCCGATCGGGGGGATGGTCACCGCCGGGTCGGACGCACAGGGCCTGGCCAGGCTCGCCGACTACCTGCAGCACCTCTTCCTTCCCGGCTTGACCCTGGGCCTGGCCTATCTCGGGGAATACGTGCTGGTGACGAGGAGCTCGCTGCTGGAGGTGATGAACGAGGACTACCTGACGGTGGCTCGCGCCAAGGGTCTCCGTGACGCCAGGGTTCGCCAGCATCACGCCCTCCCCAATGCCCTGCTCCCGGTGGTCACCCTGGCCGCCATCAACGTCGGGTACGTCCTCTCGGGAGCGATCGCCGTCGAGGCGGTGTTCAGCTGGCCGGGGCTCGGTGAGGCCACCGCCAACGCCGTGCAGGGACCCGACTTCCCGATGCTCCAGGGGCTATTCCTGGTGTTCTCCGCCTCCGTGATCTTCTTCAACCTGGTGGCCGACGTGCTCTACGCCTATCTCGACCCGCGCGTGGAGACCCTGTGACCGACCTGGCCCGGCGTCGGCGGAAGGACATCCTGGAGAGGATGTGGTCGCAGTTCCGATCCTCACCTCAGGGCATGCTCGGGCTGGCCATTCTCGCCCTGTTCGTGGCAATTGCCCTGGCCGCGCCCCTGCTCGCCGATGCGGGGAGCCTCGACCCGGTCACCGCCAGAGGCCGTGGCTATCCGCAGTGGGCGCCGCCGGGGGAGTTCCCGCTGCTGGGCACCGACAACCTGCGTCGCCCGGTATGGGCCCAGTTCGTCTGGGGATCGAGGATCAGCCTGGCGGTGGGTCTCGCCGCCACGGTGCTCACCGTCGTCATCGGTGCCACAATCGGCATCATCGCCGGGTTCGTCGGTGGCAGGGTCGAGGCGGTCCTGATGAAGCTGACCGAGTGGTTCCTGGTCATCCCCTTCCTGCCCCTGGCCATCGTCCTCGCCTCCATCCTGGGCCGGTCGGTGTGGAACATCATCTTCGTGATCGGTGTCACCTCGTGGCCCTGGACCGCCCGGTTGGTTCGATCCCAGGTCCTCACCGTGAAACAGAGGCTCTTCGTCGACCGGGCCCGCTCACTGGGGGCGTCCGGGCCCCGTCTGGTGTCGACACACATCCTGCCCAACATCAGCGGCCTCATCGTGGCCAACGCCACGCTGTCCGTTCCCATCTCCATCCTCACCGAGACCACGTTGTCGTTCCTGGGCCTGGGCAGCGCCGGCGCCGCCTCATGGGGCAAGACCCTGGAGGACGCCTTCGTCAACGGAGCCATCACCAGAGGGGCCTGGTGGTACTTCGTCCCCGCCGGGATCGGGATCATGACGGTGGTCCTCGCCTTCACCCTCATCGGACGCACTCTCGAGGAGATCGCCGACCCCAGGCTCGGGGGGAGATGATGACCGAGCCGGTCCTCTCGCTGCGCGACCTGACCATCACCTATCACACCTCAGGAGGGGCGGTGCCGGCGGTCCGCGGTGTCGACCTCGACATCCAGCGGGGCGGTTCCTTGGGGCTGGCCGGGGAGTCGGGATGCGGGAAGTCGACACTGGCGAATTCCATTCTCCGTCTGCTCCCACCGGGGACCGAGGTGCAGGGAGAGATCATGCTCGACGGCCGGGACGTGCTCGACCTCAACCCCGGCGGGCTGCGTGCAGTGCGTTGGACCTCGGGAGCAATCGTCTTCCAGGGGGCGCTCCACGCTCTCAACCCCGTGCAGACGGTGGGGGAGCAGATCGTGGAGCCGATGCTCGTCCACGGCACTACCGCTGATGAGAAGGAGGCCAAACGCCAGGCGATCGAGCTGCTCGGCAGGGTCGGGATCTCCCCCGATCGGTTCCACTCCTTTCCCCATCAGCTCTCGGGGGGCCAGCGCCAGAGGGTGCTCATCGCCATGGCCCTGGCATGCGATCCCCTGCTCCTCATCGCCGACGAGCCCACCACCGCCCTCGACCTCATGGTCCAGGCTCAGGTGCTGACACTCCTCCAGGATCTCAAGGAGGAGAGAGGTCTCGCCCTTCTCTTCATCACCCACGACCTGTCGGTGCTCACCTCGGCATGCAACGACCTGGCCGTCATGTATGCCGGTCGCATCGTGGAGGAGGGGTCGTCGGCCCGGGTCTTCGCCGATCCTGCCCATCCCTACACGCGTGGGCTGGCCTCGGCGTTTCCCGTCATCGGCGACATGTCTTCCCGAATGGCTCCATCGGGTCTGGGCGGAGACCCGCCCACCCCCGGCGATCTGCCATCGGGATGCCCCTTCCATCCCCGCTGTCCGCTGGCCACCGCGGCCTGTCTCCCCGAGGAGCCCGGGCTGCGCCCGGTCACCGACGACCGGAGGGCGGCGTGCATCCTGGTGTGACCCCGCTCCTCAGAGTGGATGACGTCCACGTCCACTTTGGTGACGCCAAGGCCGTGGACGGGGTGAGTCTCGAGGTGTGGCCCGGTGAGGTCATGGCGCTTGTCGGGGAGTCGGGGTCGGGCAAGACGACACTGATCCGGGCGATCCAGGGTCTGCAACGTCTGACCTCGGGCACCATCGCCTTCGACGGAGCGGATCCCCTTGCCGCCGGGCGGACCGGCCGGCAGGCCCACCACGACGGGGTCCAGATGGTCTTCCAGGATCCCACCGGCGCCCTCAACCCGAGACAGACAATCTACGACGTCGTTGCGGAGGGCCCCCGGATTCGCAAGGCCGACGGCCACGAGCGGGAGATGGTGGCCAGTGCCCTCTCCCGCGCCGGGTTGCGGCCACCCGAGCGGTTTTTCCCGCTGTACCCACATGAGATATCCGGCGGTCAGCGACAGCGGGTGGTGATCGCCGGGGCCATGGTGATGGGGCCGCGGCTCCTCCTCGCCGACGAGCCGGTGGCCAGCCTGGACGCCTCGATCCGTGGCGAGATCCTGGCACTTATGCGGCGGCTGGTCGATGAGGAGGAATTGGCCGTTGTGGTGGTCACCCATGACCTCGGGCTGGCCTGGAACATCGCCGATCGGGTTGCTGTGATGTACCTGGGCCGGATCGTGGAGACCGGGACAACCGAGGAGATCCTCCGGGCACCACGGCACCCCTACACCAGGGCGCTGCTATCCGTGGTCCCGGAGGCCGGGAACGTGGAGCGGCAGATACTTCGAGGGGAGATACCCGACCTCAGACGTATCCCGCAGGGCTGCCGTTTCCATCCCCGCTGCCCCCTGTTCCAGTCGGGCACGCTTCCGCCCCACATCTCGGCGCGCTGCACCGGCGAAGACCCCGGAGGGGTGCCCGTCGGCCTGGTCGCCGGTGCCGCCTGCTGGGCGACCGGCTCCGGCTGACCTGGTCCCGCTCAGCCGCAGTTGGCCTGGAACCAGGCGTCGATGTTGGCGCTCGCCTCGTCGAAGGCGTCCTGATCGACCACTTCGCCGAGAGCCTCGAGCTGTGCGATCTGCTCCGGTGTCGGTGTGCCGCTGCCGGTGTAGCCGATCTCGGCCCAGGCCGTGTAGAAGGCGTCCAACTCGTGGGCGATCACCTCGAGATCCGCTCGGATCTCATCGGGTGCGGCAGCAGCCATGGCCTCGAGCTGCTCGGTGACCTCCTGCAGCTCATCCTCGTCGAGGGTCCCGCCCATCGCCCCCGCAATTCCGGTCGAGTACGAGGCGACGGCCGCCGCCATGGCCTGGGTGGCGTTGACACACACGGTGCTCAAGCCGGGCACTCCCTCACCGCCCGAGCCGTCGCCCGGGGCTTCGGTGGTGTCCGGAGAGGACTCCTCCGTGGTCGGGGTGTCTCCCCCTCCCGTGGTGTCGGTGGACCCGCCGTCGCCGGCACATGCGGCCAGGGCCGCCATGGCCCCGGCGAGCAGCAGCACAAAACCGATTCGTCTCCAGACCCTCAACGCGACCCTCCCTGACGATTTGATGCGCGCAATGTACTACGCCGTGTGCGCAGCCAAGTGGTCAGGTTCGTGGATCTGGCGTGGCGGTCTTTCGGTTGGCTTACGCCCCAGCCAGCTTCATCGCCGCCGTGGCCAGGGTTGACGGGTTGGCGATGCTTCCCGCCGCCCACGCCCGCTCGAAATCGCCGTCCTGCAGGGTCAGACCGTCGAGATGGTGCCGGACGTCGTCGGCGGCGGCCAGCGCCGATCCCTCTCGACCGACGAGTGCTGTCGAGGAAGCGGCGAGTCGGACCGCCTCATCGTCGGAGAACTGGAGAGCCAGGACGGCCAGCGCTTCCGCCATGCCTCGTTGGTCGACCACGTGGGAGGCGAGTGACCACGCCTCGGTCAGCAGGGAGAGGGCACGGGATCGATCGCCTCTTCGATGCTGAACGAGGGCTTGCTCGGCCAGGGCTCGGCACGCGCACCGCAGGTCGCCGGTTTGGATCAGCCCGGGGACGGCCCGGGAATAGTGGTCGTGGGCACGCTCGATGTTCCCCTGGCTGATGGCGGCCCGGCCGAGGAATCGGAGGGCCTCGGCGGCTTCATGATCGTTGCCCAGCCGCCGCGCCAGGTCGAGGCTCTCGTTGGCGAGGTCGACGGACTCGTCGACGTGCCCTTGGGCGAGGGCGATCCCCGTCAGGAACCTGGTCGCCATGAGATAGAGGTGCATGTCTCCCAGATCCATCAGCAACCGACGGGCACGGACCACGTCGTCGCGTCTCCCGGAATCGTGACCACTGCGACGCATGAGGGCCAGTGCCTCCCACCATCGGTCGCCACCCTCCGAGAAGTACGAGATCGCCGAGGAGAGATGACGCAAGCTCGCTTCCCGGTCGGTGTGGATCAGCACCCAGCCCATGAAGACCTGTGCTCGGTGAAAACCGGCGAGATCGCCTATCCGCTCCGCCATCGCCATCGCCCTGCCGGCCTGAGTTTCGCTCAGCCGGCTGTCGTGCGACACCGTCATCCAGGAGCCGACGGCGAGGGCACGGACCGCAACCGGCGACTCCACCTCCCCGACGAGACCGAAGATGCGCTTGGCCCACTTCACTCCCTCCCAGCGGAGCCCGGCGTACTCCCAGAGGAGAAAGCTGGAAGCGAAAATGCGCAGAGCCAACTCCGGATCGTTCTCCGCCGACCACTCGAAGACGGAGCGAAGGTTGTCGAGCTCGGTGTCGAGAAGGCTGATCCAGCGCTGCTGGTCGGGCCCCCGCAGCTTCTCGGCCGCCTCCGCGGTCAGATCGACGTAGTACGTGGCATGGGCGCGGCTCATCGCGGTGTCGCGATACTCGCCTGCGAAGGCGCGTATCGGCTCGAGCAAGCGGTATCGGTGGGACACGTCGGATGGCAACGGGGTGACCAGAGAGTGGTCCACCAGGCGTGCCAACGACACGGCGACCTCGGACGGCTGCAGACTGTCGTCGGCACACACGGTCTGAGCGGCGGCGAGCGAGAAGCTCCCGGCGAACACCGAGAGACGGGCCAGGAGCGCTTGCTCGGGGGAGTCGAGCAGCCGGTAGCTCCACCCGATGGCCTCGTCGAGCGTTCGGTAGCGACGGTCGGCGCCGGTCGCAGCGAGCAATGAGAACCCGTCCTCGAGCTGGGAGAGGAGCTCGGCGGGTGTGAACACCCGGGTTCGCGCTGCGGCGAGCTCGATGGCGAGTGGGATGCCTTCCAGCCGTCTCACCAACTCCACCACCCCGACGTGGTCGCCGGGCTGGAAGTGCTCGTTGGCGGCAGCGGCGCGATCCACGAACAATCGATAGGCCGGCGTGCCACGAGAATCGATGCCGTCGAGGAATTCGAGCGGCTCGACCGGGAAGACCGTTTCACCCCCCACCCCGAGCGGGACACGGCACGTCGCCAGAACCAGGATGCCGTCGGTGTGCTCGACCACCGTCTGGGCCACCTCCGCCGCTGCCATTTGCAGGTGCTCGCAGTTGTCCAGGATGAGCAGGCAGCGGTGATGCTTGGCGAACTGGACTAGTGACCGCACCGGATCCTGACCCGGCACGGACGGACCGCCCAACACCGACAGGGCCTCCGCCGCCACCAGGTCGGGGTCCTTCAAGGCGCCCAGCTCCACCAGCCAGGCTCCGTCCGGTGCCTGATCTACCCGTGCCAGCGACGTCTCTATGGCGAGCCGGGTCTTGCCCACCCCGGGAGGGCCAACCAGGGTGATGAGGCGGTGGCTCTGCAACAGACCATGCAAGCGAGAGACGTGCTCGTCACGACCGAGAAAGCTGTTCTGCCGAACGGGGAGATTGTGCCTGGGGCGATCTGGCTCGGCGCGATTGGCGATGGCGGCAAGCTGGCGTCGATTGGCGACCCCCAGCTTGGTCAGGAGTGAGGAGACGTGACTCTCCACCGTTCGCACCGACAGGTAGAGGCGGTCGGAGATCTCCCGGTTGGTGAGCCGGTCGGCAAGAAGGGCGAGGATCTCCGCCTCGCGGGTCGTCAGCATCGGGAGGACGCCGCCGGTGGTGGTTTCCGTGGTTTCCACGGATGACATTCTCCCCCCTCGAGTCGGATGCTGTCGCTGCGTTCGATGGAAAGGAGAACCAGATGAGAACGCTCGCAGAGATGGTCGCCGAGGCGAAGGCGAAGGTGAACGAGATCAGCCCCGAAGAGCTCATTGCCGCCCGCGAGGGCGGCGCCCTCGTTGTCGACTTGCGTGAGCCCGAGGAGCGAGTGGCCAAAGGGACGATCCCTGGAGCCGTGTTCGCCCCCCGCGGGATGCTCGAGTTCTGGGCAGACCCTGCCAGCCCCTATCACCGCCCCGAATTCGACCCTGATTCCCCCGTCGTGCTCTATTGCGCCTCCGGAGGGCGGTCGGCCCTGGGGGCTCGGACACTCGAGGACCTCGGCTACCAGGACGTGTCTCACCTCGAGGGCGGGCTCAACAGGTGGCTCGAGGAGGGAAGGGCCGTGGAGAGCACTCTTGCGTCTTCGTAGGCGGGGATTGGCCCCACCCCTCTCCTCCTCCCCGTGATGCATCGGCGTCGCTCTCAGGCCCTCTCTCGGGCCTGAGAGCCTGATTGCGCGATCAGGGCACTGATCCCGGGTAGGCGGGACTTTCGACCCTGGTAGGCGATGGTGTCAAGGGGATTGACTCCGGAGCAGACGAAACCGGCTTCCAGAGCCACGAGCCAAGAGCGTCGTGCGATCTCTGGGAGCTGGCGCATATCCGAGGAGAAGGAAATGACACAGACAGTGAGTCGGGACCAGGAGAGGCCCACTCGAACGAGGGACGTTCCATCCCATCCCCACTACACCTTGGGCACTCTCGTCGCCATCGGGGTCGTCGGGACCCTGCTCGCCGTCGGGCTCGCCATCGCGGCCCTGATGATCACCGCCGGCCGCAACTCGGTCGACGACGAGCTCGTTGCCGAGCGTGTCGACAGCTTTCTCTCCGAGGCGGCGTTGCCGGCCGGGCTCGGCGAGGACGTCATTCCCGAGCTCGTTCCCAAGGCCGAGCTGTCCCCGGTTCCGGAGGGCGAGGTCAACGTCGCGGTGGCCCCGAACATGCCACCGCCTACCGGGCGCACCACACCAGCGCTCGTCGAGGTCCATTTCGAGGTCGTGGAGGGTGTGAGCACTATCGACCCGGTCACCGGGGTGGAGACGGAGACCTGGGGCTATCGGCTGATCGACGGCCCGGACGGGGTGGTGGTGGGCACTCCGGGGCCCGTGGTCAGGGCTCGGGTCGGTGACGTGCTGCGCTTCACCATCACCAACCCGGAGGGAAACCACAACCCTCACAATGTCGACTTCCACGCAGTGACCGGTCAAGGTGGAGGAGCCGAAGCGACGACGGTCGCACCAGGCGAGACGAAGACCATCGAGGCTCGTCTGCTCTATCCGGGCTTTTTCATGTATCACTGTGCCTATGGGGACATCCCCGCTCACATCTCACACGGGATGTTCGGAGGCGTCCTGGTCGAGCCGGAGACACCGCTCCCCGAGGTCGACCACGAGTGGTACGTGGTCCAGTCCGAGTACTACACCGCGGGGAAGGAGCCGGGGGTGGTCGAGTTCGATCGCCAGTCGGTCACCGACGAGGCTCCCGGCTACGTGGTCTTCAACGGCGCCGTCGGTGCGCTCACCGGGGACAACGCCCTCCAGATGGCAGTGGGCGAGACGGCGCGGATCTACTTCATCAACGCCGGGCTCAACCTCGACTCCAACTTCCACCCGATCGGCTCACATTGGGACAAGGTGTACCAGGAGGCCGCCCTGCTCAACCCGCCCCTGCGCGGGTCGCAGACGACCCTGGTCCCCGCCGGTGGCGGGAGCGTCGTCGAGCTGATCGGCCAGGTGCCGTCGACGATCGTCCTCGTCGACCACGCCCTCGCCCGGGCCGTCGACAAGGGCGCCATCGGCCAGATCGTGGTCAGCGGTGATGCCAATCCCGAGATCTTCGAGGACATGACCGGAGGCGGCGCCGAGGCACCCGGTGGTCATGACATGGGTGGTGGCACCGGTGACGGCGGCGAGACGCCGGCCGGTGAGGCGGTCTCCATCGTTGCCGGCGCCTGGTCCGCCCAGGACATGGGAGCGGCCGACGAGTTCTCCGAGAGCGAGTCGCCGGCCGACTACTCGGTCAACCTGCTCACGGTGAAGGTCGGCACCACGGTCACCTGGACCAACAACGACCCCGGTCAGATGCACACGGTCACCGAGGTGAACGGCGGGTTCGACTCGGGTTTCATCAACACCGGTGACTCCTGGAGTTACACCTTCGAAGAGGCCGGCGAGTTCGAGTACTACTGCATGCCACATCCCTGGATGAGGGCGAAGCTCATCGTCGAGCCCTGATTCGGGAACTGCGAGGAGCCAACGGGTCATTGCCATGGAGGAGCAATTCACCGAGAACATGGCGCGCGTCGTCCTCTACTGGATCCCGCTCGGTGCCGGAGGGGCTCTGACGGTGCGTGTCAGCGGTCGGGTCTACGAATCGGTGCAAGCCCTCCTGGAACACAGAAGGGCTCTCGACCTGTATCACACCGCACTGCAGATCGATGTCGGTGGCGACCATTGGATCGTCGAAAACGCATGGCCCAGCCCAGATGACGACATCGCATCACGGGGAGTGGTCAGCGTAGGACCGGTGTGGAGTCGGCGCCTCGAGAGATTTCGTCTGTTCCGTTATGAGGTGCGCTGCTGGCGGGACGGCATCATCTCCGATGTCGAAGAAGCCGTGACGGCGCGGACGCTGGGGGGCGACGCTGAAGAGGCGCGACATCTGCTCGCCCTGGTCAGAACGGTACCGGTGCACGCTTGGGGTCGAAAGCCGTCGAGAGGCGGGGAGATGTGGAATTCGAACTCGGTGATCTCCTATCTCCTCGCCATCAGCGGGTTCCCTGCAGCCGAATGCCGGCCCCCGGACGGCGGGCGAGCTCCAGGTTGGGACACGGGTATCAGAGTCGCGGGCGGACTGACCGAGAGGCAAAGGCGGATGAGGACGGCGCCAAACGAAGAGCCGGGGAGGAGCCCTCCTCGAATCAGCGGCATGGGCCAATCGGCACTCCCCGACAGGACTTACGCCTCTCCCACCCGGGGCCGGGAAGAGTCATGATCGGAGTTGTCAGGCAGGTCACCCAGCAAAGGAGAACTTCGATGACCGCCACAGAAGTCAGACGCCCCCAGCCCACCGAGCGGAAGGGTCGCACCAGCCGGGTCCTCGCCATCGCCGGGATCCTGGCGTTGGCCGTCGGGGCCGGCAGCGTCATCGGTGGCGCATTCGGCGTCTGGTACACCTACGACCAGGCAGTGGCCCAGGATGTGGTCACCCCCGATGATGCCGCCATCCCCGAGACGCCGGTTCGGGGCCCGTTCACGATGTGGGCCCAATCCGACATCATCACCCACCATCAGCTCGACAGCACGGATGGTCTCTACTACTCCGAGATGGAGAGGATGGTTCCCCAGCTCGACGAGGCCGGTCAGCCGGTGCTCGACGAGACTGGCGAGCCGGTGATGGTCCCCAACGAAGCCAGGGCGTCATGGGTCACCGCCACCTCGCTGACCACGGCGCTGGGCCTGGGGATCGTTTCCTACGCACTCTCCGGACTGGCCATCGCCACCGGTGTGACCTTGCTCTTCGCGGGCTATGCGTTCCTCCACATCAGGCGACGGGCACTCATGCTCTGACCGCCCGGATTCCACGTCGAAGAGGGGACCCCGGTCGTCGGGGTCCCCTCTCGTTTGGTGTGACGCTCCCCAGCCCGGGGTCCCATCCGGATGGGACCAATGGCGGTACCGCGTTCCCGGCCCCAATTCCACAATGACAGAACCGAACGAATGGAGACATGATGACGATGAGCGAGGGCGTCTAGCCATGGACCCGCTGTCACGTGAAGAGGCATTGGACCTGCTCGCCGGCGCCCCCGTGGCCCATCTCGGGTTGATCTCCGACGGCAAGCCGTATGTAACCCCGATGTCGTTCGTGGTCGACAACGACCGGGTCCTGTTCAGGACCACGGCCGGCAAGAAGCTCGAAGCGATGCGGTATGACCCGAGCGTGTGCATCGAGGTGTCTCAGTTCGACCCGGGCTCGGGGGAGTGGGCGAGCGTGGTCGTCATCGGGACGGCCTCCGAGGTCGATGACGACGAGACGGGCGCCCGCGCCGTGGAGCTGCTCTACGACAAATACTCGAGCGCACTCGGCGACCCTCTCAGTCGAGGGGGCCTCCAGCCCCTGCCCGGCCTGCCTCATCTGATCGAGGTGGTCATCGATGAGATGACCGGGATGTCTTCCGGCCGCGGATTCACGCCGCGGACGCGACCGGGCCGGCTCTGATGTTCGTCCGGTACTACACGCACGTGCCGGTGTCTCTGGGCATCGTGCAGGCTCGCATCGAGGAGATTCGTGCCCATCTCGAGGACTGGGCGGATGTCGCCTACCGGGAGGGCGAGGAGCTTCACGCCACGGTCGGGCCGGCCGTCCGGGGCTTCGCCAAGAAGGTGCGTCTCGACATCGGCGCCGCCGAGATCCGGCGGGCCGGAGTCGTCTATCCGGTCAGTTGGACCGCAGTCGGCGCCAGCGGGCTGTTCCCCGGTCTCACCGCGGATCTGGTCCTGTCCCACGTGGGCAAGGAGCGGACCAAGCTCTCCCTCGAGGGCACCTACGAGCCACCGCTGGGACCGATTGGCCGCGCCCTCGACCGCACCCTCTTCAGGAATGTCGCCGAGTCGACCATCCAGGACTGGGTCGACCGCGTCGCCGCCGCCGTTTCCTCTACCCAGCAGGTGAGCTGACCGGCATCATCACCGAGAGCTCGGTGCCCCCGGGCGAGCTTTCGATGGTCAGTCTTCCTCCTCGTCTCGACACACGGGCACGGAGATTCTCGAGCCCCATCCCCACAGTGGGGGTGGCCGGGTCGAAACCCACCCCGTCGTCGGTCACCCGGATCTCGACGTGGTCGTCGTCGACGAGCACCGCCACGTCGACGTTGTCGGCCGAGGCGTGTCGCAGCGAGTTGGAGAGCGACTCGGTGACGATGGAGACGACCTCGTCTTCGAGCCGGGCGTCGACGGTCGCTTCGAGATCGAGGCTGAGACGGACCGTCACCGGATATGCCGAGCCCATCCTCGCCACCGTCTCCTGGAGCCGATCGTCGAGCCCCAGCCCCATCTCCGGCTCCTGTTTCAGCTCGAAGATGTGCCGTCGCAGCGTCTCCACCGCACGGTCGAGCCGGTCGACCGCATCCACGAGCGTCGCCTCGGCCTGGGGACTGTCCACGAGCTGGGCTATCCCCTGCAGCCCCAGCCCGACGGCGAACATCTCCTGGATCACAGAATCGTGGAGCTCACGTGCGATCCGTTGCCGGTCCTCGACGATCGCCACCCGACGGAGACGCTCCTGGAGCCGGGCCGTCCTGACCGCGGCCCCGGCGATGCGACTCAGTGCCTCCACCACGACCACGTCCTGGTCGGTGAAGCCGCCCTCCTTGTCGGCCAGATAGAGGTTCCCGAACGCGACGTCGCCCACGGCCACCGGGACCCCGAGGAAGCTGCCCATGTGCGGGTGGTGCTCGGGGAAGCCGACGGCATCGGGATGGCTGGATATCTCGTCGAGCCGGATGGTCTTGTTCAGCCGCACCACGGTGCCCAACACACCACGGCCGGTGGGGAGCCGTCCGATCCTCTCGGCGTGGCGGGCAGAGATCCCCTCGTAGAGGAAGTCGGAGAGGACACCGTGCTCTCCGAGCACGCCGAGCGCCCCGTATCGGGCTCCTGTGGCCTCCTTCGCCTCGGTGACCAGACGACGCAGGACCAGCTCGAGATCCGTCTGCTCCACCACTCCTGCAGCGGCCTCGATGAGGTCCGACATCCGATCGAATGTGGGCGGCTGGGACATCGGCCGTCACCCTAAACCCTCCGCTACCGTCGTGATCAGTGGCCGAGTTGAAAGTGCTCCTGGTCGACGATCACGAGGTGGTCCGGGCCGGTCTCCGCGCACTGCTCGACTCCCAGGACGACATGATCGTGGTGGGAGAGGCGGGCACCGGCGAGGACGGTGTCCGTCGGGTGGGTTACGACGACCCCGACGTGGTCGTCCTCGACGTGCGTCTGCCCGACATCAGCGGCATCGAGGCCTGTCGGGAGATCCGCTCCCGCTTTCCCGAGGTGCGGGTGCTGATGCTGACCTCCTTCGCCGACGAGGAGGCGCTGATGGCGGCGATCCTGGCCGGGGCTTCGGGCTACGTCCTGAAGCGGATCAAGAGTGACGAGCTGGTGAGTGACATTCGCCGGGTGGGCGCCGGGGAGTCGCTGCTCGACTCGGAGATGACCGACAAGCTGTTCGCCAGGCTCAGGGAGGGGCCACGTGAAGACCCCCTGCTGGCAAAGCTCACCAACCAGGAGCGCACGATCGTGGGGCACATCGCCGAGGGACTGACCAACCGGGAGATCGCCGAGGAGATGTTCCTGGCCGAGAAGACGGTGAAGAACTACGTGTCCAACCTCCTGGCCAAGATGGGCATGAGCAGGCGCAGCGAAGCCGCCGCCTACGTCGCCCGTCTCGACGGGGAGGCACACACCGGCCCCGCGGAGAGCTGGGAGGAGCTGGGCTGACCTCTCAGCCACCCATCTCGGAAACGAACTCGTCGACGTATCGCTCCCAGAGGACCAGGGAGACGATGCTGGCACGAGGATCCGACGCGTCCCCATACTCCGCCCACCTCGCGGGCTTGGTAATCGCGTCTCACGTCGCCGTCCTGCAACTCGACGACGGGGTTGGCCAGCGCGTCGTAGTACCAGTCCGGGCGTCGGTTCGGGGCTGTGCCCGGCTCCGCGGCCGCCGCTCGGCATGAAGGCGGACCGCCTTGCCGGAGCCCGCGGGGCTCCTGAGTTGTGGGCCCACGTGGACTTGAACCACGGACCTCATCCTTATCAGGGATGCGCTCTAACCGGGCTGAGCTATGGGCCCCGACTGGTAGTCAAGGATCGGACATTGTACCGACGCCGTCCGGGCACACGAAGTGGAGGCCGGCTCGCCGGGCGGCTCAGCCGGCGAGCAGGTCGAGGAGCCTCAGCGTGGTGGTCGAGCTACGGATCGTCACGTCCTGGTAGGCGGGCAGGGACGAGAGCCGGCTGAATCGGCTCTTGCCATACCCGGGAGTGTGCACGGACCAGAAGATGATGTTCTCGTGGTGCCATACCCCTTCCATGCCCTCGTCGTAATCGCCGATGGCGGCGAGCAATGAGGTGGCGTCTGCGGGAGGGATCACGAACACCGCGTCGTGACGCCAGTCACCGGGAGCTGCCCACCACGACGGGACCGCCTCCACCGCCTCACGGAGCTCATCGCCGGAGAGGATGAGCACTCGTGCCCGGCATCCGAAAGCCTCGGCGAAGGCAGCCTCGCAATCTGCGGTGAGATCGGGCCCGACGGGGCGGTCGGTCCTGAAGAGGACGTTGCCGCTGTTCGCATGAGTGACGACGTCGTCGAGTCCGCAATCCTCGAACACCGACCGGAGGTCGGCCATGGTCACCTTCTTCTCCTTGCCGAGGTTCACACCCCGGATCAGGGCCAGATACCTCACCCGCGCCAAGGTAACGCGCATTCACGAGAGAGTTAGGCCCGGACATGGGTCCACTAGCTGAGGTGAGGCTCGCGGAAACTTTCTCCTCCCGGATGGTCAACAAATCGGGCTCGGGTGCCGATACATGGGGCAATGCCCGATTTCAGGGAATCGGCTGCCCGTGCCCTAGCCGATTCCGATCCCGACGAATCTCGCTCCTGGGAGCTCGCCGCCAATGCCACGCGGCTTCTCCCCGAGGTGGAGGACCCCGATCTGACGAGGCTCCGCAAGGAGCTGATCGAGAGCAGGCGGGGCATGGCCCGATTCGAGAACCTGTTCCGGAGCGCACCCATCCCGATCATCGAACAGGACTACAGCGCTGTCGAGGAGTGGATGGAGGGTCTGCGGGCCCAGGGCGTCGAGGACATCCTCGAGTACCTCGGCAACGACGTCCTGGCGGTGCGGGCCATCGCCCCCCTCATCCGGATCGTCGCCGCCAACCCCGCCGCGGTCCGGGCGGTGGGAATGGAGGTCGAGGACTTCATCGGCCCGATCGACCCGGCCATCGTCAACGAAGGGGCCATGCCGTCGTGGACCGCCCAGCTCAACGCGGTGTGGAATCGGGATCCCGTCGCCCACGCCTCATATGTCGCGGAGACGATGGACGGCCAGACCTACGACGCCGAGTCGACTCTGGCCGCTCCGGTCATCGACGGGCAACCCGATTTCTCCAGGGCCGTTTTCACCATCGTCGACGTGAGCCAGCATCGTGACGAGGTCACGGCGAAGAGTCAGTTCGTGGCCCAGGTGAGCCATGAGATCCGCACACCCCTCACCGCCATAGTCGGCTTCGCCCAAATCCTCCAGGACGACGAGGAGATGGGTGTCGAGGACCGTCGACAGATGGTCGCCGCCATCGGACAACAGGCCCAGGAGGTCACCGACCTGGTCGAGGACTTGCTGGTGGCGACGAGGGTGGAGATGGGCCAGATCGACGTCGACCTCCAGCCGGTCGACATCGGATCCCAGATCAGCCAGACCCTGGCGACCGGCGGCACCTACGCCGCAGATGTGCAGGTCGAGATGCCCGGTCCAGTCCCGCCGGCCCACGGCGACGCCGCCCGCATCCGCCAAGTCCTTCGCAACCTCCTCACCAACGCGGAGCGATATGGCGGCCCGCACGTCAGCGTCGGGGTGACCGCAGACGACGAGTGGGTGGCGGTGGAGGTCAGCGATGACGGTCCCGGTCTCCCCGCGTCCGATTGGGAGCGGGTCTTCGAGCCGTACCAACGTGGCTCCTCCGCATCGGTCAGCTCGGCCTCCGTGGGCATCGGCCTCACCATCTCGCGGCAGCTCGCCGAGCTCATGGGCGGATCGCTCGGGTACGAGCGGGTGAGCGACCGAAGCGTGTTCCGCCTGCGCCTCCACAGAGCCGGCTGATCAGAGAAAGCGCTCGCGGACGAAGACGAGGTCGTCCACGAGGAGACGGCGCAACCTGCGACGCTCCTCGCTATCCGGGCCACGCAGCACCGCCGAGGGGTGAATGGTGGGCACGACCAGTCGGTCCTCCCAGTCGAAGACCTGGCCGTGATCGCGAGTGACCTTGGCCTCATTCCCGAGCAGCGCCTGAGTCGCGGTCGCGCCGAGGGTGACCACCACATCCGGGTCCACGAGGGTGAGCTCGGCATCCAGCCAGGGCCGGCAGGCTCTGATGTGACGTGTGGAGGGCTTCTGATGCAGCCTCTTCTTCGGCCCCGGCTTCCAACGGAAGTGCTTGACGACGTTGGAGAGGTAGATGTCGCCCCGATCCAGCCCTGCTTCCGCGATCGCCTCGTCGAGCACACGTCCCGCCGGGCCGACGAACGGCGCCCCTTTCCGATCCTCCTCGTCCCCCGGCTGCTCGCCGAGGAGCATGATGCGGGCGCCTGTCTCTCCACTCCCGAAGACCGCCTGAGTCGCATGCAGGTAGAGCTCGCAGGCGGTGCAGCCGTCGGAGGCGACGGAGAGCTCCTCGAGATCGGCTCCGTGAGCCACCAGATCGGGCGCAGGGTTGTCGGCGGCGCTCACAGCATGCCTGTACCCAGCGCTCACCCTCGGCGAATCTCTCCCGTCCGCAGGCGAGGACGCATAGATTGGCCCACATCCTGGGCATGACACAGATCGACGACGCCATGGCCGCGCAGCCCGATCAGCAACAAACTTCCGAAGGCGCTACCTGGACGTGGTATCAGCGACTCGGTCCCTTCGGTGTCCCTGTGCTGTTCGTGATCTTCCTGGCCGTCTATGCCGCGGGCTCCAGGCTGTCGATCTTCCTGCTCGAGGTCACCGAGCTGGAGGCGATCCTCTTCATCCCGGCGGGAATCACCGTCGCATTCCTGCTGCGACTGCCGCGAAGGGTCTGGCCGGCGGTGATCCTCGCCGCCGGGTTGGCCGAGTTCGGTGTGGACTACTGGACGGGCTTCGGTCTGGAGGAGAGTCTCGGATACGCCCTGGCCAACACCGCCGAGCCCCTGGTCGGCGCCGGGATCGTCTCGTTCGCCTGCGGTGTGGTCGACCTCGCCAGGAGACGGCATCTGGCGTGGTTCATCCTTGGTGCGGTGCTCGTCGCGCCGGCCGTCGGCGGGGCTATCGGCGGCGAGATCGACGAGCTGTATGGGGACAGTGAGTTCCTCACCACCTTCCTGCAATGGTGGTTGGGCGACGCACTCGGGGTCGTCCTGGTGGGAGCGGTGATCCTGGTCTGGGGATCGAGCCCGGACCGACGTCCGCTCCGCTTCTGGTGGGGCACTCTGCTCATCGGCGGCGCCTCGCTGTTCACCGCCCTGTTGGTCGTGGTCTCCGATCTCCCCCTGGTCTTCACGGTTCTGATCGGTGTGGTCCTGGCCGGGGTGATGTTCGGGATACGGGCGGTGGCAGTCACCGCTGCGGTGGTGTCGCTGACGGTCGCCGTCACCCTGGCCTGGGACCACGGCGACCTGATCACCGGCCTGCCCCAGACGATGGCGTTTCTTCTCATCATGCTTCAGATCGGCCTCTTCTCCCTCGCCGGGCTGCTGGTGGCGGCCGAGTCGACCGAGCGGGACCGGGCGGTCCGGCTGGCCAGCGACACGGCGACCCGCGCCGAGCTCCTCGACGCCCAGCGGACCAGGGACCGCGACCTGGCGATGCGTCTGCAGCATGCCCTCCTTCCAGACCGGCTGGTCGACCACGACGGTCTCGACCTCGCCGCCCGTTACGAGTCGGCAAGCGAGGCGCTGGAGGTTGGGGGCGACTGGTACGACATGTTCCCGTTGCGAGACGGCAAGATCGGGTTGGTGGTCGGCGATGTGGTCGGCCACGGCATCGAGGCGCTGATCGCGATGGGGAGAGTGCGCACCGCCGTCACAGCTCTGGCGATCCACACCGACCGACCCGGACAGTTGCTCACCGCGACCGACGAGTTCATGAGGGGCCCGGGCGGCAGCGACTATGCGACCCTGTTCTACGGAGTGCTCGACCCTGTCAGTGGTGAGATGGTCTACGCCTCCGCTGGACATCCACCACCTCTGGTCGTCGTGCCCGCTGGGGACTCCCGATGGCTGCGTGGCGGGCTCTCCCATCCCCTCTATGGCGACTCCGACGAGCCGAGACCGGAGGCGACCACCATCCTCGAGCAAGGCTCGTTGCTCCTCCTGTACTCCGACGGCCTTGTGGAGAGAAGGGGAGAGTCACTCGAGGCGGGTCTCGATCGGCTGGAACGGATGACCTCCGGCTTCCGTCATCTCACCCCGCGGGAGATCTGTGACCGGCTGGTGTCGAGCATGGGCCTGGACACCACCCGCGAGGACGACGTCGTCGTCATCGCGATCAAGGTCGAGGAGGCGGGGGATCTGCGCTTTCGCAAGTGGTACCCGGCGAACGCCGCCGAGTTGCAGACCATGCGAGTCGAGGTGCGGGAGTGGGCCGGGCGCAATCACGTCGCCGCGCCGGTCCTCGACGATCTCCTCATCGCGGTCGGAGAGGCAGCCTCCAATGCGGTGAGGCACGCCTATCGCGACGGGCCCACCGGCGACTTCGAGCTCCGTCTGCGGATCTCCGAGGATCGGATCGACGTCGAGGTGAGGGACACGGGTACATGGAAGCAACCCGACCAGTCACCCGTTCCCGGTCTCGGCATCGACCTGATCAGATCGCTGAGCACCGACTTCTCCCGGAGCACCCGAAGCGACGGGACCCTGGTCAGCTTCAACATCCCCGTCGGCAGCGACGTCACCCCCTGATCACGGCTGGTTTTCCTCGGTGGCGGGCCGGGTATCTCCCGGCGCCTGATTCCAAGGAGGAGCCATGCCGCAGCGAGGTTGGAGCAAGAAGCGGGAACGTCAGTACCAGCACATCAAGAAGGGCCTCCGCGAGCGTGGGGAGAGCGAGGACAAGGCCGAGGAGATAGCCGCTCGGACGGTCAACAAGGAGCGTGCCCGGGCCGGCGAGGCCGGGGAGAGCTCCGATCTCTCCCGTGAGGACATCTCGTCGGGTCGGCGTGGCGGTCTTCGCTCGAAGAAGGGTCCGGGTGGCCGTACCCGTGACCAGCTCTACGAGGAAGCCAAGGATCTGGGCATCGAGGGGCGCTCCAAGATGAACAAGGGGCAGCTGCTCAGGGCCGTCAACCGGCGGACCGGGCGCAAGGGCCCCTGATCAGCCGTTCCCGGTCGCCCATGTCGTGAATTCCTCGATAGGCATCGCGTTGACGACCGACCCGGCGCCGACGCCCGCCGCTTGAAGGGTCGCCACCGCGTTGGCGATGTTGTCGAACTCGTCGACCCGGTGGGCGTCGGAGTCGGCAGCGAATCGGGCGCCCTTCTCCAGCGCCTTGCCCACCCATGCGGCGCCGAGGTCGAGCCGGTCCCGATGACCGTTGCACTCGAGGGCGCGGTCGTAGGCCACCGCGGCGTCGACGACCGCAGCGATATCCAGGCTCACTGCCGGCCTGACCCCGATGCGACGGCCGGTGGGGTGGGCGAGAACCCGCACCGAGGGGTGGGACAGGGCCCGGATCATCCGATCGGTTTGCTCGGTCTCACTCAGGCCGAAGTGCGAGTGCATCCCCGCGACCACGAAGTCCAGCATCCCCAGTGTCTCGCCGTCGAGGTCGAGACCGCCCTCGCGGTCGATGTTCACCTCGGCGCCGTGGAACACGGTCAATCCCGGATAGGCGGGGCGAAGCCCCTCGATCTCGATGCTCTGGGCGGCGAGCTGGTCGGGCCCCAGCCCCCCGAAACGAAGCCCCAGCGTGTGGTCGGTGACCAAAAGGTATTGATATCCCCGGGCGACCGCGATGTCGAGGATCGCCGACAGGGGCAGACGCCCGTCGGGTGACCGTTCGGTGTGGATGTGGAGATCGCCCCGGATGTCGGCCAGCCGCACCGTCGTCGCCGCCACGTCGAGGGGCACGGCTCGGGCCGGAGGCGGGATCCACTCCAGCCCGTGCGCCTGATAGGCCTCCGCCTCGGTGGCGTGGGTCTGGGATGGGGCTTCGCCGAACAGCTCTGTCACGTGTGCAGGAGGCCCGGTCGCCACGATCAGGTCGGTCCCCAGCGAGTCCGGCGTGCTGAGATGCACGGTCCCGTCGATCCCGGTGTGGGTCACGATGCGCCGGTCGCCCTGGTCCCACGAGCGGAGGGCGGCGCTCGTCTCGAGGAACTCGTCGACCCTTTCGGGACTGCTCGTCGCCGCCAGGAGCTCGATCAGGTCGACCCACTCGTCCACCCGGCGGACGGCGCCGGCGACACGCACGTCAGCGTCGGTATGGCGTTGCAGGTGAGCGCCCAGCTGGGCCGCGGTCACCCAAGCCTCGTGTGAGGGCACCGCTCCCGGGCTCGGGGCCAGGTCGAGCGTCGTGGCCCAGAGGGCAAGGGTGCTCTCCCCGACACCGTGGAGGGCCAATGCGTCCCCGGTGTCGATGGCGCGGGCCAGATCCTCGGGTGTCTCCACACCCACGTCGTCCTTGAGCTCACGGAGACGCTTTGGCGTCATCCGGGGGAGGCGGCGCAACCGCTCCACCTCCTGGGGATACATCTCCTTCAGCGTCTCGACACGGGCGAGACCCCCCGTCTGGCGGAACTCCTCGATCAGGGCGGCGATGCCGGCCCCTATCCCCGGCGTCGCCACGATCTGCTCCGGCTCCACCCGGAGGTCGGGGTCGAGGTCGTCGAGCGCCCAGACCGCCCGTCTATACGCCCGCGCCCGAAACGAGCGGCGTGTCTCGCTGGCCCGTGTCAGATCGGCGAGCTGCCAGAGCAGACCGGCGAGGGTTCGGCGACTGCTCACGGATGCCCAGTGTTGTCGCCACCGCTAATGAAACGTCCAAAAGTTCACTATTGGGCCGTGGAACCTTAGGAAAGCGGTTTGGGGCTAGATGTAGTCGTCCCGTGCCTTCTCGGCACGGCCGGCGCCGATCTTGGTGGCCACCATCTTCTCCTCCTCGGGAGGGGGGATGGCGGCGGGAGCGCCCATGAAGTCGAGCCAGAGCTCGCGAGCCCATCCCTGGGTGTGGAACAGATGGTGGGCTTCCTCCTCGGCCACTTCGCCGTATGCCTCCTCGACGGCGGTCTTCAGCTCACCGTCCAGCTCCTCGACCATGAGACCGAGCAGCTCCCAGTTCTGATGATCCTTGGACTCGGCTTCTACGACCGATTCCGCGGCCACCAACTCGGCCAGCTTGGGATCGCCGGCGTCCATGGCGGTCTTCACCGCACCCACCAGCGCCTCGCCTTTCATCCGAACCACGGCGCGTCCGGGGGTCTCGGCGTCCATATCGAGACCGGCCACCTCGAAGACCCGGGAGAGGATGTCCTGATGCGTCCGCGTCTCCTCGAGGTACTTGCCCATCTCGGTCTTGAAATCCTCGTTGACCGCGGCAGCCACCACGACTTCGTAGAGCTTCTCTCCGGCGAGCTCTGTCTCCATGCCCTGATAGAGCAATTCCTCCAAATGCGAGCGATCCATCGTCCGTCCCTTCGTCACTCGATGTGGGCCACCGGTTACCCCCGGCCGAGGCCGCTCAAACCGGGATCGTTGGTCGTGCGTCGGTGCCCAGGTCAGGGCAGGATCAGGAGCAGGTCGCCGAACTCGTGCCAGAAATACCCCTGCTCCACCGCCTGGTCGTAGACCGTCTGCAGCAGGGGACGCCTTGCGACCGCCTCGAGCAGGGCCAGGTGAGACGAGCGCGGCTCGTGCCAACCGGTGAGCAGGCCGTCGAGAGCGCGCACCCCGCCCTCGGGCGTGATCAGCAAGTCGGTCGAGCCCTGCGCCGGGTGGATGGAGCCCGTCTCGTCGGCGGCGGTCTCCAGCGCGCGGGCAACCGTGGTCCCGATGGCGACCAGACGCCCTCCGGAGCGCCGGATCTCGTTGCCCATCCTCGCGGTCGCTGCCGGGACCTCGAATCGCTCCGGACCAGGCGTCTCATGCGCCTCGTAGGAGGAAACCCCGGCGTGGAGAGTCAACGGGAGGACTGCGACGCCGTTGGCGACGAGACGAGTCACCACCTCTGAGGTGAAGGGGCGGCCGGCGCTAGGCATCTCCGCCGACCCGGGTTGGGTGGCGAAGATGGTCTGGTAGCTGTCGATGGGGAGGGCCGGGCCGGGCGCGTATCGGATCGGATGACCGTGGGCCTCCAGGTAGGCGACGACGTCGTCGGTGCCGGCGACTTTGGCGATCCAGAGCCGTGGCGTGGTGGGGCTTCTCGCCAGCAGATGCACCGCGACCCCGCTCGGCAGTTCGAGGCTCTGCGGGTCGAGCGACGGGCCAGGGGTGGTGGCTCCCCCTTCGACGGGCGTGCGGATCTCGACCGACCAGAGCCCTCCCTGCACCGGGCCGTCGAAATGCACCATGAGCATGCGGCCGTCCCGGGTGCGGGCCGTGACGGCGGCGGGGATGGTGGCCGAGGTGTTGACCACGATCCCGTCTCCGGGGCGGAGATGGTCGACGATCGAGCGGAAGTGAGTGTGCTCGACCTGCTGGGATTGACGGTGGGCCACCATCAGACGGACGTCGTCGCGCCCATTCCCACGTTGCTCCGCCGGGATGGCGGAGTCGCTCCCGGTTGGGATGCTGAATTCGATCGGTCGCTCGAGGAGGGTCACATCGACGCCGACAGGGCGGCTGCGCTGTAGTGGCCGGAAGGTGGTCGTCGTTCGATCAGGTCGAGCAGTGCCGGCACCGAGTCTTCGGGTGGGGGTCGGTCGGAGATGTCCTCGCCGGGGAATGCCTCCTGGTGCATCTGTGTGTTCATGTCGCCGGGATCGAACCAGTACACGGCGATCCCGGGCTCCTCGACGGCCAGGATGTTCGAGACCTGGTTGAGGGCGGCCTTCGACGACCCGTACCCGCCCCAACCGGCGTACGGCTCGACGGCTGCGTCCGAGGTGACGTTCACCAAGACACCACCGGTCTCCCTGATCCGGGGGAGGGCTAGCTGGACGAGGGCGATCGGTGCGATCACGTTCGCCTCGTACACCTCCCTGAGCACGTCCAGCCGATAGTCAGCCAGCGGCGGCTGTGGGCTCGGCCCGAGCAGGGACGCGTTGTTGACCAAGACGTCGAGCCGACCCGAGGCGGTTGCCGCCGCGATCAGGTCTTGGCGATGGATGGGGTTGGTGACGTCACCGGCCAGGGCGGTGACCGCGGTGATCGAAGACAGCTCTTCGGCCGCGTCCGCCAGTGCCTCGGCGCCGCGGGCGTCGATGACCAGGGTCCATCCCCTCTCGGCGAGCGCGCGTGCCGTGGCCAGACCGAGCCCCCGGGACGCACCGGTGACCAGCGCCACCCTCTCTGCGTTGTCGCTCATGTCGTCAAGGTACAAGTTGAAGTCAACTTCAAGTCAAGTGCTGATCTGATCCGTTTGAGTCGGGACCATCCGATCCCGATCCAATGACCGTCCTTTAGACTTCGGGTCGACGGGGACGTAGCTCAGTTGGAAGAGCACCGGCTTTGCAAGCCGGGGGTCGTGGGTTCGAGTCCCATCGTCTCCACAAATTGACACTCAGGGAAAACGGCTAGAAATGGTCTTCTACCTGGGAGAACTGCCTCCAGTCGTTTCTCTCGCCATCTCTCGTCGTCTTACCTGGTTTCTGCTATGTTTCTCTTGTCTCGCGCACCACATGCGCACCACAGTGTGACCGTGGAGGACGAAGTGGGGTACATCCAACGTCGAGACCGGCCGAAACCCTGGATCGCGCGGTACAGGGGACCGGAGGGCCGAGTCCACTCGAAGAGTTTCCGCCGGAAGGTCGACGCCGAGAAGTGGCTGACCATCGAAGAGGGCAAAACGCTGCGCGGCGAATGGGTGGACCCGACTGCAGGGACGATCCGATACGCGGAATGGGCGGAGTCATGGTTGGCCGGCCTGCACAACATCGGACCGAAGACCCGTGCAGGCTACGAATCGCTTCTCCGCTCACGGATAGTGCCGACGTTCGGAAACGTGGAGCTAAAGCGAATCTCGGCGGCCTCGGTGCGATCCTGGGTGGCGGACATGACAGACGAAGGCCTCAGCGCCGCCCGCATCCATCAGGCTCTGCGAGTGGTCCGCCAGTCGCTCAGTGTGGCCGTAGATGATGGGCTCATCGTTCGCAATCCGGCGGCGAAGGTGAAACTCCCTCGGGTGGAGAAGCGCCGTCAGCGGTTCCTCACCGCCTTCGAGCTGTCCCGCCTCGCCGACGAATGCGGCGACTACGGACCCTTCGTCTGGTTCCTCGGGTGGTCGGGTCTGCGTCTCGGCGAGGCGGTAGCCCTCCGGGTCGATAAGGTCGACGTCGAGACACGCCGGGTGCGGGTCGAGGAGTCGGCCACCGAGATAGACGGCCATCTCACCTTCGGACCGACCAAGACGCATGAGACCCGAACGGTGATACTCCCCAGGCTGGCCATCGACCGGCTCGAGCTCGACGGGAAGGCCGAGGACGACTTCGTGTTCACCGCTCCCCGCGGTGGGCCCTTACGGGCCCACAACTTCCGTCGGCGTGTGTTCACCCCGGCTGCGGAGCGGATCGGGATCCCCGACCTTCTCATCCACGACCTGAGAGACACCGCCGCATCCCTGGCCATCTCTACCGGCGCATCGATCAAAGCCGTACAGCGGATGCTCGGACACGCTTCCGCGGCGATGACGCTCGACACCTACGGGTCACTGTTCGAGGAAGACCTCGAAGCCCTCGCCAACCGCATTGACAAGCGATACGGCGATGCACTTCGGGATGATGCAAGGGAGTAACGGACCTCGAAGCCCTCGCCAACCGCATTGACGAGCGATACGGCGATGCACTTCGGGATGATGCAAGGGAGTAACAGACGGTTGCACACCTGCGGTCACGGTTAACTAGTTAACCGTCTGAATCCGGTGATGCATTGGTGCGCAGCAAAAGAACGCGCTCTGCTCAACCGGATTGATCCGAAGCGAGGTGACAGTTCTTGTACTTCTTGCCTGACTTGCACCAGCACAGATCGTTGCGTCCGAGCGTCACCCTTGGTCTCGCCCTCGGTTGAGGTCGTGAGGTTACATTCAGCTCCTGCGCCAGCCGGCGTTGAACGATGTCGAGTTCGGTCTCCCGCTTCTTGACGTCGAGTTCCCGTTCTCTGATTCTGGCTTCACGGACTTCGAGGTCGCGTAGTCGGCGACTCAGCTCCCCTTCAGACTTGGCGAGGGTCGATGCCCAGGTGTCGAGTTCGGCTTGTCGCACCGTGAGCCGGTCGCTCAAGGTCTCCAGGTCCTCGTCAACGAGCGACGCCAGCTCTTGGTTGATCAGGAGGGCGACGCCCTGACCCATATGCAGACCAACCGCTTGGCAGTACCTCTGCCACACGGCTTTCGTGGCACCGGAGATTGGTACCTTGGCCATCCACTCCCCGGGCTCCAGTTCGGACTCGGTACGGAGCTTGTCGTCGATCTTGCGGAGGATCCGGCGGTTCAGCGTCATCCCGTCAGGAGGTCGTGGTTCCTACACAGTTGCATCATCTTGGATGCGAGTTTACTGGTATACCGCGTCGCTGATGGTTGCATCATCCGTGTGCGCTCGGGACACCACCGAGTTGAAGACCTCCGGTGTCCGTGAGGTGCCCGTGCGATGAAAAGGGTCAATGACTGAATCGTGGCTAACCGTGGGCAGTCGGAACATGCCTAAGGACAAGCGTCTACACCGAAAGGTAGAGAGGCCCGCCAGGCCCGTTCGCGCCCCATAAGGTGGACCTCCAGTTCAACACATTGCGGGCCGGCGACCAGTAATCCCCGGTCGAAGGAGGTCGTGAACTCATCGCAGGCTTCAAAGACGACGGCAGGTTCCCCGACCCAGAGTGGATATAGATCGTCAGTGATTGCCTCGGCGTAGGACTCCATCGGCTGACGAATCGACCACATGAGGCCAGATCGTGGGCCCGACTCAGGAAGCCGAACGACGAGCGCACGTTCGCCGGCGTCGACGGCGACTCCGAGTTTGATTGCCCGATATCTACCATCGATTGGCTCGAGATCTTCAGTAGCCACGTCCGCATTCTCTCGCGCATAGAGAAACTGCACAGGCCCGGCACGAATGTGAGATGCGGAATCCTCGCCAATACCGCCGACTGCCGATTCACACGCCCGAACCGGCGCATGCTCCCACCAATAATCAACGCCGAGTAGTTCGCTCCCAAGTTCATCCGCAGCTGACATCCATTGATCTGTCGCTCGAATCAGCTCGGCCTCTCGCTCATTGGAGTTCCTAGTTAGTCGTTCAAGAGAACTTCTGAGGGACTCCTCCGATCGCCTTATCCGATCGAGTTCTGTCTCCAGCTCTTGTACCCGATTGTCCAGATCTTCTGTTTTGAGGCTGTCGATAGTCGGAGAGGACGCGTCTACGCCTCTGTCGGTTGCCGCTCCTGTACAGGCTGTGCCTGAAACGGCCAACAGGATGAAAACGAGCGCCTGGTGTCTAGAACTGAACTGCATTGGTGACCACAACAGCCACAAGAGTGATCGCAGTCATGCCCAAGACGGAACAAACAATGACAGCGCGAAGAGAGTTAGGTTGCGAGCCATCAGGGCCGCCTTACTGGTGCCAAACTCAAAAGCACCACCAAAGCATTGACAATACTCTCGCCGCAGAGTCGCGACTCTGACCGTGAGGACGAGGAGCAGCAATGAGGCCAGTAAGAGGCCTGTGGACGGCGTTGCGATCAGGAGAAGGGCCACCGCCAGTTCTACAGCTACCAAAGCCCAAAGGCCGCCTACCTGCATCGTGGGTTTGAGCGGCACCAGATCTATCAGATCTGCGGCGTTGCCTCTTACAACGGATATGCTCTTGGCGAAGGCGGACCAAATGAATATGACGGCAAGCCCGACGCAGATCCCACCCACAGCCACCGACACAAACGAATCAACTGTCGTGTCCAAGAGCAGCCCCCAAGAAATTCGGCTGTTGGATCAAATGCGCTTGATCAAGCGAGCGTATAGGAGCGCTCGGCTCGTGTCAATGGACCGGCTCGACGCTCTGCAGCCGGCGTTGCTCGTTGGGGAAAAGTGTGGTGGGAAGGCGAGTCACAGCCCGAGGCGGATGTAGTGCCTTGTGCCCGTCTGCACGGGCGACGGTCGAGACCGCGCGGTGATGTGGACCGAAACGCTCCTCGAACGGGGAGACGAGATCTTCGCCTTTCACGAGACGGACCGGCTCACCAACGGGAGGATCGAAGGCACCAACAACAAGCTCGGCGTACTCAAACGGGTCGCCTACAGCTTCACCAACACCACGAACTTCGCCATCTGAGCTCTCCTCCTCAACCCCAGGCATGGCAACATAAGAGAGCCGAGTGACAAGGGGCTCATCCCAACTCAGCGCGCAGAGCCGTTAGTGTCTCGCGCACCGGCTGCGCACCAGACGTCACGTTGCGTAGGATTCTCTCTGGTAAACGGCGATAGAGCACCGGCTTTGCAAGCCGGGGGTCGTGGGTTCGAGTCCCATCGTCTCCACTTCCTTTGAGGGGGGACGACCCCC
>DASZOM010000008.1:0-12905 GCA_035550735.1 Acidimicrobiia bacterium | reverse complement strand
ACCGCCGGCGTCGCAGCCGGGGCGGGATCCGTCTCCTCCTCGGACGCCATCTCGGTGACCTTCTGCAGGACCCGTGCCTGCGTGGTGAGCAGGCTCTGCAGCCTGGTGCGCTGATCCAGGATCTGGTCCACGATCGCGGTGTTCTCCTCGGCCACCACCGCCTGGATGGCGCTGGTGTCGACGGGGGTGACCATGGCCGCAGGTGTGGCCTCCCCGACCACGACGACTCCAGCCATACCCTCGCCGGCGGCGGTTCCGTGCCACGAGCAGAACACCCGGTAGATCCCCGGTTCGGCGATGGTCAGCTCGGCGCTTCCGCCCGGATCCACGTTGCCGGTGTCGAAGGAGCCATCCACCGCGGTCAATGTGTGAGGCATCACTCCGTCATTGGTGACGGTGATCGTCGTGTCACTCGGTGCGAAATGGGCCACGCCCGAGAAGCAGGAATCCTGCATCGACACCGTGGTCCCCTCGGAGTATCCGGCGCATCCCGTCGTGTCGACCTCTCCTCCTCCGGCGTAGGCCACAGCCGGTATCAGCAACACCCCGGCCAGGACCAACAGGGCTCTTCTCATCGGGAACCTCCTCGGATACCTCTTCTCAAAGTGCCACCAGCTGACCGTCGAGCAGAGCCGTGACCCTGATCGTGGTCACACGAGATTTCTCATCCGCAAGCGCTGGTTCGAGATCGTTCTCGAAGAGCAAGGGAAGCGACGGGACGGTCGCCCGCACCTCGGCGGCGATCGCCGCCGGCGATCTACCGTCAGCTCCGGAGAGGACCCGAAGATCCCAGCCTCCGACGATGTCCCCCAGCGTCGTGGTGCACGGGTCGTTGCAGTGCAGGATCTGATAGCTCCCGGCGGGAACATCCGGGATCTCGAAGCGTGCCACGGCGTGGTGGGGGCCCATGGACATCCCGTCCGATATGTAGGGCCCGGTGCGGACCTCGACAACACCGACGAGCAGCGCCTCGTCCGGGATGCCGGGCCAGGCCTGGGGGGCGAGCTGATTGGGCGCCAGGTAGACGAGGAATGGCCCATCCTCGGGAGTGCCGAGCATCGAGTTGTGGTCCCATTGCACGGCGGTGGTCGACTCGACGTGGTCGCCCGGGCGGTGGTAACCCTCGAACTCCCAGACGGCCCCGCCTGCCCGGGCGACGCTACCTAACGGCATGACGAGCAGGACTGTGGCCACGGTGAGGGCGAAACGCCTCATGGCCTGAAGACGTCTTCTGCGCCCCGATCGTTCACGGGGATGAACTCAAGGCTGACCAACGGCGTCTTTCCCGCAGGAGATGGTCAGCGACAACCCGACGGGTAGGGCTTCCAGCTAGTTGGATGGTGATGCGGGAAACGCGAGGAGCGAGCAGGTGGATGCACCGGATGCCGCCGACGTGTTGGCGGCAGCCTCTGGCGACGTGGACGCGTTCGCGCGTCTGGTGCGGGCCACGCAGGGACCGGTGTGGCGTTACCTGGTCCACCTGGTCGGTGACGGCGCCCGCGCCGAGGATCTCTCCCAAGAGGTCTACCTACGTGCCTATCGCAAGCTGCACACCCTCGAGGACCCCCACCGCTTCCTCGCCTGGATCATGGTCAGCGCCCGCAACGCCGCCTATGACGACGCCCGCCGACGCAAGCGCCGGCCTCTCGAGCTCGTGGGCGACCGGGATGTCACCTCGTCACAAGCCGGCCACGATCCCCACATCACCTTCGAGGTCCACGACGCCCTGGCCCGTCTCGATGAGACACTGCGAGAGTCGCTGGTGCTGGTCGGGATGATCGGCCTGAGCTACCAGGAGGCGGCGGATGCGATCGGCGTCCCCGAGGGAACGGTGAAGAGTCGCACCTTCCGCGCTCGCAAGCTGCTGATGGAGATGCTCGCAGTCGGGGAAGACGATGTCTGACACCATTCACGAGCGGGTCCAGACCGAGCTCTCGGTGGCTCACGACGAGGGCCGCTCCGCGTCGTCCGAGGCCAGAGCCCATGTCGAAGGATGTGGCGAGTGCCGGGCCTTCGCCGCGGCCCTCACATCACTCGACGTCACCCTCGCCAGGGGCCGCTTCGACCAGGCACCAGACCTTTCCGCCGGGGTCGCCGAGTCGCTGGCACCCCGGCGTGGGCAGTGGTGGTCGGTGGCGGCGGCCGCTCTCGTCGGGCTCGTGGCCGGGGCTGTGATCGGCGGGGTGGGCACCCGGCTGGAGACCGGGATGGCCCAGGACCTCGACCAGCTCTTTCATGACGCCGGGACCGGCCTCCACGGTCTCACCGCCGACTTGCTCGTGGTGGAGAGGGGCGTCCACGACGACGTGCAGGAGCGGGTCTACGTCGGGTCGATCGAGTACGTGGCGCCAGAACAGCTCGTCATCTACCTGATCGACACCACCGACTATCCCGATGCGGATTGGGTGGCGAACGACGTCCGGCTCGCCTTCGCCGATGGGGACCTGGTCGTCACGGCCGGGTCGCCCTGCCCGGTGGCGGGGATGCCAGGGTGTCTGACCGAGCCGTCGACTCGGGCGGCGCGAGGCCTCCCACCGTTCGACAGCGGCGTGCTCGTCCCCCTGGAGATCGTGGGGCCGGGACGCAGCTTCGCCTGGCCGAGCGGCCTCGAGGTGCTCGGTCTGCAGAATCATCAAGGCCGGCCCGCCATCCAAGTGCGGTCTACCGTGGCCGCGGTCGAGCTGATTGGCGCCCTCGTCGACCAGGGCGCCTGGCGGGACTTCCATCCAACCGACCCGGTCGTGATGTGGCTCGACGAGGAGACGCTGGTCCCTCTTCGCCTCGAGGTCTTCGCCGCCGACACACCCGAGCGGGAGCTGTGGCAGCTGCGTCGGGGATACGACGACATCGATGACGGGGAGCCCATCCTGATCGTGGAGATCTCCAACATGATCACCGAGCCGCCCGACATCGATCTCGAGCTTCCCGAGGACGCCATGCCCGCAGGGTTCCTCGACGCTGCGGTGACCATGCCTGACTTGGATCTCCCCGATGGTTTCGTCCCTCATCGCAGCGGACGGCGCCCGCTGGGTGATGGTGGCGTGGCGGCCGTTGCCACCTGGAGCGACGGGCGCTCGTGGCTGATGGTCGAGATCACCGACGACTGGGAGGAGCCCCATCTCTTCGGCATGTCCCTCCCCTTCGTCACCCCGGTCGAGCTGGGCGAGGGCTCCGTCGGGTACATGGCCCCTTCGGGCGACCGATTGGCTATCCACGGCGAGGATGCGGAGGTCCTCGTCTCCGGCTCGGTCCCGATCGAGTTGCTGGTCGAAGTCGCAGCTTCGCTCGCGGTGCGCGGTGACCCGGTGCCGGACACCTGGCTGGAGGCGTCCACCGTCGAGATCTCCGATCTCCCGCCGGGCACCCTGGTGCCCGAGTTCGAGGGGTGGTCGGGCTCGGCGCGCGTGACGGAGGTAGAGACGTCCATCCTGCTCAGCAGTGGCGGGACCCGCAGCATCCTCATCACCCAAGCGCCGGGATCCGCCCTCGACGCTCCGGTGGGACCGGACGTCTTCGAGGTCGACCTTCGGGGCACGGTCGGCCGGTTCGACGCCGCCACCGGCACGCTGCAGTGGGTGGAGGACGGACTGGTCGTGGATCTGCAGAGCGACACTGTGGGAAGGGCCGTGCTGGTCGAGGTGGCCGAATCGATGGAGCGGCGATGAGACGGGGCGGCGAGCTGACCGCGCTCTTCGTCGCCGTCGTCATCGGATACGTCCTGGCTGGCGTGATCGGCGCCCCTGCCCTGGTCGAGCCTTCGGCCACACCCGGCCCCGGCCCCCGAACCGAGACGGAGGCAACGACGACAACGCTCCCTACCTCGACTACCACGATGCCGGATGGGCCGGAGACCTATCTGGTGTGGTCCTCGGGCGGGCTCACCCCTGAGTTGGTGGCCGGTCTGGGGTCGACCTTCCCGGATCTGTCAGTGGTGCGGGGCGACGTGGTCGAGCTCGACACCGGCGACGCGGACTGGGTGGTGCCGCTCGACGCCCTCGCCATCGATCCCGCCGACCACGCCCCGTTCGACCCCGAGGGCTCCCTGACGGTGTTGGAGCCGGGGACAGTCGTGCTGGGCGCGTCGTCTGCGTCCTTCCGGGAGGTGGGCGTGGGCGACTCGTTGACCATCGACGGCTCGTCGTTCCAGGTGGCCGGGGTGGTCCCCGACGAGGTGATCGGCGCCGCCGAGGTGGTCTTCGCCATTGGTGACGAGAGCTCCACCGTGGACTCCGACCGGTACGCGCTCATCTCCACCGATCTACCTCGCGCAGAGTTCGAGGAGGCGGTGCGCGGCCTCTATGAGGGACCGGCCCCGCTACGGATCAGATCCAGTGGCGAGACCGCCTGGCTCCGTCACGGTGACGCCGTGTTGCCTCAGATCTTCATCAAGCAGGCGCTGGGGGAGTTCTCCTATCACCAGAGGTCGGGCTCCGAATTCGAACAGGATCAACGGTTCCTCGACAGCCAGATCGTGTCTGCAGAGGTGCCGATCCTGGGCACGGTCACCTGTCACCGGACGGTCGTCGACATGTTGCGCGGCGCTCTCGGCCAGCTCGTCGACGAGGGCCTTGCCCATCTCGTCGACCCGGCCGAGTTCGCCGGGTGCTGGAACCCGAGGTTCATCCGCACCATCACCGGCACGCCCGCCGGCATCTCCCGTCACGCCTGGGGAGCGGCGGTGGACATCAACGCTGCCTCCAATCCCCAAGGGTCCGCCGGGGACCAGGACGCCAGGCTGGTCGCCATCATGGAGGAGTGGGGATTCACCTGGGGCGGCGACTGGGTGGTGCCGGACGCCATGCACTTCGAGTACGGGATCCCGCCGGGGGGTTGAATCAACCATCTGGGGAATACTCAGGAATCGCAGGGGATTGCGGTGGGTAAGCGTTCTCTGAAAGGAATCACCAATGCCCGTCCATCGTCTCAACCACGCGGTGCTCTACGTTCGTGACGCCGAGCGATCGGCCGACTTCTACACGAGGGTGCTCGGATTCCGCAAGCTCCCCTTCGAGTTTCCCGGGGCCGTCTTCATGCAGGCGGAGGGCTCGAGCAACGATCACGACCTCGGTCTCTTCTCTATCGGGGACGGAGCCGGTCCCTCTCCTGCGGGTCGGACCGCCGTGGGTCTCTACCACCTCGCCTGGGAGGTCGACACCCTTGCCGACCTCGCCGAGATCGGGAGACGGCTCAGCTCGGAGGGCGCCCTCGTCGGCGCCACGGATCACGGGACCACCAAAGCCCTCTACGGCCGCGACCCCGACGGGATCGAGTTCGAGGTCTCGTGGCTGGTGCCGGCCGACCTGATAACCGAGGATATGACACCCACCGCCCGTCGTCTCGACCTCGAGGCCGAGATCGAGCGGTACGGCGCCGACACCCTGGGTGGGGTCGGTGTGAGCCGTCCGCGCCCCGTCGAGGCCTAGTGATCCGATGACGTCTCGCTAATGAGACGTCCAAAAGCCCACTATTGGGCCCTGGTGCATTAGGAAAGCGTCATGTGGCTCGCCGCGGCGGCGTCGTCGGAGCCGAGCGCACTGATACCCAGGTGATCAGGCCGATGGCGAGGGGGAGGCCGAGCACGAGCAAGGCGAGGCCGCCCCAGGGAACGACCAGCGTCGATGAGTCCCACATCCCGAAGTTGCCGACCGATCGATAACCCCCTGTTGTGGCGATCGCCGTCTTGTAGAGGAGGAGGGTGAGGGGAACGGCGAGGACGGCTCCGATCAGCGTGTGGAGCCCGCTCTGCAATCCGAGGTAGCGACGCCGGATCGAGTTGGTGGCGCCTACCGCAACCACGGTGCGCAGGTCGGAATCAGCCTCGGCAGCGGATAGCGCAGTGATGGTGGCCACGACGATCAGGACGATCAACATCGTGGCGAGGAAGATCAGCATGAGGATCATGGGTCCGCCATTGTCCGATCCGCCGCCATTGGTGGCGAAGGTCTCCGCGCCGTCTTCCCACAGCGGGTCGAACGGTGATGCAAATGGGTTTTGGAACCTCGAATCAACCTCCACCAGAGCCGTCAGCCGAGTTTCACCCCCTAATCGGGCAGCGGTCTCCTCCGTGACCAACAGCCGCGGGAACGCATAGCGCGTCACCGGCAAGGGCACTTCGGAGACCGTGGCCTCCTCACCGTCGATGGCGATGGTGGTTTCCCGCCGGGCGACACCCAGCAGCACCATGCCCTCGTCGGCGAGGTAGACGTCGAGAGTTTCGTTGTCGAGGAGGGCGAGAAGCTCCTTGTTGGCGACCGCTGCTCGGAATGGGCTGATGTAGTAGCCCCCCTCGTCCTCGGAGTTCCCCGTCTTGCGGGCCTCGAGCTCGGCGGGGTACTCCACCAGGACGTCGAGAGCGTCGAAGCGGGCGATCCTGGCTCCGGGCAACCTCGCCGCCACCTCGGCCAGGTCGTCTTCGGTGAGCGCCGACAGGTTGTAGTCCTCGTCGTAGTGGCCTTCGATGAGGATCTGAGGGTCGCCTCCGGGAAGGCCGTATATCGCCTGGCTCGCCTCGTTGCCGGCCAATCCGGCGAGACCAGCCACCGGGGCCATCAGGATGACCATGGTCGCGGAGACGGCGGCGGCGGCGCGGCCACGTTGCCTGCCGGAGTCGCGGAGCACGATCCGGGAGGTGATCGGGAAGCGCTCGGAGTGCTTGCTCACCCAGGCCACGATGGGCCCGGCCAGGAGAGCAGCACCACCGATCATGAGGACGGCGCCGAGCAGAGCCACCGCGCTTCCCGTGTCGGAGGCGGTACCCAACCCAACCGCGAGGAGGAGAGTCCCAAAGCCAGTGAGCCCCACGCCTACGGGGATGATCCAACGTTTCGGCTCACCCACCGGCATCCGGCCCTGTAGGGCGGTGAGCGTGGGCACGTGGGACGCTGTCTTGGCAGGCAGCCATGCGGCGATGACACAGGCAATCACCGCCACCAGGATCGGGCCGACCAGGTCGATGACCGTGAGTGGAAACGCATCGATGCGACGATCGACGAATTGCTGCAAGAGAGGGCGCCCCAGGGCGAGCAGCCCGAGGCCGACCCCGGCGGCCGAGACCCCTGCGGCGATCCCAGCCACCAGACCCTCTCCGATGAGTGACGTCTTCATCTGACTGACGTCGGCGCCGTTGGCTCCCATCAGCCCGATCTCTCGCAGCCGGCGTCTGGTCCCGGTGGCGAAGGCGGCGCCGGCGATGAATGCCACCTCGGCCAGGATCACTGCGGCCACCGCCGTGCCGACGACCGACGGGCTCTGTGTTATGTCCACGACCTGAGAGAGTCGGTCGCTCCGGGTCTCGGCGTAGACATCGGGCAACCCGATTTCAACTCCGTTGGGGAACAAGCCGTACACAAAGTCCGCTGCCGCCTGTACGCCCTCTTCCTCCATGATCGAGCGGGTCTCGGCGAGTTGCTCATCGGTCATCTCGGCGTAATAGATCTCCGGCACAACGTCGTTGAGATCTCGTGGCATCGGCCACTCCACGCCTTGCGGATAGAAGGCGTAGCGGTCCGCCTCCCACCGGGCGTAGAGCTCCGCTGTGAACTCCGCATCCTGATCTGTCCGAATCAGAAGGATCTCGCCGACGTCTCGACCATCGGTGATGATGCCCATCTCCTCCGGGGCCACCACGACCTCGGCGAGTCGCCAGAGGTACGGGTGCGACGCCAGACCGACCACCTCGTAAGCCGCCTCCTCTCCGATTCGGAGCTCGAGGGTGGCAATGTCTCCGACGACGAGGTCCAACTCGCTTGCGAGATGCTCGGTGAGAACCACCTCCCCAACCGCCTCCGGTGCCCTGCCCCGAGTCAGGGTCAGGATGCCCTCCGACAGCGGGTCGTTCAGGTCGATGTCACTCAACCTGCCATTGAGACGAGGCCCGAAGGATCGATGGTCGTTGACGAAGCTGAGAACGGAAGCATCGGGATCGAGCTCGGAGATGGTTTCCCTCGTCCAATCCGACACACGCTCGTCATGCCACCACTGCTCGATCTTGACGTTTGCGGAACCGAAATCCGACGTCGCCTGCTCTTCCGGCGAGATGTAGCCGGAGCGGATGAACGCCGAGGTCATCACGGCCACCAGGACCGGAACGCCAATCAAAGCGACCAAATAGAAGGTCCGCTTCTTGTTGCGACGGGCGTTCTTGAATGCCACCGCGAGGGCGGCGCGGCGAGCGCTCACGACGAGAAGACGTCCGCGGAGAACACCGAACGCACCGAGATCTCCTCGATCTGCCCGTCACGGAGCCGGACCACCCGGTCGGCCCAGGCGGCAAAGGCAGGCTCGTGGGTCACCATCAACGCGGAGGCGCCCAGCTCGCATCGCTCCCGCAACAGCTTGAGGATGCTCTCCCCGGTGGCCTCGTCGAGGGCGCCGGTGGGCTCGTCGGCGAGGAGAAGCGTGCGCGGCCCGACCAGGCCGCGGGCTATCGCCACACGCTGCTGCTCACCCCCGGAGAGCTGATCGGGATACCGGTCCCCCATTCCCCCCAAGCCGACTTCCTCCAATGACAGATTGGCGTAGGCCCTGGCCTCCTTGACCTCCATGCCGTCGAGCTCGAGCGGCAGCGCCACGTTCTCGGCGGCGGTGAGGGCGGGGAGCAGGTTGAACTGTTGGAAGACGTATCCGACGGATACCCGGCGGATCCGGGCCAACTCCTTGTTGGAGAGGTCGCCGAGGTCCTGGCCGCCCACCCAGACATTGCCGGTGGTGGGCTCGTCGAGGGCACCGGCGATGTTGAGCAGGGTGGTCTTCCCCGAGCCGCTGCGCCCGGTGATCGCGACGAACTCCCCGGCGGCGACGTCGAGGTCGATGTCGACAAGGGCATCGACCCGCTGCGCCCCCTTGCCGTGGGTCTTGCCCACGCGCCTCATCTGGAGGACGAGCTCGCTCATCTGGCCACCTCCTCGACCGGTGCCTCCAGCGGGTCAGCGCCCCGCGCCGCACGCGTGGTTTGGAGACGCTCCTCGACCCGGTCGAGCCACTTGAGCTCGGCCTCCGCCGAATACATGAGTCGGTCGAGGTGGAGCTGCCAGGCAAGGTCTTCCTCACCGTCACGGGCACGGAGTCGAGTGAGGTCCTGGAGCAAGCCCATCGTCGCCCGACGCTGCGCATCGATCACCGTGTTGGGATCGAGTGGGTCGGCGAACATGGAAAGCAACACCTTTATGGAGACCTCGTCGCGACCTGCCGTGGCCAGATCCTCGGGCTCGGTCGCCCACCGCGCCACCTCCTCGCGACCCGACGGCGTGGCTTCGTACACGATTCGTCCTTCCTGATCACTGTCACCGGCTTTCACCAGGCCGTCGCGCTCCAGACGTTGCAGTGTGCTGTAGACCTGTCCGACATTGACCGAGACGCCGGCGCCCGTCGCCGCCTCCAGGTCGAGCTTGAGCTGGTACCCGTGTCGCGGCCCGTCGGCCAACAGGGCGAGCAATCCTTCCTTGACACCCACGATCCCTCCTGCATACTCAGTGACTAGTTTCGCAGTATGCATACCGAGTATGTAATTGTCAAGCCTACCACTCAGGCGCCTGTCCCGCTAATGAGACGTCCAAATGCCCACTATTGGGCCCTGGTGCATTAGGAAAGCGTTTTGGCGCCCGCTTCCGGGACCTGCCGGGTGCTAGAACATGGGCGAACTTTCGAGAAAGGTCGGCCCTCAATGCCCCAGGCTTCACGCAGGCTGTTCCAGGCCTCGCTCGTCCTCTTCGTGATCACGGTGGTGATCGGGATCCTCAACGGGCTCGACGTCTGGGAGCCGCCCCCAGGGGCATTGATCACACATGTCCACGCCGGGACCCTGGGATGGATCACGCTGGCGGTCTTCGGCGGAGCGATCTGGATGCAGGGCGGCGAAGGCGCCGACACCCTCGCCACCTACTCGGTGTTCGCCATCGCCGCGTATGTGCTCGCCTTCTGGTCGGTCGACCTCACCTCCCCGACCACCATCCAGCGGCCCATCGGCGGCACTCTCGCCTTCATCGCCATCGTCTGGATGCTGGTGTGGTACTTCCGCACGCAGCGCGGACGTGCCTGGACCGTCGCCCAGCTCGGAATGGGCCTGGCGCTGGTCTTCGTGACGCTGGGTGCGATCCTCGGTGTCCTTCTCGGACTGCAACTGGCCGACGTCAACGTGGTGGGTCAGGAGAACACCGAGGCCCTGGGAGGGGCACACCCGGCGACCATGGTGATCGGATTCGTCATCCTGGCGGCGCTGGCCATCGCCGAGTGGCGCTTGGAGGGTGACGCGGCTCGCACCGTGGCCGAGGACAAGCTGGGCGTGACCCAGATGCTGCTGGTCTTTCTCGCCGGGTTCCTCGGCATGATCGGCCTGCTCTTCGACGTGACCCCGCTGATCATCGCCAACGTCCCATTCGAGGTGATCGGGATCCTCATCGTCCTCTGGCGACTGCGACGCCACCTGGCGCCGTCGGCGTGGGCGGCAGAGCCGAGCCGCTTCGCCCGGACCGCAGTGCTGGGGCTGGTGCCGACGGTGGCTCTCACCGCCATGGTCGTCCAGAACTTCGCCAGCGGCGCCGAGCTCACCGACTTCGAGCACATCCTGATCGCCCTCGACCACAGCACGTTCCTGCTGGTCGCCACGATGCTGATCCTGGCGATGATGGTCGGCGGCTCGGAGGTGTCTCGAACAGGAGCCACCGTGATGTACTACGGGCTGTTGATCGGAGCCCTCGGGTTCGTGGTCGGTCTCCTGGCCGAGAGTGCCGTCATGAAGCGGATCTTCACCCCGATCCTCGGTCTCGCCCTTCTCCACGCCATCGTCACCCTGCTCCGCGCCGGGGACAGGAAGAGTGCGGCACCCGCCTCCTAAGGAAAGAGGTTGGCAGCCATCGCTCGCGCCTCTGTGGCGAGCTGTGTGATGCCGATCGAGCGGTAGCCCCAGCCGGTCAGATGCAGGCCGGGCCGGGCGGCGAGTAGATCGCCCAGGTCGGACAGCCAGCGCTCATGGCCTACCTCGTACTGGGGGATGCCGCGGGTATGACGAACCACCTCGACGAAGGACCGATCCAGCCGACCTCCCAGCACGTGTTCCGCCTCGGACTGTGCCCGCTCGGCAAGCCGGTCGTCGTCGACGATGGCGGGTCCGGTCGCCCCGCCAAGGATGATCTTGATGAGCCACGAGTCGTCCGGTGCGCGCTCGGGGGCGTATGACGACTCGAAGAGGATGCCCAGGATGCCGAGCTCCTCACCGGGCCCCACAAGAGCCCCGAAACCGTTCGGGATCACATCCGGGCCCCGCCCACCGAGACCGACCACGGCAACCGGTGCCGTCACGGCCCTGCGCAGATGGCTCCCCAGTTCGTCGTCGACCAGGGCGGCGGCATCGTGGGGGTGGGTGGCGATGACGACGGATTCCGCCCGCCTCTCCTCGGGCCCTTGCACAACCCAGAGGTCCCCGTCCCTCCGCACTACGTCGACCGCGAATCCTCCTCGATATCGGGACCCGAGGAACCGGGCGGCAGCTTCGGCCAGTCCTGTCATCCCGGCCGCCGGATAGTGCAAGCCGGGACGTGGCAGTCCGCGGGCACGGCGACGTCTCAGCCTCATCGCACCTCGGAGCAGCGAGCCATCTTCCGTCTCCAGGGCGGCCAGCCGGGGAAAGGCGGCCCGGACCGAGAGCCTGCGGGGATCTCCCGCAAAGACACCAGAGGCGAGCAGCCAGGCGATGAGCCCACCGGCCTCTCTGCCGAAATGCCGCTCGAAGAAGGCGGCCAGCGTCTCCTCCCCATCGGGCTGCCCATCCCGCTGCCACACCTCCAGCAGGACCCTCAGCCGCGCCCGCCAGGACACGACCGGAGCGAGCAGGACACCCGGTGACGCCCGGAGCTCGACGAGACGCCCGCCGGTGAAGAGATGTCGGGCCGACGCTTCCGGTGAGACCACCCTCATCTCCACTCCAATCATGTCCAGGAGCGGGCTGAGATCGGGATGGGGAAGGGTCATCGAGCCGACCGCTTGCTCGAGCACGAAGCCGTCCCGCTCGATCGTCCCGGCCACTCCCCCGGGCCGAACTGCCTTGTCCAGGACGACCACCTCCCCCCCACCTCTCTCGACGATGGCGAGTGCAATGAACAGCCCGGAGAGCCCGCCACCGATCACCACCACGCTCAAGAGCGCACGGTCTCCACCATCGCGGCGACGTTCTCCGGTGGAGTGCGGTGGTCGATGCCATGACCGAGGTTGACGATGTGCCCGGGGCGGCCGGCAACCCCCTCCAGAAGACCGAGTGTCTCTCTTCTCACCGTGTCCGGGTCGCCGAGAAGAACCGCCGGGTCGAGGTTGCCTTGGACGGCCCGGCCTCCGAAGACGTCGAAGGCGTCTTCGATGGAGGTCCTCCAGTCGACCCCGTATGCGCTGGCACCGACATGACCCTGCCATGCCAACGTGTGCCCGGCGCCGGGGGCGAAGTAGATCGTGGGCACCTCGAGACCGGAGAGGCTGGCCCGGGCGGCAGGCAGGGCGAAGCGCTGGCAGCCCTCCACGTCGAGCAAGCCGGCCCAGGTGTCGAAGAGCTGCACCACCTCGGCCCCGGCTTCCGCCTGGGCTCCGAGATAGGCCCGCATCGAGGCGGCCAGGTTGGCCAGTGCCTCGTCGGCGAGGACCGGATCGGAACGAAGGGCCGCGCGCATGGCCATGAACCCCTTCGAGCCTCCCCCTTCGAGGAGATAGGCGAGGAGGGTGATCGGCGCTCCGGCGAACCCGATCACGGTGGTGTCGGCGGGCACCGCCTTGCCCACCAGCCGGATCGTCTCGGTGAGGTGGCCGACCGCATCCACATCGAGAGGAGGAAGCTCGACCACCTGGCGAAGTGTCAGCGGTTCGAGTCTGGGACCGGGGTCGAAGGTGATCGCCACCCCCATCGCCTCGAGCGGCGTCATGATGTC
>DASZOM010000007.1:0-15064 GCA_035550735.1 Acidimicrobiia bacterium | reverse complement strand
GCGAGGTGATGAAGATCGAGATCTACACGATCAACCAGCTCCTCGCCATGCGGGTGAGGGCAGGTGGCGGTGTGATCCAGGCGGTGAAGGCAACGGTCGCCAGGGGCGAGGGGGAGGTCGTCACTGAACTCGAGGAGGCGTTGCGTCTCCATCGTGCCGGATGGCGGGGCCCGGATGCCTTCCGTCGCATCGCCGAGCTGACCCCTGAGCCGTTCTGCGCCCGGACGTACCGGATGCTGGCGTCGGCCGAAGAGCGCGGAGTCGATCTGGGACGGGCGCTGCTGTCCCTGTCCGAAGATGTGCGAGAGACGAGGCGGGAGTCGATCAAGAGGACCGCCACCAAGCGGAGGGCAGCGATGCTGATTCCAACCATCGCCATCCTCGCCCCGGTGCTGATTCTCTTCGTCGCCGCGCCACTCCCGTACCTGATAACCGGCTGGCAATAGAAGGAGGCAAGATGCTGGCGTCAATCGAGCGGTGGGCGCAAGCCCTTCGTCACGACGATCGAGGGCTGAACACCGCAGAGCTCATGGGCAACGCTGCCCTGGCGATCGCCGCCCTGGTGGTCATCTGGGGCGCCTTGCAAGCGCTCGGTGTCGACGTCGTCGGGTGGATCAGGGGTCAGCTGATCGGCGGGTAGGGGATCAGGGGGTCAGCTCCGTCCAGTTCGTCCTCGCCTCGGCGCTCGCTCTCATCCTCTTCGTCGCCCTGCTCAACCTCGTCGTATTCCAATACGGCCGAGGCGCTCTTCGCTCCGCCCTGGAACAGGGTGCCCGGGCCGGGTCGGTGGGTGGCGTGTCTGCCTGCGAGGAGACAGCCGATGCGGTCGTTGCTGATCTCCTCGGAGGGAGCATGTCGAATGGCCTCGTCGTGACGTGCACGACCTCCGGCTCCGGGGTCGAGGCAATGGGAACCGCCACCTTCCAATCATGGACACCGCTGATGCCCGATCTCGAGGTGGCTCTCGTCGCGAATGCGATCGCGGAGCCATGAGGGACCGGGGCCATGCCGCCGTGGAGCTGGCGCTAGGCGTCGGGGTCCTGCTCCTGCCAGCGGCCATCGTCGTGCTCTCGTTCGGTCCATGGGCGGAGCGCCGGGTCGACGCCGAGGCGGTGGCGGCCGAGGCGGCCCGGACCGCCGTCCTGCAGCTGGATCAGGTGGCGGGCGACGCGACCGTGGTCTCGATGACCGATGGGCTCGCCATCCCGGCCGATCTGGTGAGAGTCGGCTGGTGCGGCTCCACGCCCGGAGCCCTGGCTGCGACGACAGGATCGTGCTCGATGGTTCGCGGGGAGGCGGTGTCGGTGACGGTCCAGCTGTGGACACCCCTGTTCTCCACGCCTTGGGGCGACGTCGGAGGTCTGTGGGTCTCGGGGGAGCATGCCGAGCCGATCGACCTCTATCGCAGCCTGCCATGAGACGGTCCGATCGCGGCTCGATCACCCTATGGATGCTGGGACTGTCCCTGCTCATACTCCTCTTCGGCGGGCTGGCGCTCGACTACTGGCGGGGTCTGGCCCTACAGCGTGAGCTGGCTGCCGTCGCCGACTCGGCCGCGCTGGCGGCTGCGTCCGGTATCGACGAGGAGGTCTACAGGTCGACGGGTGATCTGGTGCTGGACCCGGTCAGATCCCGGGACCTCGCCTCTGCCGCTGTGTCCTGGCAGGGAGTGGACGTCGTCGACCTGGTGGTGGAGGTGGAGCCGGCCTTCGTCGTGGTGACCGTCAGTGGGGCGGTGAAACTGGGGCTGCTCGGGGCATTCGTCGATCAGAGCGAGCCGTTGCTGGTGCGGGCTTCGGCCCGAGCACTCCCGGTTTTGTTGCCCTGAATCAGACCCGATGCAGCGGGTGCCGGTCCGTCACCGGCATGTCCGCACCGCAGTACTGGCATCGGGCCAGATCTGCGGGCATCTTCGATTGGCATGAAGGGCACTCCACCGGGGCGCGCCGCACCTGACCATCCACCTGGCCATCGAGACGGTCGAGCTCTTCGATCTTGGCGGTGAGCTGCTCGGCGGTCAGTCCCTGCTCTTCGAGCAACGACCACATCGCCCTGAGGATCATCGCCATCGAGTCGATCCGCTCCAGGAGCTCCTCTACCCGGTTGGCCGTGATGGTGCCGTCGGCGGCGGCGGCGCTCCGGGCCAGCGATGCGGCGCGGGTGGCCGACCTCTGACCTGCGCTGTATCCGAGGACGAATTCGAGCATGGCGGGAGATATCGGCACGACGCCGCGGCGACTTCACAATCGGGGCGGCCGGCGATTATCCTTGGGGGTCGATCCCGCACACATCGTGAGGTGTGCGCGTTCGGGGGTGGTGTAATAGGTAACACGACAGGTTCTGGCCCTGTTATTGAGGGTTCGAGTCCTTCCCCCCGAGCCAGGGCCGGGTACCTTGGCCCTAAACATGGTCCCGTCGTCTAGTGGTCTAGGACGCCGGCCTCTCAAGCCGGAAACGGCGGTTCGAACCCGCTCGGGACTGCCATAATCCCACTCGCTTCGATCCCGCTCGCCCCGCCCCCGGAGGGACCACGCCAATGACCGACACGATCCTCTACCTCGCGCTCGGCGCGGGTGGGCTCGGCCTGTTGCTGGCGGTGTATTTCACCCGGGTGGTGCTCGCTGCACCCCGGGGCAACGAGCGCATGACGGAGCTCTCCGACGCCATCCGACGCGGGGCCATGGCCTTCCTCCGGCGGGAGTACATCTGGGTCTCCGTATTCGTAGTCCTGATGGCCGTCCTCATCGGTGTCCTCCTCGAATGGGGGCGTCCTTGGGGTGCGGTCGCCTATGTCTTCGGGGCGATCCTCTCCGGGCTCGCCGGCTTCATCGGGATGCGGATCGCAACCGCGGCCAACTCACGGACCACCGAGGCGGCCCGTAGCGGTGGGATATCCGCGGCCCTCCCCATCGCCTTCCGTGGTGGGGCGGTGATGGGCTTCACCACCGCGGGTCTCGGCCTCCTCGGCCTGGGGATCGCCTTCTGGCTCTTCGGCGTGGACGGGCCGCTCGAAGACCCGCACTGGGTCGACATCGTCACGGCCGTGGGTCTCGGTGGCTCCTCGATCGCCCTCTTCGCCCGGGTCGGTGGGGGGATCTACACCAAGGCGGCCGATGTCGGTGCCGACCTGGTGGGAAAGGTGGAGGCGGGGATCCCCGAGGACGACCCTCGCAACCCGGCGGTGATCGCCGACAACGTCGGGGACAACGTCGGTGACGTGGCCGGGATGGGCGCCGACCTCTTCGAATCCTACGTCGGGGCCCTCGTGGCCCCGATCGCCTACTCGGCGCTCGCCTTCGGCGGCTCGGCCTTCCAGGCCCACGCCATCGTCTTCCCCTTGGCGGTGGCGGCATTGGGCATGCTCGCCTCCATCCTCGGCTCTTTCCTGGTGCGGGCCAAGGACGAGGCACATCTCCGCGCCGCCCTCAACCGGGGAACGAACTTCGCCATGATCGTCACCGGGCTCGGCGTCGCCGCGCTCGCCTACTGGGTGTTCGGAGACCTGGTCGACAACTGGGCCGGGATCTGGATCGCGGTCCTCGCCGGCCTCGTCGTCGGCTGGTTCGTGGGAAAGATCTCGGAGTGGTTCACCTCGGACAACCACAAGACTGTCAAGGAGATCGCCCGGCACTCCCAGACCGGGCCGGCGACGGTGATCATCTCCGGTGTCGCCGAGGGGATGCGGTCGGCCGCGTATTCGATCGTGGTCGTCGCCGCCGGCATCGGCGCCTCCTACTGGGCCGGCGAGTGGGCTATGGGCGACGGAGGCGGCATCTACGGCGTGGCCATCGCCGCCATCGGGGTCCTGGCCACGTTGGGTATGACCATCTCGGTAGACGCGTACGGGCCCATCGCCGACAACGCCGGAGGCATCGCCGAGATGGCTCAGCTCCCTCCCGAGGTCCGCCATGCCACCGACGCCCTCGACTCGCTCGGCAACACAACCGCGGCCGTGGCCAAGGGCTTTGCCATCGCCTCGGCGGCCGTCACTGCCCTCGCCCTGTTCAGCGCATTCACCGAGGCGGTGAATCTGGAGACGATCGACATCTCCGCGGCGCCCGTGACCATCGGTCTCTTCCTCGGTGCAATGTTCCCCTTCCTCTTCGCCTCGCTGACGATGAACGCGGTGGGTCGGGCCGCCGGGAAGATGATCGGAGAGGTGCGTCGTCAGTTTCGGGAGGTCGAAGGGCTCAAGGAAGGCAAGCCCGGGGCGAAGCCGGACTACACGATGTGTGTGGACATCGCCACCGCCGGGGCGCTGCGGGAGATGATCTTGCCGGCGTCCCTGGCGGTGGCGCTCCCACTGGCAGTCGGCTTCTACGACGTGGAGATGCTGGGGGGTCTGCTCGGCGGCGCTCTGGTCACTGGATTCCTGCTGGCGATCTACATGGCCAACGCCGGCGGGGCATGGGACAACGCCAAGAAGTTCGTCGAGACCGGAGCCTTCGGGGGCAAGGGGAGCGACGCCCACAAGGCGGTGGTGATCGGTGACACGGTGGGCGACCCCTTCAAGGACACCTCCGGGCCGGCGATGAACATCGTCATCAAGGTGATGACGATCGTCTCACTGATCTTCGCCTCTGCCTTCGTCGGCTGACTGGCGAGATCGGCGTGAGCCTGGGTCGCTTCTAACCTGACATCGAATGTTCGGCCAGCCCTATCCACCGCGCCACTCCCGCAAGGAGATCGTCCTGATCCGTCATGCCGAGTCGCAGGCAAACCTCGACGGCATCTGGAACGGGCGCACCGACGGCGAGCTGAGTGCGGCCGGTGAGCGAAGTCTCGAAGCCCTCGGTGAGCGACTCTCCCGCTGGGACTTCGACGCCGTGATCTCATCGCCGTTGAGCAGGGCCCGGCTCACCGCAGAGGCCTTCGCCGACGATGTGGTCCTCGATGACGACTTCATCGAAGTCCACCTCGGGCGGTGGGAGGGAATGAGCTTCGCCGACGTCCAGGCCATCCACGGCGAGGAACTGAGGGAAGCCACCTCCACCCGAACCCATCCCATGGGCGGCAGCGGCGAGTCGCTGGAGCAGGTCGCCGAGCGGGCACTGGGCGCGGTCGATCGGCTCTTCGAGGAGATGGGCGACGACGAGAAGGTCGCCGTGGTCACCCATGGAGGATTCCTCCAAGCGGTGCTCCATCGCTTCCTCCCGGGCGACGGCCGTCGTGTCCACGCTTTCACCGCCAACACCGGGATCACCCGGATCGTCCATCAGTTCGGCCGGCCCCGCCTCGCCTCGTTCAACGACACCGGGCATCTCGGCCCGTACTCACCGACGGTCGAGGCCTACGTCCAGTCGGGGACGGCGGTGCTGGCGCTGATCAGACACGGGCAGACCAAGGCGAACGTGGAGCAACGCTGGCAGGGCCGGGGCGACTGGGAGCTCGACGAGGTGGGAGCCCGTCAGGCCGAGCTCCTGGGCAAGTGGTACGGACGGCACCCCATCGTCTACAGCTCCCCGCTCAAGCGCGCTCTGGCCACAGCCGAGCACGTCGCCCAGAACGGTGTCATCGCCGTCGACGACCTCATGGAGATCCACATGGGAGAGTGGGAAGGCCTCACCACGGACGAGATCTTCGAACGCTGGCCCGACGAGGTCGCCACCATCTACCGGGATGGCGTCGACATGCCCCGCGGCCGGACCGGGGAGAAATGGTCCGACCTGGCTCTGCGGGTGGCGTCTGCGGTCGCCGAACTGGAGCACTCGCCGGACGGGATCACCCTGGTGGTGGCTCACGGCGGGGCGATCCGCTCCTTCATCTCCTCGCTGACCAACACCGAGGACACACACTCCGAGTCGCTCTTCACCCCGCCCAACACGTCGATCAGCCATGTCGCCCTGACCGAGCGCGGCCCCGAGATCGTCGACTTCGGGGTGGCCACCCATCTCGAGGCCGAGCAATAGCCGAGAAGATGACCCACTACGACTCCGACCGCTACGCCCGGATCAACCGCTGGGACTCCTCCCATCTGAAGAGGGTCAACCGTCACGTGACCATCGGCCCCGAAACGCGGGTCCTCGAGGTGGGCTGCGGCCAGGGTCATCTCACCAAGGCCCTCGCCTCCCAGGGCGCCGCCATCGTCGGAATCGACGCCAACCCGAGAGCGCCGGAGGTGGCGGGGACCGACCTCGTTCGCTGCATGTCGGCAGAGTCGCTCGACTTCGCGGATGAGAGCTTCGACGTGGTCGTCTCCGTGCATGCGATAGAGCACATCCCGCCTTTGCGGGAGGCCCTCGCCGAGATGGCCCGGGTTCTCGTGCCGGGGGGCAAGGCCGTGTTCGTGTACCCGGCCGAGCCGATCATGGGCCTCTATGCGATCCCAACGTCGATCATCCTCCATGGCACCCCGTTCAAGGCGCGCCAGGTCCACTGTCACAAGCTGTGGCCCGCCAAGGTGCGACGCATGTTCGAGCCGCTGGGGATGACCGAGGTCCACTCCGAGTTCAGCCTGCTCAAGTCTCCCCAGTTCACTTCGGTCTTCGAGAAGACGGGGTAGGCCCCGTGTTCACCTGCGAGAAGTGTGGCAAGGTGTTCGACCTGCCGCAACGGGTCCTCGATCAATACCCGGGGTGGGTTCCGAGGCAATGTCTCGACTGCCGCGACGGCGCCGCGGCGACGTCACGACCCAGCGTCTCCAAGACGAGAGACCTCACCATCGCCGAGGTGCTCGCCATGTTCCACGACGGACCGCAGACCGGGGTGTTCACCGACGGGGCATCCGAGGGCAATCCCGGCCCCGGGGGATGGGGAGCGGTGCTGGTGGTGGACGGCAGGGTGGTCGCCGAGGACTACGGATCGGAGACGCACACGACCAACAACCGCATGGAGTTGCGGGCCATGATCGCCGGTCTGGAGATGGTGCCTCCCGACACGCCCACCAACGTGTACACCGACTCGCAGCTGATCGTGAACATCCTCACCAAGTGGGCCGCGGGGTGGAAGGCCAACGGGTGGAAGAAGAAGTCTCCCGGCCCGATCGCCAACCTCGAGCTGGTGAAGCGGGCCTACGAGCTGGCGCAGGCCAAGCCGCAGGCCCGGATCCAGTGGATCAAGGCGCACATCGGGTACCGCTGGAACGAGTACGCCGACGCACTGGCCACGGCCTACCGGCGGGAGATCTTCTGAGTCGAGAGCTGACACCCCACCAGGTGCGGAAATGGGCGAAGTACGCCGCCACATCGCCGCTCTACCTCCATCTGAGCGAGGTCATCGCCGCGGACGGCGAGCTGATGCGGGTGCTCAACCGAATCGAGCACACACCCGAGCCCAACGTCCTCCTCGCCGGGGTCCAATTCCTCATGGCGCGGGAAGGTGGTGGGCCGCTCGGGGCGCACTATCCGAACTTCGCCGGCGGCGAGGCCCCCATCGAGGGAGTGGCAAGGCCTTTCAAGGCGTTCGTCCTCGCCCACGAAGACGAGCTCGTCGAGATCGGCCGGACCCGGTACACCCAGACCAACGAGTGCCGGCGTTGCGTGGCGCTGCTGCCCGTCATCTGGATGACCGGGACGGGACGTTTCCACCTGATCGACCTGGGCACGAGCGCCGGTCTCAACCTCGTCCTCGACCGTTACCACTACCGATGGGACGACATCACCTGGGGTGACGACTCATGCGTCGAGTTGACCACCGAGATGCGAGGTGTGGCTGTGGAGCCACGCGAGATCGAGGTTCTCGGTCGCACCGGTATCGACCTCCATCCGGTCGACCCAGGCGACCAAGCGGATCGGCAGTGGCTGGAGGCTCTGATCTGGCCCGAGCACCACGAGCGGCGGGATCGGCTCCGCGCAGCCCTGGAGATTGCCTCGACCGTGGACGTCGAGCTGGTTACGGGTGACATGCTCGAGCTCCTCGGCCCCACATTGGATGACCTGCCCGGCGACGACGCCGTGGTGGTGATGCACTCGTTCACACTCAATCAGCTCCATCCCAGCATGAGACGGCGGGTGGACCAGATCATCGAGGAACGAAGGGGCCGACGCCCGATCCACCGCATCTCGATGGAGGCGCTCGACCCGGAGGATCCGGCCGCGTCACTGGGTCTGGACGTGGGCGGCGGCCTGGAGACAGTGGGACGGGCCCAGCCACACGGTGAGTGGCTGGAGCTCTACGCCCGGCCGTAGACCGGGACCAGGGCCCCGTTCATGACCCCTGATTCCTCACTCAGAACGAACTCGGCCACCGCGGCGATCTCGTCTGGTGTCGGCCAATTCACATAGTCCGCATAAGGCAGGGAGCGACGGGTGGCCGGTGTGTCGATGACTGCCGGCACCAAGACGTTGGCGGTGACACCGGTCCCCTCCAGCTCGGTGGCGACACTGCGTCCGAGCGCCATCACCCCGGCTTTGGCGATGTTGAACGCGGCCTGGGCCTCGGGAAATTCGATCGCACCCCTGCTCCCGACCAGGATGATCCGTCCCCACTCGCCCGCCTTCATGTGGGGTATCACGGCGCGGACCGCGTAGAAGGCGGAGCGGAGGTTGAGGTCGATCATCCGCTCGAATCGGAGGTCGTCGGTCTCCTCGACGTCCCTGCCACCCGCCCAGCCTCCCACCAGGGAGCAGAGCATGTCGACTGACCCCCAGCGCTCGGCGACTTCCTTGATGAAGGCGTTGACCGACTCGGCGTTGGTGCAGTCGACCCGGGTGAGCACGATCCGCTCCTCGTCGACTTCGAACTCGTCCTCGAAGGTCTGGGCCTCCTCCGGGAGGAGATAGGTGACGGCGATGCGGTGGTCGGAGCGAACCAGACGTCGGACCAGCGCGGTCCCCAGGCCTCCGGTGCCACCGGTGATCACGACGGTCTTGCTCACACGGACAATATAGGGAGTGCCCTATTGCTCCGGCTTCCAGATCACCCAGAGATCGGCCACGTTGGTCCCGGTGGGGCCGCCGGGGAGGAGGTCGCCACTCCTCTCCAGATAGGTGGCGGAGTCGTGAGCGGCGAGCGCCGGTCCGGGATCACCGCCCCTGTCGAGGGTGCCGCCGTCGACGACAGCGCCCGCCGCCCCCGAGCTCCCGTCCACACCGTCGGTGGCCAGGGCGGCGAACACCATGTCCGACCCGGCGATCGAGATGGCGGCGAGAAGTGCGGCGTGTGTGTTCCTCCCGCCCCGGCCCCGGCCGATGCGGCCCGGCGTCGGCTCGCCGGCCGCCACAGTCACCCCGGGTGGCGAGGAGGCCAGCATCCCGATCACCAGCTCGGGTGCGGGCCCGACCAGCCATCCCTTCCTGACCCGGGCCCCGATGCCGTCCTCGAGTGCCGCTTCCTTGACCGCGTCGGCGGCGGTGCGCCCGTCCCCGATGACCTCGATCACCGACGGCTGAGGCCTCTTCGCCATCGGCGCGGCGAGGGCGCTCCGCAGCGCTGGGTCGAGGTCGACTCCGCATCGATCGAGGATGGCCAGCACCCGTTCTGGATCCTGTGGCAGCGGGATGGTCGGTCCCGAGGCCACGAACTCAGGGCCACGCGGGGCCACGTCGGAGAGCACGTAGGTGGGAAGAGGCCCAAGACCCCCGGATTTGATCGAGGAGAGACTGGACCTTGCCAGGTTGGCCTCCTCGATGTCGAGGCCCTCGGCCAACAGGCTGCGATGGATGGCGACCAGTCGGTCGTATCCGACGCCGGTGCGGGGCATCTCGCACAGAGACGAACCACCCCCGCTCACCAGGGCGAGGTCGGCCGAGCCGGCGATTTCCAGCGCGCGTCGGCCGGCCTCGAGGCTGGCGGCGCCAGGCGTGGGGTGATCGCCGACGAGAAGCTCGATGCCCGCGGGCAGCTCCTCGATGTGGTCGCTGACGCAGAGCCCGTCGACCGATTCCAGCGACGCGGCCGCTCCCCGGCACATGCCGGGCGCCGCCTTGCCGATGGCGATCACTGTTGCCGTCCCGCCCCGGTAGGCCAGCGCCTCCCGGACGAGACGCTCCGGTTCGACTGCGGCCATGCCCGCCGAAAGCCAGCTGGTCACCTGGTCGCTGGGAGCGGTCATGCCGATTCCCGGGGCCAGCCGTCCCCGACCCTGCGGGCCGCGGCGAGGTCGTCCGGCGAGTCGACATCGAGGGCCAGACCGACCCGCACGACCACCTCGGGCCGATCGAGACGGGCCAGATGGCGATGGAAGCTGGCGACACCGAAGGAGAACGCGAACCCGCCACGCCCGCCTATCGCCGAGGTCCCGCCATTCGTCGACGGCGAGATCGGCTGACGACCGGCGGACAACACCTCTATCAGGCTCAGCACGTCGGCCGCGCCGAGCAGGGGGAGGTCGGCGTGGATGACGACCCAATCACTGGACGACTGTCCCGCCCACTCCACCCCGGTGCCGGCTGCGGCATCCAGGCCGGCGCCCGGCTCGGGGACGGAGGGGAAGCCGGCGAGCGCCGCCCATCGCGCCACGTCAGGGTCGGCGGTGACTATCAGGGGAAGCTCGCCGGCTGTCGCCACCGTGGTGGCGACATGATCTGCCAGGTCTTCACCGAGCCGGGCTCGCTCGGCCTCGTCCAGGCTGGCGGCAAGACGCTGCTTGCCCAGCCGGAACGACCGGACCGGGATCACGAAGACCGTGGGCACGCGGAGAGCGTTGGGAAGGTCCCTAGGGGACGACCAGTACCGGGCAGGGGGCGAGATGGGTCAGCCGGTCGGCTGTGGAGCCGAGGATCACGCGCTCCGCCAGCCCCGCGCCACGTCGCCCGATCACCAGGAGATCGGCATGGCTCGCCTCACACACCGCGACCAGCCGGTTGGCCGGATCACCCAGCTCCTCGACGGTCTCGTAGTCCACGCCATCGAGGTCGAGGTGACCTTCGATCTCGCGGAGGATCTGCTGCTGGCCTTCGATCAGGGCGTTGGAGAGCGCCTCCGGGCTGGGCGGAGCACCGCCGATGCCCCACCAGCCCTCCGGTGTCCGCACCACGGTCACCAGCTTGAGGGCGGCGCTCCAGTGCCGGGCGACCGCGGTGGCGTGCTCCGCGGCCCTGCTGCTTCCCTCGGAGCCGTCGATGCCCACCACAACCGTCGAGATGTTCCAGTCCATAGGGCAATCTATATCAGGGCTTGGGCGATGTGGCCCGCGGCCAGCCCGTATAACCCGGCCACGACGTCGTCTGCGGTCACCCCCACCGCTCCCGAGAGCCGAACCTCGGCAGTGGACACCCCAGGGGCGTAGGTCTTGAAGATGTCCGCCAGCCGGAACACGATCCAGGCCAGGACGGCCGGGCCGAGACGAAGGCCGATGAGCGCCACGAAGACGCCTGCCGCCTCGTCGGCGCATATCCACCCGGCATCGCCTTCGGTGGAAATGAATGGACGGGCAGCCCACACCGCCGCCGCGGTGACCACTCCGGCCAGGGCGATCTGCCACTGCCATCCGAGTGTCTCGCCCAGCAGGAATGCGATCGGGAAGGCGAAGAGCGCCCCCACGGTCCCCGAACCGAGGTCGTTGCCCCGTATCCGTCGCAGGATGAGGCCGGTGCCGAACCAGGAGGCAACGACCCGATGCATCGAATCGACACTAGATCCGGGTTTCGCGTGCAGCGTGGCTCGTTTAGCCTTGGCGGATGGAACCGGCCTCACACATCTGGAGCGATGGCGAGCTCATCCCCTGGGATGACGCCAATGTCCATTTCCTCGCCCACGCCCTCCACTATGGCACAGGCGTCTTCGAGGGCATCCGCGCATACAACACCCCAGAGGGCACCGCGGTATTCCGGCTCCATGAGCACATGATCCGACTCGTCGCCTCCGCCCGTGCCTACGGGATCCCGATGCGTTGGACCGCCGAGCAGTGGGACGAGGCCTGTCTCCATCTGCTCCGTGAGAACGGCCTCGAATCCGCCTACATCAGGCCGATGGTCTTCTACGGAGGCGGTTCGATCGGGATCAACCCCGCCAAGAACGACGTCCACGCCATGATGGGCGCCTTCGGCTGGGGCGCCTACCTGGGCGACGCTGCGGCCGAGCAGGGGATCACCACCATGATCTCGAGCTGGCGGCGCATCTCCCATACGTCGCTGATCCCCACGGCCAAGGGCGCCGGGGGATATCTCAACTCGGTCCTCGCCAAGCAGGAGGCCCTGGCCGCCGGCTTCGACGAGGCGATCATGCTCAACGACGCCGGATCGGTGTCCGAGGGCAGCGGCATGAACCTGTTCACCGTGAGCAACGGGGTCGTGTACACCCCACCGGTCTCCTCGGGGATCCTGGAGGGCATCACCCGCAACTCCGTGATCGAGCTGCTGCGGGATGAAGGAGTCGAGGTGCGGGAGACCGAGCTCGCCCGGGGAAGCCTCTACACCGCAGACGAGATCTTCCTGACCGGGACCGCCGCCGAGGTGTGCCCCATCCGTGAGGTCGATCGTCGGCAGGTCGGCTCGGGGAGCCGGGGGCCGATAACCAGACGGGCACAGGAGCTGTTCGCCGAGGCAGTCGCCGGCAAGCTCGAGGACTACCGGCACTGGCTCACCTTCGTCTGATGGCCCAACAGCCCAACCTGGAGGTCACAGACGCCGAGCGTCCGCGTCCGGCCCTGGCACCGGGGCCCGCCAAGGGCTGGCGCGCCGGCAAGCCGGGGATACCCGAAGGCCCTCAGGACGTGCCCCGGGGTGGGACATTCGACGTCACCGGGCCTGACGCCGGGTATGGCCTGCTCATACTGAGCCGCACCGAGCTGCCCGACGATGACCCACGGTTGCGCGAGGTCGTCGAGGGTCTGGTGCTGATCAGGTCTGCCCTGCTCGGGAGGGCCCCGATCATGGAGGACATCGAGGCAGCCCTGGCCGTTTGCGGATATGGGTTCGAGCCGCCCGAAGACGTCCTCGAGCGTCGTATGCGGTGGCTGGCTGCGGTCCCCCACGAGAAGCGCCCAGGGGAGACGGCCGTGGCCGAGGTCGACCGCGAGCTTCTCGTTCGCAAGCCGGCCGAGATCGCCGAACGTCTCCGCAATGCCGGATAGGCCCTAGAGGGGCCGTTTCGGTACCGTCGAGATCTCCATGAAGATCGTTCGCATCAGGTCGGGCGACGACATCACCTACGGCGTGGCCGACGCCGAAGGTGTGCTCGTCTACCAGGGCTCCCCGTTCGTTGCCTGGGAGCCCACCGAGGCCGTGGTGCCCTGGGCCAGCGTGACGCTGCTCGCCCCGGTGATCCCGACCAAGGTGCTCTGCGTGGGCAGGAACTACGAGGACCACGCCAGCGAGATGAACGGGGAGGTTCCCGAGGAGCCAGTCGTCTTCATGAAGCCCGCCACCGCGGTGACCGGGCCCAACTCCAACGTGATCTACCCCCGGACGAGCCGGGAGGTGCATCACGAGGCCGAGCTGGCCGTGGTTATCTCCAAGCCCGCCCGCAACGTCGCCGCCGAGGACGCCTCCCAGTACGTGTTCGGGTACACCGCCGGCAACGACGTCACCGCCCGGGACCTGCAACGCAAGGACGGGCAATGGACCCGGGCCAAAGGGTTCGACACCTTCTGTCCCCTGGGTCCCGCCATCGAGACCGAGCTGGATCCGCTGGAGCGGCTTGCGGTGATCTGCCGCGTCAACGGCGAGGTTCGTCAGGCAGGGTTCACCTCCGACATGGTGTTCGGCGTGGCCGAGATCATCGAGTTCGTGACCGCCTTCACCACGCTGCTACCCGGCGACGTCATCATGACCGGCACACCGTCGGGGGTGGGCAAGGTGGAGCCCGGGGACCTCATGGAGGTGGAGATCGACGGGATCGGGGTCCTGAGTAACCGGGTGGTGGCGGCCCAATGACGGCTCGGGTCCGCATGGCCCCCTCACCCACCGGATTCCTCCATGTGGGTACTGCCCGCGCCGCCCTGTACAACTACCTATACGCACGGCACACCGGGGGCACCTTCATCGTCCGTATCGACGACACCGACCTGGAGCGATCGACCCCCGAGTTCGAGGAGGAGATCCTCGGCTCGTTGCGATGGCTGGGGCTCGACTGGGACGAGGGAGTCGGAGTGGGCGGTCCCCATGGCAGCTATCGCCAGTCCGACAGGCTCGATCGCTACGCCGAGGTCGCCGCGGCGCTGGTCGGTTCGGGGCACGCCTACTACGACGACCGTGGCCCCGACGAGGTGGAGGCATTGCGGCAACGGGCGCAATCCGAGGGCCGGCATCCCGGGCACTACGTCAGACGGCCCGACAACCCGGGGGACTCGGGGCCGATCCGGCTCTCGATCCCCCAGGAGGGCCCGGTGGAGTTCACCGATCTGGTCAGAGGTGAGCTCTCCTTCGCCCCGGCCGACATCGACGACTTCGTCATCCTGCGCAGCGATGGGACACCGACCTATCACCTCGCCTCGACGGTCGACGACATCGACTACGAGATCACTCATGTCGCCAGGGGTGAGGATCTGCTGCCTTCCACGCCGAAGCACATCCTGATCACCCGCGCCCTCGGCGGCGTGGAGCCGGTCTACGCGCATCTCCCCCTTCTCTTCGGCACCGACGGGAAGAAGCTCTCCAAGCGTCACGGTGCGACGGCACTCTCCGAGTACCGGATGGCGGGTTACCTCCCGGAGGCGATGTTCAATTACCTGGCCATCCTGGGCTGGTCGCCCGACGGCGAGAGCACGATCTTCACCAAGGAGAGGGCGATCGAGACTTTCGACCTGGTCGACGTCTCCCGAAACCCGGCCGCCTTCGACCCCGACAAGCTGGCATGGATGAACGGGGAGTACGTGCGGGCGATGTCGCCCTCGGAGTTCGCCGACGTGGTGCGTCCCCATGTGGAGCAGGCGGTGGGCCGGCCTCTCGACGAGGGGGAATGGGCGACCTTCGCCGAGATCGCGCCGCTGGTGCAGGAGCGCACCAAGCTCCTCCCCGAAGCAGGTGAGCAGGTGGTCTTTCTGTTCACGGACCTCGACGGTTATGACGAGACGTCGTGGGGGAAGGTGATGACCAAGGAGGAGGTGCCGGCCGTGCTCGAGGCGGGCATCTCCGCGTTGGAGGAGTTGGAGCCTTGGGAGGCTTCGGCCGTGGAGTCCGCACTGCGCGCCCTTCCCGAGAGCATGGGTCTCGGTGCGGGGAAGGTCTTCCAGCCGCTGCGGGTC
>DASZOM010000006.1:0-90986 GCA_035550735.1 Acidimicrobiia bacterium | reverse complement strand
TCGAGGAAGCGGTCCACGAGGATGGGATGCTCCTCGCTGGCCAGCACCGCCTCCCGCACGTAGCCCTCCAGCCGGTTCGCGTCGTACACGATGGCCATGGCGCGCCCGCCCAGCACGTAGGACGGCCGCACCAGCACCGGGTAGCCGATGCGCGAGGCCACCACCTTGGCTTCGTCCAGCGAGCTGGCGGTGCCGCTCTCGGGCTGGGCGATGCCCAGCTCGGTGAGCAGCGCGCTGAAGCGCTGGCGGTCCTCGGCCAGGTCGATGGCGTCGGGCGAGGTGCCCAGGATGGGCACGCCGGCGCGGAACAGCGGCAGCGCCAGCTTGAGCGGGGTCTGCCCGCCGAACTGGATGACCACCCCGTCGGGCTTCTCCAGCTCCACGATGTTCATCACGTCTTCGAAGGTCAGCGGCTCGAAGTAGAGGCGGTCCGAGGTGTCGTAGTCGGTGGACACCGTCTCCGGGTTGCAGTTGACCATCACGGTCTCGTAACCCGCGTCACGCAGGGCGAAGCTGGCGTGGACACAGCAGTAGTCGAACTCGATGCCCTGACCGATCCGGTTCGGCCCGGAGCCGAGCACCACCACCCGTGGCTTCTCCGCGGGCGTCACCTCCGACTCGTCCTCGAAAGTCCCGTACATGTACGGGGTGTGTGCTTCGAACTCGGCGGCGCAGGTATCGACCGTCTTGTAGGTGCGGGTCAGCCCACGGGCAGCCCGCCTCGCCCGTACTTCCGTCTCGGTCGTCCCCCAGAGGTGGGCGATCTGGCGGTCCGAGAACCCGAACCGCTTCGCCTCTCGGAGGGTCTCGTCTGAGCGCTCGGTCTCCAGTTGCTCTCGGACTTCGACGATCTCCGCCATCTGGTCCACGAACCAGGGGTCCACCGAGGATAGGGCGGCGACCCGTTCGACGCCGAAACCTCGGCGGAGTGCCTCTCCCATGGCGAAGACCCGCTCTGGCGTCGGGACGGCGAGCGTCTCCTCGAGCCGGTCATCGTCGACCCGGTCGAACATGCTCTCGCCCGGATCGGCATTGAGGCCGGCCCGGCCGTTCTCCAGACTGCGAAGGGCCTTTTGCAGTGCCTCCGGGAAGGTCCTCCCGATGGCCATCGCCTCACCCACACTGCGCATCGAGGTACCGAGCCGATTCGGTGCCGAGGGGAACTTGGCGAAGTCGAATCGAGGGACCTTGACCACCGTGTAGTCGAGGGCCGGCTCGAATGAGGCGGGCGTCGCCCGCGTGATGTCGTTGGCGATCTCGTCGAGGGTGAAACCGACGGCGAGCAAGGCCGCGATCTTGGCGATCGGGAATCCGGTCGCCTTCGAGGCGAGGGCCGAGGATCGGCTCACCCGAGGGTTCATCTCGATGACGAGTCGTCGGCCGGTGACGGGATCGACGGCGAACTGGACATTGGAGCCCCCGGTCTCGACCCCGATCGCCTCCAGGACCCGGATGGCGTCGTCCCGCATCTCCTGGTACTCCCGGTCACTGAGCGTCTGGATCGGGGCCACCGTTATCGAGTCGCCGGTGTGCACCCCCATCGGGTCGAAGTTCTCGATGGAGCAGACGATCACCGCGTTGCCGGCACCATCCCTCATGACCTCCAGCTCGAATTCCTTCCAACCCAGAACCGACTCCTCGACCAGGATCTCGCTCACCGGAGAGGTGTCGAGCCCGCGCTTGGCAACCTCGAGGAACTCGTCGGCGTCGTTGGCGATGCCGGTTCCCCCGCCACCGAGGATGAACGAGGGCCGCACCATCACCGGATAGCCGAGATCGCCGGCGATCCTCACCGCCTCACTCATCGAGCGTGCGTAGCCGGAGCGAGGGACCTCGAGACCGATCGACTCCATGGTCTCCTTGAACCGGCCCCGGTCCTCCGCTCGATCTATGGCTTCGATGCCTGCCCCGATCATCTCCACACCGTGCCGCTCGAGGACCCCGCGACGGGCCAAGTCGGTGGCCACATTGAGCGCGGTCTGCCCTCCAAGGGTGGGAAGCAGCGCGTCGGGGCGCTCCCTGGCGATGATCTCTGCGACGACCTCTGGTGTGATCGGCTCCACGTATGTGGAGTCGGCGAACTCGGGGTCGGTCATGATCGTCGCCGGGTTGGAGTTGACCAGGACCACCCGATAGCCGTGGGCGCGGAGCACCTTGGTCGCCTGGGTGCCCGAGTAGTCGAATTCGCAGGCCTGGCCGATCACGATCGGGCCGGAGCCGATGACCAGGATCGACCGGATGTCGGTGCGGCCCGGCATCAGGGGGTGCCTTCGATCATCTCGACGAACTCGTCGAAGAGCCCATTGGCGTCGTGGGGGCCCGGAGCCGCCTCGGGGTGGTACTGCACGGAGAACACCGGGTGCTCCAGTAGGCGCATGCCCTCCAGGGTCCCGTCATTGAGGTTCTGGTGTGTGGGGCGGATCGGGCCGAATTCTGAGGAGACCTCGGTGGGGAGCAGGTCGCGATCGGCCAGTCCTGTCCTGTCCGGTGGTGTCTCGGCACTGAGGGCCCAGAGATCGACGGCGAACCCATGATTCTGTGCGGTCACCTCCACGCGGCCGTCGGCGAGACGACGGACCGGGTGGTTCCCCCCGTGATGCCCGAATGGCAGCTTGAAGGTCGACGCTCCCACTGCCAGCCCGAGCACCTGGTGCCCGAGGCAGATCCCGAAGATCGGAACCCGTCCCACCAGGCCGCGCAACGTCTCGGCGGGGGTGGTCAGCGGCTCGGGGTCGCCGGGGCCGTTGGAGACGAAGACCCCCACCGGCCTGCGCTCCAGGATCTCGGGTGCGCCTGTGGAGGCAGGGACCACGTCCACCGAGTACCCGCGTTTGGTGAGGTTGGCGAGGATGTCCCGTTTCATCCCCAGGTCGATGGCCACCACCAGGCCGCGGCTGTCGCCCGTCGCCTCTAGGTGATAGGGCTCCCGGGTGGAGACCCGGCTGGCAAGATCCTGTCCCTCCATCGTCGGGGCGTTGGCGGCGAGATCGGCCAACTCGTGCTCGCCGACCCCGGAGCCGACCGCCACGGGCATCGCACCGCGATCACGGAGGTGACGGGTGAGCCGTCGGGTGTCCACCTCGGAGATCGCGACCACACCGTGTTCCCGGAAGTACTCGGCGAGACTGCCTTGGGCCCTCCAGTTGGAGTGACGACGTGACATGGATCGAACCACGAAGCCGGAGACGGCCGGGCCGACGGACTGGTCGTCGAGACCGGTGGTCCCGTAGTTGCCGATGTGAGGTGAGGTCATCACCACCACCTGACCGGCGTACGAGGGGTCGGTGAGTATCTCCTGATATCCGGTCATGGAGGTGTTGAACACGGCCTCACCGGTGGTGACGCCGTCGACGCCGACGGAGACCCCGTTGAAGACCTCCCCGTCGGCAGTCACCAGCTGTGCGGGAGCTCTCATCTCGCTTGCTCCCCGTGGTGGGTGATCGCACCGTTGTGGAGGGTGGCCCTCACCATGCCCGACAGCCGGCGTCCTCGCCAAGGGCTGTTGCTCGACTTGGAGCGGAAGACATCAGGCACCCAATTGCGCGAAGGATCGAACACGACCAGGTTGGCGGGTCGTCCCGGGGCCAGAGCCTGTCCCTGGTCGCCGAGCCCGGCGATCCGGGCGGGAGTGATCGACAGCACTTCGAAGAAGCGGTCGCGGTCTCCCAATACGTCCCAGGTGGCGGAAGCCGCGGTCTCCAACCCGATCACGCCCCGGGGCGCTTCGGGGAACGGTACGTCCTTCTCCTCCACGGTGTGGGGGGCATGATCGGTGGCCACCGCGTCGATGATCCCACGTGCCAGCCCTTCGACGACAGCGGCCCGATCGCCGGCCCCCCGGAGTGGCGGGTACATCTTGAAGTCGGGGTGCAGACCCTCGAGGAAAGTCTCGTCGAAGGTGAGGTGGTGCGGGGTCACCTCGGCGGTGACCGGAAGTCGCCGTTCCTTCGCCTCGGCGATCAACTGGACGGTGCGCCGGGAGGACACGTGCTGACAGTGGTAGCGGGCACCGGTCGTGGCGACCAGCTCGATGTCCCGAGCGACGATGTCGGCTTCGGCAGAAGCAGGCATGCCTGGCAGACCGAGTCGTCGCGAGACGGCTCCCTCGTGAAGATGACGCCCCGAGGTTCGATCCGCGTCCTCCGCGTGTTGGGCGACCACGGCTCCCGGCAGCCCGGCGGCCAGCTCCATCACCTGGCGGAGCACCTCGGTGTCGGCCACCGAGTCACCGTCGTCCGTGAAGAGCCGCACGCCGCAGTCGTACATGGCTGCCAGGTCGGCCGGGGCCACTCCGGACCGTCCCACGGTCACGGCACCGGCCACATCGACGTCGACCAAGCCCACCTCGGCGCCGCGCCCCCGCACCGCTTCGACCATCTTCGGTGTGTCGATGGGTGGGTCGGTGTTGGGCATTGCAGTCACTGCGGCGAAGCCCCCTGCGGCGGCGGCGCGTGACCCGGAGGCGATGTCCTCCTTCCAGGTCTGCCCGGGCTCGCGGAGATGCGTGTGCAGGTCGACGAACGCCGGTCCCACGAGACAGCCTCGGGCATCGATCTCGATGTCACACGAAGGACCGGTGCCCAGGTCTACGACGACGCCGTCTTCGATCACCACGTCGGCCGTCCGCCAACCGTCGGTGGTGAGCACGTCCCCGGAGCGGATGACGATCACAGCAACGACCCGGCCACGTTCTCTAGGACCGTCATGCGCACCGGGACGCCGTTGCGCACCTGTTCCAGCACCAGCGAACGTGGAGACTCGGCGACCTCGTCACTCACCTCCACGCCCCGGTTCAACGGGCCCGGATGCATGAGCACTGCGTCCGCTCCCAGGCGGGAGGCCCTGGGGACGTCCATCTGGAATCGAGAGACGTAGTCGTCGTCGATCATGCCACCACGCTCGGTCTGGACGCGGAGGAGGTAGACCACATCGAGCTCCCCCAGGGTCGCATCCAGATCGGTGGACACCGGGAGATCGGAAGACACCGGCAGCCACTCCTCCGGTGCGATGAGCGTCACCATCGCACCGAGCGCGGGCAGGGCATGTCCGAGACTCCCCGCCACCCGGCTGTGGGCGACGTCGCCCACGATCCCTACCCGGAGCCCATCGAGACGGCCGAATCGCCTGAACAGGGTCAGGGCGTCGACCAGTGCCTGGGTCGGGTGCTCGTTGACACCGTCGCCGGCATTGATCACCGGGGCCCCGGTCCACTCCGCCACCGCCTGGGGGACGCCCGCCTCCTGATGACGCACCACCAGGATGTCGGCCCCCAGCGCCGAGACGGTCAAGGCAGTGTCACGAAGCGATTCCCCCTTCAGCGTCGAGGACGTCTCCGGGTGATAGGTGAGGACCTTCGCCCCCAGACGTTGCGCGGCGAGGTCGAAGGAGAGCCGGGTGCGTGTCGAGGGCTCGAAGAAGAGGTTGGCCACGGCCACACCATCGAGGGCCTGGGTCACTTCGGCCCTCTCGTCCAAGGCATCCCGATGCGATCGCGCGCCCTCCAGATAGGCCTCGAGGTCGGCGCGCCCCATCCCCTTCAGCCCGAGGAAGCCCTTCATGCCGCCACCAGCCTCTCGATGAAGACGCCCTCGGCACCGTCGGTCTCGTTGAGGCGCACCCTGACCATTTGCTCGTGAGAGGTGGGCAGGTTCTTGCCCACATAGTCGGCTCGGATAGGCAGCTCGCGATGGCCGCGGTCAACCAGCACCGCCAGCCCGGTGGTGGCGGCCCGCCCGATGTCGACGAGGGCGTCGAGAGCGGCTCGCACGGTGCGCCCCGTGTAGAGGACGTCGTCGACGACCACGACATGACGTCCGGTGATGTCCACAGGGATCGAGGTCTGTCTGCTCGGGATGTCGTCGCGAAGGAGGAGGTCGTCCCGATAGAGCCCGATGTCGAGCTCACCTGCGGGGACGGTGACCGACTCGAGCTCGGCGATGACCTGGCCGAGTCTGCGGGCGAGGACAACCCCGCGGGTGTGGATGCCAACCAGGATGAGGTCTTGGGCGCCGCGATGGGCCTCGAGGATCTCGTGTGCGATGCGACGGACGACCCGGCCGATGTCGTCGCCTGTCATCACCTGCGGCATGCCGACTCCTTTCCGGCCTCACGGGACCGTCCTTAAAGGCGTCGTCGAGCATAACCGTGACCGGTGGCGTCTCCTAACCATCACGGATCGTCTTGGCCAGGGTCGCGAGAACCCCGTTGACGAATCCGGCGGACTTCTCGGTCGAGTAGGTGTGCGCCAGCCGCACGGCCTCGGAGATCACCACGCTGGTGGGCGTCGTCTCGTCATGACGCAGCTCGTGGAGCCCGATGCGGATTATGTTGCGGTCGATCACGGGCATCCGGGCCACGCTCCAGTGCTCCGACACGGATTCGATGAGCGAGTCGAGCTCGTCGAGGTCGGAGATCACCCCATCGACGATGGCACCGGCCCTGCCCCCGATGTCGGAGGTCAGCTCCCCCCTGGTCTCGAGCTCGTACATCTGCTCCAGGGCGAGGTCGCGGGGCTCGACGGTGACGACGACTCCGAGGGCGCGGGCGGCGGCGATGGCCACGTCGGCCCCGAGGATGTCGTCGGGGGCGGCCGGCTCACCACGGGCGCGGAGCACCATCTCGACTTCGGTTGGGTCCCGTGCGATGAGGTCGGCCAATCCCGCCACAGTGAGCCGAGCCGGGATGATCCGGACCTCCTCGCTCTGGCTCATGCCCGGGTCAGGTACTCACCCGTGCGTGTGTCCACCTTGATGCGATCACCCTGCTCCACGAACAGCGGGACCTGCACCTCCATCCCGGTCTCCACCTTCACACCCTTGGTCGCGCCGGTGCGGGTGTCGCCTTTGACGCCGGGCTCGGCGTAGACGACCTTCAGCTCGACGGCGGCAGGCAGCTCGACACCGATGGCAGTGCCCGCATGCATGGGAAGGATGACCGTCATCCCATCCACCAGATAGCCGGCGGCCGCGGTGACGTCCTCCCGGCTGAGCACGATCTGCCCGTAGTCGTCGAGGTTCATGAAGTGATACCCGAGATCGTCCGCGTAGAGGTATTGGTGCTCGCGACGGTCGATGATCGCCTGCTGGACGTTCTCGTCTGCCCGGAAGGTCCTCTCCAGGACCTGACCCGTCTCCAGCTTCTTCAGCTTCATCTTGACGAAAGCTCGGCCCTTGCCCGGCTTGACGTGCTGGTACTCGACGATGGAGAAGAGGCCATCGTCCAGCTCGAGCGCCATCCCGGGTCTTACGTCGTTGGTGCTGATCATCCCGATCCTCGTGTCGCGGCGACGGGACGGTAACCCGTCTCAGAATCCTATGGCCCTCAAGCCCAACTCGACATCGGCCTCGTCGACGTGGGTCAGCACCGGCTCGCCGACATCTGTGAGCAGCACCATGCGCGACCCGCCTGCATCCCGTTTCTTGTCCCTGGCCAGCAGGTCGAGCACCCTGGCTCGCTCCAGGCCGCGCACCCGCTCCGGGAGCTCGAGCAGCCGCAACGTCTCGATGACCTCCCCTGCCCTTTCGAACCCGAGCAGCTTCTCCGAGATGACGACGGCGGCCATCATCCCCAGCCCGATGCTGTCTCCGTGGGGCAGGGACGACGCGTACTCGATGGCATGGCCGATGGTGTGGCCGAAGTTGAGATAGGCGCGGACTCCGGACTCGTTGACGTCGGCGTCGACCAGGGCCGCTTTGACCCGGAGGGAGCGATGGACCACCTCCTCGAGAGGGGCATCCATCCCGTGTCTGGATATGAGATCGGCGAGCTCGGGATCGCCGACGAGGCCGGCCTTGTAGGCCTCGGCCATTCCCTCCTTGATCAGGAAGTTGGGCAGCCGGGAGAGCTGGTCGATGTCGATCGCAACCCGCGTCGGATGCCAGAAGACCCCCACGAGGTTCTTGCCGGCGACGTTCACCCCGGTCTTGCCTCCGATCGAGGCGTCGATGGCACCCAACAGCGTGGTGGGCACGTGGACCACCTCGACACCGCGGAGCCAGGTCCCTGCCACGTATCCGGCGAGGTCGGTCACGGTGCCGCCTCCGACGCCGACGATGGTGTCGCTTCGGGCCAGGCCGAATCTCGCCAGCGCCTCGTAGACACTCGCCGCCACCTCCAGTGTCTTCGCCGCCTCCCTGTCCGGAAGCCCTACGACCTCGACGACGAGGCCCTCTTCACGGAGCCGGCCGGCCACCTCGAGCGCACGCCCGGTCGGCGCGGCCTGGGTTAGCACCGCGACCCGGGTGCGGCCCTCGTTGTCGGGGAGGAGACGACGGGGCAGCCCCTTTCCGATGATGACTTCGGTGCGTCCGGCGACTGTCAGCCCGGCCACGAGCCCACTACCTCGGAGACCACCCGTTCGAGACTGCGACCCGTGGTGTCGATCTGGTGTGTCGCCAACGCCTTGTAGAGGGGGGCTCGCTCGGCGAGGATCCGCTGCAGCGTCGACTCGCCATTCTCACCGCCGGCGAGCAGGGGGCGGTCGTCGCCGACACCTGTTCTCCTCGCCAGCTCCTCGGGATCACAACGCAGCCATATCACCACATCGGAGCGGGCGATGACCTCGCGATTCGCCTCTCTGAGCACAGCTCCCCCACCGGCGGCGGCCACGCCGCCTGGGGGCACGGCGGCGAGCATCACGGTCTCCATGTCGCGGAACACCGTCTCTCCCTTAGACCGCCACAGCTCGGCGATGCTCATCCCGGCGGACTCCTCGACCATCCGGTCGGTGTCGTGGAATGGGACCCCGAGACGCTCGGCGGCGAGGGCGCCCACCGTGGACTTGCCCGAGCCCATCATCCCGATGAGCCACATGGCCTCACCGGCCGAGCCGCTCGTCGACCCGGGCCCGGTAGCGGTCGAGACCGGCGAGCAGCTCGTCCGTGGTGTCTCCGCCGAACTTGCGGGTGAACTCGTTGGCGAGGACGAACGACACCATCTGCTCCCCCACCACGCCTGCCGCCGGCACTGCGCACACATCGGAGCGCTCGCGCACCGCCTGATCCGCCTCGCCGGTGCTCATGTCCACCGTGCGCAGAGGCTGCATCAATGTCGAGATCGGCTTCATGGCGCCCCGTACCCGGATCGGCTGGCCATTGCTCATCCCGCCCTCGATCCCGCCGCTGCGGTTGGTCTCCCTTGAGATCATTCCTTCCACACGGACTATCTCGTCGTGGGCTGACGATCCCGGCGTCATCGCCGTCTCGAAACCGTCACCGACCTCGACCGCCTTGATCGCCTGGATCGACATGAGCGCACCACCGAGGAGATGGTCGAGTCTGCGGTCGTAGTGGACGTGCGACCCGATGCCGACCGGCACCCCGTGGGCAACCACCTCGAAGACACCCCCGAGGGTGTCCCTCGCTTCCTGCGCCTCGTCGATGGCGGCGACCATCGCCGCCGACGCCTCCGGGTCGAGACAGCGGACGGGATCGGCGTCGATCCGGTCCAGGTCACCGGGCATCGGGGTAGTGGGCTTCGCGGTCACGGGACCGATGGCGACCACGTGGCTGAGCACCTCCACCCCGCACGGCTCGAGGAGCCGGCTCGCCAGATAACCGACGACCGTGCGTGCCGCGGTCTCCCGCGCCGACGCCCGCTCCAGGATGTCGCGTGCGTCCTCGGTGTCGTATTTCAACATCCCGGCGAGATCGGCATGACCGGGGCGGGGCCGCGTCACCTCGTTGCCGGCTTCGCCGGGCCCCGGGCTCATGATCCTCTCCCATCTCGGCCATTCTGTGTTTCGGATCAACACCGCCACCGGCGACCCGAGTGTCGTGCCGTGTCGCACACCGCCCAGGATCTCTATCTCGTCTTGTTCGATCTTCATCCGCTGGCCCCGCCCGTAGCCGTGGCGGCGCCGGGCCAGTTGGCGGGCGAGCCCGTCGCTGCTGACCTCGACGCCGCGTGGCAGCCCTTCGACGATGGTCACCAGGCCCGGGCCATGGGACTCTCCGGCTGTGAGAAAGCGCAACATGGCGCGCAAAGACTACGAGGGAACGGGGATGGCTCCCACTCCGACGAGCACGATCACCGTCCAGGCACCGAGGATCATGGGAGGGCCATATGGCAGTTCGGTCTTCCGCCCGGCACCGCCGGCGATCACCATCGCCAGCGCCAGTGCCCCGCCGATCAGCGCAGTGGCGAAGACAGCCCAGCCGAGAACGCTCCAGCCCAGATATGCGGTGAACAGCCCCAGCTGCACCGAGAGCTTGACATCACCGGCGCCGAACCCGCGGCCGCCGGCCGCCATGAAGAGCAGGGACGACCCGACGAAATATGCGGCAGCCCCACCGACAGCGCGCAACAGAGCGTCCGCCGCACCGATGGTGAGCGCGACGACGGTGAGCACCAGGGCGAGGATGACCGTGCCCGGCAGGTTCAGCCGATCGACGATGCGGAACTCCTCGAGGTCGGTGACCACCAGGGCGAGGGTCAGCCCGAGGAAGCCGAGATAGGCCAGCAGCTCCCATCCGACTCCCAGCGTGTTCAGCATGCCGACCGCGACGATGGCGCCGATGATGGCGACAAGAACCTCCCTGATCGCAAGGCGCCCACAGTCCGGGCAGCGGAAGCGAAGCCAGCCCCGGTCGTGGCGACAACGGGGGCAGGTCCCGGTCAAGGGGCGAAGTGGGGTCTGGTCCTGCAGCGACTGGATAGCCACGTCGTGAGAGACCAAACCGAGCAGAAAACCAGCCGCTCCGACGAGGACGTACGTCACCGCCGGAGCAAGCTAGTTAGGGGCAGGACAGTTGCCCGGTTACGAGTCGGAGGAGAAGTCTCGCAACGAGCCCATCCGGCGGCGCCGGAGCAGCCCATGTCCCTCTTCAGCCTCGGGCTCGGAAGTGTCGAGCTCCGAGAACACCTTCTCGAGGAACGCCTCTGTGTCCTCTTCGACCTCGGCCGAACGCTCGTCCTGACCGGCGACAGGGATCTCCGACGTCGGGGACGCCTGGTGATCGTCGGGCTCTTCCCACCACGATTCGTCGGCATCGACGTGCTCGTCCTCGACGGCCTCCGCCTCCGGAGCCTGCTCGCTCGCAGCTTCCTCCGCCTCGGAGGGGGCGAAGACGTCGTCCCGGTAGGTGTAGGGCTCCGGTGCAGTCGGAGCCTCCTCCACCTCGTCGACCTCGTGGACCTCGTGGACCTCGTCCTGATAGTCGTCTGCGAAGTACTCGGGCTCGGAGGCGGCCGGCGCCAGCTCGATGAGCTCGCCCTTGGCCAGCCGGGCGGTGACCCGAGCCGTCCAGAAGTTGGTGGTTCCGAGACGGTCGGCGATATCGGCGACCGATGAGCCGGCGCCGATCTCACTGAGGACCTTCCAGTCGTCGGCGCGAACCGTGACCTCCTCGCGCTGACCGAGATCGCGGCGGAAGCTGATCGGCCCGGTTAGGTCGGGGATGACCTCGCTCACCTTCTCCCAGTCGCGCTCTCTGTCGCGGGCGTCGGCAAGCAGCGCCTCGAGGTCGAAGGACTTGGGCGAGGCGTAGGGCGACCCTTGGTTCTCGTGGACCTCGAACTCGTCCCCGTGACGGGAGATCTGATGGAGACTCTCCACGCTCATCTCACGGAGCAGGTCGATCATGTCCTGGTTCGCCTCGGCGAGGGCGGCCAGCGTGGTCTCCCCGGAGATGATGCGGCGCAGAACGCTCTCTTCGGCGATGCCGGAGTTGACCAGGTGGCGATGGAGCTCGGAGTCCGTCGACGTGGTAGCGAGATCGACCCCGCCCCGGCCCACGAAGACACGACCACGGAGCCCACTGCCGGACACCTCGACCGCACCTTGCTGGTTCGATCGGGTGAGCAGCCTGAGCACTTCGTCTATCGGGACGAACCCCAGATTCCCAGAAAGAGACACCTCAGCTCCTTTTCAAACTCGCCCCTGGAATCGGCCCGGGCCCCCAGTCCCTTTAGGTCTTTCTGAGCTCGGCGAGCACGCTCTCATAGGGCACGTCCACGCCTGTCCAGATGCCGAAGGAGACGATCGCCTGCCGGACGAGGAATTCGTGCCCGTCCGCTACCGGTGTTCCCTTTTCGATGGAGCGCGCCACCGCCGGAGTCGGCTCGGAGGCGTAGGGGAGGTCGATCAGACCCAGTGCAGAGTCGAGGACCGGGTCGGGCAGCTCCTCACCTCGCATGCCGAGCGGTGTCGTGTTGATCACGAGGGCGCCGACGACTGCGGTCTCCCAGGGGATCGGCTCCCCTCCCATCCGCGCGACCAGATCGCGCACGGCTTGGTCTCGGCGGGCCGACACGTAGACCGTCGATGACCTGCCCAGCATCCCGAGGGCCGCGGCTGCGCTCCCCCCGGCCCCGAGCACCAGGATCTCGTCGAGACCCCCGAAGCGCGGGTCCTCGAAGAGCATGGAGAAGGCAGTCGCATCGGTGGAGTGGCCCACCACCTCGTGATCCCGATTCGCCAGTGTGTTCACCGACCCGGCCCGGGCAGCTTCGGGAGCCAACCGATCGGCGAGCTCGGCGGCGTCGGCCTTGAGCGGCATGGTCACGTTGAGCCCGCTCCACGCCCCGTCACGGAGCTCGCCGACCGCCTCGGCCAGGAGTGCCCGATCCGCTCGGACCACGCCGTATTCGCCCTCGAGCTCGCTCAGGCTGAGGAGAGCGCGGTGGATCTCAGGTGATCGTGAGTGTTCGACGGGGTCGCCGAACAGAGCCAGACGGTGGTACTCGGTCACCGGCTGAGTCTGCCAGCCTCAGGGAAGGACGCCGTCCTCCCGGGCCTTGGCCACGTTCGCGTTGTGCTCTTCCAGGGTCTCGGCGAAGGCGTGGTGACCCTCGCTGTCCGAGAGCACGTAGAAGAGGTAGGGGGTGGATTCGGGGGCGGCCGCGGCCTCTAGCGAGGCCCTGCTCGGGGCGGCGATCGGCGTCGGGGGCAGCCCCTGGACGCGATAGGTGTTGTACGGGGAGTCGACCTCGCGATCGAACTCCTCGATGTCGCGGGTGCCAAGCGCATAGAGAACGGTGGCGTCTATGTCGAGTGGCATCCCCGCGGCCAGGCGATTGTGGATGACACTGGAGACGATCGGCCGCTCCTCGTCGAGCAGCACCTCGGTCTCGACCAATGAGGCGAGCACCATCCCCTCGTACACCGTGTAGCCCAGCGACTCCCATGCACTCCAATCGATCGAATTCACCCTCTGTTCCATGGTGGATGCCATCCGCTGCAGGATTGCCTCCGGCGTCGACTCGTTGGAGAACTCGTAGGTGTCGGGAAAGAGAAGACCCTCCCAGTCTGTGAGCGTGGGCTCGGCGGGCATCTCCCGAAGCGACGTGCTGACACTGCCGTCGAGGAGCGCGGCCTCGAACGCCTCGTACTCGTGTGGGGTTCTCTCCGCGAGGGCTGTGAGGATCTCGGTGGTGCGGAGCCCTTCGATGACCGTCACCCGGTACACCGAGGGTGCCGGACCAGAGACGAGCTCGGCGACCACGTCGGCGGGGTCCATGAGAGTCGTCAGCTCGTATGTGCCGGCCTGCAGCTGCTGGGCTGCGTCGACATTGCGAACTGCAACCTCGAACTCGAGTGCGGAGCGGACCACGCCCTGGGCGGCGAGGATGGCTCCGATGTCCTGCCCTGTCGACCCGGGTGGGATCTCGATGGTCACGGGCTGCCCCGGCTCGACGTCCACCGGGGCCTCACCCGCGTCCGGTGGGCCGAGGGCGTCGCCGACCACACGTCCCAGATAGGAGGCCCCGCCGACAATGATCACTCCGGCGAGGATGATGGCGGCGCCTATGCCGGCCAGCTTGAGGGCCCTGGCCCACGGCGGCTGCTCTGGCACTGGTTCGAAAGTCATTGTTTTCCGGGTGGTTCGACGCCTGAGGATCCGGGGGGGTTCCCCGTTCCCCGGCGGTTGTCGAGATATGTCTGCAGGATGATGGCCGCGGCCACCTTGTCCACGGTCTCTTTTCGCTCGCGTCTCTTCATCCCGGATTCGAGAAGTGTCTTCTCTGCCATTCGCGAGGTGAATCGCTCGTCCACGTAGACGATTTCAACGCCGAGCTCGGACCCGATTTCCTCACCCATTTCGCGGGCGGCGGTGGCCGACCCCCCCTCATGCCCTCCCAGGGCGGTGGGCAAACCCACGATCACGGCCTCGAGCCCGTGTTCGTCGTCGATCCGCCTTATCTCCTCGATCAGACGCTTCCGGGGCACGACGTCGAGGGGACTGGCGATGAGGCCGATTCCGTCGGAGATGGCAAGACCGATCCGGTCGGTCCCGTAGTCGACGCCGAGGAAGCGCTTCACAGCTCTCCCAGCAACCGTTCCGCCTCCGTCCGGGCCAGTTCGAGTGCCCTGTGCAGACCTGACCCGTTGGGACCTCCGGCCTGGGCCAGCTCCGGGTCGCGGGATCCCCCGCCAGCCAGCTCTCGGGCGGGCCCGACGAGCAGCTCGCCGGCCGACACTCCCTTTTCGACGAGTGCCTTCCCGGCGACCGCGACCAGGGCACCCTTGTCGCCGTCGCGAGCCCCGATAACCGTCAGCGAGGCAGGGCCGAGCCGATCCCGGATCCCAAGGGCGACCTGTCGGATCTCGTTGCCCCCGAGCTCTCCTGCGTCGGCCACGACCAGTGCCGTCTCTCCTACTCGCGCAGCCTCCCCGGCGAGCTCCTCTGCCAGGGATCCCATTCGCTGACCTGCGATCGTCCTGACCTGGTCCTCGAGACCTTCGATCCGCTGCAGCAACTGCTCCACGCGCGCCGGGACATCGGATGGCGCAGTCCTCAGCAATGCTCCGGTGCGGGCAAGCGCATTCCTGACCTCGACCAGGTGGGCATACGCCGCCATACCGGTCAGTGCCTCGATCCTGCGCAGGTTCGATCCGATCGACGACTCGGAGAGGATGGTCAGCGGGCCGACCTGGCCCGCCGTGGTGGTGTGGGTGCCACCGCAGAACTCGGTGGAGAAGTTCCCGACCCTGACCACCCGCACCACCTCGCCGTACTTGTCACCGAAGAAGGCGAGGGCGCCCATCGCCTTGGCCTCCTCCTGGCTGGTGACGGTGGTGGTGACCCGGTGGTTCGCCACCAATCTCTCGTTGATCTCGGACTCGATCTCGGAGAGCTCCTCGGAGGCGAGGGCAGAGAAGTGGGAGAAGTCGAAACGGACCCTCCCGTCGTCGACCAGGGAGCCCGCCTGCGCGGCATGACTCCCGAGGACGTCCCGAATCGCCCAATGGAGGACATGGGTGCCGGTGTGACTCTTCCGGACCCCTTCCCGGCGCGGGCTGTCGATCGCGGAGCGCACCGGCTGATTGGTGCGGAGGAGGCCCTTGGTGACCCTGGCTCGGTGGCCATGGAGCCCCTGGATCACATGCTGGGTGTCGAGCACCACCGCCTCGCCGGTGTCGGACTGGATGAGGCCGGTGTCGCCCACCTGGCCGCCCGACTCGCCGTAGAACGGCGTCTTGTCCATGAAGATCTCGATGGTCTGGCCGGCTTCGGCCTCTGTGACCTGCTCCCCCTCACGGATCATGGAGAGGATGACGCCGTCGGAGGCCTCGTAGTCGTAGCCCACGAAATCGGAGAGCCCGAACCGGTCGATGATGGTGCGGTAGACCTCGGCCGCCTCGGCGGCATCCGCCCCCTTCCAGGCGGCCCGGGCCCGTCGACGCTGCTCCTCCATCTCCGTCTCGAATCCGGCGAGGTCGATCTCGACGCCCCGTTCGGCAGCGATCTCTCTGGTCAGGTCGATGGGGAAGCCGAAGGTGTCATGGAGCTTGAAGGCGGCCGTCCCGGTGAGGAACTGGCGCTCCTCGAGCTCGGTGTCGAGCAACTGATGTCCCGACTCGAGGGTGCGGCGGAACTTCTCCTCCTCCCTGGTGACCACGTCGAGGATGAAGTCGCGCTTGGAGACGAGGTCGGGATAGGCGTCCCCCATCAGCTCGATTGTGGACTCCACCAGCCGGGGTACGAGGAGACCCTCGCCTCCGTACTGCCATCCGTGTCGCACCGCGCGACGCAGGACCCGGCGCAGCACATAGCCACGACCGTCGTTCGAGGGGATCACCCCGTCACCGATCAGGAAGGTGACGGTGCGACCGTGGTCGGCGAGGATCCGAAGCGAGACGTCGGAGCGCTCCGAGGCGCCGTACTCGAGACGGGTGTGCCTCTCCGCGGTGCGCAACACCTCCCTCGTGGTGTCGATGTCGAACACCGAGTCGACACCCTGGAGCACTGCGGCGATCCGGTCCAGCCCCATTCCCGTGTCGATGTTCTTCGCGGGGAGGTCTCCCACCACGTGATACGGCTCGTCCTGGATGTTCTGCATGAACACCAGGTTCCAGATCTCCACGTAACGGTCCTCGCCTCCTCCGATCGGGCCACCAGGCTCCCCGTACGCATCGCCCTTGTCGTAGAAGATCTCCGAGCAGGGCCCGCATGGCCCGGGGATCCCCATCTGCCAGAAGTTGTCCCGATCGCCACGCTGCACCCGCTCCGCGGGGACCCCCACCGTGTCGATCCAGATGTCGGCGGCCTCGTCGTCGGTCTTGTAGACCGTGAACCAGAGACGGTCGGGGTCGAGACCGAGCATCTCGGTGACGAACTCATAGCCCCAGGGGATCGCCTTCTCTTTGAAGTAGTCCCCGAAGCTGAAGTTGCCCAGCATCTCGAAGAAGGAGAGGTGGCGCTGGGTGGTGCCGATGATGTCGATGTCGATGGTGCGCACGCATTTCTGCACCGACACCGCACGTGGCCAGGGTGGCTCCTCCTCCCCGAGGAAATACGGTTTGAACGGCACCATGCCGGCGTTGGTGATCAGCAGGGTGGGGTCGACCGGGATCAACGATGCCGAGGGTCGGAACACGTGCTCGCGTTCCACGAAGAAGTCGACGAAGGCCTGGCGGATCTCGCTGCTTCTCACTCTGCCGCCTCCGTCGCCTGTTCCTGACGAGCCCGGGTCTGAGCAGTCAGGCCGATGCCGAGCTCGGACAGTTGGCTGTCCTCCACCCAGGTCGGCGCACCCGTCATGGGGTCGGTGCCCGTCTGGGTCTTGGGGAAGGGGATCACCTCACGAATCGACGTCTCGTTCTGCAGCACCATGACGAGGCGGTCGATTCCGAAGGCAAAGCCCCCATGTGGTGGTGTGCCGTACTCCAGCGCCTCGAGGAACCACCCGAACCTGCGTTGCGCCGTCTCCCGGTCGATGCCGAGGATTTCGAAGACCTGACGTTGCACCTCGGGATCGTGGATCCTGATCGATCCCGAGCCCAACTCGATCCCGTTGAGCACGACGTCGTACGCATTGGATACCGCACCCACGGGGTTGCCACGCATCTCGTCGATGGAGACAGGTGAGGTGAAGGGATGATGGGAGAAGGTGAGCGAGCCGTCGTCGGCCTCCTCGAAGAGGGGGAAATCCACGACCCAGAGGAAGGCGAGCTCGTCGTGGCCATCGGGGCGGCCGAGGTCGTTGCGGAGCGCGCCCAACACTTCCACGGTGGTTCGCCATCGCCCCGCGCCGATCAGGAGGACATCTCCAGGCGACGCTCCGAGGGCCCGGGTGATGGACGCCTGCTCCCCTTCTTCGAGATACTTGAGGACCGGCGAGCGCAACGACCCGTCGGCCTCGACCACCATCCAGACCAGGCCCTTGGCCCCCAGCCCTCGGGCGCGCTCGGTGAGCTCGTCGGCACGGGAGCGCGACCACTCGATGGCGCCGGCGTTGATGCCGCGAACGGTGCCCGCCTCTTCGATGGCGGTCCTGAAGACGCCGAACCCGGTGTCGAGCAGGTGATCGGTGAGGTCGACGATCTCCATGCCGAATCGAATGTCCGGCTTGTCCACCCCATACCGGTTCATCACCTCGACCCAGCTGAGCCTGGGGAAGGGCAGGTTGACTTCGAGGCCCCGTAGGTCACGCACCACCGCGGCCAACACCTGCTCGATCGTGGCCAGCACCTCGTCCCTGCCCCAGAAAGCTCCCTCGAGGTCGAGTTGGGTGAACTCGAGCTGACGATCGGCCCTGAAGTCCTCGTCCCGATAACAGCGGGCGATCTGGAAATAGCGCTCGACGCCGGAGATCATCAGCAGTTGCTTGAAGAGCTGCGGTGACTGGGGTAGCGCGTAGAACTCCCCGGGGCGGAGACGGGACGGGACAAGCATGTCCCGGGCACCTTCCGGGGTGGAGTTGATCAGGGTCGGCGTCTCCACCTCGAGAAAGCCGTTCTCGTCCAGCGTCCTTCTGATCGCTGCCGTCGCTCTGGACCGCGCCCGCAGATTGGCGGCCATGCGGGGGCGCCGGAGATCGAGGTAGCGGTGCTCGAGACGGACCCGCTCGTCGACGTCGACCCGGTCGTCGATCATGAAGGGAAGGGTCTTCGCAGGGGCGAGCACGACGACGTCGTCGGCCCCGATCTCGACCTCGCCGGTGTCCAGATCGGGATTCTCCGTACCCTCGGGACGGCGTCTCACGGTGCCGCTCACCTGGACGCAATACTCCATCTTCAGCTCGGCCACGGCCGCGTGCTCCGTGGGGTCGGCCACCACCTGGACCAGACCGGTGGCGTCGCGGACGTCCAGAAAGGCGATCCCACCGTGGTCGCGACGACGTTGCACCCAGCCGGCGATCCTCACCTCGGAATCGACGTCGCCCGCCCGCAATGTGCCCGCACCATGTGTCCGCATCATCTCTGGAACCACCCGGGCACGGCATCGATCTCGAGCTCGACCCGCCCGTCATCGGTCTGGACGTCGACCGGGCGGCCCTGCCCCTTCCAAACCAGGACCACGGGCGCGCCGAGACGCCGGGCGGTGCGGAACTGGGATTTGACCGCCCTCCCCTCCACGTCGAAGTCGACCCGAACCCCCCCGGCGCGGAGACGGGAAGCCAGGGTGAGGGCATCTTCCGGCCCGGTCTCGGACACGATGTAGGCGTCGAGATACCCGGGTTCGGGCTGGCCGAGGGCGAGGACGATCCGGTCGATGCCGAGCGCGAAGCCGACGGCGGGCACCGCCCGGCCACCGATGGCCTCGGCCAGGCCGTCGTATCGGCCCCCGCCCCCCACCGCGTTCTGGGCGGCGTCGAGCCCGGTGGCGATGTACTCGAACGCAGTTCTGGTGTAGTAGTCGAGCCCGCGCACCAACGTCGGGTCCTCGGTGTAGGGGATCCCCAATGCATCGAGCCCGGACTTCACTGCCTTGTAGTGGTCCGAGCAGGCAGAACACAGGTGATCGAGTGTCCTCGGGGCGTCCCCCAGCTTGTCCCGATCCACCTTGGAGTCGAGGACACGAACCGGGTTGCGCTCGATCAGATCGATCGAGTCCTTGCCGAGCTGGTCCTTCTTCCCGCGGAGATAGTCACGAAGGCTCTCCACGTAGCCGGGCCGGCACTCCTGGTCGCCGATCGAATTGATCACCAGCTGGAGACCGCCTAGTCCCACCGCCGTGATGAAGCGATGACCGAGCTCGATCACCTCGACATCGGCCAGGGGGCTGGCGGTGTCCAAATACTCCACTCCCACCTGCCAGAACTGACGGCGTCGCCCTGCCTGGGGTCGCTCGTAGCGGAAGAAAGGGCCGGAATACGCCCCTTTCCACACACCGGTCTGGCCGGAGTCGAGGTAGGCGCGCACTACGCCGGCCGTTCCCTCCGGGCGGAGTGTCACCGATCGCCCACCCTTGTCGTTGAAGGTGTACATCTGCTTGCTGACCACCTCGGACGTGTCGCCGACGCCACGCTCGAACAGCTCGGTGGACTCGAACACGGGTGTGCCCACCAGCGGATAGCCGTATCGCTCCGACCAGTCCTCCCAGGCGCGCAACACCTCGCGCCATGTCTGCGAGACGGGCGCGATCACGTCGTCGGTGCCTTTGGGAGGCCGGAAGCTCATGCCCGAGGCAGGTTACCGGCGCAGCAGAAGATCACCCGCCAACGGCGGGATCCGTCGCCGTGGGATGATTTCTCGAGCTAGGAGGCTTCGAGAACGGAGAGGATGTTTCCCGCCGGATCCTTGAACCAGGCGATGGCGGGGCCTTCGTTGCCGCGGGCGACACCCTTCTCATCCTGGTCGAACTCGTCGTATTGCTCGAACTGGATGCCCTTGTCCGTGAGGTCGACCACCGCCTCGTCGACGTCATCGACGACGAAGTTGAGGATCGTGTAGGTGGCGGGAACGAAGTCCGGCTTCTCGTAGATGAACGTGTCCCTGCCCCCGGCCAGCTTCAAGGTCAGGTCGCCCATCTCCCCCCTCGTTACGTCGATGCCGAGGGTGTCCCCGTAGAACCTCTCCGCTTCCTGCAGGTCGGGGACGGCGAAGCCGCTGAAGGCTTGGGTATTGGCAAACATGTGGCTCCTTTCGCCTCATGGCTCTTACCCACTTCCGGTCGGTTCAACCGCAGACGCGGGCGCAGGTCACAGCCACTGATCCCGGAACGGGTTGGTCTTGCGTTCCCGGCCGATCGTTGTCTCCGGGCCGTGACCGGGGAGGACAGCCACCTCGTCTTCGAGGGTCATCACCCGATCTCGCATCGAGTCGACGAGCTGGCGGTGGGAGCCCCCTGGCAGGTCGGTCCGCCCGATCGAACCTGCGAAGAGCTGGTCACCGCTGAACAGCACGCCTTCGGTCGCCCAGTAGAAGCAACAGTGGCCAGGCGTGTGACCCGGTGTGTGCCGGACCTCCAGCTCGAGATCGGCCATCCGCAGGACCTGTCCGTCCCCGAGATGCTCGATGACCTCGGGCACGTCGTACGAGCCGGGCGGGACCATGCCCCACATCGACCTCAGCTGCTCGATGGGATGAAGGGTCAGGAAATCGTCGTCGGGGTGGGCGTAGGTGACCGCATTCGTCTTGGCGGCGAGGGCGCCGGCTCCCCCGGTGTGGTCGATGTGGCCGTGGGTGAGGAGGATTCCCACCACGGCCAGCCCCAGGTCGGCGATGTGTGAGCCGATGGGGTCGGGGTCGGGCGGGGCGTCGACCAGGATCGCCTGCCCGGAGTCCGAAGCCACCACGTAGCAATTCGTCTCGGCGAGCCACGCCGGGATGCGCTCGATTCTCGGCATCAGGCCGAAGGGTCGTTCGCCAGCCGGAAGGCCGTGTACACGCCGTCGACTCCCCTGATGTCGGTGAGGAGCCGGGAGAGCTGAGAGGGGTCGGAGAGTTCGACTTCGTACTTGAGCACCGCCACCCGGTCCTCGCCTGTGTTGGTGGAGGAGGCGGTGATGTTGGCACCAGTGTCGGAGATGACCGAGGTCACGTCCCGGAGGAGCCGGGCCCGGTCGAGCGCCTCAACCTGGATCCAGACCACGAAGGCACCGGCGACGTCGCTTGGCCAGCTCACGTCGACGGAGCGCTCGCGACGATCGGCGAGCGAGGAGACGTTGGTGCAGTCTGCCCTGTGCACCGATACCCCCCTGCCCACGGTGACATAGCCGACGATCGGATCGCCGGGCACCGGGGAGCAGCACTGGGCGAGCTGGACCAGCATGTCGTCGTGACCCTCGACGACTACATGGGCGGACCCGGAGGGCCTCCGTCTCCGGGTGGGCTGGAAGAGGTCGTCTCCGCCCCCGGGGTCCAGCCGGCGATGGAGACGCACCACCAGGGAGTCGAAGGAGACGACCCCCTCGGCGAGCGCCACCTGCAGGGCCTGGGCATCGCGTTGACCCAGCTCCTCGGCGATGGCGGCGAGATGCTGTGCTTGCTCGGCGCTGGTCAGATCGGGTGCCTCCCGCTTGAACAACGCCTGGATCTGCTCCTTGCCGACGACGAGGGCGGTGTCGCGACGCTCCCGCTGGAACCACTGCTTGATCTTGGTGCGGGCCTTGCCCGTGCGGACATACTTCTGCCAGTCACGTGACGGGCCGGCGTCACCGGCGTTGGAGGTGAGGATCTCGACGATGTCCCCGGAGTCGAGCTTGGTGGAGAGGGGGACGAGTCTCCCGTTGACCTTGGCGCCGACACAGCGATGCCCGACCTCTGTGTGCACCGCATACGCGAAATCGACCGGCGTGGCGCCCTTGGGAAGCTCCTTGACGTCGCCTCCGGGGGTCAGCACGAACACCTCGTCCTGGTAGAGATCGAGCTTGAGGTTGTCGAGGAACTCGTCCGGATCGTCGAGCAGCGACTCGAAGTCCATCAGAGCCGCCGCCGAGATGTCGCCTTCCTTGTAGCGCCAGTGGGCGGCGATGCCCGATTCCGCCCTCCGGTGCATCTCCTCGGTGCGGATCTGGACCTCGAGCGGCTTGCCATCCGGCCCGATCACGGTGGTGTGCAACGACTGGTAGAGGTTGATCTTGGGCATCGCCACATAGTCCTTGAACCGTCCGGTCACCGGCACCCAGTGGCTGTGCACTAGGCCCAGCGCGGCATAACAGTCGCGTGTGCTCTGGGTGATGATGCGGATGCCGATCAGGTCGTGGATGTCCTCGAAGGGCCGGTTCTGCTCCAGCATCTTGCGGTAGATGGAGAACTGGTGCTTGGGTCGACCGGTCACCTCGGCCTCGATCCCGGAGTCGGAGAGCATGCCCCCGATCTCGGCGACCATCTTCTCGATGAAAGCCTCACGCTCGGGCGCCGCCTCGGCCAGCTTCGCCATGATCTCTGCGTTGGGGCCCGGGTACAGGATGGCGAAGCAGCGATCCTCGAACTCGTGCTTGATCTCCTGGACCCCGAGCCGATGCGCCAGTGGGGCGTAGACGTCGAGGGTCTCCCGAGCCACTCTGATCTGCTTCTCCTCGCGCAGCGCGTACACGGTGCGCATGTTATGGAGCCGGTCGAACAGCTTGATGATGAGTACGCGGACGTCCTTGGCCATGGCCACGACCATCTTGCGGATGCTGGCGGCCTGGGCCTGTTCCCGGCTCGAGTACCGGACCCGATCGAGCTTGGTGACTCCGTCGATCAGTTGTGCGATCTGCCGCCCGAACTTGGCCTCGACCTCGGAGAGGGTCAGCGGGGTGTCCTCCACGGTGTCGTGGAGAAGGGCGGCGGCGATGGTCTCGGCATCGAGCCCGTATTGGGCCAGCATGTGGGCAACCGTCGTGGGATGGGTGATGTACGGGTCGCCTGTCTTGCGTACCTGGCCCTCGTGGGCCCGTGAAGCCAGCTCGTGCGCCCGGCGCAACATGTCGACGTCGCCCTCGGGGTAATGGGCGCCGAAGGCCTCGATCACGTCGTCGAGGGTCGCCGACGTGAAGGTGTCAGTCGTATCTGAGAAGGGCATGTATCGGGACGCCATCGATCTTCTCTGCGCCGCCCAGGAAGACGAGCTCGATGAACACCGAGAACGCCACCACTTCCGCGCCGACATTCCGGAGCAGGGCGATGGCGGCCGCAGCAGTGCCGCCGGTGGCGATGACATCATCGACGAGCAGGACTTTCTCCCCTTCGAACACGGCATCGGTGTGCACTTCGAGCGAGTCGAGCCCGTACTCGAGCTCGTACTCCGCCTTGACCGTCTGGTAGGGCAGCTTCCCCGGCTTGCGCAATGGGATGAATCCGGCCCCGATCCGGTCTGCGACCGGCGTGGCCAGTGTGAACCCTCGAGCCTCGATCCCGGCGACCTTGGTGATGCCCTGGTCCCGGAACGGTTCGGACATCGCACCGATCAGGTCACTGAACGCCCCGGCGTCGGCGAGGACCGGCGTGATGTCCTTGAAAACCACGCCTTCCTGGGGAAAGTCGGGAATGTCCCTGACCAATGCTTCGAGATTGCTCACGTGGGAAGTCTACGGCCGAACTCGACGATCCTCGGCCCGGGAGACGCCGACGGGCAGGTCAGGCTTGGTCGCCGACCCTGGTTCCAATGGCGCGCTTCGACACCCGGATCTGGCCGTCCTCGACCTTGAGGACCACGCTGTCCTCGCTGATCGATGCGACCACTCCGTGGATCCCCCCGATCGTCCTCACCTCGTCGCCGACGCCCAGCGACTCGGCCATGTCGCGCTGCTGCTGGCTGCGCTTTCGCTGGGGGCGGATGATCAGGAAATAGAAGACGCCCACCAACAGGGCGAGGAACACGAGGTTGAACCAGCCGCCGCCTGCCGGCGGCGTCTCTTGGGCGAGCACCACAGAAATCACAGTTCCTCCGCAGGTGGGGTCAATTCGCGGCGAGATTAGGCGTCCGGCATCTCCGAGTGCGAACCACCCTCACGGGTCGAACGGGTGTCTCTCACGAAGTCGGTGAACCTGCCCTCCTCGATGGCCTCGGCGGCACCGTCGACCAGGTCGAGCACATAGGCGAGGTTGTGGATGGTGAGCAGGCGATGGGCGCTCAACTCGCTCATCCGCACCAGGTGACGCAGGTATGCACGGCTGTAGCGGGAGCAGGTGAGACACCGGCACTCGCTGTCGATGGGCCGGTCGTCCGTGGCGAAGTCGACCCTGTTGACGTTGAAGTCGCCATGGCGGCTCAGTGCCCGCCCGTGACGGGCGAGTCTGGTGGGTATGACGCAGTCGAACATGTCGGCCCCTCTGGCGATGGCGTCGAGGAGGCCTTCGGTGTCACCGAGACCCATGACATACCGAGGCTTGTCGTCGGGAAGCTCGCCGACCGCCGCCTCCAGGGCTGCGTTCCTCTCGTGGGCCGGCTCGCCCACCGAGAGCCCACCGATGCCGAAACCGTCGAACCCGAGGGCGGCGGTCTCCCTGGCGCTCTCGGCCCGGAGGTCGAGGTCGACGCCTCCCTGGACGATCCCGAACAGGGACTGGTCGGACCGCCGATGGGCCCGGATGCCTCGTTCCGCCCAGCGCAGGGTGCGCCGCATCTCGGTCTCCACCCGTTCCCGGGGTGCGGGCAGGCCGACACAGACGTCGAGGGCCATGGCGATGTCGGGCCCCAGTTGCTCCTGGATCGCCACCGCAGCCTCCGGGGTCAACTCGACCCTGGCCCCGTCGTAGATCGAAGTGAAGACCGCCCCTTCCTCGCCGATGTCGGGGTCCAGCGAGAAGATCTGGAAGCCACCCGAGTCGGTGAGGATCGGCCCCTCCCAGCTCATGAAGCCGTGGAGACCGCCGAGATCTGCGATGAGTGCCGCACCGGGGCGCAGCATCAGGTGATAGGTGTTGGCCAGGATGATCTCGGCCCCGACGGCGAGGAGATCGTCGGTGTCCACCGCCTTCACCGCGGCCCGGGTCCCGACCGGCATGAACGCCGGGGTGCGCACCTCACCGTGTGGCGTGGCGAGCACGCCGGTTCGGGCGGCGGCATCTATGGCCACGGACTTCCAGGTAACGGCGGGCATTCCTTGGGAGGCTAGGTGCGATCGCGGGCGGCCAACATGGCGTCGCCGAAGGAGAGAAACCGGTATCCGCGGTCGAGAGCCGTCTCGTAGACCTCACGCCAGCCATCTCCCATGAAGGCGGCGAGGAGCACCAGCAACGTCGAGCCCGGAAGGTGGAAATTGGTCACGAGCAGGTCGACCACGTCGAACTTGCTGCCGGGTCTCAGGAACAGGTCGGTTCTCCCCTCCCCCGGTATCACCCCTCCTGAGCCGTTCGCCTTCGATTCGAGAGTCCGCACCACGGTGGTGCCGACCGCAACCACTCTCGCTCCCCGTTGGCGTGTTTCCGCGATCGCCGACGCGGTCTCAGCAGGCACCGCACACCACTCCGAGTGCATCTCGTGATCCTCGACCTCGTCAGTGGTCATCGGTCGGAACGTGTCCAGGGAGACATGCAGGTCGACACTGGCCAGGCGAATGGACCGGGCCCGGAGTCTCGACAGCACCTCGTCGGTGAAATGGAGCCCGGCCGTGGGTGCTGCCGCCGACCCGGGGTCGCTGGCGAAGATGGTCTGGTAACGCTCCGGGTCGTCGAGATGGCCGGTGAAGTAGGGAGGGAGCGGGACCTGGCCGCTGCCGGCGATGGCCTTCTCCTCGTCGTCGGCGGTCAACTCGACCCGCACCCTGCCTCCATCGGGATGGGACCGGATCATCGCCGAGAAGCCACCGAGATCGATCTCGACTCCTGGTCGGAGCCGACGGGAGGGCCGGGCGAGGGCAACCCAAGACCTGTCGGGATTCCGCTCGAGAAGAAGAAGCTCGACTCGGCCCCCGGTGCCGGCTCTCTCTCCGAACAGCCGGGCCGCCCGCACCCGGGTGCGATTGACCACCACCAGGTCTTCGGGTTGGAGCAGGTCGGCCAGATCGAGAAAGGTGTGGTCGCTCATGTCCCGGGCGTCGAGCAAGCGCGAGTCGTGCCGGGGCTCGATGGCGGCTTGCGCGATGGCGCTCTCCGGCAGGTCGTACTGGAAGTCCGAGACCTTCAGAGCAGGGTTCCCTGGGGGTCGGTCGGCGGCTCCATACCCAGGTGGACGTAGGCATGGGCTGTGGCCACCCGCCCCCGCGGGGTTCTCTTGATCAAACCCGACTGGAGCAGGAAGGGCTCGTAGGCGTCCTCGACGGTCTCCGGCTCCTCACCGACGGCGATGGCCAGCGTGGACAGGCCGACCGGCCCGCCGCCGAACTTCCCGACGATGGCATCGAGGATGGCGCGATCGACCTTGTCGAGCCCGAGCACGTCGACCTCGTATATGGAGAGGGCCTCCTCGGCGACGTCGAGGGTGATGGTCCCCTCCGCCCTCGCCACCGCATAGTCCCTCACCCTGGCGAGCAGACGGTTGGCGATACGCGGGGTCTGCCGGCTGCGATGGGAGATGAGATGGGCGGCGTCGCCGCCGATCTCCACGTCGATGATGCCGGCGGAGCGGCGGATGATCCGTGCCAGGTCGTCCGGCTCGTAGTAGTCGAGCCGTTCCTCGATCCCGAATCGGTCCCGGAGCGGAGCGGTCACCTTGCCCTTTCGCGTCGTCGCCCCGACCAGGGTGAAACGGGGCAGGTCGATGCGGATCGACTGTGCCGTGGGGCCCTTGCCCAGCACCACGTCGAGGGCGAAGTCCTCCATCGCCGGGTAGAGCACCTCCTCGACCGCCCTGGGGAGGCGATGGATCTCGTCGATGAAGAAGACGTCCTGGTCGTTGAGGTTGGAGAGGATGGCGGCGAGGTCTCCGGGTCGCTCCAACGCCGGCCCGGAGGTGACCCGGAAGTTGACGCCTTTCTCGGCAGCGATGATCCCGGCCAGCGTGGTCTTGCCCAGCCCGGGCGGGCCCGAGAACAGCACATGGTCCAGGGAGCGACCCTCCTGGATCGAGGCGTCTATCGAGATTTGGAGACGCTCCTTGACCTGATCCTGTCCGACGAAGTCGGCCAGCGTCCGGGGGCGAAGCGAGATCTCCTCCGGATCCTCGATGGTCGGGCTGAGCAGGCTCTCCTCGCGGCTCATCTCTTGCCCAGCCTCTGCAGAGCGGTCTTCACCTGGGCCTCGATCGGGTCGTCGGGGTCGAGGTCGCCGACCACCGCGTTGATCTCGGCGGTCGAGTAGCCGAGCCCCTCCAGCGCCTGGCGGACACCGCCGAGTGAGCGGGCACCAACGACCTCGGTCTCCCTGCCGGCCAGCTTCGGGCCCAGCTCGAGCACGATCTTCTGCGCCCCCCGCTTGCCCACCCCGGGTGCGATGGTGAGCGCATCCGGGTCTTCCCCGGTGATGGCTCTCACGATCTCGTCGTTCGTCATCGAGGCGAGCAGCGCCATGGCCACCTTCGGCCCGACGCCGCTGGCGCCGAGCAGGATCCGGAAGAGATCCCTGTCGGGCTCGTTCCCAAATCCGAACAAGCTCAGCTCCTCCTCACGGACGTGAGTGTGGGTGTGGACGACGATGTCCTCGCCTATCCCTGGCAGTGTCGCCAGGTCCCTCGTCGTCATCGCCACCTCGTAACCGATCCCGCCCACGTCGATCACGATGCCGCTCTCCCGGCTGGAAACCAAGACGCCGCGCAGCCGGCCGATCACCGGGCCGGCTCCAGTGGCGCAGCCCGGAGGTGACAGAGTGCAATCGCCAGGGCATCGGCGGCATCGGCCGGGGTCGGAGCCTCGGCGAGCCTGAGAAGTCGAGCCACCATCTGCTGCACCTGCCCCTTGTTAGCCGAACCGTCTCCGGTCACGGCTGCTTTCACCGCCGTCGGCACATACTCGTAGACAGGGACGTCGGCTTGGGCGGCGGCGAGGATGGCCACGCCCGACGCCCTTCCCACCGACATCGCCGTCTGCAGGTTGCGGTTGGTGAAGACGGTCTCCAAGGCGATGGCATCCGGGTTGCTGTCGGCGATGACCTGGACCAGACCTGCATGCAGCTCGGCGAGACGACGCGGGACGGTGGTTTCGACGTCGGTGCGTATGACTCCGGCTCGCATGGCGGTGGGTGGGTGTGATCCCTGGACGAGCCCATATCCGGTGACGGACAGACCGGGGTCGATGCCCAGAACGAACATATGTTCTAGACGATAATCGGATCGCTGGTGGTTGCGGGGTTTTCTCGGTACGGAAATCGGAGGTGGGGGCGGCTGCCCCTAGGTTGGGACGAGCTGTTGGAGTCGTGGGTGGAGTGCTGGTTTGGGCGCTGGGTAGGGGGTCCGGTCGGGTTTGCGGAAGACCCGCATGCCGGGTGGTCCGGTGATGTGCCAGTCGTGTTGGTGGAGCCAACGGTGGTGGTGTCCGCAGAGGAGGATGAGGTTGTCGAGGTTGGTGGTGCCGTCTTGGGACCAGGGGGTGATGTGGTGGATCTGCAGCCATCGGCTGTGGCGACAGCCTGGATGTTGGCATTGGTATCCGTCGCGGTGGTAGACGAGGTCGCGGAGCCAGGCCGGGACCTGTCGGCTGGCTCTTCCGATGCCGATGACTTGTTCTCCGTCTCTGATGATCCCCCGGATCAGGCTGTCGCAGGCGAGTCGTTGTGCGGTGGTGTTGGGGATGAGCGCTCCGTTGTCCAACTCGGCGACACCCTGGTCACTGGTGGTGAGCGCTTCGAGGTCAGCGAAGATGTTCAACCGGTTCGGGGTCGAGTCTGAACCTGATGTTCCGCTGGTGGCGGCGAGTTCGGTGAGTGCGTCGGCGGCCCGGGTCTGATAGGCGTCGAACATGCCGGTTTCCGGATTCTCCGGGATGGTGTCGATGCGGGTGTCGATGGCCTGGTCGAAGAGGCGTCCGGCGTCTCCAGGGAGCCGACCTCGGAATCTGAGCTCTGATTCGTCGAGGTTCCACTGTCGGATCAGCTGCCGTCGCTGCCACACCGACCGGGCCTTGTCTTCGGTCATACCCTGCCGGCGGCGGGCGGCCCGATCCAACATCGCATTCGACATTCCAACAGCCGCTTCGATCACTTCGGTTTCGGTGTCTGCGGTGGCGATCCGAGAGATCGCATCCACCTGATCCAACGACAATCCACCCTCACCAAACCGTTCCGACAGCAACGGAAGATCCGCCAAACGCCTGGAAACGTTGACCAGCTGGGCTGCGCTCTCATGACGCACCCGAAGTTTCGCCGCCACCCAGTCCACCAGGTTGCGGGCGCCGTCGGCCATCCACGACTGCCGGACATCCACCTCGCCAATCAGCTCACATATTCGGGCCAGACCGGCCGAGCTGAGACCGGCGAAATGATCCAACGCCAGTTCGATCTCATCCGTTGACGCTCTCTCCCAACCCATACCCCGAACATACGTTCGGCCACCGACAAAAACAAGAGAGTCGTCAGCGGAATCCGGATTTTTTCTCCGCCCGAAATTGCCAGTTGGCGCGCGGGATGGACCTTGGGCTGAACGTGAACGGTTCGCGGACTTTCGACGTCGTATTCATGTGCGACGACTGACTTTCGCATCGTGCCTGATGGGCTTGGTCGTTTCGAGTTGTACGGGCCAAACCGTGCCATCGACGACGCATACCGCCTTGGTGACCACAACGGGTTTGCCAACCTTCACGAGCACGACCTCCTCGTTGCCAACTCCCACGACGACAGTCGCGACCACGACAACGGCCGCCTACGACAGCGAATCGATCGACATCGGTCCTCTCAGCCTGCGAGGTGGACATTCTGTGGTCTGGACCGGCGAGGAGATGATCGTTTGGGGCGGTGATACCGGTGATGGTGGGCCATACCTTGCTGACGGTGCCGCTTACAACCCCGATACCGACACTTGGCGGTTGATCGCGCAAGCACCGCTAAGCCCTCGGGCTCATCACGTCGCCGCTTGGACCGGCCAGGCGATGCTGATCGTGGGAGGTACGGGTCTGAGAGATGGAGCGTCCTACGACCCTTCCAGCGATACCTGGTCACTTATCGCCGAATCTCCCGTTCCCACCCGAAGCACCAACGAAGGAACTTTGGGAGCCGTCTGGACGGGTGATCAACTCTTCGTTTGGTCCGCGGCCGACGACATTGCGGCCGCCTACGACCCGGCACGTGACGAGTGGACGCTGATCGGGCCAACCGGAATCGACGCGAACTATGGATCGCTCCGATGGACAGGCGAGGCGGTCTACGCATTCGGTGACAACCATCAGTCGTACCCCCATGACAGAGCACTTCTTGGTGTCGCATGGGACGGAGAAGCGTGGCGGCCCCTCCCGGCGACCGAGCTGTCGACCGAGACCAACCACGAGGCGGCCGACGCCAGGTTCACCGCCTGGACAGGCGACAGGTTCTTGGCGTGGAGCGGTAGCGGCGACGGTGCCAAGACCATGTCATACACACCTGGCGACGAGAGTTGGGTGGAGACAACTCCTGTACCTATCCCACCATGTGAAGGACAGGGCGAACCCACTCGGGCGGGCGATCAGGTGATCGCCTTCGGTTCTTGTGGCTCGATCGCCGCCTTCTACGACCCCGCTCTCGACAGTTGGACGACAGCGCGAGTGCTCGGGTATCCCACAGCCCGCTACACAGTCTGGACGGGAGCCCAACTCCTCCACTGGGGAGGAGGATGCTGCCCCTCAGTGGAAGCCTGGCGATACACACCGAACCAGTCGAGTTGACGTAGCTGCCCTCCTCGTCGCTCCGACCGCCCCAGCCAGCCGGCGGACTAGACCGCTTCAGCAGATAGGCACGGAGAGGCTGGAGTCCTTTGACTTCCACGATCGGCTCCTCGAACTCGAATCTGCTTGGCAGTGCCGCTGCTAGCACGTAGCTGACGGGACACAGCGCCTAAATCGGCAATGTGAGCGGCGCGACAATCGGTACCAGGCCGGCTGTCACCCCGACGCGCTTGCGAAGCCGCAGGTCGTCATCGTCTGACGCAGCGTCCGCAATCGACATCAAGCCCTGCATCGCTCGGCCGAGTCGCTTCATGGATCAGGTGGTGGGGTTCGTTGGCCGAATACCCCGGCCAACTCGGTGAACTGCTTTCGGAAGGTTCGCCGAGCCAGGAAGGGGTACGCCCAACGGGCTATGCCCGGCTTGCGTTTGAAGGTGGCTGTAGTCCGCTGGGTCACCTTCGATCCGCCCTCGACCGGCTCGACACCGAGACGGACATGACGGGATTGGAAGCGGTCGTCGACAGCCCATTCGATGGCACGATCGGCAATGGAGAGCACTTCGACCTCGACCTCGGAGTCGAGGGTCCTCCCCTGCACCTCAATGCTCTGGTGGAACCGAAAGCGGGAGCCGACTCCAACCCCTTCGCCAGAGACCTGCTCGACGCCGGTGACGTTGGGGCACCACTTGGGGTCGTTGCGGGTGTCCGACACGTAAGCGAATACCTCGTCCGGGGGTGCCGGGACGAAGGCGGACACGGTGACCGGACTTAGCTCGTAGCTCACGCTGTGTCCGGCATCACATAGCTGGACGTGGCGTGGGCGACCAGCCTCTCCGGTGCGCCGTCCATGAAGACGTCGACCGTTCCGTAGGCGATCCGCCGCCCCGCTTTCAACAGGACTGCACGGGCGAGCACGTCACCATCCATCGCCGGGCGGAGGAAGTTCATCTTCAGCTCGTTGGTCACCGCCAGGGGGACGATCCCGTGACGGCCGAATATCGCCAGGTAGACCGCCACGTCGGCGAGTGCCATCAGCGTGCCCCCGTTGATCACGCCGTACGGCCTGGTCCAGGTCGGGTCGTAGGTGAAACGGGCGACTCCGACGCCGTCTTCGATCGACTCGACGGAGAAACCGAATCTGTCGAAGAAGGGGAGATGCTCGGCGAAGAAGGCTTTGACTTCGTCGACGGTGGCGCTCACGCCTCGGCCAGGACTTTCTCCATGACCGAGTCGTCGATGTCGTAGTTGGAGTAGACAGCCTGGACATCGTCCAGGTCGTCGAGGGCGTCGATGAGCCGCAGAACCTGCCTGGCGGTGCCTTCCTCCACCGGGACGAGGTTGGAGGGAAGTTGGGTGACGTCCGAGCTCTCCACCTCGACACCACCGGCGACGAGGGCGTCTCGGACCGGCCGCACGTCCCCCGCCGATGTGATCACCTCGAATATCCCGTCACCGGCGTCGCGGACGTCCTCGGCGCCGGCGTCCAGGGCGGCGAGCATGATCTCGTCCTCATCACCGGTCACCATGATCAATCCCTTCTGGTCGAACAGGTATCCGACCGAGCCGGGCTCGCCGAGGTTTCCGTTGTGGCGTGTGAATGTCGAGCGTACGTCGGAGGCGGCCCTGTTTCGATTGTCGGTGAGGACCTGAACGTAGAGGGCGACCCCGCCGGGACCGTAGCCCTCGTAGTAGAACTCCTCGTAGGACGCACCTTCGGCCTCGCCGGACCCGCGCTTGATCGCCCGGTCGATGTTGTCGTTGGGCATCGAGGCCGCCTTGGCCTTCTCGACCGCGGTGGCCAGGGTCGGGTTGAAATCGACGTTGCCTCCACCCTCGCGTGCCGCAACCTCGATCGCCTTGGCCAGTTTTCCGAACAGCTTCCCTCGCGCCGCATCCTGGCGGCCCTTGCGGTGCTTGATGTTCGCCCATTTGGAGTGTCCAGCCATACGGGCCTCAGATCAGGTCGAGCAGCATCTGGTGGATCCGCTCGTCACCGGTCAGCTCGGGATGGAACGAGGTCGCCAGGACTCGATCCTGACGCACCATCACGGGATGCTCGCCCATCTCGGCGAGGACCTCGACCTCGGACCCAACCTTCTCGATCCAGGGAGCGCGGATGAAGACGGCGTGAAAGGGCTCGGTCAGGCCGGTGACGTCGAGGTCGGCCTCGAAGGACTCGTTCTGGCGGCCGAATGCATTCCGCTTGACCACGACATCGAGGGCGCCGATCAGTGGTTGGTCACCCTCGGTCACTGCGCCGGACAGCAGGATCATCCCGGCGCAGGTGCCGTAGACGGGCAAACCTCGATCGATGGCCTCGGCGAGTGGCGCCAGGAGGCCGAAGCGGACTGCCAGCTTCCCGATCGTGGTGGACTCTCCTCCGGGAATGACCAGTGCGCCCACCGAGGAGAGCTGTTCCGGCGTCTTCACCGGCACGGGCTCGACACCCAGATCGGTGAGGATCCTCAGGTGCTCACGGAAGTCGCCCTGTAGGGCGAGCACGCCGACCCGGGCCATGCTCACCAGCCTCGACGCGCCAGCTGCTCCGCTTCCGAGAGGGTCTCCATCTCCAGGCCGGGCATTGCCTGGCCGAGGCCACGGGACACCTTGGCAACGACGTCCGGCTCGTTCCAGAACGTGGTCGCCTCGACGATGGCACGGGCGTAGCCGGCCGGGTCGGAGCTCTTGAAGATGCCGGAGCCGACGAAGACACCGTCGACACCGAGGCCCATCATCAGGGCGGCGTCTGCGGGGGTGGCGATCCCACCTGCGGCGAAGTTCACCACCGGGAGCTTCCCGGTCTCGGCGACTTCACGGACCAGGTCGTAAGGAGCAGCGAGGTCACGGGCCGCGGACATCAGCTGCTCCTGGCCGAGGGATGCGAGCCGGCGGATCTCGTTGGTCATCGTCCTCATGTGACGGACCGCCTCGACCACATTGCCGGTGCCGGCCTCGCCCTTGGTCCGGATCATGGCTGCGCCCTCGCCGATCCGCCGGAGAGCCTCACCGAGATTGCGGGCGCCACAAACGAACGGCGTTGTGAAGGCCCACTTGTCGACATGGTGCTCCTCGTCGGCCGGGGTGAGCACCTCTGACTCGTCGATGTAGTCGATGCCGAGTGACTGCAGCACCGCAGCCTCGGCGAAGTGGCCGATCCGGCACTTCGCCATCACCGGAATTGTGACCGCGTTCTGGATCTCCTCGATCTTCGAGGGGTCAGACATCCGGGCCACGCCGCCGTCCTTGCGGATGTCGGCAGGTACCCGCTCGAGCGCCATCACCGACACGGCCCCGGCCTCTTCGGCGATCCTGGCCTGATCTGCGTCGACGACGTCCATGATGACGCCGCCTTTCAACATCTCGGCTAGGCCGCGCTTGACACGATCTGTCCCTGTTTCCACGTCTACGAGTCTCCTTTGCGAGGTCGAATTGTACCGTCCGACCGCCTTCTCTCCTAAGAGAGCGCCTGCTGGTAGACGGAGCGGTAGTGCCCGGCCACTCTCTCCCAGTCGAAGCGCTGGGCGCGTTCCCTGCCGGCGGCACGTAGACGCCGCCTCTCGTCCTCGCCACGGAGCAACGAAGTCAAGCGCTCGGCGAGTGCCTTGCTGTCACCCGGCGGGAAGTAGAGGGCAGCATCGCCTGCCACGTAGCGGAACGCCTCGAGGTCTGATGCGACCACAGCGGCACCGGCGGCCATAGCCTCCACCAGGACGATCCCGAACGACTCCCGGCCCAGATGGGGGGCTACGTAGATCGCCGAGCTCGACAGGGTGTCGACCTTGGTGCGCTCACCGACTCGACCGAGCCATTGGACTCCCTCGGAGCCCCGGTTCGCCCCCATCGCGATCAGTTCGGCGTCGGGAATCTCGGCTGCCACATCCGCCCATGCCGCGAGTAGGACGTCGAGGCCCTTGCGTGGCTCGTCCCGACCGAGGAAGCAGACTCGGAGCGCTGAGGGCTGCCCGTCTCGTGTGAAGGCGGCGACGTCGAGGCCGTTGGGCACGATGGACACCGGTAGCGAGTCGGACACAGGAGCGGCTGCGGTCGGCGACACCGCGGTCACCCGTCTCAAATTCGGGCCGAGGAGGGAGCGGATCCGTGGCCCGAGCAGCCGGTAGAGACGGGTCCCCAGCGGGCTCGTTGCGGCATGGAACGTGGCGACCACCGGTCGGTCGCAGCGCAGCGCCATCAGCGAGGCCATCGGCATCAGGGGCTCGTGGACATGAACCAGGTCGAGCCCGGCGGTCGCAGCCTTGATTCGCCGGCCCACCGTCGGATCGAGGCTGATCGGGACCTTGGACAGGTTGCCGGGCACCGAGACCGTCCCGCCCAGGTCGACCGTGTCGTCGTCGTCTCCTGCTCCGGGAGCGAGGATCACTACCTCGTCGTCGTAGCCGCGCAACGCCGCGCGCAGGCCTTTCACCTGTTCCTGCACCCCGCCCGGCTGGGAGAGGTCATAGGGGCAGAGGAGCCCGATCCTCACTCACGTCTCACGGTCGGACGGCCAGTTGGGCACCACCAGGTGCCACTGACGGGGATCTTCGGAGATGATCTTCTCGAGCTCGTAGGCGAGCGATTGAGTCATCGCCTCCACCTTCTGGCCGCGAGTGCCCGCGTCGGGCACCGGAAGCGGCGGCTTGATGACGACCCGATAGCCGCCGTCGGCGAAATAGCACCCGACCGGCAGCAGTGGAGCCCCGGTGCGCACGGCGAGGGTGGCCGGGCCCGGAGGCAGGGTGGTCTTCTCCCCGAAGAACTCCACCTCCACTCCCCTCCCCTTGAGGTCACGGTCGCAGAGCAGGGCGACAGCCTTGTTCCGGGCGATCGCCTCCTCGAGCCGACGCATCACCTCGACACGGCCGGTGGCGAGCACGATCTCGATCCCAAAGCCGGCTCGCATCTCGGTGAACCAGTCGGTGATGCGGAGGTTGGGCAGCTCCTCCGCCACCGCCACCACCGGGACGCCCTCGCTCACGGCGATAGGGGCGGCAGCCTCCCAGTTCCCCATGTGGGGCAGGGCGTAGATCATCCCGGTGCCGGCGTCGCGCGCCGCCAGGATGTGCTCCAGACCGTCGACCCGGGTGACCGCCAGCATCTCCTCGACACGATGCGCCCTGGCCCACAATGCCTCGGCGTAATAGCGGCCATAGGCCCTCATGACCTCGATGGCGGCCTCCTCGGCCGAGACCTGCTCGCCGAGCACCCGTCTCATGTGACGTGTCGCCATCGCCCTCCGCCGCCTGTCGAAGATGGCCCATGCCCGGCCGAACCACGACCCCATCCGGCGAACGGCCGCACCCGGGAGGACACCGAGAAGTCCCATACCGGCGCGAAGGGCCAGGTAGGCGAGATAGTCCATCACGAGATGGAGCGATAGGAGCGGGTGAAACGGGTCAGCGCCGTCACCCAGACCAGCACCACGAAGATCCAGAGCATCGGCTCGACGAACCCGAAGATCAGCCCGGCGCAGAAGAGGATCAGTCTCTCGGTGCGGCCCATGAGCCCGCCTTGGCCGGCAAGGCCCTCCGCCTCGGCTCGTGCCCGCATGTAGGGGACGAGCATCGCCCCGCCCACGGACAGCACGATCAGCAACAGGACCCTCGCCTCACCCTCCATGGCGAAGGCGAGACCGGCGAAGGCCGCGATCTCACCGACACGGTCAAACGCGGAATCCAGGAAGGCGCCCCGGGCGGACACCTGCCCCGAGGCCCGCGCCACCGCACCATCGAGCCCGTCGAGCATCGATCCCACCGCGATCACGCATGCGCCCAGGAGAAGACGGTTCATCCCCACCATCACGGCTCCGGTGAGCACCAGCGCAAGGCCGAGGGCGGTCATCGCCGCCGGTGTGAAGCCGATGGAGGCCAGCCCTCGTCCCATGGCGTCGAGGTAGCGGGTCACATGCGGCCTGACCCGGGTATCGATCACGGCGAGAAAGTAGCACCCGCCTGAAAACGTGGGGGATCACCAGGGTTAGGATCGCGTTTTTCCACAAGGAGGTTTCGTGGTTCCCGAGAAGATCAGGAACGTCGCCCTGGTCGGTCATGGCGGCAGCGGGAAGACCACGCTCGCCGAGGCCATGCTCTTCGTCGGCGGAGCAACAAACCGGATGGGATCGATCGAGCAAGGCACCACGACATTCGACTACGAGCCCGAGGAGATCGAGCGTGGGATCTCACTCGGTTTGGCGGTGGCGACCGTCGATTGGAACGGAACCCGCATCAACATCCTCGACTCGCCTGGCTCCACCGAGTTCGGAGGTGACGCCAGAACGGCCCTGCGTGCCGCCGATCTGGCCCTGTTCGCCGTGTCGGCCGTCGACGGCGTCGAGGTGCAGACCGAGGTCTTGTGGAGAGCCGCCGAGGAAGAGGGCATCCCCCGAGCAATCGTCATCACGAAGCTCGACCGGGAGCGTGCCTCTTACGAACGGGTCATGGACGAGCTGAGGAGCTCGTTCGGCAAGTCGCTGGCGCCCATTCAGGTCCCTCTCGGCTCGGAGGAGAGCCTGCGCGGAGTGGTGCGGGTGGCGACGGAGCGTGCCTACGAGTACGAGGCGGGGTCACCAAACGGCAAGCAAGTCGACCTTCCCGACGACGTGGCCGATCTGGTCCACATCGCCCACACGGCCCTGATCGAGAGCGTCGTCGAGACCGACGACGCGATGATGGAGGCGTACTTCGAGGGCACGGAGCCCAGCCGCCAGCAGATCGTCGACACGATCCACCACGGCATCATCGCCGGCGAGATCCATCCTGTCCTCGTCACCTCAGCGGACAAGCTGATCGGTATCGACCTCCTCCTCGAGTTCATCCTCGATTACGGGCCCAGCCCGCTGGAGCGCTCGATGCCTGCGCTACGGCAGGGCACCGCCATCGAGCCTTCGGCGGACGGCCCGGTGCTCGCCTACGTCTTCAAGACCTTCTCCGATCCGTTCGTCGGGCGGATCTCGCTGTTCCGCATCTACTCGGGCACGGTGAAGGCCGACATGGACCTGGAGCTGGCGCGGGGCGGCCGGGTCCGGCTCCACAGCCTCTTCAAGCTCCAGGGCAAGGACCACCAGGACGTCTCCGAGCTGCCGGTGGGCGGGATCGGTGCGGTCGCCAAGGTGGAGGACCTCCAGCCGGGCGACACCCTCCGCTCCCCCGGGCTCGATGCCGTCATCGAACCGGTTCGGTACCCGACCCCGGTTGCCGAGCTGGCGATCGCTCCCCACTCTCACCAGGACGACGAGAAGATGTCCACCGCTCTCCACCGCATCGAGGAGAGCGACCCCACGATCAGCGTCGAACGCAGGGCGGAGACCGGCGAGACCATCCTCTCCGGTCTCGGCGACACCCATCTCGAGGTGACCCTCGCCCGGATCAGGCGCATGTACGGCGTGGAGATCGACTCCACCATCCCCAAGATCCCCTACCGGGAGTCGATCATGGCGACCGCCGATGCGGAGGGGAAGCACAAGAAGCAATCGGGCGGGAGGGGCCAGTTCGGCGTCGCCTCCGTCCGCTTCTCCCCCAGGCCCCGCGGGAGCGGCTACGAGTTCATCGACTCGATCAAGGGTGGATCCATCCCCAGGGGGCTGATCCCGGCCGTAGACAAAGGGGTCCAGGAGGCGCTGCAACGAGGGGTCCTCGCCGGGTTCCCGGTGGTGGACGTCGCCGCCGAGCTCTACGACGGCAAGTACCACGCCGTGGACTCCGACGAGATGTCCTTCCGCATGGCCGGCATCCAGGCGGTGAAGGCCGCAGCCGACAAGCTGAAGCCGGTGCTGTTGGAGCCCATCATGAAGGTTGCGATCACGGTCCCCGAGGAGAATCTGGGTGACGTGATGGGTGACATCAACTCGAAGCGGGGCAAGGTGCTCGGCATGGAGGGTGAAGGCTCGTTGCGCACGGTCAACGCCGAGGTGCCCATGGCCGAGATGCAGCAGTACGCAGCCGAGCTGAGATCCATCACCTCGGGTCGAGGGACGTTCGAGATGGAGTTCGACCACTACGAGGAAGTGCCCCACAATGAGGCGCAAGCCGTGATCGCTGCTCGCTCCGAGGACGCGTGACACCAGAAAGGATTGGGATGGCCGACGCCGTTTTGCGCTACGGGGACCGCGAGTTGGAGCTGCCTGTCTTCACAGGGACCGAAGACGAGGATGCGATCGACATCTCCAGCCTGCGCTCCTCGCTGGGTCTCGTCACGTTGGACCGAGGCTTCGGCAACACGGCCGAGGGACGATCCGAGATCACCTACATCAACGGGGAAGAGGGCATTCTGCACTACCGCGGCTATCCCATCGAGCAGCTCGCCGAGAGCACCGGTTTCCTCGAGGTGGCCTACCTCCTCCAATACGGGGATCTGCCGACCAAGACCGAGCTCGATGCCTACACGGACACGATCACCCATCACACCCTGCTGCGGGAGGACATGAAGCGCCTGTTCGAGGCCTTCCCGCACAGCGCTCACCCGATGTCGATCCTGGCGGCGGCCACATCCGCGCTGGCCACCTATTACCCGGACGCCCTCGACCCCCTCGACCGGGATGCGGTCGACCTGAGCGCCCGACGGCTCATCGCCAAGACCCCAACGATGATCGCCTGGTCATACAAGTACTCGGTGCATCAGCCCTACGTCTATCCGGACAACACGCTCGACTACTCGGAGAACTTCCTCCGGATGATGTTCTCGGTCCCCGCCGAGGACTACCGGCCCGATCCGGTGGTGGCCAAGGCGTTGAACATGCTCCTCATCCTCCACGCCGACCACGGGCAGAACTGCTCGTCTTCCGCCGTGCGTCTGGTGGGCTCTGGTCACGCCAACATATTCAGCTCGATATCGGCGGGCATCGCCGCATTGAGCGGCCCTCTACACGGGGGTGCCAACCAGGCCGTGCTCGAGATGCTCGACCAGATAACGGCATCCGGGGACGACATCGAAACCGTGATCAAGCGGGCAAAGGACAAGGACGACCCATTCCGACTGATGGGATTCGGCCACCGGGTGTACAAGAACTTCGACCCCCGGGCGAAGATCCTCAAGAAGGCGGCCGAGGACGTCCTCGAGGCGATGGGAGTGGATGACCCGATCCTCGACCTCGCCCTGCAGCTCGAGGAGATAGCGCTCTCCGACGATTACTTCGTGGAGCGCAAGCTCTACCCGAACGTCGACTTCTACTCGGGGATCATCTACCGGGCGATGGGCTTTCCCACCGACATGTTCACCGTGCTGTTCGCGATGGGCCGTCTGCCGGGATGGCTGGCACAGTGGCGGGAGCTCGCCGGCGATCCCGAGGCGCGCATCTACCGCCCCCGTCAGATCTACATCGGCAAGACCGACCGCACCGTGGTCCCGATCGAAGAGCGCTAGCCGCTGGTCGCTCAGACCGCGGTGACGTCCTCCACATAGGGCGGCTCCACGACCTCACCGCTGACGGCGTCCACCACGACGAGGGCACGCTGATCGGGCGGCTCGGTGGCCGAGTACATCACGACCGACCATCTCGGACGCGACCTCCATCCCTTGAACCGCACGGACGCAGAGGCATGGCCGACCGCGAACCCGACCTTCCCGGCAGCCGTGGTCATCGCCTCGTGCTCGTCGATCTCCATCGGCCAGGCAGAGAGGAAGTGCCAGACCGCGACCCCGGCGAGCCCGATGGAGATCACCCATCCCTCGGGGAAGGCGAAAATCGTCGCCGCGGCGGCGACGAGGTAGACCCAGGCGGCGATGCGACGTCTCCGGGGTGTCGGGAATCGGTATTCCCCGGTGACGTTGGAGTCGAGCTCCTCTTCGATCGCGACCCGGTCGGCCAGGTCACGCTCGATGTAGATCCCCTCCCGGTCGATCCGGGGCGTGTCCTCGCTCACGACGGGCGCCGGGCCAGCCCCACCAGCCGGTTCGTCGCCTCAACGAGGGGCAAGTCGCGGTCGTCCCGGTCCTCGCCATAGAGCCGGAGCCCGACTGTTGAGTTCGCGATGTCGTCGTCACCGACGACCAGCACCGCCGGGTGCTTCTGGGTGAGAGCGCGACGGATCTTGTCCCCGACAGTGTCACTGGAGAGATCGACCTCGACCCGGAGACCGGCCTCAACCAGGGACTGTTGGACCCGTCTCGCGTACTCATCGTGGCGATCGGCGACCGGGATGATCGAGACCTGGACCGGGGCCAGCCACATGGGGAACGCGCCGGCATGATGCTCGACCAGGATCCCCATGAATCGCTCCAGGGACCCCGCCTTGGCGCAGTGGATCATGTAGGGCCGGACGGGTGTGTTGTCCGAGTCGATGTACTGGAGACCGAACCGTCGCGGGGTGTTCACGTCGAGCTGGATGGTCGAGCACTGCCAGCGCCGCCCGATCGCATCCTTGATGTGGACGTCGATCTTGGGCCCGTAGAAGGCACCCTCGCCCGGTGCCACCCGATACGCGACGTCGTGCGCCTCCAAGGCGTCGGCCAGCGCGGCCTCGGCGACGTCCCAGCGCTCCTCCTCGTGGATGATCGCCTTCTCCGGCCGGGTGCTCAGGTCCGCCTCGAATTCGTCGAACCCGAAGTCGCGCAGCCAGGTGAGCACGAAGTCGAGGTGCAGCTTCAGCTCGTCCGCGACCTGACCCTCGGTGCAGAAGGTGTGCGAGTCGTCCTGTGTGAACCCGCGGGCGCGGAGGATGCCGTGAACGACACCCGACTGCTCGTAGCGGTAGACCCCGCCCAGCTCGCCCAATCGCATCGGGAGCTCCCGATAGGAACGCTGTCGGCTCTGGTAGATGAGGACGTGGAACGGACAGTTCATCGGCTTGACCCGATATCCCGGATCCCCCTCGTACTGCATCTTCGGGTACATGTTCTCGGCGTAGAACTCGAGGTGCCCGGAGGTCTCCCAGAGCTCTTCCCGGCCGATGTGGGGGGTGAACACGAAGTCGAATCCGAATCGTTGGTGGAGGAGCCGGCTGTGATCCTCGACCAGCTTTCGCAGCATCCCGCCCTTGGGGTGCCATACGGCGAGCCCGGCGCCCAGCTGTGGGGGGAAGCTGTACAGATCGAGCTCGGTCCCCAGCCGGCGGTGGTCCCGCTTCTCCGCCTCCTCCAGACGATGCAGATGGGCCTCGAGATCGGCCTTGGAGGCCCAGGCGGTCCCGTAGACACGCTGCAGCTGCTCCCGGGCCTGGTCGCCGCGCCAGTAGGCGCCTGAGCTGCGCAACAGCCTGAAGGCGGGGATGCGCCCGGTCGAAGGGAGGTGCGGCCCACGGCAGAGGTCGATGAAGCCGTTGTTGCGATAGGCGGTGACCTCGTCTGTACCCGACACCTCGTCCGGGTCGAGGCTCTCGATGATCTCGACCTTGAACTTGTGGTCACCGAAGGCCTGGATCGCCTCGTCTCGGGACATCACCACCCGGGTGAACGGCTGGTCGGCGGCGATGATCTCGGACATGCGGGTCTCGAGTTTCTCCAGGTCCTCCGGGGTGAATGGCTCGGGTACCTCGAAGTCGTAGTAGAAGCCATCCTCGATGGGCGGGCCGATGGCGAATGTCGCCCCCCGGAACAGGTCGAGCACCGCCTGGGCGAGGATATGTGCCGTCGAGTGACGCAGGACGTGCAGGCCCTCGTCCGAATCGAGGGTTATCACCTCGAAGTCTCCGCCGTCTTCGATGGGGCGTGACAGGTCGCGTAGCTCGCCGTCGATCTTGACCGCCACCGCGGCACGAGCCAGGCCGGGCCCGATCGCCTCGGCAGCCTGCAGGCCGGTGGCACCCGGGTCGAGGGTGATGATGGTCTGGTCGGGAAGACGAAGGTCCACAAATTGCCTTGTTGTCGCTAGCCTGCGGCAGGGTAATTCGGCGACAGGGGCTAGTCGCCGGCTCGAGTTCGACAGGGGTGGTTAGGGATGACGCAACGGGGACTGGTCGAGGGGCTCTACCCAAAGGCGCGCATTCGTGAGCTGGCAGCCGGGGCCAACAAGGTGTATCGGGTCACGGAAAACGAGGTGGACAGCTCGATCGTCAAGGTCTATCCCGTTGCTTCGCGGGAGAAGCGTGAGCGACGGGCCCTGGAGGCGCTCGCCGGCATCGAAGGCGTCCCCACCATCCTCAACCACGGGATCGAGGGCGATCAGGCCTGGCTGAAGATGACCGACGGAGGCAGCTGGAACCTGTCCAGCCTTCCCAAGAACCTCGACGTCGTCGAGGCCGCCGGGCGAACCCTGCGCAACGTCCACAGTGCCCAGGCCGAGATCACCAACCTGGTGGTCGGCATCGACCGGGACTATGTGAAGAGCCACTATCGCTCCACTGTGGAGCGTCTCGGCCGGTTCCGACGCCGCTTCGGGATGCAGCAGGTGGTGCTCGACAAGGCGCTCGAGCTCGAGCCTCCCCTAGCCACCGATCCGGTGCCTTCGCACACTCGTCCCACCCCGTCCAAGTTCGTGGTGAACGAGGACGGTGCCGTGACGCTGGTCGACTGGGAATGGGCCACGCTGGGGCCGCCGGAGTGGGATCTGACGCTGGCCGTGTGGCAATTCGCGGTCAATCACGGCGAGGACGCCGCTGCCGCATTTCGCAAGGGCTACAGCGCAGAGCTTCCCGAGAGCCGCTATCGCTCCTGGGTCGCCTATCACTCGGCCATGATGATGCTGGACGCCGCCGAGGTCCGGGAAGGCCGTCTCGGCGACCTCCACTACCTCGTCGACGACCTCACCGAAGCCGTCATGGGCGGCTGAGGCAGCCGCTCTCGGCCCTGCCCGGCAAATCCACGGAATCCGCCCGACCCCCGCTTAGCCTCTCCGTACTCTCGGCAAGGAGTGCGGACATGTTCGAAGCATTGGTGGTCGCCACGGCAACGACGGGTCTGTTCGTCCTCGCCAAAGGGGTGAGAGGCAACGAGCGATTCAGGCCGGCAAGCCGGCTCGCGGTCTCGGCCAGGGATGAGCGAGGCGACGATCTTCCATGCCCGTGGTGTTATGCGCCGACACACGAGCACGACAGCCACTGCAAAGGCTGCGGCAGGACATTCGGCTGAATCGCTCGACCCGGTGACGATGGCTGTTGCTGACCCCGCCGCGGTCCTATCGTGACCGTGTGAGCAGGGTAGGTCTGGTCCTCGGCGGCGGGGGCATCACCGGCGCTGCATATGAGATCGGCGCCTTGATGGCCATCGAGATGGCGACCGGGTGGGATCCCAACAGCGCCAACGTCATCGTGGGCACCTCATGTGGCGCTTTCGTCGCGTCCCTGGTCCGTCACGAGGCACTCGGACTGGACTGGCTGGTGCTCCCCAGCGACGAGCGGGAGGACGTGGCCGAGAGGATTCGCTCCCACGTCTATGCCAGGGGTGCCTCGGCCACCGTTGGCAAATGGGTGCGGCACGGTCTGGTGCCCGGGGTCCGTCGTCCCGGTCTCACCCTGTTCCTCGGCTCACCGGCGCGCTACACGGCCTCCGGGATCGGTCGATGGGTCACGGACAACATCGGAGCGGACGCAGCCTCGGGCTGGCCCCAGGCACCGACTGCGATCGTCGCCTATGAGATCGAGACCGGGCGCAGGACCGCCTTCGGCACCCAAGGGGCGCCCGACGTCGGCATCGCCGACGCAGTGGCCGCCTCGTCGGCGGTGCCCCTCGTGTTCTGCCCTTATCCGATCGACGGCCGGCTCTTCGTGGACGGAGGCGTCGCCTCGGGCACCCATGCCGACCTCGTGCTCGGGCATGGTGCTCCCCTCGATCTTGTGCTCATCCTCGCTCCTATGGCCGCCAGTGAGCACAGGAGACGAGCCCGATTCCATGAGAAGATGTTCGACCGGGTTGGTGTCCGCTCCCTCAGCGAGGAGGTCGCGTTAATCCGGGACGCTTGGCCGAATTGCGATGTGGTGACGTTGACCCCATCTCCTTCGGTTCAAAACGCCATGCGGCCCAACCCTCTCGACCCGGATCGGGCCGTGCCGACCTTCATGCGGACCCTGATCGCAATGAAGCGAACCCTGGCCCAACCTGCGGTCTGGGAGGTGTTGGAGAGCCACCTGGGCAGCGCGCCGATGCCACAACCCGCAGTGGCGGGGTGAGCCTCGCCGGGATCAGCCGACGCTGGCGGGATCGACGTTCCCGCCGCTGAGCACCGCCACCACTCGCGAACCCCGGGGCGGGGTGTAGGCACCGGTCGTCAGGGCAGCGACGGTGGCGGCGGCCGCCGGTTCCACGGCCAGCCTCAGCTCGGACCAGATGAGGCGTTGTGCGTCGACGATGACCTCGTCGGAGACGACCACCGACTCGTCGATCCAATGCCTCGCCGCCCAAGCGTGGTCACCCACGGTCCGCGCCCCGAGCGACGACGCGGCAACGCCACCGACTTCCACTTCGACCTGTCGACCGGCAGCGAGCGAGGCGTGGAGGCTCTGGCATTCCACCGGCTCCACCGCGACCACTGTCGACCGGTCCCGCACCCAGCTGGCGACCCCACCGATGAGCCCTCCCCCACCCACGGCCACCAGCACGACGTCGAACTGCGACTGCTCCTCCAACTCTCTCGCCATGGTGCCCTGCCCTGCGACCACCGCGGGCTGGTCGTAGGCATGTGCCTGGCACGCCCCGGTCTCCGCAGCGTGGCGACGCGAGGCGGCGAGGGCGTCGTCGTAGTAGCCGGGGACGACCTCTACCCGTGCCCCATGACTGCCTATCCGGCCGATCTTCTCGGCGGGTGAGGACTCGGGGACGAAGATCGTCGCTGGCAAGCCGAGCCGGGATGCCGCATGGGCCACCGCAATGCCGAAATTCCCCCCGGAGGCGGCGACCACCCCGGCGGTTGGAACATCGGTCGCCGTCAGCAGCGAGAAGGCACCGCGGGGCTTGAACGAGCCGGTGACCTGGAGATGCTCCAGCTTGAAGACGAGTGAGAACCCGCGACCCAGCAGATCGCCCGTCTCCAGGACCGGTGTACGGCGGACATGCTTCTCGATCCGGCTCGCGGCAGCCGTGATCTCTTCCGGGGTGATCTCGAGGCCCACGCTCAGACGATGCGCCGTTTGCTCGCCCATCTCGCCAATTCGTGCCGGTTGGACAGCTGCAGCTTGCGCAGCACCGACGAGACGTGGGTCTCCACGGTCTTGATCGAGATGTTCAGCTTGCGCGCTACCTGCTTGTAGGCGAAGCCGCGGGCGATGAGACGGAGGACGTCTTTCTCCCGTGAGGTGAGCTGATCGAGCTCGGGGTCCTCATCGGAGGGGATGGCGCCGGCGAATGCATCGAGCACGAATCCGGCCAGTCGCGGTGAGAAGACGGCGTCCCCGGCGTGGATCCGGCGGATGGCGTCCGCCAGATCCTCCGGAGCGATCGTCTTGGTGACGTAACCCCGCGCCCCCGCCCTGATCATGGCGATGACGTCCTCGGCCTGGTCTGAGACGGATAGCGCCAGGAACTTGACGTCGGGATCGGTCCCGGTGACACCCTCGACCACTGCGATCCCTCCCCCGTCCGGCATGTGGACGTCGACGAGGACCACGTCGGGGCGATAGCCCCTGATCTCCTCGATGGCGGTGTCGACGTCGTAGCCGGTTCCCACGATGCGGAACTCGTCGGCGAGCTCAGCCCTTACCCCCGAGAGGAACAGGCGATGATCATCGACCAGGTAGACGGAGATGCTCACGGGCGCAGCCTCAGTATCACCTCGGTGCCCTCTCCTGGCTCGCTGTCGATCTCGGCCTCTCCCCCGACCTTTGCCATTCGTGCCCGTATCGACTCGACGATACCGCGACGGTGCGCAGGTATCGCCTCGGCGTCGAATCCCTTGCCCTGGTCGGTTATGTAGACGGTGGTGCCTCCGTCCTCGACTTCCATGTAGAGGGACACCCTCGCCGCCCCGGAGTGCTTCGCCGCGTTGACCATGGCTTCCGAAGCAGCCCCAACCATCGCGCGGCTCCGCTCCACCACGGGCTGATCCCCCACCGTCACCACGTCGATGGGAACCCCGAAGTCGTGCTCGACCCGGGATGCCGCCTGGCGAAGGGCCGTCGAGACCAGATCCACGCCGTCGAAAGGGGCGCTCCCGTAGAGCCAGTCGCGAAGCTCGGTCTCCTGGTGACGGGCCAGCATCGCCATCCGTTGTGGGTCGTCACTGCGCTGTATCAGGGCGAGGGTCTGCAGCACGGAGTCATGGAGGTGGGCGGCGACCTCGGCCCGCTCCTCCTGCCTGATCCTCTCGCTCCGCTCGCGGCCGAGATCGGAGACCAGGCGACGCACCCACGGTCCGAAGGCGATGAGGATGCCCAGACCGGTGAGGAACACGGCGAGGAAGACCACCCCCACCTCGAAGATGCGCCCCACGGCGCTGGAGAACATCACGATCCCGCCGACGAGGAGAAGGCCTCCGATGATGAGCCGGAGCCGGCTCACCTTGTTCACCCCGGGGTCGAGCAGGGCGGCGAGAGGACCCGGGCTCGCAGGGTCGGTGACCGCGGCGACTCCAAACGAGAGAGCGCCCGTGGTGAGCACCAAGACGGGGTTGGGCCACATACCCAGAGATCCCATCAACAGGATCAGCCCGGTGAAGGCGACACCGAGACCGAGGGCCCTCACGCTGTGCACCGGTTGTGCCCGGCGATCATCCACCCTGTCATAGGTGGCAAGCCAGCCGAGCATGTAGACGAAGCCCCCGATCCCCCACACGGTGAGCAGCGTGAGGAACGCGGCTCTCACGTAGGCGTCGCGAACCCCCAGCGAGTCGGCGATGCCACCGGCCACGCCGGCGACCACGCGTCTCGACCTTCGACGGTGAAGTCGGGGCGAAATCGTCTCTGCGGTCGATACCACGTCGAAATGATGCCCCCGTGCGAGCCCAACCACAATGAGGGAGCCCCCTGACCGGCTCAGGGTGGGCTCAGGGTGGTCACCGATACCAAGAAGCCGGTGGTTCTGGTCGATTTGCAATCATGGAAAACACAGACACGACGGCGTCGGCCCAGTCCGAGCGCCCAGAGCGCAGGTTGCACCTGGTGCGGCCTGTTCGCGGCCGGATGCTGGGCGGCGTCGCCCAGGGTTTGGCCGAGAACTTCGGGATCGCCCCATGGATACCGAGGCTCCTGTTCATAGTCACCGCCTTCATGGGAGGCCTCGGCGTCGTCCTGTACGCGGCAGGGTGGGCATTCATCAGGTCGGAGGACGAGGCCGAATCGAACGCCGAGCGTTGGTTCACCGGCGCCGCGGGCCCCAGGTCGTGGGTGGGCATCGGGCTCATCGTCCTCGCCGGCGTGATCATCCTCGACAACTTCACCATCCTCGCAGGTGAGGTGGTTTGGGCCGCGGCGTTGCTCGTGGTCGGGTTGCTCCTCTACCTGGGCTACCTGCCTCCGCGCGGCGAGTCGTCGCCCGGCTCGCCTCCGGCGGACGGGGAGACCCCTGAGTCAAAGGAGGGAGTTCAACAAATGACGACAACCACGACAGTCACCGAGAGAGGTGACCTCACCGGCGACTCCCCCGCCGGTGGGCGGGTGCCCCCGCCGCCTCGGGCTAGGAGGACTCCTCCGGAGCCGCCACCGGCGCGTCCCCGCGAGCATTCGATCCTCGGCCGGATCACCATCGGGCTGATGCTGCTGGCGATGGGCGTGCTCGCCGTGCTCGACAACGTGCCGGCGATCGCCATCGATGCCGATCCGAGGCACTACCTGGCGCTCTCGGTGACCGTGCTCGGCGTGGGGCTCTTGGTGGGATCGATCTATGGCCGGGCGCGCTGGTTGATCCTGCTGGGTGCGCTCATGATCCCGACGCTCATGTTCTCACCCGCCTTCGAATACGACTGGAACTCCGAGAATTTCGACCACACCGTCATCCCAACGTCCTTCGAGGACCTGGAGAGCTCCTACCGGATCGATGTGGGCTCGATGGTGATCGACCTGCGTCGGCTTCCCTGGGACGGTGAGATCGTCGAGCTGGGGGTGAGCGTCGATGCGGGGAACATCGAGATCTGGGTGCCCGACGGTGTCGGCATCGACGGTGAGGCGCGGGTGGACATCGGACGGGTCGCCGGTCCGGGCGACGAGTCCTTCGGCTTCGGTGACACCGCGATGACCTTCGACGCCCCGGGAGAAAGCGGCTTGCTGGTCATCGATGCCCAAGTCAATGTCGGGAACATCGATGTCGACTATCGCTCGAGGAGCAACCAATGAAGACACACAGATTCGACGCCCTCTCATTCATTTCAGGGCTGGTGGCCGCCGCCATCGGGCTGATCTTCCTGATCCCGGCTGAGCCCTCGGGGTTGTTCGATGCCATCGGGGATCTCGGCTCGTGGTTCTGGCCGACCCTGCTGATCCTGATCGGGATCGCGGTGATCGCACCGCTCGCCTTCGGGCCACGTGACGGGTCGGAGGAGCCTCCGGCCCCCGACCCGGCGGGCGCGGGCAATGCCTTGGAGAGCCCCCAGGACGACCCAGAGCACCGATAGCCGGACCTGCGGGCCGGCTCTGACCCTCGACCTCGAGGGAGAGCCGGCCCGCCCCTAGTGTCAAGGGCATGAACTACGACTCCGGCACCGCGTTGATCGTCGTGGACGTCCAGAACGACTTCGCCGACCCTGGTGGGAGTCTGTACGTCGCCGGAGGAGAGGAAGCGATCGGCTTCATCAATGCCCAGATCGAGGAGGCCCGTGCCGGCGGGGCGACCCTCGTCTACACGCAAGACTGGCACCCGGCGTCGACACCGCACTTCGAGAAGGACGGAGGGATCTGGCCGGTGCATTGTGTCGCCGAGACTGAAGGGGCTCGGTTCCATCCCGGCCTGGACGTCGTGGACGACGCCATCTTCGTCAAGAAGGGGGTGGGTGGCGAGGACGGCTACTCGGCGTTCCACGTGCGTGACCCGGTGACCGGGAGCGTGACCTCCACCGGTCTCGCCGAGGAGCTCTCGGGGGTCGTGAAGATCGTGGTGGTCGGGCTCGCCCTCGACTATTGCGTCAAGGAGACCGCAGTGGACGCCGCCTCCCGATTCGAGACGACCCTGCTCGCAGACGGGACGCGTCCGGTCAACCTCTCCCCAGGAGACGGCGCCCGGGCCGTCGCCCAGATGGTCTCATCCGGCGTCACCGTTGCTTAGACGCCTCACCAGCTCGGCCTGGAGGTCCTTGAGACCTCTGGTCAACGAGACGTGATAGATGTGGGGGTTGACGAGACGACGCACCCCCGGGTGGAGCCGGTCGAGGTCGTCCTGGCGGCGCTTGCGCAGTGACTCCAGGTCGGGCTCACCGTCGAGACGCGCCCCGTCGGCAAACACCAGGTCGAGCAGTGACTCGGTCGCCGAGACCTGCTCCTTGCGCAACGTGCGGTGCAGCTCGCGGTGTGGGTGGAAGAGCTCGACGACGTCGGCCGCCATCGGTTCCTCGTCGGCGAGCGCGATGATGTCGGCAGTCGCCAGCCCGCGGCTGTCGTAGACCCGCAGGACCTTCTTCTCCCCTGGTATGGCCATCTTCTCGACGTTCTCGGAGATCTTGATGGCGGGTTCGGAGCGCCCCGAGTCGTCGTCGATGGCGACGAGCTTGTAGACCCCTCCCAACGATGGGTCGCCATGGGATGTGATCAGCCGGGTGCCGACCCCGAAGGTGACACGACCCACCAGGTGCGCCGGATCGAGACCGTATCGGGGGGCTTCCGACTCGAGCTGGGAGAGGATCTGCCAGATCACCAGCTCGTCCAAGTCCGACGAGAGCACGATGGCCACGTCTTCGAATCCGGCGTCGTCGAGCAGGATCGCCGACTGGATGGTCATGTAGGCGAGGTCCCCGGAGTCGATCCGGATGCCTGCCGGCTCGTGGCCCTTGGCTCGAAGCTCCTCGAAGACACGGATGGCGTTGGGCACTCCCGAGCCGAGGACGTCGATGGTGTCGACCAACAGGATGCACTCGTCGGGATAGAGGTCGGCGAACTTTCGGAACGCGTCGGCTTCGTCGAAGCCGAGGGCGAGGAAGGCCTGGACCATGGAATGGGCGTGGGTGCCCTTGGGGTCGATCCCCATGGCGTGGGAGAGGGCGACGTTCGACGTGAAGTCGGCTCCGCCGACCAATGCGCCCCTTCCACCCGCATGGACACCGCTGTGCGGGCCGCGTCGCATCCCGAACTCGAGAACCGCCGCACCCCGCGCCGCCTCGTCGACACGGGCCGCCTTGGTGGCGACGAGGGTCGGGTAGTTGAGCCGGTTGAGCAAGGGCGTCTCGAGGATCTGGGTCATGGCCAGAGGCCCGCGCACCACCGCCACCGGGGCATTGGCGTGAACGACCCTGCCCTCGGGAACGGCCCTCATCTCTATCGACCCCAGGTTGCCGTGACGAGTCAGCCAGTCGAGGAAACCCCGGTCGAACCTGGGAGCGCCCGTCGCGGAGACCTGTGACGCGAGGAGATCGATGTCCTCGGCCTCGAAACGGACTCCCTCCATCCACTCCAGCAGCCAGCCCAGCCCCGACGTGATGCAGTATCCCGCCTGGTGGGTCCCGTAGTCGGGGTAGCCGCGGAAGAAGTAGTCGAACTGCGCCGGCCGGTCGGCCAGCCCCTCCTTCCAATAGACCTGCGCCATCGCCAGCTGGTACTGGTCGGTTCCGAGGATGCCACCCAGGCGATCGGATGTTGCCGCCATGGCTCAATGATGCCAGGTCGTTCAGACGTGACTGATCACCAGTCCCTCACCGGCGGCGAGCATCGGTTCGACCTGGATCCGACCGTTGCGCTCCGGGTCTGCGGTCGAGAAGATCACCTCGCCCCTACCCACATTGATGGTGCGTGACTCCTCGGCGAAGTTGAGGACGACGGTGAGAGTCTCCGAGTCGGACTCCCGTCGATACGCGAGGAGTGACTCGTTCGAGGTCGGATGGGCGAGGAACGAACCGAGGCCGAGGGCGGAATGCTTCTTCCGCAGCTGGATCAGACGCCGGTACATGTTGAGGATCGACTCCGGGTCGTCGAGCTCCCGGGTCACGTTTCTGATCTCGAAATCGGGCCCGACGGGTAGCCATGGCTCGCACTCCGGGACGCAGAATCCGGCGTGTGGCGCATCGGTCCACTGCATCGGGGTGCGCGCCCCGTCCCGGCTCAGCCACTCCACGTTGCGTCCCCAGGGGTCCCGGGCCTGCGTCGGGGTCACCGCCACCTGGGTCATTCCCAGCTCGTCCCCGTAGTAGAGGAAGGGGGTGCCGCGAAGGGTGAGGAGGAGAAGCGCGGCGAGACGCTCGTGCCCGGGAGGGAGACGGGAAGCGAGTCTGATCTCGTCGTGGTTGCCCAAGGTCCAGTTGGTCCACCCACCGACCGGGACGTTCCACAAGACTGCCTCGATCACGGCCCGGAGACTCGGGGCGTTCCAGTCCGCAGCCATGAGGTGGAAGTTGAAGGGCATGCTGAGCTGGTCGAAGTCCTCTCCGTAGTAGGAAGACCACTCGGGCAGGTCGAAGATGTGGATCTCCCCCACGGTGAGCACGTCCCGGTCGTACTCGTCGGTCACGGCACGGAGGCGACGGTGGATCTCGTGGACGTCGGGATGCCCGAAGTCATAGAGATGGATGAAGCTGTCGTACTCCCCCATGTCCTTGTAGGGCCGTGGGTAGTCGGGTGGAGCCGGAGGGTTGTCCCGTTCCAGGGGATCCTTCATCATCTGATGGGCGGCATCGACCCTGAACCCGTCCACGCCGAGATCCAGCCAGAAGCGGGCGACGCCCAGCATCGCCTCGACGACCTCCTCGTTCCGCCAGTTGAGGTCGGGCTGCTCGCTGAGATAGGTGTGGCGATACCACTGCCCGGTGGTGGTGTCGAAGCTCCACGAAGGGCCACTGAAGACACTCACCCAGTTGTTGGGAGGGTCGTCGCCCCGTCCGTCACGCCAGACGTACCAGTCCCGCTTCGGGTTGTCGCGTGAGGACTTCGACTCGAGGAACCAGGGGTGCTGGTCGGAGGTGTGGTTGATCACGTAGTCGACGATCACCCTCATCCCCCGGTCATGGGCCGCGCTGAGTAGCCACTTGGCCGTGTCGAGATTGCCGAACACGGGATCGACGTCGGTGTGGTCGGAGATGTCGTAGCCCCAGTCCTTCATCGGGCTCCTGAAGAACGGTGAGAGCCAGATGGCGTCGACCCCCAGCGTGTCGGAGAGGTAGTCGAGGTGGTTGATGATGCCCTCGAGGTCCCCGTACGAATCCTCATTGGAATCGGCGAAGCTGAGCGGGTAGATCTGGTAGAAGACCGCCTGCTTCCACCAGGCGTCGTGAGCGACCCTGGCCATCACGCCGAAGTTAGGTCGATCACCTCCAGGACTTCAACGACCCCCGCCACGTCGTCGACTCGAAACTCCGCCTTGGTCTCCCCCGGCCCCACCTTGATGCCGACGTCCGCGGGGCCGAGCTGTGCGAACACCGTCTCGTCGGTGGTGTCGTCGCCGATGTAGAGGATCCGCCCCTCCTCGCCGGCCAGCTCCCGCATGGCGGCGCCCTTGTTCATGCCGCCGGTGCTGATTTCGACCACGGTCTTGCCCTCGAGCCATGAGAGGTCCGGTCTGGCGTCGGCGAAGGCACGAAGCCGCTCCAGGACCTCCACCTCGTTCCCGGGCTCGACGTTTCGATAGTGAAAGCTGACCGAGTTGGGCTTCGTCTCGAAGATCGAGCCGGGCGTGGCCGCTACCACATCGGCGACCAGGCGGATTGCCTCCTCGAGCACCGGGCCGGGGGTGGCTGGCTCGCCGGTGTCGTTGCCATGCTCGCCGATGAAGATCGCACCCGGGACGTCACCGAGCCGCTCCCTCAGATCTGCCAGGGACCTTCCCGAGACCACCGCCACGGTCATCCCCGGCCGGGCGGCGAGCCGAACCAGGATCTCGATCGCGGTGGCGTCAGGCTCCGCCAGGGACGGATGGTCGACCAGTGGGGCGAGTGTGCCGTCGAAGTCGACGCCCACCAGCACGGGCCGGTGCCGTAGGAGGTCTTCTATCGCCTCACGCAGCGTCAAAGTCCCAGAGCCCCGAGACACCTCTCGGCCCACCAGAAGACGTCATGGGCTCCCACCGAGCGGCGCAGCGCCTTCATCTGCTCGTTGCCCCGCACCGATGCGGTCTCGATCGCCTCCTCGAGGGTCGACGCCAGTCCGTCGAGGTCGTACGGGTTGACTATGTGAGCCTCTTTGAGCTGCTCGGCGGCTCCGGCGAACTCGCTGAGGATCAACGAGCCGGTGTCGTCGAACCGGGTGGCCACGTATTCCTTGGCGACCAGGTTCATCCCGTCGCGCAACGGGGTCACGAACATCACGTCGGCCGCCCTGTAGTACGCCACGAGCTCGTCGAATGGGACGCTCCGATAGAGGTAGTGGATCGGCGGGCGCCCGACCTCCGCGAGATCTCCGTTGATCCGGCCGACCAGCCCTTCGATGTCCTCTCTGATCTTCCGGTACTCGGCCACATCCTCGCGGCTGGGCACCGCGATCTGGACGAACACGACCCGGCCCCGAAGGTCCCTGCGCCGCTCGAGAAGTTGTTGGAGCGCTCGCATCCGCAAATCGATCCCTTTGGTGTAGTCGAGACGATCGACACCGAGAATGACCACGTCGGGATCACCGAGACGGGCTCTGATCCGGGTGGCGCGTCGAGCCGTCTCCTCCGATTCGGCCATGTCGTCGAAAACGTCGGTATCGATGCCGATCGGCGCAACTTGGAGGAGGATCGTCCTCCCTTCCCATTCCAATCTGGTGGATGAGCCGGTGGCACCGCTGATTCGCCGGGCGGCGACGGCGAAATTGGTCCGACTGGAGCGTGACTGGAAGGCGAGCACATCGGAGCCGAGGAGCCCTTCGAGCACCTGTCGTCTCCAGGGCAGCTTGGCAAAGAGCTCCACCGGCGGGAACGGGATGTGCAGATAGAAGCCGATCCGGTGCACCTTCATCGCGTCCCTGATCATCTTGGGCACGAGTTGCAGTTGGTAGTCCTGGACCCAGGCGACGTCATTCTTGGTCAGGGCCTCGGCCGCAATGTCGGCGAAGCGCCGGTTCACCTTTTCGTAAGGCCTCCACCAGTGACGGTGGAACTGGGGCGTTCGCAAGGCGTCGTGATAGAGGGGCCAGAGCGTGCCGTTGCAGAAGCCGACGTAGAACTCCTCGTACTCCTCCTGGCTCAAGGTCACCGGCACCTGGTTGATCCCGGAGTGGAGAAACGGCTTGAACCTCCGTCCGGCCACCCCACTCCAGCCGACCCAGCTCCCTTTTGTCTGCTGCAAGATCGGGGTCAGCGCCGAGACGAGTCCGCCCGGGCTGGTGGCCCATTCCCCGGACTTCGCGTCGTAGGCGATGGGCAGACGATTGGCGACGATCACGACGCGCCGCTCGGTGTTTGCCACGGTCGTCAACCTATCGCATGGCGTGGCGGAGGCGAATCAGGCGAAGACGTCGTTTCTGGCCCGTCGGCCGAGGGTAAGCGGGTCCGTCACCGAGTGAGGAGTCGAGCATGGAGTGCGCCCACGACATGTGCACCTGTATGACCGCCGGCGGTACCGAGTACTGCAGCACGAGCTGCAGCAGCCCCATCGAAGGCGCAACCAGATGCGTCTGCGGGCACGAGGAGTGTGCCGGCTATCTGGCCTGATGAGGGTCGCCGGGGATCGAGGCCCAGGGCGCCACGCCGGCGAAGAAGCGATCGAAGACTCCTAGTGCCTGCTCCAGGGTGAACACCTCGGAACGGACCCCGGGCCAGGAAGCCGCCTCCGATCGGTGAACCATGGGATATCGCGCCGGCAGAGCGACCACCATCCGTTCCACGCCGAGGGCAGCCAGAGCCGCCGTGCGATGCTTTCCTTCACGCACCACACCCACCGCCACGGACTCGTCCACCAGCAATTGCGCCTCTACGTAACCACCCCGGCTCGGGTCCCACCACGTCGGGTCGGAGCGGTCCTTGAGCCCGGCGTCGCGCCCCATCGACTCAGCCACCTGCCGGTGCTTGTCGAACCGGTAACGCCCCAACTCCTCGGAGACCGGGCCATGTGTGGTGGCGCCATGACCGCCTGAGCGGGGTCCGAACTTCAATGCGAGGCTTCGCTCGGCCCTCTCTCTCCGGGCGACCAGATCCTCGTAGGTGACGGCCACCTCCCATGGGAGAATCTCGGCCTGAAGCGGGCTACGCAGCAACTCACTCGAGTGATCAGGGTCGAGGCCGAGAAACTCGGCGAGACTCTTCGGCTGCCAGCTCGTCAAATGGCGTTCGAGCGCGGAACCCGAGTAGGTCGTGTGCTCCCCGCTGATGTACTCGGCCACCGTACGGGTGTAGGGATTGTTGTCGAGGTCATCGAGCCTCAAGCCGAGGCTCTCCACTCTGAGAGAGCTGATGGGTATGGAGATCACAGGGGTGGCGCCGGCCTCGATGCCCTTGTACAGGGTCTCGATCGGGTCGTCGGAGACAGCGGTCAGATCGAGATAGGGCGTATCTTCCGTGTCGTCGCCGTGCGGTCTCAGCGACCTGAGACCGGCGCGGATCACACCGGACAGCCCGTGGACCTCCAATGCCCGTTTCCAGAATCGGGGTGACAGCGCGCGCTTGGCCATCGTCACCTCTGGATTCCTCTCACCTCGGCTCGCGGCCGCATGGTTTCCTCCCTCTCCCGGCCAGCGACATATGGTCATGATCGGCGGCAACCTCGTTGCTGCCATGGGCAGTTAGACCCATTCGACTGTTGTCGTCGGCCGGCGAGATGCTACAGGCCGGGACATGCACTGGCCCGCCGGTAGGGTCGTCTCGTGACCAGCGACACCCCGGTCATCGATTGGCTCCTCGACCCGGTCGAGTCCGACCCTGCGATCCGCTGGCAGGTGATGCGCGACCTGCTTCACGCACCGGAGACTGCCTGGGCGGCTGAACGGGCGAAAGTGGAAACCGAGGGCTGGGGTACCCGGCTTCTCGAGCTCGAGGACGAGGACGGAAGGTGGGCAGGAGGCGCACACTTCCCCGCCGACTTCGTCTGGGGTGGTGACGAGGCTGGTCAGCCGTGGACCTCGACCACGCATTCGCTCTCTCAGCTGCGTGAGTTCGGGTTGGCACCGGGCACGGAACGGGTCGAGCGGATGACCGAGCTCATCGGCGAGAACGCCCGATGGGAGCATGCCGGGCAGCGATATTGGGACGGTGAGGTGGAGCCCTGCATCAACGGGATGACCGTCGCCAATGGCACCTACTTCGGTGTCGACATGACCCCCCTCGTGGACAGGCTCGTGGGAGAGCGCCTGGATGACGGCGGGTGGAACTGTGAGGCAGAGAACGGATCGGTCCGGTCTTCTTTCGATACGACTATCAACGTCCTGGAAGGACTGCTGGAATTCGAACGGGCCGGGAAGGGAACACCCGAGTCCCGAGAGGCTCGTCTCTCAGGGGAGGAGTATCTGCTCGCACGCTCGCTGTTCCGGCGGCTCAGCACCGGCGAGCCGGCCGATGAGCGTTATCTCCATCTGCTCCATCCCAATCGCTGGCACTACGACGTGCTCCGCGCCCTCGACTACTTCCGGTCGGCTGCGCAGCTCACCAGCGCGTCGCCTGATCTCCGATTGGGTGAAGCGATCGATCACCTCCGGTCGCGGCGTCTCGAAGACGGTAAGTGGCCTCTGGATTGGAATCCGGGAGGTCGAACCTGGTTCGACATCGACGACGGCGAGGGCAAGCCGTCACGTTGGGTGACGCTGCGGGCCCTGCGCGTGCTCGACTGGTGGGACGGAGCGTCGTGAGGTCTTTCAGGCCCTGATCGACGGAACCCCCGTCGTTCCGGGCAGTGACTCGAGGCGAAGCTGGAGGTGATCCCTGTCGGAGTCGTTCATCTCGCACGCCAGGGCGCGCTCGTAGGCGCGAGAAGCCCCCGTCATGTCTCCCAGTTGCCGTTGCAGCTCGGCACGAACCGCCCAATAGAGATGCCAATGCTCGACGTCGTCGACACCCTCGAGCAGGGCTAGTCCGGCGGCCGGGCCTGTCACCTTCGACTCGGCCACCGCCCGATTGACAGTGGTCACCGGTCCCGGCTCGATTCTCTCCAACGCCCGGTAGAGATCCACGATCTGCGCCCAGTCGGTCTCCTCGTCGGAGGGGGCTCGCCCATGGAGACAAGCGATCGCCGCCTCGATCTGATAGGCCCCGGCGCGGCGAAGACGGAGAGCCCGCTCCACGATCGTCTTGGCCTCGTCGATGGCTGCGTGATCCCAGAGAGACCGGTCCTGATCGGGAAGCAGCACGAGATGACCACGCGCATCGACCCGGGCGGCACGTCGAGCATGCGTGGCCAACATCAGGGCGAGCAGGCCGTGCACCTCCGGTTCGTCGGGCATCAGGGTCGACAGCATGCGGGTGAGACGTATCGACTCGTCGGCGAGATCGACACGGGAGTCGAGACGGCCTGCGATGGCATGATGGCCCGTGGTGAACATCAGATAGAGCGTGCCGAGCACTGCGGGGAGCCGATCAGGCAGCTCGTGGCCCGCAGGGATCCGGTAGGGAATCCCTGCCACCGAGATCTTCCTCTTGGCACGGCTGATCCTTTGCCCGACCGTGGCCTCGTTGAGCAGGAACACCCGGGCGATCTCATGGGTGTTGAGCCCGCCGATGGTGCGAAGGGTCAGCATCACCCGGGTTTCGGGCGAGAGCGCAGGGTGACAACAGGTGAATATCAAGCGGAGGCGGTCGTCACCGGCGCCGTCCTCCTCTGCTCCGATCAGCAGCGTCATCTGTGCTTCCCCCTCCTTGGCCCGACGTCGCCCTTCCCGACGCATCAGATCGAGCGCCTTGCGTCTGGAGACCGTCGTCAGCCACGCGGCCGGGCTCTCGGGAATGCCCCTGGCGGTCCATTGCTCGAGGGCTGTGACCGCGGCCTCCTGGAGTGCGTCCTGGGCAAGGTCGAAGTCGCGGGTCAATCGAATGAGGGTGGCCAGGATCCGGCCACCCTCTACTCGTATCGTCTCCTCGACTGTCACTGCCCACCCTGGCTGAAGTCGACGACCGGGCGGACCTCCACCAGCCCGTGCCAGGCGCCCGGGATCTGGGCAGCCCAGTCCAGGGCCTCGTCGAGGTCGGCACAGTCGAGCAGGTAGAACCCGCCGAGGACTTCCTTGGTCTCCGCGTACGGGCCATCGGTGTGAACGACCTTCCCGCCCTTCCCACCCTCGACATGAACCGTGGTCGCGGTGCTCGTCGGCTCCAACGCCTCCCCTCCGGCGATGACGCCGGCTGCGGTCACCGCCGCGGTGAACGCGTTGTAGTCGGCCATCACCGCGTCGTTCGTTGCCTGGTCCGAGGGATCGTCGTCCTCAGTCACATAGATGAGAGCTGCATAACGGGGCATCCTCTTCTCCCTTCTCGACGGAGGAATGCTTGCTCGAATACGACGAACAAAGGATCGCGGATTTCGACATGGCAACGGGTTCCTGTTCAGTCGTCGAAGCGCCATTCGAGGATGACACCCGATTCGGGCCCGGATGCTCCCGCGGACCGGTATGTAGCCAGTGCGGCCTCGTTGTCTCCTTCGGTCGTCACCCACATGCCACGGCAACCGGCCTCTACCGCCACTGCGACGAGTGCCAGGGTCAGGGCCCGCCCGATGCCCCGTCCTCGGTGAGGTTCGTCCACGCCCAGTTCGTAGAGCAGCATTTCCACTCTCTTGTCGGGATGGGCGATCTCGACGCCGCTCACGAAGCCGACGTCGACTCCATCCACGTTCGCGAAGATCAGGTGATGTCCATCCCGGGCGAGAAAGCTCTCGACCAGGTCCCTCTTCGGGGGATGGTCGAAGAGATTCCCCGCGGCGATAACCCGCTCTACATCAGCCGGGCCCTGACGATCGATTTCCATGTGGTGGTGGGCCCGGCAGGACTTGAACCTGCAACCAACGGATTATGAGTCCGCTGCTCTGACCTGATTGAGCTACGGGCCCCAATCGAGGGAACAGTAACGAGGGCGAGCCGCTTCCCACCGTGTCGTCACGACCGAAGCAGAGCCCTGGCCCTCGCGATCACATCGTCGAGCCCGGAGGCGAAACCCTCTTGGAAAGCGGTTTCCAACGCCTCGTCGCGCTCACTGAGGAACGCCTCTACCTGGGGGAACTGGTTCAGCCGGACATCGCCGATCTCGACACCGGTGTCTGCCTTCAATCGATGGGCGGCACCTGCGAGGAACCCGGCCGCGGCACGGTCTTCCCTGGCCACGGCTAAGAGGACGGTCACTTCCGTGATGAGCGTCAGCGCCGAGACATCGCTCACCCCTGCGAAGATCTCCAAAGCCCTCGCCAGTAATCGCTCGGCCTCCTCGAACCGGCCGAGCTTGGCGTTGGCCTGTGCCTCCATGAACAGGGCCCATCCCAGATCGAAGGGCGCGTCGAGGCCCTCGAAGACCTCGACCGACCGAGCAGCGTGCTCGATGACTCTCTCATGGTCATCCGAATAGCTGAACACCACTCCAAGCCCCCACAGCGCCCGGGCCACGCCTTGATCGTCTCCGATCCGCTCCCACATGTCCATCGCCTCGTTGAGCAATGACTTGGCACGGTCGATCTCGCCAACGTAGGCGCAAGGAAAAGCCAGGTTGTACAGGCCCTCGGCGACATCCGACTCGACCCCATGCTCCCGGAACAGGTCCAATGCCTCTTCGTAGACCGGGAGGAGCTCCTCCAATCCTCCTTGCCAGTAGATGATTCCGGCCATCCCCGTCAGGGCGCGCGCTCTCAGCAAGGGATCGACTTCACCGCCACCGATGAGGACGCGCTCGAGACGTTCCCTGCCCTCGGCTAGATGCCCCCTGATCTGCCAGAAGCGCCAAAGGCTCGCTCCAAGCCTCATCGCCGTGGTTACGTCGCCGCGATCCAGGGCACGGTCGTAGGCGGCTCGCAGGTTGTCGTGATCGGCGGCGAGCCGTCGCAGCCAGTACTGCTGACGAGAGGTGAGGATCTCGGGGGCCGCGGACTCCGCGACGGCGAGGTACACCTCCCCGTGTCGCTTGACGATCTCGGCCTCGTCACCCCGCGCCACCAAGGCCCCGTAGCCGAAGTCGCGGATGACGGTCAGCATCCGGAACCTCGGATCACCGCTGGTCTGGGTCTGTCGAAGCAGGCTGTGATCCACCAGATGGGTGATCCCGTCGATGACATCGATCGGGGAGCTCGACAAGCGACAGAGGGCCTCCGCCTCGGGCAGCCCGAATTCGCCCACGAAAGCGGACAGGTCTTCGAATAGACGCCGCGTCGGCTCGTCGAGCAGGTCGTAGCTCCATCCGATGGCGTTGACGATCGTCTGCTGGCGCTGGGGCCGATCCGGGGCATCGGCGGCGAGGAGCCGGTTGTCGAGACGCTCCAGGATCGCCTCCGGGGTGAGGCTGCGCATGCGGGAAGCGGCGAGCTCGATCGCCAACGGCAGCCCGTCGAGCGACCGCGCGATCGTCGCCACCGTGCCCGCATTCGACTCGTCGAGGTGAAAACCGGGGCGCACCGCCTCGGCACGGGTCACGAACAGGCGCACCCCGGCGCTCTCCTCGACCCGGGACAGGTCCGCTGCCGGGTCGGGGACATCGAGTGGCGGCACGGGGAATTCCCGCTCGCCGAACACCCGAAGCGGTATCCGCGAGCTGACGAGCACCTTCACGCCTGCAGCGGACTCGAGTATCCGCACCACGATCCCTGCGCCCCGCACTACCTGCTCGAAGTTGTCGATCACGAGCAGCATCGTCTTGTCCGCGAGGTGACGCTCGAGATGGACCAGGGGGTCGATGCCTCCGGCCGTTTTCAGTCCCAGGGCGTCGAGGATGGTCGCCGGGATGAGATCGGGGTCGCGGACCGCAGCCAGAGTCACGAACACGGCTCCGTCGGGAAGGTCAGGCTCGACCCTTCGTGCCAGCTCCAGCGACAGCCTGGTCTTGCCGGTGCCACCCGGGCCGGTCAGTGTGACCAGTCGGCTCTCGCCCAGCACCGCGAGGGCCCGCGATATCTCCTCTTCCCGGCCGATGAAGTCGGAGAGCGGGACGGGGACACGTGATTCGGCACGTGGTGCGCGCAACTCCGGGTACTGGCCAGGTGACCCGGGCCATTCGAGTTGGTGGATGGGCACCGCACTCGGGAAACCGGAGAGCCGATACCTGCCGAGTGTGCGCACCGTCACACCGTCGGGAAGACGATCCTCCACGAGGTGGGCGGTGGTGTCCGAGAGCAGGATCTGGGCTCCATTGCCGCAGTTGGCGATGCGACTCGCCTTGTGGACGTCGAGACCGACGTAGTTGTCGCCCCCGAGCGAGCCTTGCCCCGTGTGGACGCCGATTCGCACTCTCGGCTCCTCTCTACTCTCCCATTCGGCGTTGTCGATGGCGTCTTGGATGTCGACGGTTGCGGTCACCGCGGCGAGAGGGTCCTCGAAGACGGTGAAGACGGCATCTCCCTCGGTCGCAACCTCGACACCTCCGTGTCGCTCGACGACGGCGCGGATCACTGAGTTGTGGAGGTCGACCAGCCTCGAGAAGTCACTATCACCGAGGCGTTGGGCCAAACCGGTGGAGTCCTCGATGTCCGTGAACACGAAGGTGACCGTGCCGGTCGGCAGCATCACTCGAGCCCTCCGCCATCCCATTGAGATCGGAGCGAAGCCGCGACTCCATATGCCGGATCAGCTCTCACGTCGTCTCTCCAGTTGCTCGGTCATCTCCCGGTCGACGAGATCGTCGAACTCGGGATGACGTCTCATGTAGGCAGACACGAACGGGCACAGCGCGACGAGCGACCCACCCTGTGCCCGTACATCCTCGAGGGCGGCGCGGACCAGCCTGCTACCTACTCCCAGACCCGAGTACTGCTCGTCGACCTCGGTGTGGACGAAGATATGGCGGCCACCGCGGATGTGATAGACGGCCATGCCCGCCTCGACCCCGTCGACAGTGACGACGTAGGCGTGCCGCTCGGGCACGTCACGCACTTCTATCGAGTCCTGCTCCGGCAAATCGGCCCTCCTGGCGACAAGATTTAGCAGACCCACGAGTGGCGACTCCCCCAGGAGCCAATATGATCGAAAGCAAGGTCGAGGGTCCCGGTTGGCTGCGGAAGGTGGTGTGCATTGCCAACACAGACATGTGAGCACTTCGAGAGCCTGTCCACCGTCGTCTCCCCGCTCTCCAGGGTCTGCGATCAATGTGTCGAGGCCGGCGACACCTGGGTCCATCTCCGTGCCTGCCTCGTCTGTGGGCGTGTCGGGTGTTGTGACGTCTCGAAGAACCGGCACGCCCGACACCATTGGGAGAACGAGGGCCATCCCCTGATCACGTCGGTCGAGCCCGGAGAGAGCTGGCGCTACTGCTTCGAGGACCAGTTGTTCAGGGCATGACCACCGTCAAGCCGGCCATCCTCGCCATCGACGACGAGCCCGAGGTGATGCGTGCCGTCCAGCGCGACCTCCGCGCCCACTACGCAGACGAGTACTCCGTGTTGGGAGCCACCAGCGGGGAGGAGGCCATCGAGGTCCTCAAGGATCTCTCGGTGCGGGGCACGCCACTCGCCTTGATCGTCGCCGATCAGCGCATGCCGAGGGTGACGGGCATCGATGTCCTGCGCGAGTCGATTCCTCTCTTCCCGGAGACCAAGAAGACCCTGCTCACCGCATACGCGGACACCGATGCGGCCATCGACGCCATTAACCAGGTCGGCCTCGACCACTACATCATGAAACCCTGGGATCCACCTGAGGAGAAGCTCTATCCGATACTCGACGACCTACTCCTCGACTGGCGAGCCTCCTTCCGCCCCAGCTTCGAAGGGGTGCGCGTGGTCGGGAGCGCATGGTCACGGGATGTCTTCGAGCTCAAGGGCTTCCTCGCGATGAACCAGCTCCCCTACCGCTCTTTCACCGTCGGCGTGGATCCCGAGGCGGAACAGCTCGTCTCCGCCGTCGGGGCGTCCAACACCGATCTCCCCCTCCTCGTCTTCCCCGACGGCGGCTATCTGCTCAAGCCGAGCATCCAGCAGCTGGCCGACCGGATGGGGTTGAAGACCCAGGCCACCTCACCTACCTACGACGTCGTCATCGTCGGCGCCGGGCCGGCCGGTCTCGCCGCCGCCGTCTACGGTGCCTCGGAGGGGCTGAAGACGCTTCTCATCGAGTCCTCGGCGCCCGGTGGCCAGGCCGGGCAGTCCTCCAAGATAGAGAACTACCTGGGTTTCCCGAGCGGGATCAGCGGATCAGACCTGGCCCGGCGGGCATCCGCACAAGCACAACGATTCGGCACCGAGGTCCTGGTCCCGGCGAAGGTGGAGCGTGTCGAGCGGAAGGATCCCTATCGGATCGTCCATCTCGCCGACGGCAGCACCGTCACCGCCAAGGCCCTCGTGGTCACCAGCGGGGTGGAGTACCGGCGTCTTCCCGCCGAAGGGCTCGACGAGCTGGTCGGGGCCGGGGTGTACTACGGGACGTCGACGTTCGAAGCAGAGAACCATCGCAACCAGCCCATGTTCGTGGTCGGCGGGGGGAACTCGGCGGGCCAGGCGGCGCTGTTCCTCACCAGGTTCACCGACGAGGTGACCATCGTGATCAGGGGCAGCGACCTCACCGAGGGAATGTCCCAGTACCTGATCGACAACATCGATGCCACGGAGACGATCTCCCTGCTCACCCGTTCCCGCATCGTCGCAGCGCAAGGTGAAGGCCATCTCGAGCGACTCGTCGTGGAGGATCTGGAGAGCGGCGAGCAGAGGGAGCACAAGGCCGGCGCACTGTTCATCTTCATCGGCCAGAGAGCCCAGACCGACTGGCTCGGCGACCTGGTGCAACTCGACGAGAAGGGCTTCGTCCTCACCGGAGCCGACCTGGGGCCCCTGATCGATTGGAACGTCGACCGTGATCCCCTCCCCCTGGAGTCCTCGGTTCCGGGGATCTTCGTAGCCGGGGACGTCCGTCATGGCTCCATCAGGCGGGTGGCGGGGGCAACCGGTGAGGGGGCAACGGCCATACGCTTCATCCACCAGCATCTCGCCTCGCTTTGAGCGACATCTCAGAGGTCCTGCGAGGTCTGCCCTACTTCACCGATCTCCCCGACGATCTCCTGGAGCGCGTGTCGAGGTCGACGGAGCTGATCGAGGTCCCCGCGGACACGGTCATCATCGATGAGGGCTCCGAGTCCGGGGAGATGTACGTGGTGGTCTCCGGGGAGCTCTCCGTGTCCAAGCACAGCGCATCGAAGGATGTGGAGTTGGCCCGGATCGGCCCGGGCGAGGTCGTCGGTGAGATCGCGCTTCTCGACGAGGCGCCACGCACCGCGACGGTCACCGCTCTGATCGACTCCGCAGTGATCCGCGTCCCGGTGGCCGCGTTCGAGGATCTGCTCAGCGATCCCAGGGTGGTTCGCCGCATGTTCCGCACCGTGACCTCACGCCTTCGCGGCATCGAGGACACCCTCCGTCACGAGGAGCGGATGGCCGCGCTCGGCCGGATGGCGGCACAGCTCATGCACGAGCTGAACAACCCGGCTGCCGCCGTGGCCCGAAGCACTTCTGAGCTGTCGAAGCTCCACGGCGAGCTGGACCGCGAGGTCGAGGCGCTCGCCACCGGCTACGACAATCCGACCGTCCTGGCGACGGTGGAGAAGCCGGAGCGGCCACTGTCTGCCCTGGAGCGCTCCGCGGCCGAGGACGAGCTGGCCTCGTGGCTCGAGGAGATCGGAGTCGAGGACCCCTGGCAGATCGCCCCGGCTCTGGTCGAGGCGGGGTGGAGGGTCGAGACATTGAAGGAGGTGGTGGCGAACAGCCCGGATGAGCTCAAGGCCCACGAGGTGCGTTGGATCGGGCTGATCCTGGCGACGAGACAGGTGATGTCCGAGCTCGTGATCGCGGCGCGTCGGGTCTCAGAGTTGGTGAGAGTGGTGAAGGAGTACTCCTTCGTCGACCGGGCCCCGGTGCAGGAGATCGACCCCACCGACGGCATAAGGGACACTCTGATTCTCCTCAAGCACAAGCTCGCCGACATCGAGGTCGAGCTCGACTTCGAGGAGCCGGTCCCGCGTCTCGAGGTGCCCGGGCGGGACCTCAATCAGGTGTGGACCAACCTGATCGACAACGCCGCCGACGCCATGGCCGAGACGGGAGGGACACTCACCATCGCCAGTCGCAACATGGACGACTCGCTGGTGGTCACGTTCTCCGACACCGGGCAGGGGATCCCCGAGCATGTCACAGCGCGCATCTTCGACCCATTCTTCACGACGAAGGAACCGGGCAAGGGAACCGGGCTGGGGCTCCACACCGTGCACACCATCCTCAACAGGATCGGTGGCTCCATCGACCTGACCACGGGCGCGACCGGCACCACCTTCCAGGTCACGCTGCCTCGATCCGGTCGCTGAGAATCCGAGGGGATTCGGAACACGCACCCCGTCGCCAGTTGATATGTTCCGGTGATCTCGACCGACCTACGGAAAGGGTCTTCCCATGGAAGTTTCGATGACGGTCAATGGCAGGAGCGTCTCCGCCGACGTCGAGCCGAGGACCCTGTTGGTCCACTTCATCAGAGAGAACCTCCGGCTCACCGGGACCCATGTCGGCTGTGAGACGGGCTACTGCGGGGCGTGCACCGTTCATCTCGACGGGATGGCGATCAAGTCGTGCACCATGCTCGCCGTGCAGGCGGATGGGGCAGAGATCACCACGATCGAGGGTCTCGCCGACAACGGCCAGCTCCACCCCGTGCAGGAGGGGTTCTGGGAGCGACATGGGCTGCAGTGCGGCTATTGCACACCGGGGATGATCATGGCCGCGGTCGCCCTCCTCGATGAGAACTCGAACCCGACCGAGGCCGAGATTCGCCACGGCATCGAGGGCAACCTGTGTCGCTGCACCGGATATCACAACATCGTTCGGGCCATCGAGTATGCAGGGGCCAAGATCCGTGGCGAAGAACCGCCACCACCTGACTGGGAAGGGATGAGCTGATGGCAACCACGAGTGTCATGGGTGGGGCGGTGCGCCGGCGGGAAGACCCCGCTCTCATCCAGGGAACCGGTCTCTACGTCGACGACCTCAACCCCACCGGGCTTCTCCACATGGCCTTCCACCGCTCCCCGGTGGCGAGGGCGAGGATCAACTCGATCGACACCAGCGCGGCGAAGGCGATGCCGGGCGTGGTCGCGGTCTACACACACGACGACGTCGCCCATCTCGGCCCGCTGCTCGCCCAGGTGACAACGGGCAAGCTGCGGCCACTTCTCGCCGACGGCCAGGTCAACCATCTCGGCGAGGCCGTCGCCCTGGTGGTCGCAGAGAGCCGCTATCAGGCTCAGGACGCCGTCGAGGCGATCCAGGTCGACTATGACGTGCTGCCGGCGGTGATCGATCTGAAAAAGGCGGCCACCGACGAGATCAAGGTCCACGACGACCTCGATTCCAACATCACCCTCACCTGGACGTACCACGGCTACTGGCCGGCATTGGGCCTGGAGGACCAGACACCGCAGGTCGACGAGGCGATGCAGCGCGACGACGCGGTCGTGGTCTCGATGGAGATGACCAATCAGCGTCTCATCCCGGTTGCCATCGAGCCGAGATCGGTGATGGCGGAGTACAACCCCGGTTATGGCCGTTTCACGGTCCACAGCTCCACCCAGGTCCCCCACGCCCTGAGCGGCGCCATCTCCAAGATGCTCGGGGTGGCGGCCTCGGATGTCCGGGTGATCGCCCCCGAGGTCGGCGGTGGATTCGGCTGCAAGCTCAACGTCTACAACGACGAGATCCTCGCCGCCTGGGTCGCACGGGAGCTGGGCAGCACGGTCAAGTGGACCGAGACCCGGCGGGAGGCGGCGAGCTCCACCATCCACGGACGAGGTTGGGTGGGCACCGCCACCCTGGTGGGCACCAAGGACGGCCAGTTCCTCGGCTACAAGCTCGACGCGCTGGCAGACATGGGCGCCTACGACCAGAATTTCACCATCGCCATCCCGCTGCTCGGTCTCTGGATCGCCTCGGGCCAGTACAAGATGCCTATCGGTTGGAAGGTCGACTGTGTGGTCACCAACACGATGACCACCGACGCCTACCGCGGGGCGGGGCGGCCGGAGGCGATCTACTACCTGGAACGCATCATCGACGCATACGCCCGGGAGATCGGGATGGACCCACTGGAGGTGCGTCGTCGCAACTTCTGGCAGCCCGATGAGTTCCCGGCGACGATGGGGTGCGGGTTCTCGCTCGACTCGGGGAACTACGACGCGGCGGTGGACAAGCTGATCGAGATCGCCGACTACCAGGGCTTGCTGAAGATGCGGGACGACGCCCGCGCCGAGGGACGTCATGTCGGGATCGGCATCGGGTCCTATGTCGAGGTGTGCGGATTCGGGCCCGCTGTGCTCGCCGAGATCGGGTTCTCTTGGGCCACCTATGGCCTCCCCTCGTCGTTCAACGGGTCGGGCCTGGTCCGGGTCAACCCGGACGCGACGGTGACGGTGATCATCGGCACCGGCCCGACCGGTCAGGGCCACGAGACGACGTGGTCCCAGATCGTCGGGGACGGTTTGGGGATCCCGGTCGATCGGGTCAGGGTCCACCATGGCGACACCCGTGACCACCCGATGGGGATCGGCACGTTCGGCTCCAGGTCGATATCGGTCGACGGCGCGGCCGCCTACCAGGCCACCCAGCAGGTGAAGGCCAAGGCGGCACAGATCGCAGCCCACATGCTCGAGGCCTCCGCAGACGACATCGAGTTCGCCGACGGTGCGGCCCATGTGGCCGGCTCGCCCGACAAGAAGGTCGATTGGGCCGACATCGCCAAGGCCGCATACCAGGCGCACACGCTCCCGGAGGGCGTGGAGTCGGGTCTGGAGGCGCAGTCGATGTTCAGCCCGGGCAACGCCACCTGGCCGTTCGGGACGCATCTCGCCGTCGTAGAGGTCGACGCCGACACCGGCAACGTCGAGATCCTCAAGTACGTGGCGGTCGACGACTGCGGCAACGTGGTCAACCCGATGATCGTCAACGGCCAGATCCATGGTGGCGTGGCTCAGGGAATCGGTCAGGCGATGTTCGAAGAGGCCCTGTTCGACGAGAACGGCAACCTACTGACCGGGTCGCTGATCGACTATCCCCTGCCCACGGCTGGGGACTTGCCTTCGTACGAGCTGGCGCACACGGTCACTCCCTCTCCGATCAACCCGATGGGTGTGAAGGGGATCGGTGAGGCCGGGACGATCGGCTCGGCGCACACCCTGGTCAATGCGGTGATCGACGCGCTTTCGCCGCTCGGGGTCAAGAACATCGACATGCCGCTACGTCCCAGGAAGGTCTGGGCGGCGATTCAGGAAGCGAGGATGAGCTGATGTATCCACGTGCTTTCGACTACGTGGCACCGACCTCGCTCGACGAGGCCCTCGGGGCGCTCGGCGAGGATGCAAAGGTCATGGCGGGCGGCATGAGCCTGCTGCCCCTCATGAAGATGCGGCTGTTCTCCCCTGCGCTCCTCGTCGACATCGGCCGGATCGGCGGTCTCGACGGGGTGAACGACACCGGGGATCATGTCGAGATCGGCGCCTTGGTGCGTCATCGCACCACGATGTCGCACGACCTGGTGCGAGCCAATGCGGCCGCTCTCGCCGAGGCTGCGTCGATGACCGGTGATGTCCAGGTGCGCAACCGGGGGACGACCTGCGGCTCGTTGGCCCACGCAGACGTGGCCGCCGATCAGCCGGCGGCGGCGATCGCATGCAACGCGGTCATGGTGGCGGCGTCAGCTTCGGGGACCCGTGAGATCGCCGCGGCTGACTTCTTCGTCGACTCGTTGACCAGTGCGCTGACACCGGAGGAGATCCTCACGTCGATACGGATTCCCAAGGCCGGCCCGGGTGAGGGCTCCGCCTATGACAAGCTCGGTCGTCGTGGCGGGCACTCCGACTACGCGGTCGCCGCCGCGGCGGCATGGGTCCGAAAGTCGAACGGGACGATCGAGGATGCCCGGGTGGCGATCACCGGAGTGGGCACACACGCCCAGCTCGCCGCCGGCGTGGGCGAAGCCCTCATCGGCACCGATGGCTCGGACGAGGCGATCAAGGCGGCTGCGGAGAGAGCGGCGGACGGCATCACGGTCCTCGAAGACCTCTACGGCACCGAGGAGTACAAGGCACATCTGGCCAAGGTCTTCGCCGCCAGGGCGGTGAAGAAGGCACTGGCTGGCATCTGACCGATCAGGGCCGGCGAAAGCTCGACGCCGACCTGACGATCAGCACGTCACACGGCGCCCGGCCCAACAGGCCCTCGGCCACCGTGCCCAGGAGGACCATGCGGGTGGCGGTCGCACCGCGGCTGCTCACCACGACGAGGTCCGCACCGCGTCGCCGCACGGTCTCGTCGATGGTCTCCGCAGGCGGCCCGTCCACCACCTGGGTCCGCACCCGGCCTCCCCATGGGTGGGCGAACTCCAGCATCCGGTCACGGGCGGTCTCCATGCGCTCGCTTCGTGAGGCATCCATCTCCTCCCGGAAGAGCCCGGCGTCGGATAGGAGTGAGTCGAACTGTGTGGGCAGCGAGTAGAGGACGGTTATCTCGGAATCCGGAAACAGCTCCAGCGACCTCTCGATAGCGCGTCGCGACGCCTCGGAGAAGTCGACCGCCGTGATGACCCTTCGATAGGGAACGCGGGGTTGACGACGCACCACCAGGATGTCGGATGTCGCCATCCGGGCGACCCGGTGCGTCACCGGTCCCGCGGTGAAGGCATCAACACTGGAGGAGCCGAGAATCACCATCTCGGCCTTCTTGGCCCGGGAGGCGATCTCCCAAGCAGGCGACCCTTTCACCACCTCGAGCGCCACGTCGACCTGGGATCTATCCCGCAGCCATTCCGCCACGGTGGCCGCCTCGGCCCTCTGATGCTCACGCATGATCCTTGCCAGACCGGGCTCGATCATGGCCTCCGCCACCGGCTCGAGCACATGGAGGAGATGGACTGTCCCCCCGGAGGTCTCTGCCATGAGCCGGGCCCTGTCGGCGACTCTGCGGCCCATCGCGGTCAGGTCGATGCCCGCTACGAACGTCCTCGTCATCCTGCTCCGGGAGGCACGCGGCGACTCTAACCGCCGGTCCTGTCGAACGGCCCTTGCCGGGACAGAGCCTCGGGGAGACGCCTCAGGTACTCGTCGCGACCGATGACCACCGCCCCAAGAGACTCCAGATGTGGGGTCAGCCACTGCACATCGAGAAGGCTGCCACCATGGTTCATGAGCACGACCAGATGCACCAGGGCCACCTTGGACGCGTCCCTCGACAGATGGAACATGCTCTCCCCGGCGAACAGCCCGCCGATGGCCACTCCGTAGAGCCCGCCGACCAGCGAGCCCTCCGAATCCCAGACCTCGATCGAGTGGGCCCAGCCGAGATCGTGCAACGTGGTGTAGGCCTCGACCACCTCCTCGGTGATCCAGCCATTGGGCCGATCGATGTCGGCGCACCAGCGGATCACCGACAGGAAGTCCTCGTCGACGGTGATGTAGTAGCGACGAGTCGACTGTCGCAGCGACCGGGTCACGCGCAGGCCGCTGAGTGGGATGATCGCCCGCTCAACCGGTGACCACCACCCCAGATGCCCGTCGGGGAGGTCCATGGGGAACATCCCCCTTCGATATGCCTGGAGAAGTGTCCCTGCCTCCAGGTCGCCACCGACCGCCACCACGTCCCCGTCGGCGGCACTGGGATCGGGTAGATCGAATCGGGACCTGGGCGGCTCGACGGGCACGCCCTGAATTGTGTCAGATAGCAAGCCGCGGCCGGCAGTCATAGGCTGACCGGCGATGAAAGCACTGGTCTGTGACGACTACAGCGGCATCGACGGGCTCCGGCTGGGCGAGCTCCCCGACCCCGAATGGCATCCGGGGTCGGTCCTCGTCGAGGTGAAAGCCACGACCGTCAACTTCGCCGATCTCCTCATGGTGAAGGGTGAGTACCAGGTGCGCCCGGACCCTCCCTTCGCCCCCGGCTACGAACTGGCCGGCCGCGTCCTCCAAGCCGATGAGGGCGGCGAGTTCTCCTCGGGTGATCGCGTGTGCGGATTCGCCTTCCATGGGGCTCTCGCCGAGAGGGCCCTGCTCTCCTCGCAGAACGTCGCAAGACTGCCCGACTCGATCGACTACTCCGTCGGGAGCACCCTTCCTGGTGGGTACGGGACCTCCTACCACGCTCTGGTCGACCGTGCCCGGCTCGAGAAGGGCGAGACGTTGCTGGTGCTCGGAGCCTCGGGCGGAGTCGGCCTCGCCGCGGTTCAGATCGGCCACGTCCTCGGGGCGCGGGTCATCGCCGCGGTCTCCTCCGACGGGAAGGCCGACGCAGTCCGTGCCTCGGGCGCCGACGACGTGATCAGGTACGACCAGGTCGGCATCAGGGATGGGATCAATGACCTCACCGAGGGCGCCGGAGTCGACGTCGTCTACGACCCCGTGGGCGGCGATCTCACCGAGCAGGTTCTCCGTTCGACGTCTTGGAACGGAAGGCTGCTCGTGATCGGCTTCGCCGCGGGCGGGATCCCACGCATCCCGCTCAACCTGCCGTTGCTCAAGGGCAACTCGATCGTCGGCGTCTTTTGGGGCCGGTTCACCCAAGAGGAGCCGGAGAAGCACCGGGAGAACTTCGCCACGATCGTGGAATGGGCGGAGAACGGCCTGATAGAGCCGCTGATCCAGAAGACGTACTCGCTCGCCGAGGGTGCTGATGCGCTGCGCTGGCTCGAGGGCCGCAACGCCATCGGTCGGGTGGTGGTGGAGCCGTGACCGACTTCATCGTGATCGGTGGCGGGATTGCGGGTGTGGCGGCGGCTGCCCACCTGGCTCCCCATGGCGAGGTGACCCTCCTCGAGACGGAGCCGAGTCTCGCCTATCACACGTCGGGCAGGTCGGCGGCGATGCTCGTCGAGAACTACGGGTCGGCCGGGTCCCGGCCCCTGGTGAAGGCGGCACGGCCCTTTCTCGAGTCCCCTCCGGAGGGGTCGGTCGACGCTCCCCTCCTCTCCGACCGTGCCGTGGTGTGGGTGGCTCCGAAGGGCGAGCCGATGGAGCGTCTCGCCGAGCGCGCAGAGAAGGGCCGGCTCCAAGGCTCCCGCTCCGAGTTGCTCGACACCGGCGGCGTGCTCGACGTGTTGCCCGTGATGAGCCCGAACTGGGTGGGAGGCGGGCTATACGAGCCGTCCGGGGCCGACATCGACGTGGCGGCGCTTCACCAGGCCTTCGTCCGGATCGCCCGCGCCCACGACGCGATCATCCTGACCCAGGCTCCGGCCGTGGGCATCGCCCGCAAGGCCGGTCGCTGGGAGGTCCGCTCCAACGGGCGCACAGTCGAGGGCGATGTCCTCGTCAACGCCTCGGGGGCATGGGGCGACGTGATCGCCGAGATGGCCGGGGTGGCCCCCATCGGGCTGCGGCCATACCGTCGAACCGCGTTCATGGTCCCCGGAAGCGAGGGCTCGGCCGGCTTGCCGATGGTGGTCGAGGTGGACGAGAACTTCTACTTCCGCCCGGACGGGGTCCAATACCTCTGCTCACTGGCCGAGGAGACACCCTCCGAGCCGACCGATGCCCGACCCCGGATGGAAGACGTCGCCCTCGCCATCGAGCGGATAAACGAGGCGACCACCTTGAACATCCGGACCGTCAACTCGCAGTGGGCGGGTCTGCGCACGTTCTCACCCGACCGTGACCTGGTGATCGGCGAAGACCCGAAGGCCCCTGGGTTCTTCTGGCTGGTCGGCCTGGGCGGGATCGGGATGCAGACCTCCCCCGCCTACGGGGCCCTCATCGCATCCCAGGTGATCGGCGAGGACCTCCCCCCAGGCTTTGCCGAAGCTGGAGTCGACCCGGAACGCACCGCCCCCGGTCGTTTCCGCTGACACCACCGATCCGTAGAGTTGCCCCGGTGAGACGGGTGAGCGCCGGCGGCGGTTTCCCCGCCATCTGGTACCTGTTGCGCAAAGCGCGTCAGGCAGGTGGCTATCGGGCGGCGTACCGGGCACTCCGCTCACGCAACGCATGCAAGACATGCGCTCTCGGCATGGGCGGCCAATTGGGTGGCATGGTCAACGAAGCGGGCCACTTCCCCGAGATCTGCAAGAAGTCGATCCAGGCGATGGCCGCCGACATGCAGGGCGCGGTCCCGGAGTCGCTTTTCGATCACTACGGCTTCTCCGAGCTGGCCGGCTTCACCTCCAAGGACCTGGAGGCGTGCGGGCGGCTGACAAGGCCCCTCTACGCGGGCCCACTCGACACCCGGTATCGAGTCATCTCCTGGGCTGAGGCCATCGACAAGATCACCGCCAAGCTGATCGCCACGGATCCCGACCGGGCCTTCTTCTACGTGAGTGGCAGGTCGTCCAACGAAGCCGGCTTCCTGATCCAGCTTCTGGCCCGTGTGTACGGGACCAACAACGTCAACAACTGCAGCTACTACTGCCACCAGGCGTCCGGGGTCGGTCTCTCCAGCGTCACCGGGTCGGGCACCGCCACGGTGGTGCTCGAGGACCTGGAGACCTTGGGAAGGGGCGATGTCTTCTTCCTCATCGGGTCCAATGCAGCGTCGAACCACCCGCGTCTGATGACCATCCTCGACGGGTTCAAGCGAAGAGGCGGGAAGGTGGTCGTGGTCAACCCGCTCCGCGAGACCGGTCTGGTTCGGTTCCGGGTCCCGTCGAAGATGAGGAGCCTGTTCTTCGGCACCGACATTTCCGACGTCTACGTCCAGCCGCACATCGGCGGCGACATCGCCTTCCTCGCCGGTGTCGCCAAGCGTGTCATCGAGAACGGGGCGGTGGACCACGGATTCGTGAACGAGCACGCCGATGACTGGGACATCTATCGCGATTCCGTCGAGTCGCTCACTTGGGAGGAGCTGGTCGAGGGCAGCGGAGTCCCCCGAGCGACGATGGAGAGAGTCGGCGAGCTCTACGCCGGGGCGAGCAGCGCCATCTTCGCCTGGGCGATGGGCATCACCCATCATCTCCACGGCGTCGACAACGTCAGGGCGATCGCCAATCTGGCGATGGTCAGGGGCATGCTCGGCCGGCCGCGGGCTGGTCTCCTCCCCATCAGGGGCCACAGCAACGTCCAGGGAATCGGCTCGGTGGGAGTGGCGCCCGAGCTCAAGACTGCCGTGCTCAAGGCACTCGCCACGGAGATGGGAGTCTCCCCTCCCGAAGGCGAGGGGCTGGACACGATGGGCTGCATGATCGGGTCGGCCGAGGGCCGCCTCCAAGTGGGGATCTGCCTCGGTGGGAACCTGTTCGGATCGAACCCCGACTCCGGATTCGCGGCCCGCGCCCTGCAACGGCTCGACCTCGTGGTCTATCTGTCCACGTCGCTGAACACCGGGCATGTCCTGGGGAGAGGCAAGGAGACGATCGTCCTCCCGGTGTTGGCCCGCGACGAGGAGCCCGAGGCCACCACCCAGGAGTCCATGTTCAACTTCGTGAGACTCTCGGATGGAGGCCCACCGCGCCATGTCGGCCCACGATCGGAGGTCTCGGTGATCGCCGACATGGGAGAGCGGGTCGACCGCACCGGGGTGCTGGACTGGGCCGACATGCGCCGGCACGGGAGCATCCGCAGCGCGATCGCCAAGGTGATCCCCGGATACGAGGCGGTCGGCACCATCGACAAGACTCGTCGCGAGTTCCAGGTGACAGGGCGCACGTTCCATGAGCCCCGATTCGCCACCGACAGCGGGCGGGCCCGGTTCCTCCCGGTGCGGCTGCCCGATATCGGAGGTCGGAATGGCGATCTCCGTTTGATGACGGTTCGCTCCGAGGGCCAGTTCAACACGGTTGTGTTCGAGGACGAGGACCTCTATCGGGGTCAGGATCGACGTGACGTGATCATGATGAGCCGGCTGGACATCGACCGTCTCGGGCTTGGCATCGACCAGCCCGTCACGGTGACCGGTGCGGCGGGCTCGATGCGATCGATTCTTGTCCGCGAGGCCGACATCACCCCGGGCAACGCGGTCATGTACTACCCCGAGGCCAACGTCCTTCTCCCCCGTCATGTCGATCCCGCCTCCGGCACCCCGGCCTTCAAGGCCGGATTGGTGACGGTGAGCCTCGACTGAGCTCATTTGGCCGGGGCCGATCGGGTCGACCACAATCCGGAAATGGCCACGATCTACTACGACAGCGATTGCGACCCCGATCTCATCAAGGGCCACAGAGTCGCCATCATCGGCTTCGGAAGCCAGGGCCACGCCCACGCCCGCAACCTCGCCGAATCGGGGGTCGACGTGGTCGTGGGCCTTCGGCCCGAATCGGCGAGCGCCGAAGCGGCCAGGGAGGCGGGTCTGGCCGTGCTACCCGTCGCCGAGGCGGTGGGGGTGGCCGATGTGATAATGATGCTGGTCCCCGACCAGGTCATGGCCTCGATCTACGCAGAGGACGTCGCCCCCGGGCTCGAGGCGGGCGACACCCTGATGTTCGCCCACGGCTTCAACATCCACTTCGGGGCGATCGAAGCACCCGATGACGTCGACGTGTCGATGATCGCTCCAAAGGGGCCCGGGCACCTGGTGCGCCGCACCTATGAGCAAGGCTCGGGTGTCCCCTGTCTCGTCGCCATCCATCAGGACGCCTCGGGCAGCGCCCTCGCCCTCGCTCTCTCCTATGCATCCGCCCTCGGTGGCGGGCGTGCGGGGATCCTGGAGACCACGTTCCAGGAGGAGACGGAGACGGACCTCTTCGGCGAGCAGGTGATCCTCTGTGGTGGGGTCGCCGAGCTGATCAAGGCGTCATTCGAGACGCTGGTCGAAGCCGGGTATCAGCCCGAGTCCGCGTATTTCGAGACGTTGCACGAGTTGAAGCTCATCGTCGACCTGCTCTACGAGGGCGGGTTGTCGTGGATGCGGTACTCGGTGTCGGACACCGCCGAATACGGCGACTACACGAGGGGGAGTCGCATCGTCACCGAGGAGACCCGGGCCGAGATGAAGAAGATCCTCTCCGAGATCCGGAACGGGGCGTTCGCGGCCGAGTGGCTGGCACAGGCACGAGAAGGTGCCCCGTTCCTCTTCGAGCAGCGGGCCGCCAACCGCGCCCACCAGATCGAGCAGGTCGGCGCCGAGCTTCGCGGCCTGATGCCCTTCCTGGAGCCGAAGACCGCCCCTTGAGCGAGTCGCTGTAAGCCGACTCACCACCAGCGCGGTTGCTCGTCACGGAACCGGTCAATGTCTTGACATTGCCTGCCGATAACCGCGATACTCCACGATTCAGCGATGAGAAAGACAGTCAACGCCGCCAGCACCGCGCTCGTCGTACTCCTCATTGAGTAGCGCACGCAGCTAAGTCCTGCGTGCGCTCAACCCTCCGGCCACCGGGGGGTTTTTTGTACCCAGAACGGAATCAGATGACTTCACAGCCTTATACCGGATCACACTCACTCCTCGAGAGCCTCGAGCACGAGGGAGTGGAGCTGATCTTCGGGGTTCCCGGCGGGGCGATACTCCCTGCCTACGACCCCCTGCTGGACAGTCCGATACGTCACGTGTTGGCACGTCACGAGCAGGGTGCCGGCCACATGGCCGAGGGCTACGCGATGGCGACCGGCAGGGTGGGTGTGGCTATGGCCACCTCCGGGCCAGGGGCAACCAACCTCATCACACCCCTCCAGAACGCGAAGATGGACTCGACCCCGCTGGTCGCCATCACGGGCCAGGTGGGCACCTCCGCGATCGGGAGTGACGCGTTCCAGGAGGCCTACACCACCGGCCTCGCCATGCACTGCACGAAGCACTCCTATCTGGTGACCGACGCCGACCACATCCCCGATGTGATCCACGAGGCATTCCACATCGCCGCGACCGGCCGTCCCGGCCCCGTCCTGGTCGACATCCCCAAGGACGTGCTCAACCAGGCCACGGCCTGGTCCGAGCCGACCCTGGCCGGCCTCCCCGGCTACCGCCCCACCGCCCACGGCCACCCCCGGCAGGTGAAGGCGGCCGTCGAGCTCATCGAGTCGGCCGAGCGCCCGGTGCTCTACGTCGGTGGCGGGGTCATCCGCGCTGGCGCAGGCGAGGCGCTCCGCGCCTTCGCCGAGGCGGCCAATGCCCCGGTGGTGACCACGCTCATGGCTAGGGGCGCCTTCCCCGACGATCACCCGCTCGCATTGGGGATGCCCGGGATGCACGGCACCTACACGGCCACCACAGCGATCCAGCGTTGCGACGTCCTGGTCAGCCTGGGCGCTCGCTTCGACGACCGTGTCACCGGCGAGGTGTCCTCCTTCGCACCACACGCCAAGGTCATCCACGTCGACGTGGACCCCGCCGAGATCGGGAAGGTCCGTCAGGCAGACGTGCCGATCGTGGGCGACGCCAGGCTCGTCATCGAGGCCTTGCACGCCCGTCTGATGGCATCCAGAGACGGGGCGGCCGCCCCCAATCGCAGGGAGTGGCTGAACCAGCTCGGAGCCTGGCAGAAGGAGAAGCCGCTCGGCTACGACCAGCCGGAGGACGGCCCCATCAAGACCCAGCACTTCATCGAGCGGCTCCACGCGATCACGGGTGGCGAGGCGGTCGTCGTGTCCGGTGTCGGCCAGCATCAGATGTGGGCCTCTCAGTTCTGGGGCTTCCAGCGACCGGGGACTTGGATCAACTCCGGCGGACTGGGGACGATGGGGTTCGCCGTGCCCGCAGCCATCGGCGCCAAGGCCGCCCTTCCCGACCAGCTGGTCCTCGCCCTCGACGGGGACGGATGCTTCCAGATGACCGTCCAGGAGCTGATCACGGCCGCCACCGAGGACATCCCGGTGAAGGTGGTGGTCTTCAACAACGGCGGCTACGGCATGGTCAAGCAGTGGCAGAACCTCTTCTACGGCGGCCGTCTCTCCGCAGTGGATCTGGGCACGACCGTGCCCGACTACCCGAAGCTCGCCGAGGCGATGGGGTGTGCCGGGCTGCGTGTCGACCATCCCGCCGAGATCGACAGCGCCATCGACAAGGCCTTGAGCATCGACGACCGCCCGGTGGTCCTCGAGGTGGTCTGTGACCGGGATGAGATGTGCTTCCCGATGGTGCCGGCCGGCGCCTCCAACGACGTGATCGTGATGAGCAAGGAAGATCTGTGAGCCATCACACCCTCTCCGTGATCGTCGAGGACAAGCCGGGTGTCCTCGCCCGGGTATCGGCGATGTTCTCCAACCGAGGGTTCAACATCCACTCCCTCGCGGTCGGCCCGACCCATGTCCCGGGTCGGTCCCACATCACGCTGGTGGTGGACGCTCCGGAGTTGGAGCAGTTGAAGAAGCAGCTCCACAAGCTGGTCAACGTGATCAAGGTCACCGAGCTCGATCGAAACGACGCCCTGGAGAGCGAAGTGATGATCGCAAGGGTCGCCTGCGACCCGGTGAACCGCGGCGAGGTGAGCGACACCGCCGGGCTCTTCGGCGCCCGGATGATCGACCTCGCACCGAATTCGATCACCTTCGAGGTGGCGGGCTCACCGGACCAGCTCGCCTCGTTTCTCGAGCACATGCGTCCCTACGGAATCGTCGACCTGGTCAAGTCGGGCCGGGTGGCGATGAAGAAGCTGTCCGAAGTCCCCCGTGCGGTGGTAGGCCAAGCGTGAGACGTCGACTCGAACAACACACCCAGGAAACAGAGAGCAACCAATGACACCCAAGCCAATCACCCTCAGCCAAGCAATGAAGGATGGCGAGCAGCGCGCGGCCTTCCGCCATGCCCTCGACGAGATGGGCGTGTCGCTCGCGTCCTCTTCGTTCGAGCGTGCCTTTGCCCGAACCAAGAGCGCTGCCGACCGCGACGGCCAGGTCTCCGCACCTCGGGTGCAGGCCATCGTCGACGAGGTCGTCTCCGGCATGGAGACCTTCCAGGAAGTAACCGACACCTTCAGATGACCGCATACCGGATCGCGGTCGTGCCCGGCGACGGGACCGGGCCCGAAGTCGTGGCGGAGGCGGAGAAGGTGCTCGTTGCGACGTCATCCGGTCATGGGATCGAATTCGAGCTCACCCGCTCCGATCTGGGTGGTGAGCGCTATATACGCACCGGCGAGACACTGACCGAGGAGGATCTCGAAGGTTTCCGCGGCTCGGACGCGATCCTCTTCGGAGCAATCGGCCACCCCGAGGTCGCGCCGGGCATCCTGGAACAGGACATCCTGCTCAGGATGCGCCGCGAGCTCGGCCAGTACATCAATCTGCGACCGGTCAAGCTCCATCCCGGCGTCAAGAGCCCTCTGGGGGCGGTCACCCCCGACGACATCGACTTCGTCGTGGTCCGGGAGAACAGCGAGGGCCTCTATGTGGACAAGGGCGGCTTCACCGCCAAGGGCACGGCCTACGAGGTGGCCGTGCAGGAGTCGGTCAACACGAGACACGGTGTGGAGAGATGCGTCCGATACGCCTTCGAGCTCGCCCGCACCCGGCCGCGTCGGCACGTCACTCTCTGCGGAAAGACCAACGTCCTCAAGTACGCGTGGGATCTCTGGGCGCGGGTCTTCGCCGAGGTCTCAGAGGAATACGACGACGTCGAGACGGCCTACGCCCACGTCGACGCCACCTGTCTTTGGATGGTCGAGGACCCGGGCCGCTTCGACGTCATAGTCAGCGACAACATGTTCGGGGACATCATCACCGACCTGGCGGCTGCCATCCAGGGTGGCATGGGTATCGCCTCCGGCGCCAACGTGAATCCGCAGGGCGTGTCCATGTTCGAGCCCATCGGCGGCACCGCCCCCGGATTCGAAGGCACAGGGAAGATCAATCCCCTGGCCGCGATCGGGGCGGCCGGCATGATGCTCCGCCACCTAGGCGAGCAGGAGGCAGCCGACTCGGTCGGCGCGGCGGTGGCTGCCGTGGCGGGTGAGCTCCCGTCGCTGCGTGCCGGAGAGATGGGCGCAAGCACCTCCGAGGTCGGCGACCGGGTGGCGGCACGAGTCGGCACACCTGTCGAAGTGTCATGAGCGGTCGGACTCTGTTCGAGAAGGTGTGGGAAGGCCATGTGGTCACCGGTGACGACCCGAGCCTGCTCTACGTCGACCTCCATCTCGTCCACGAGGTCACGTCGCCGCAGGCATTCGCCGGCCTTGACCTGGCTGGTCGCAAAGTCCGCAGACCGGACCTGACCGTCGCCACGGTCGACCACGCCATCCCGACCACGGGCAGATCCCTCGGCATCCGGGACCCGCAGTCGAAGAAGCAGGTCGACGCCTTGCGGCGCAACACGGCGAACCACGGCATCACGTTCTTCGACCTCGACGACCCGAGGCAAGGCATCGTCCATGTGGTCGGTCCGGAGAACGGCTACACCCAGCCGGGCAAGGTCATCGTGTGTGGCGACAGCCACACCTCGACGCACGGGGCATTCGGGGCGCTCGCCTTCGGAATCGGCACCTCGGAGGTCGAGCACGTCCTCGCCACCCAGACCCTGTGGCAGAAGCGGCCCAGGACGATGTCTGTGGAGTTCGATGGTCCTCTCCCCCAGGGCGTCACCGCCAAGGACCTGATCCTCGGAATGATCTCTCGGCTCGGTGTTGGTGCGGGCCTGGGCCACGTCATCGAGTACCGGGGCGAGGCGATCCGCGGCCTCTCCATGGAGGAGAGGATGACCGTGTGCAACATGTCGATCGAGGGCGGCGCCCGCGCCGGGATGATCGCCCCCGATCAGACCACCTTCGACTACCTGGAGGGACGTCCCCAGGCCCCCAAGGGAGACGCCTGGGACGCCGCCGTGGAGCACTGGTCGAGTCTGTCCACCGATTCCGATGCCCGATTCGACACCACTCACCACATCGATGCAGCCGCGCTGGTGCCCCATGTGAGCTGGGGGATCAATCCCGGCCAGACCGCTCCGATCACGGCGTCGGTGCCCGACCCGGACGCCTTCACCGACCCGATGGAGCGTGACTCGGTGGCCCGCGCTCTGCAATACATGGCCCTCAAACCCGGGGTTCCACTCACGGACATCGAGATCGACCATGTCTTCATCGGATCGTGCACCAACGGGCGCATCGAGGACTTGCGCCGTGCGGCCAAGGTGGTGGCGGGAAGGAGGGTCGCAAGCAGAGTCAACGCCGTGGTGGTGCCGGGCTCGATGCAGGTCAAGGCGCAAGCCGAGATGGAGGGGCTCGATGAGATATTCGAGGCTGCCGGGTTCTCGTGGCGTGAGGCGGGCTGCTCCAGCTGCCTCGCCATGAACGACGACGTGATCCCGGCCGGCGAGCGGTGCGCATCCACGTCGAATCGCAACTTCGAGGGACGGCAGGGACGTGGTGCCCGCACCCATCTGATGAGCCCGGCGATGGCGGCGGCCGCAGCCGTGGCCGGGCGGTTGGTAGACGTCAGGGAGTGGCAATGAAGCCGGTCTCGGTCGTCTCGGGGCGAATGGTCCCTCTCCCGCAGGTCGACATAGACACCGACCAGATCATCCCCAAGCAATTCCTCACGCGGATCGAGCGCACCGGTTACGGCGAATTCCTGTTCTACGACTGGGCGACCACCGATGACGGCAGCCCGAGCTCCGACTTCTTCACCCACGACCCGAAGCGGGCGGGCTCCAAGGTGCTCGTGGCGGGGCGCAACTTCGGCTGCGGCTCGTCACGTGAGCACGCGGTATGGGCGATCCAGGACTGGGGCTTCGATGCCGTCATCGCACCATCGTTCGGCGACATCTTCCGCAACAACTCGGCCAACAACGGGCTCCTCACCGTCGAGTTGCCCGAGGAGGTGGTGAACATCCTCTGCGAGGTGGCACGAAGCCCCGACGCGGTGGTCACCATCGACCTGGAACGCCAGGTGGTGGAGACCACCGACCTCGTCGTCGACTTCGAGATCGACCCGGAGGTCAAGCAGCGACTCCTGAGCGGGCTCGACCCCATCGGGCTGACGCTGGAGCACGAGGAGGCGATCGACGCCTTCGAAGCCGACCGGCCTGGGTGGCTGCAGCCCGCTCAGTAGGCCTCGGGATCGTCGAAGGGCTCCTCGGTGAGCTCGAGACGCTCGGTGATCCACGTGTCGATCTCGGCCCACATGTCGAAGAGCCAACCCTCCTGACGGTCCGCCGGGGGGATCAGCTCGGAGGGCACATGCCACACCCGGACCGCCACACTGGTATCGGTGGGGATGCCCCTCCAGATGTCGCCCGCGGTCACAAAGGTCTCGAGACCGGCATGACCGACGAAGTAGACGTCTGACTCGGGTGGCGCCGATGCGAGAGCGGTCATGACCCCGGTGGAACGAGGTGGCAGCGTGTTCCGCAACTCGGCGGCGCGCTCCGCCAGATCGGGCCTGCCGATCTCGCGAAGCTTCTCGATGGCGCGCAGTGCGCGCTTCCGGGTGTAGTTGCCCCCCTCGGGGAAGATCACGAAGGCGTCGTCCGGCCCCATCGTCCCCGCCATGTCGGCGATGGTCTCGAGAAGGACCTCCCGCTCCCCCTTGGCGGTAGACACGAAGGCCGAAGGGAGCCGGTTCAACAGGATGTCGACCGACGGGTCCCATTGCAGGAACTCCTTCATGACGATGCGGGGCCGGCGCCCTACTCCGTTGGCGATCCCATCCATGAGCAGGAAAGAGTCACCGGGGCCGGCATGACGGCTGAGAACGAGGATCGGACGGACGTGGGCCGCCCCGCTCCGGGCGACGGGCGCATCCTCACGCAGGACCCGCAACCTGAACGTGAACTTGGCCGAGGCGACGATCCGTCGCAGGGCCCAGGCCAGGAGCGAGTAGTGGGCATCGACGAACGAGGGATGACGGATCCTCCACCCGAAACCCGAGATCAGCCACAGGGAGAACGCCATCGCCAGCACCGCCGCCTCGACCAGGAGGTAGAGGAACAGAAACCAGAAGATGCGAAAGATGCGCCACTTGCCCGGGACATATCGGGAGAGAAATCCGGCAACGATGAGGGTCAGCGGAAGTGTCACGGTGACGGCGAGGGTCCCCAACACCAGGCCGGGAGCGATCACGAGCCTTCGGATGAACCTCGGAGGCGGTCTCAACCGACGCCCGTCTCCGCGAGATACTCGGTGGCGGCGGCATAGGCACCGGCCATGCGCTCGGCGATCCCGTCGGTGTCGCTCCAACGAAGCTGACGACGGTCGTCCCAAGCCACCGGGCTCCCGGTGGGGAGCACGTGGACCTCGATGCCCTCGGGAAGGTTGGCCATGGCGGTGGCGAAGCGGTGACGTCGGGCGATTTCGAAAGAGATCAGAGCCGCCTCGTGGAGACGCTCCGGCGCCCGTAGCGGGGATTCGAGACGACCCACCTGGAGCACGTAGACGACATCTGCCCCGAGCTGGACCGCCCTGCCCAGCGGCACCGAGTCGACCAGGCCACCGTCGTAGAAATGCTCACCATCGACCTCGACGGGCGGGAACAGAGCCGGCACCGCAGCCGAGGCGAGCACCGCCTCGATGAGAGGCCCCGCGGTGAACCAGTGCTCGGCCGACCTCTCGATCGATGCCGCGACACATTGGAATGGGATCTGGAGGTCTTCGATGAGCGTCCCGGGCTCGATGACTCGCTCCACCATCCGCCGCAGCTCCTCGATCTCGTGGATGGCCGGCTTCAACGTCGCCACACGACGGGCCCGCCCGAGAAACCTGGTCTGGAAGAGTGAGGCTCCGGTGACCTCCTCCCAGAAGCCGTTGAGACGCTCGACACCCTCGCGTCCGGGTCTGCCGGCGAACACCGCCCCGTTGAAGGCGCCGATCGAGGTGCCCAGGATCAGGTCGGGAACCACGCCGGCCTCGTCGAGCGCCTGGAGCATCCCCACCTCGACCGCACCCCAGCGGCCGCCACCGCCGAGGACGAAGGCGGTGGTCACCCGGTGTCTTCCTCGATGTACCACTCGGTGAAGTCGCGGCAGCGTCCGTCCTCCGCGAACCGGATCACGAAGAGGTTGCGGTAGCTCGCCTCAGGCTGGAAGTAGCGGGTGCGGGCCGTGACCACTGCGACGTCGTCGGCTTCGACGAGCGGCAGCCACTCGAAGTCCCAATTGTCCTCGGAGTCGCCGATGTCGATCCAGCGCTCCACGATCTCGTCGATCCCCTCCCATTCCCCGTCGTCCGTCTGCGGGTCGTAGACGGCGTCCTCTGTGAACAGCGCCCGGATGTGGGCCGGATCGTTGCTGCTCCACGCAAGGACGTAGCCGTCCATCCAGTCGTCGAGTCGCTCACTCATCCCACGCGAAGTTAGCCAGCTCATATGCCGACGCCCCCGCGAAGATCACGTCATGGCCGGACGTGGCACCAACCTCGGCCTTCTCTTGGCGACGGTGCTCGCCATCGTCTCGGGGGCAGCCGCCTTCGTCGTGGGGACGGCCGCCGGGACATGGGTGATCGTGGCACATGGGGTCATCGCCCTGGTCATCGTCGTCCTGACACCGTGGAAGTCGGTCATCGCCCGCCGTGGGCTCTTGCGCAAGCGTCCCGGTCGCCCCTGGTCGCTGTTGGTCACGGCCGCCGTCCTGGTCACGCTTGCCAGCGGAGGCGGGTTGGTGAGCGGTGAGATCGACGCCATCGGGCCGTTCACGCTCATGCAGGTCCATGTCGGGGGTGGGCTCCTCGCCGTGAGCCTGACGTTGGTTCACACCCTGCAACGCCCCGTCCCGTTCCGGCAGGCCGACCTGGGGCGTCGCAGCCTGCTTCGGGCGGGCGGTTTGCTCTCCATCGCCGGCGGGCTCTGGCTGGCGACCGAGGGCGCCCTCGACCTCCTCGGTGCCCGTGGGGGGCGGCGCCGGTTCACCGGCTCTCACCAGATCTCGGACCCTCGAGCCGTGCCTCCGACCCAGTGGCTGAACGACTCGGTTCAACACCTGGATAGGGAGAGCCACGTCGTGGTGGTCGACGGGCGACGCCTCGCTCCTGACGAGATCTCCCGGGGCGGCGACGTCATGCTCGCAACCCTCGACTGCACCGGGGGATGGTTCAGCACTCAGGAGTGGAGCGGGACACGACTCGACAAGCTGGTGACCTCACCGGGCCGCTCCATCGTGGTCCATTCGGTCACCGGCTACTGGCGCCGCTTCCCCATCGAACAGGCCGACCGTCTCCTGCTGGCCACACACATGGCGGGCGAGCCGCTCTCGGACGGCAACGGTGGGCCGGTTCGTCTCGTGGCACCCGGACGCCGGGGCTATTGGTGGGTCAAATGGGTCGAGCGTGTCGAAGTCGACGAACGCCCTCCGTGGTGGCAGCCGCCACTTCCCATGGCATGAGACGTGGGGTTCGGCCAGAGCCGGATACGGGTAAGCGAAGCTGATGGACCGTTCATCCCTCGACGGGGTGCTCACATCCGACCGCATGCTCGCCGGTCGCGACACCCAACACGTGATCCAGGACCATCTCGACCGGAGACGTCGCGGGGATCTGGACGGCGACCTCTACGCCAACTACGCCGAGGACGTGATCCTCAGTCAGTACGTGGACGACGACGAGTACGAGATCCTGCAGCTCACTACTGCCGACAACATCGGGTACATCCGCTGCGAGGGCACGACCGGGCCCCGCCCGGAGCCCCACGACGGCACCGACACCTTCGTTGTCGAGGACGGCCGCATCAGCGCCCAGACCATCCACTACGGGCTGGCCACGAGATGAGCGATCCCGCGGACGTGCGAGATCTCACCGACGAAGAGCTGATCGAGGTGTATCAGCGTCTCAAGTCACAGGGCAGCGGCGGCGATTCCCGCCTGACACCGCCCGACACGGGACCTTTCGATGCCGTCGAGGAAGAGATCGAGCGCAGGCGCCTCGGACCGGACCGTGAAGACCTGATTCCCCCATCGGACATCGACGGAGGCGGACAAACCAGAGTCCGCGACCAGGCCTGATTCAAAGCCTCTGGCCGCGGGGCACTGGCGGCGCTATGTTGCCCCGGGCATGGGTGCGATTCGATATGTCCTCAGTCTGCTGTTTTTCTCGGCTGCTCTCCTCGGGGCGGCAACTGTCTTCGCACCACCGGCACAAGCTGCCGACGATGTAGCCGACGAGATGTTCTTCTACCGGGAGGACGGGCTCTACCGGTTCTACGACATCCGTAACGACGGGTCGCTGCCGTCTCCCATCCAGCAAGGTGACGAGTACACCCCTGGTTGGTCGTCGATAACCGCGGTCGACCTCGACGGCCAGGGTCAGGACGAAATGTTCTTCTACCGGGAAGACGGTCTCTTCCGCTTCTACAACATCCGGCCGAATGGAAGTCTCCCCAAGCCGATCATCCAGGGCGCCAACTACACGAGTGGCTGGGACATCATCACCGCCATAGACCTCGACGGTGACGGTCAGGACGAGATGTTCTTCTACCGGGAAGACGGTCTCTTCCGCTACTACAACGTCCGGGCGGACGGCAGCCTGCCTCAAGCTCTCCGGGCCGGCGATACCTACACCCCCGGATGGGATGCGATCACCGCGGTCGACCTCGACGACGACGGCCAGGACGAGATCTTCTTCTATCGAGACGACGGGCTCTACCGGTACTACGACATCCGGGCAGACGGAAGTCTGGGCCAGCCGATCCTGGACGGCTCGGACTACACGGAGGGTTGGACCACGATCATCGCCATCAACCTCGACGGCGATCTCCAGGACGAGATGTTCTTCTACCGCGAGGACGGGCTGTTCCGCTACTACAACGTGCGCTCGGACGGGACCCTCCCCACGCCGATCCTCGAGGGCGACAACTACACCGGTGGCTGGGACTCGATCGCAAAGATCAACCTCCAGGGCGACCAGCCGATCGAGCGGGTCTCTCGTTTCACCACTTTCTTCGATTGCTGTCAACCCCGGGTGACCAACATCCGCACGATGGCGCGGGCAATCGACGGCTACATGGTGCTTCCCGGCGAGACATTCTCCATCGACCGCATCATCGGGCCCCGCACCACTGCCAAGGGATACGTCCCGGCTCCGTACCTGCAGAACGGCGTCGGTCAATGCTGTGCCATCGGTGGAGGTGTCAGCCAATTCGGCACGACCATCCACAACGCCGTGTTCTGGGGCGGGTTCGACGTCGTCTCCCACCGACCACACACCGGCTGGATCTCCCGATACCCGCTGGGGATCGAGGCGACCCTGGTGTACTCCTCGATCGACTACAAGTTCCGCAACGACACTCCGACGCCGCTATTCGTCCAGACATCGAGCAGCGGGACGTCGGTGACCGTGGAGATCTGGGGAAGTCAGGGCGGCTGGCAGATGGTCGGCTACCACCCCCGTGGAGCGCGCAGCTCGGTGATAACCATCCAGGATCTCGGTGGCCCCCAGGCCAAACGGGTCAGCGCCACGGTGACCGGCTCGGCGCCGGGCACGGTGAGGATCAGACGGACGCTGACCCAAGGCGGGGTCCCGCACACCGAGACCTTCTGGTGGACCTACGTGAGCTGAGGCCGGGTGGCACGGCGAACTAGGGGGCGTTCAGGGTCCAATTCCCGTCAGCAGAGATGTCCAAGATGCTCGTGCCCGGGTCGATCAGGTCGGTTCCTGAATACGGGCCGATCTCGTTGACGATGAGTCCGTTGTATTCCCCGTCAGATTCGTAGCCTTGGATGATGAAGTTGCTCGACCCATCGTGGGTCGAAGTCAGCGTTGCGGCCGATCCTCGGTAGAGCACAACGTCGTCACCTGCCCCCGACAATGCAGTCCTGAGAGTCGAAGCGGCCGACATCGGGCTGACCGAGATTGTCCATGGACCGCTGGCCTCTATTTCGAGAAATCGAACGACTTCCTTGGTGAAGATCCAACCTCCGTGGACCATTCGTCGTCCATCGTACGCGCCGATCTCATTGACCAGGAGGTCGATGATCTCGCTGTTCCCATTCAGGCTCCACACGACGAAGTTGCTCGGCCCCGAGTAGCTGATATCGAGGAGAGCGGGCACATCCCCTGGCACTCGAAGATTCACAACATCGTTGCCGTTCCCACTAATGGTGAACGAATGGAATCCTCGATCGGCCGCGGTGTCGTCGAGGTCGACGGCTGTAATCGCGTCCCATCCCTGGGTGTAGTTGTCACCGGCCAGAATCGGCGAGCCGACGTGCCCAGTCGCGCGGATGTCGTAATACCTGAACAGACCGTCGTTCCGATAGAAGAAGATCTCGTCGTGCTCGTCCCCATCCAAGTCGACGGCGGTGATCGACGACCACCCTTCCGTGTAGTTGTCGCCTGCTAACAACGGTTTGGGAATTGCACCGTTGGGCTTCACGTCGTAATAGCGAAAGAGGCCGTCCTCGCGATAGAAGAACATTTCGTCCTGCCCGTCGCCGTCCAGATCGATCGATGAGATGGAATCCCAGCCCTGTGTGTAATTTTCGCCTGCAAGCAAAGGCGAACCGATCGTGCCATCGGGCCTGATGTCGTAATAGCGGAACAGGCCGTCCTCGCGGTAGAAGAACATCTATGCTTCTGATCCAGATAGGGCTGTAGCCCACTTCCGATATGGAGCTGACCCAGCATGTGGGGATTGATCGGGCTTGGAGCGGCGAGTCTCGCGGTGATGGCATTCGCTTGGTGGGCGCGACGACGCTGGAAAGAGGTCGACAGCTACTATGAGCGGGAGCACAAAGACCCTCCGGTCTTCGACGCCGGGGGTTTCATGAGTGGTGACCGCGGTCTTTGACTTCGGTCTTTAACAGCGAACCCACGGTTGCGAGCAGTGACTGGCCGCAACCCAAAGCCAGACCCAGCCAGTTGATCAACTTGCTCAACTGCCCATACCGCTAGCCCATAGGCTACGCCGGGCGCGCGTATGGTCTTTGCTGTGGTCCCGCCGAACTCTGATCAGGAGCTCAGCGAAGCGGAGTGGCGTGCTCGGCTCACCAATCCCAATCCGGTTCTGCGCATGCGACGACTTTGGGGCAGGCTGCCTAGTCCACCGCGATGCAAGTGGTGCACGCGACCTTTCGGCGGTCCAGGTGGGTTCGTCATGAAAGCGATCGGCCTTGGCCCGTGGACAAAGAACGCGAAGTACTGCACCGGCTGTTTTCGCGAACTGCGTCGTAGTCATGGCGGTGCTGAGGTGGAATGCAGCCTGCTGTTCGCAGACGTTCGCGGCTCGACCCAGCTCGCAGAGCGGATCGGGGCACGCGAGCTCAACCGGCTGATGGGCCGTTTCTACGACACGGCGACCGATGTGCTCGTGCGCCACGACGCCATCGTTGACAAGTTCGTAGGCGACGAAGTCATTGGCGTGTTCGTCCCGTCCATGGCGGGCTTGCGTCACCCGCAACGGGCGATCGACGCGGGAGTTGAGCTGATCGGTCGGATGGGCCACGACACGGACACAGGACCTTGGTTGTCGGTTGGCGTAGGTGTCAACAGTGGGCTGGCTTATGTTGGCGCGGTCGGCGAGGGCCCGGACACCGAGTTGACCGCCCTGGGAGACACGGTCAATGTCGCAGCTCGCCTGGCGTCTGCTGCGGGCACTGGCGAGATCCTCGTCACCGAAGCCGCCGCGGCCAACGCCGATCTCCAGTCACTCGCGATCGAGCGGCGGACCCTGTCCCTGAAGGGTAAGAGCGAGCCGTTCGACGTCCGAGTACTGCGCCGGTCGACGTTCGGCTCCTGAACCGCATCGCACCCTCGCACACGTGCCGGGGGCTGGATTAGGTTGGCGATCTCGTGGCTGGCTTCCCTCAAGGAAGTCAGGACACTGATAGGGCAGGTGACGTTTCGATGATCGACGTATCCGTTTCGACTGTGGTGAAACGCCCCGTCGCTGAAGTATTTGCATTCGTGGCCGAGATGGAAAACGAGCCACAGTGGCACACCGACATCTTGGCGGCAGAACGCACGACCGACGGAGAGGTTGGGCGAGGAACGCGTTACAGGGTCCAATTCAAGCCTCAGCCCATGTCACCGACTGAGGGTGCCGTTGAGATAGTGGACTTCGAACCCGGCCGTCGGATCGTCTCTCAATCCGACATGGGCAACATGAAGCCGACAATGACCCATGAATTCGAGGAAGTGGATGCCGGCACGAGACTCACTCGTCGTATACAGATTGAAACCAGCGGCGCCTTGACGTTGATGAACCCGATGATGCGTGTGATGGTCCGCCGCAGCAACGCCCAGTTCATCGAGAACTTGAAACGTCTGTTGGAGACTTAATGGCTGCTCAGACTCTTGCTCCGCGGGTAGGACTCGAACCTACAACCAATGGATTAACAGTCCACTGCTCTGCCAATTGAGCTACCGCGGAAGGTGTGCCGGTGGGCATGCCCAGGTTACCAATCGGGGTCCTGTACTCCCACTCCCCTGGGGC
>DASZOM010000005.1:0-16028 GCA_035550735.1 Acidimicrobiia bacterium | reverse complement strand
GTAGGAGTCTGGGCCGTGTCTCAGTCCCAGTGTGGCTGATCGTCCTCTCAGACCAGCTACTCGTCGATGCCTTGGTAGGCCGTTACCCCACCAACTAGCTGATAAGCCGCGAGCCCATCCCACAGCACAAAGGCATTTCCTCGTACGATCATGTGATCGATCGAGGGTATCCGGTATTAATCCAGGTTTCCCTGGGCTATCCCGGTCTGTGGGGCAGGTTGCTCACGTGTTACTCACCCGTTCGCCGCTCCGTCATGCCGGTGGGTTACCCCTCCGACGTGCGTCGCTCGACTTGCATGCATTAGGCACGCCGCCAGCGTTCATCCTGAGCCAGGATCAAACTCTCCAACATACGTTCATCGCCTCCGTCACGAGGACGGCCGGCAAATCCTGTCAATGAAGGGTTTGGTTTGGGTCCCGGGACCGTGAGGGTCCCGAGCTTGATTGCTCTGTGATTGTCACCGACGACCGAGGTCGTCGATCTATCACCGCTTGAGTGCACCGTTCCCACCCTTACGTCGGGCCCGGGGCACTGCTGGCTTGTTTGGCACATTGTTCAGTTGTCAAGGAGCCCTGAGCTCCGCGTCTTGGGGTTCGAGCCCAGGCGGCCGACGATCATATCGCGACCCCGGGGCAGGAACAAGGCGGCGTCAGCTCACAACGAATGCTCCGCCGCCGGCGGAATTTCACGCGGACTCCTGTCCGCGTGATCCGAGTCTACGGCAATCCCCCGGCTATTCCAAGTCAGCCCGTGAGACGCACGAAACGTCGCTTCCCGGCCCGGAGAACCCGGCCGATCAGTCGGTCACGTGACAGAGCCAGCTCGGAGACGACCTCATCGTCGAGACGCACTGCGCCTTGATCGATCAGCCGTCGCGCCTCCGCTCCGGAGATGCCAAACGCCTCTCGGAGCAGGGACGGCAGGGCGATCATGCCGTCGGCTTCGATGGTCAACTCCGCCACGTCTTCGGGTATTCCGCCCTCCTTGAACAGGGTGTCGAAGTGCTTCTCCGCCTGCCGTGCCACGTCGTCACCCCAGTAGAGGGTGACGATCGAGCGGGCCAGATGCCGTTTCGCCTCGTTGGGATGCAATTCCCCCTTCTCGAGCGCGTGCTCGATCTGATCGACGGCGTCGTCGTCGTAGTTGGCGGCGAGCCGGAACCACTGGCCCATCAGCTCGTCGGGGATGCTCATCGTCTTCCCGAACATCTCCTCGGGAGGATCGTCGACGCCGATGTAGTTGCCCAGCGATTGCGACATCTTGTGGGATCCGTCGGTGCCGACCAGAAGCGGCATCGTCAGCGCCACCTGGGGCTCCTGCCCGTATCGCTCCTGGACCATGCGCCCCATCATCAGGTTCCACAGCTGGTCGCTCCCGCCCAGCTCGATGTCGGCCTCGACGGCTACCGAGTCGTAACCCTGGAGCAGCGGGTAGAGGAACTCCATCACCGAGATAGGCGATCCGCTCTCGTATCGGGTGGCGAAGTCGGATCGCTCCAGCATCTGGGCGACCGTGGCCGACGAGGTGAGCTCGAGGAGCCGGTACATGTCCAGGCTGCCCAGCCACTCGGAGTTGTGCCTCGTCTCCAGGTTCTCCGGTAACAGGACCTTCTGGAACTGCCCGAGGACGTTCTCGGCGTAGCTGTTGACCTCTGCCGGGCTGAGACGGGTCCGTTGCGAGCCTCGCTCCGACGGATCACCCACCTGGGCGGTGAAGTCGCCGACGATTAGGACCGCAGTGTGCCCCATCTCCTGGAACTCCCGGAGCTTGCGCAGGACGACGGCCCATCCCAAGGTCACCGCCGGGGCGGTGGGGTCGAGGCCGAGCTTGACACGCAGCGGCCGTCCCAGGGCGAGCTTCGCCGCCAGGTCCTCCTCGGGAACCACGCGATCGGCATGGCGTCTCGCCCGCTCCAGGTGTTCTGAGCTCATGTGGGCCGCAGGCTAACGAGGACGGCCCTCAGAACTCGAAGTGCTTGATCGGCTCGCCGTGCTCGGCGATGTCACTCATCGCATCGATCCCGATCTCGAGGTGGTGGTTTGCCCATTCCTCGGTGACCTGCCGGTCACTCGCCTCGGTCTTCACACCCTCCGGTGTCGTGGGCACGTCGGAGACGAGGAGCAGCGCACCCCTGGAGATGCTGTTGTGGTGACCGACGATGAAGATGGTGGCGGTCTCCATGTCGATGGCGATCGCGGTGAGGGTCCGCAGCTTCTCGAGGAAGGCCTGGTCGTGCTCCCAGAGACGCCGGTTCGTGGTGTAGACGACCCCGGTTCGGTACTCGAAGCCACGCTCGACGATCTTCTCCGACACGAACTTGTGCAGCTTGAACGAGGGCAAAGCCGGCACCATCGGCGGGAGGTAGTCGTCCGAGGTACCTTCGCCACGGATGGCGGCGATCGGAAGGATGAAGTGCCCGATCTCCGTCGACCGCTTGAGACCTCCGCACTTCCCGAGGAAGAGGGCGCCGGCCGGCATGCGGGCAGTCAGCAAGTCCATGATCGTGGCGGCGTTCGCCGTTCCGATGCCGAAGTTGACGATCGTCAGCCCGTCCCCGTTGCTCGCCGCCTGCATCGGACGGTCGAGACCCTTCACCTCGCAGTCGAACTTGGCGGCGAAGGCGTCGACGTAGTTCTTGAAATTGGTGAGGAGGACGTAATCCCCGAACTCCTCGACCGGCATCCCGGTGTATCGGGGCAGCCAGTCACCGGCGATCACCTTCTTGGAGATCTCTTCGGCCACCGATGTCAGGCTACGCGGTGAGCTGGGCGGCGGTCACGAAGCGCCAGGGACGGTCCTGAGCACGGGAGATGCCGATCCGTGGTGTGGCCATCACCAACTCCGGCCGCTCCCCTTCCTCGAGTCGGATCACCGAGTCCACCGCGAACAGGTCGATCCCGTTGTGGGACACGTCGATGCCGAGGGCCTGGCACAGCTTTCCCGGGCCGTTGGCCAGACCGACACTCCGGCCCCGCCGTTTCGCTGCGATGCCCTCCCCCTCCACGACCTGTCCTCCGCGAATCAGGATCCCCCAGCCCACGCCTTCCGGCCCTGCCGAGGTGTTGGCGCAGGTGTGGATGCCGTAGGAGCGATACACGTACAACGTGCCCGGTTTCTCGAACATGGAGCCGTTGCGCGCGGTCCGCCCGCGATAGGCGTGCGACGCCGGGTCGTCTTCCCCTTTGTATGCCTCGACCTCGTTGATCCGGGCCCGGACCTCGTGACCACCGACGTTGGAGACGAGGTGGGCACCGAGCAGGTTTGGTGCGGCGAGCTCGGGCGGGCCGGCGAGCACGTCTGCGAGAGGGGTCTGTGAGATCACTCCACGCCCCGCAACGTGGCACCGCTGGCGACGGCGGCATCGATCATCGCCTGCCTCAGGGTCCCGATCTCCTTGGCATCCAGGGTCCGGTCCGGAGCGCGCAGCCGATAGCCGATGGCAATCGCCTTCCTTCCCTCGCCAACCGACTCACCCTTGAACTCGTCGAAGACGCGGGCGGTCTCGACCAGGTCGGAGACCGCCCCTACCGTGATCTCGACCAGGTCTGCCGCTCTGGTGTCGTCTGCGACGAGAAAGCTCAGATCGAACTCGACGTGGGGGTAGAGCGACGGGGTCGTGGCCAGAACCGGCTCCACCGGTGCGAGTAGGGGGGCGAGGTCGATCTCGGCCACGGCAACCCGTCCGTCGATTTCGTGGGCCCTCGCCGTGGCCGGGTGGAGTTCGCCGACATGACCGACGGGGATACCGTCGACCTCGATGCGAGCGGTGCGTCCCGGATGGAACCCGGGCGGGGCGGCACTCTCCAAGGCGAAGTCGAGACCGAGGGCCTCACCGACACGTCGCCAGATGGCCAACGACACCGCACCGTCGGCCTCGATCGTGTCGACGTCGAGACGTTCGACGCCGAAGGCGCCCACCACCGCCCAGGCGAGCCGTTCGAGTTGGTGGGGCAAGCGGTCGTCGTCCGGGTCGGGCTCCGGGAAGAAGACCTTGCCGGTCTCGAACAAGGCGACATCCCGACTGCCGTGGGACTGGTTGAAGCGGAGGTTGGCCAGGAGCCCGGGGAGGAGACTCGGCCGGAGCTTGCTCTCCTGGTCCCGCAGGGGGTTGCGCACGGTGAGCAGTGCCTCGGTGCCGAGCCCGATGGCCGCCACGTCCTCGGTGGCGACGAAGGGAAGATTCAGCGCCTGACTGACACCGAGACCGGCCAGGGCACGGTGAAGGAGCCGGAGCCGGGTCTGTTCGGCGGAGAGCCCTCCCGCCGGCCCCGTTGGAACGGTGGCCCCGAACTTGTCGAATCCGTGGATTCTCGCAACCTCTTCGACGAGGTCTGCCGGTCGGGTGAGGTCGGGGCGGAATGTGGGCACAGTGACCACGAGTGGATCGCCCTCCGTGACCTCGAGCCCGAGCCGTCTGAGAATCCCTGCGATGTAGCTCGATTCGAAGCCTTCGCCGAGGAGTTGGGTCACCTCTCCGATGCCGAGGCGAACCTCCCACGGCGGGCTCGGGACGGCGACGACATCGACGGCGCCATCGAGGACCTCACCTCCGGCGAGGTTGGCGACCATGGCACTCGCCCTCCTGTTCGCGAAGTCGGCGAGGTTGGGATCCACCCCGCGCTCGAATCTGGTGGCGGCCTCGGAGCGCAGGTCGTGACGGCGCCACATGTGCATGATGGTGGGCGGGTCCCAGGAGGCGGCCTCCATCAGCACCCGGGTGGTCTCGGCCGACACCTCGCTGCGTGCCCCGCCCATCGTCCCCGACATGGACGTCGGACCCTCGGCGTCATAGATGATCAGGTCGTCGGAGTCGAGCTCGCGCTCCACGTGGTCCAAGGTGACCAGGGTCTGCCCCGGTTGGGCCCGCTTCACGACGAGAACGTCACCGGCGATGGTTGCGGCATCGAAGGCGTGCAGTGGGTGGCCCAGCTCGAACATGACGTAGTTGGTCACATCGACCACGTTGGAGATCGCCCTCACCCCCACCTTGGCCAGCCGGTGCCGCACATGGAGCGGTGACCGCCCAACCACGATCCCATCGATCTCCCGGGCGGTGAATCGACGGCACCCGGTGGGGTCCGCGATCTCCACGGTGATCCTGGTGGCTCCCGGCACGGTCTCCAGCTCGACGTTTGGGATTCGAATGTCGGTGTCGAACCAGGCCCCCAGGTCCCGGGCCACCCCGAGCAGGGACAAGGCGTCGGGGCGGTTGGTGGTGACCTCCAACTCGAAGACCACGTCTGGTAGTTCCACCAGGTCGGAGAAGGGCTCGCCTATCTCGGGCTCTCCGTCGAGGACCAGGATGCCGGCGTGGTCATCGCCCAGACCCAATTCCTTCTCGGAGCAGATCATCCCGTTCGACTCGACACCACGGATGGTGCGTCGATCGATCTCGACTCCCCCGGGCAGCATGGCTCCGGGGCGGGCGACCGCCACGCTGGCACCCGCCTCGAAATTCCACGCCCCACAGATGATCTGGGTGGGCCCATTGCCACTGTCCACCTGGCAGACCCGGATCTTGTCCGCATCCGGGTGGGCGTCGACTTCGATCACCTTCCCCACGTACACGTCGGACCAGCCGGCCTCGAGGTGCTCCACACCCTCGACGGTCAACCCGAGCATGTCGAATGCATGAGAGAGCTCGTCGACGTCTGTGGTGGGCAGGTCGACGAACTCCTCCAACCAGCGCAGCGGCACCTTCATCAGAACTGTCCCAGGAATCGGCTGTCGTTGTCGATGAAGTGACGCAGCGAGTCGATCCCGTGCCGGGCCATGGCCACCCGCTCCGGGCCCATCCCGAAGGCGAAGCCGCTCACCTCGGCCGGGTCGTAGCCGGCGGTCTCGAGCACGAACGGGTCGACCATCCCGCAACCGAGCAACTCCAGCCACCCGGCACCACCGCACACCCGGCATCCCGCCTGCCCGCCGTCACACGCGAAGCAAGAGACGTCGAGCTCTGCGCTGGGCTCGGTGAAGGGGAAGAAGTGGGGACGGAGCCTGACTTCTGACTGTGGTCCGAAGAACTCCCGGGCGAAGTGGAGCAGGGTTCCCTTGAGATCGCTGAACTGGATGTTCTCGTCCACGGCGAGACCCTCGATCTGGAAGAAGACCGGGAGGTGGGTGGCGTCGACGGTGTCCTTGCGATAGCAGCGCCCGGGGACGACGACATAGACCGGGGGCTCGTGGCTCTCCATCCAGCGCGCCTGTACCGGCGAGGTGTGGGTGCGGAGCAACACCTCGTCCTCGGGTGCGCCCCAGTCGAGGTACATGGTGTCGGTGTCCCAACGCGATGGATGGGTCGCCGGGGTGTTGAGGGCGTCGAAGTTGTAATAGGCGAGCTCGGCCTCGGGCCCTTCTGCGACCCGGTAACCGAGGCCTATGAAGATGTCGACGATCTCGTCGATCGTCTGCTGGACCAGGTGGAGACGCCCCATGGGCAGGGTGACGGCCTCCAGGGTGACGTCGATGGTCTCCTCCCGGAGCCGTCTCTCCTCCTCCACCGCCTCCAACTCGACGCGTCTCGCCTCGATCAGCTCGCCGATGCGCCCGGAGACCTCGTTCAGCTTGCCTCCCACCTTGGGCTTCGCCTCATCATCGAGACGTCCCATGGATCGACGCACCTCCCCCACCTTGGAGCCCTTGCCGAGCAGGGCGGCCTCGACCTCCTCCAGCTCGGAGAGCGTGGTAGCAGCGCCGATGGCGGCGGGGGCGGCGCCGACCGCCTCTTCGAGGGTCTTCAAGGGGTCCATCCTCGGCGGGAGGTTAGACCCCGGCGCCTGTTTCCCCGGAACCCCTGCTCAGCGTGTAGACCGCGATCCCCGCGGCTACCGATGCGTTGAGGCTATCGGTCACACCCGGGGTGGGGATGGTGACCAGATGGGCCGCGGCGGAGAGGGTGGCATCGTCCAGGCCGTGGGCCTCTTCCCCGATGAGCACCGCCACGGGACGCTCCGTCACCTTCGAGGGGTCCTTCCCGCCCCGTGGCAGGGTGGCCACGGTTGTCCATTCGCCGAGCACGTCGATGGCGTCGATGGCGGCGACCGGGGTCTGGAATTGGCCCCCTGCGCCGGCCCGGATGCTCTTCGGCGACCACGGGTCGGCTGAGCCGGGCGTGTACGCGAACCCCCAGCCGAAGGCGGCCGCAGTGCGCACCAGAGCGCCTACGTTCCCCGGATCGGAGACACCCACCGCGACCAAGAGATTGCGAGAGCGGTCGAGACGCTCTACGGGTATCTGCACGACGGCAACGGGCCCGCGCGGTGTCTTGGTCCCGGCCAGACGCTGGAGTGCCCTCTCGTCGACGGGTGTCCCACCTTCGCCGAAGACTTCGAGGACGTTGGCGCCGGTGGCTGCCACGTCGCGGAGCAGCTCGGGGCCTTCCAGCAGGGTCAACCTCCGTGCCTTGCGCTCCCGGGCGCGATGAAGCCGGGCCGCCTCCACCACCGTCCTGGCGCGATGGGTGCGGACCGGCTCCATCTCAGAATCGGGATCCGAGCGGCTTCAGCTGCCCTTGGCCACCTCGACGAGTTGGGCGAAGGCCTGTGGGTCGTTGACCGCCATCTCGGCGAGCATCTTGCGGTCGACCTCCACCTCTGCCGCCTTCAGCCCGGCGATGAGCTGGCTGTAGGTGGTGCCGTTCTGTCGGGCCGCGGCGTTGATCCTTGCGATCCAGAGCTTGCGGAAGTCACGCTTGCGGGCGCGCCGGTCGCGGTAGGCGTCCTGCATCGCATGCATCACCTGCTCGTTGGCGGTGCGGTATCTGCGGCTGCGGGCGCCCTTGTAGCCCTTGGCTCGATCCAGGACCTTCTTGTGGGCCTTCTTTGCGTGAACGGCTCTCTTGACACGTGCCATATCTCGACCTCCCCTCAGCGTCCCAGTTGCTTCTTCAGGGTCTTGGCATCACCGGGTGCCAGCTCGACCATGCCCTTGCGGCGACGGAACGTGTCCTTGCCCTTGGCGAGCTGGAGATGGCCGCGGCCGGACTGCCGGCGCAGGTACTTTCCGGCACCGGTGATCTTCACTCGCTTCTTGGCGCCACTGTGTGTCTTCATCTTGGGCACGGTGCCCTCCTATTCCTCTTCGTCCTGACGCCGCTCTTCCTTGGGCCGTCTCTGCTGCCTGATCGGTGCCAGCACCATCGTCATCGACCCGCCCTCGATCTGGGGCGGTTGCTCCAAGGTGCCGTAATCGGTGACCTCGGCTGCGAGACGATCCATCAGCTCCCTGCCGAACTCGGGACGCTCCCGCTCCCGGCCCCGGAACCTGATGGTCACCTTCACCTTGTCGTTGTCCTCGAGGAACTCCTTGGTCTTGCGTTTGGTGATGTCGAAGTCGTGCTCTCCGATCCGAACACGCATCCGCAGTTCCTTGATGGTGGTTCGGGTCTGCTTCTTCCGAGCCTCACGTTGCTTGACGGACTGCTCGTACTTGTACCTGCCGTAGTCCATCAGCCGGCAAACCGGGGGCCTTGCGTTGGGCGCCACCTCGACCAAGTCGAGATCGAGCTGTTCGGCAAGCCACAGGGCCTCGTTCAACTTCTTGACTCCGATTTGCTCTCCATCTGGTGCGACCACCAGGACCTCTTTGGCCCGGATCGCTCCGTTCACGCGAAGCTCTGGAATGCTGATACCTCCTGTTGAATTGCAGTTCTTCCTGCGTTTTCACCGATCAGGACCTCTCGGCCCATGAAAAAACAGCAGGCGGATGCCTGCTGCCATGACGATTCGTCGACGGCCCTCGGGCCGTCTGCGTTGGACCACGGCTCGCTGCGTGGGTCCGAGAACCCCGTGCGGCCGGGTGGGGAGGCAGCACCTCCGCTCTTGCCATTCGGTTGTGCCCCCGAGATTACCAGTCCCCTGGGCGCATCGAAGATCGAGGTGCTCAGGTCGCCTCCAGGTCGCGAATGGCGTTCGCCGTGCTCAAGGCGGCCTCCACGGCCTCGACACCCTTGTTGGCGTCACCGGTGCCGGCGCGCTCGACGGCGTGGGAGTAATCGTGGACGGCGAGGATTCCGTTGGCCACCGGCACACCCGTCTCCAGCGCAACAGAGCTGATCCCACGGGCCGACTCCCGCACCACGATCTCATAGTGGTCGGTCTCCCCCTTGATCACTGCGCCGAGTGCGACGATGGCGTCGCATCCTTGTTGGGCCAGCTTCAGGGCAGCGATCGGCAGCTCCAGGGCGCCGGGGACCCTGACCACCGTGACCTGGTCGACCCCCGCCTTCTCCAAGCGCTGCAGGGCCCCTTCGAGGAGACGGTCGACGATTGCCTGGTTCCACTGGGCGGCGACAACCCCCACGTGCAGCCCGCTCCCGGCGTCGGAGCCCTCGAAGGTGCGGATCACTCAGTGTCCAGGTCGAGCTGGTGGCCGAGACGCTGGGCCTTGGCACGGAGGTACTCGCGATTCTCCGCGTTTGCCGGCGAGATGAGTGGGATCCTCTCCTCGATGGACAGGCCGTAACCCTCGATGGCGGCCCGCTTGACCGGGTTGTTGGTGAGGAGACGCATGCTGCGCACACCGATGTCGTAGAGGATCTGGGAGCCCACTCCGTAGTCACGGGTGTCGACGGGGAGACCCAGGTTGACATTGGCGTCAACCGTATCCATCCCCTGGTCGTCCTGGAGACGGTAGGCGGCGAGCTTGTGGAGGAGGCCGATGCCTCTCCCCTCGTGCCCCCGTATGTAGAGCACGACACCCCGGCCCTCCTCGGCGATGATCCGCATGGCGAGGTCGAGCTGCTCGCCGCAATCGCAACGGCGGCTCCCGAAAACGTCCCCGGTGAGGCACTCGGAGTGGACCCGGGTGAGAACGCTCTGACCGTCCCCGATGTCACCCTTGACCAGGGCGATGTGCTGACGGTCATCGACCAGCGATCGGTAGCCGTAGGCCGTGAAGCTGCCGTGGGCGGTGGGGATGCGGGCCTCTACGACACGCTCCACCAGCTTCTCCGATTTGCGGCGGTGGGCGATCAGATCGGCGATGGTGCCGATGAGGAGCTCGTGCTCCTTGGCGAACCGCTCCAGGTCTCCGAGCCTGGCCACCGTGCCGTCGTCGTTCATCACCTCGGCGAGGACCGCCGCCGGGTACTTGCCGGCGAGCACGGCGAGGTCGACTGCCGCCTCGGTGTGCCCGGCACGCTTGAGGACACCACCGGGCTCGTAGCGCAGCGGGTACATGTGGCCGGGCCGTGCCAGGTCGTCCGGTCGGGTGGCGGGGTCGATAACCACCTTGATGGTCCGGCAGCGATCCGCGGCCGAGATCCCGGTGGTGGTCCCTTCGGCGGCATCGATGGCCACCGTGAAGGCAGTGCGGCGCACATCCGTGTTGCGTTCGACCATCATCGGCAGCTTCAGCTCGTCGAGTCTCTCTCCCACGATCGGCAGACAGATGATCCCGCTCGTGTAACGGAGCATGAAACCGATGAGGTCGGGGGTGACGTCCTCGGCGGCAACGATGAGGTCGCCCTCGTTCTCCCGATCCTCGTCGTCGACCATGATCACCATCTCGCCTCGCCCGATGGCGGCGATCACGTCCTCGATAGCGGCAAAGCTCATCGGCTCACGAGCCTTTCGACGTACTTGGCCAGCACATCCGTTTCCAGGTTGACCGTGTCACCCTGCGTGCGCAGACCCAATGTGGTCACCTCCAGGGTATGCGGAATCAAGGCAACCGAGAAGCCCAAATCGTCTACCGAAGCGACGGTGAGACTGACTCCGTCGACCGTGATCGAGCCCTTCTCCACGATGTAGCGAAGCAATTCGGGCTGCGTGTCGATGGTCATGACCACGGCGCCGGGCTCTTCGCGGGTCAACGACCGGATCTTCCCGGTGCCGTCGACATGACCTTGGACGATGTGCCCGTCGAATCTCCCCGCGGCGGGCATGGGCCGCTCCAGGTTGACCTCGGCACCCTCTGCCAGCTCACCGAGGTTGGTCCTGGCCAGGGTCTCCGGGATGACGTCGAGAGTCACACTCCCGTCATTGCACTCGACGGCGGTCAGACAGGCACCGTTCACGGAGATCGATGCGCCCACGGCGACGTCGGCGAGCAATGGAGAGGTGATGACGACCCGTCTCCCTTCGCCACTCTCGGCGACCTGGGTCACCGTGCCCTTCTGTTCCACGATGCCGGTGAACAACTACTCAACCGCCTCGAAGTCGATTCTCAGATCCTCACCCACCTTGCACACCTCGCCGATCACCACGCTGGTCGCCTCTTCGATCGTGGAGAACACCCCGTGCAAGGGGGTGATTCCGGCTCCTCCCCCCATCTTCGCTCCCAGATAGACCACCCCCCGTTGCACTATGCCCGCACGCCACCAGGCACCGGCCAGAGTCGGGCCCCCTTCGAGGAGGACGTCGTAATAGCCCGCCTCGGCGAGGGCGCGGCAGGAGTCGACGGGGTCGGGCAAGGGCTCGCCATCGACCACCACCAGCTCTCCGGTGGGGATGTCGATTGGCCGAGAGGAGATCACCAGCGGGTCTCGTTCCCAGATGCGTGAGCCCGTCGGCATCATGGTCTGGCCGGCGATGATCACCGGGCGTGGCTGGTGCCCCTCGTAGCCGGGCAGACGCACATCGAGACGGGGGTCGTCGTTGCGCAGGGTCCCCGCGCCGACGACCACCGCGTCGGCGGCTGATCGAAGACCGTGGGCGTCGGCACGCGCCTGCTCCGAGGTGATCCACTGTGAGCTGGCGTCGGCCGCCGCCGACGAGCCGTCCAGGGTCATGGCGTACTTGAGCGTCACCAGGGGAAGGCCGGTCTCGCGGTGCCGGAAGTAGCCGGGATCGACGGCGCGCGCTTCCGGGTCCTCCACGACCTCTACCTCGATCCCGGCATCGCGGAGCCTGGCGATGCCGCTGCCGGCGACCCTGGAGTCGGGGTCGATCGCCCCCACCACCACCCGGGCCACGCCCTCGGAGATCAGACGGTCGGCACAAGGCGGGGTACGCCCCATGTGCGAGCAGGGCTCCAGGGAGACATAGACGGTGGCCCCGCGACCCTCTCCGGCGGCGTCGAGGGCAACGACTTCCGCATGGGGTTCACCCGGGCCAACGTGGGCGCCCTCGCCGACGACCTCCCTCGTGGCCGATACCACCACGGCGCCGACCCGCGGATTGGGATGGGGATGCTGGGCACGCGCCAGCTCGTAGGCGCGTTGCAGGTGGGGGTGGCCCCCCAACTCAGGCTGTGCGTCGATCGATGCGGTAGGTCGAGCCCGGCTGCTTCTTGGCGAACTCTTTCATCTCCACCGCGATCGCCGACGCCTCCCATTGCGTCCCGATGTCACGCACGTCGGTGGACGCTACCCCGAGTGACAGGGACACGACAGGGAAGGCGTAACGCTCGCCACGGCGGTCGATGACCTCGATGTAGCCGCGGAGGGCGTCTGCGGTGTCGTAGAGGTCGAGGATGCCGTCGTCGAACCGCTCGATCACTTCCTTGCAGAAGGCCTCGGCCATCTCGGGCGGGATCATCGCGACGAAGTCGTCACCGCCGATGTGCCCGACGAAGGCGCCGGCGATGCCCAGGCTGGCCGCTGCCTGGGTGAGGCAATTGCCGCAGAAGCGGATCACCTCGTCGCCACGCATGAACCCGTAGTGGTCGTTGAAGGCCTTGAAGTTGTCGAGGTCACCATGCACGAGGGCGAACTCGCGCTTTTCCTTGATGGCGCTCTCGATCTCGGCGGTGATCTTGAAGTTTCCGGGGAGACCGGTGAGCGGTGACAGGTCGCGGGCGGCCTGGGTGCGTCGGAGGACGGCTCGCACCCGGGCGGCCAGCTCGGTGATGTCGAACGGCTTGGTGATGTAGTCGTCGGCGCCGAGCTCGAGGCCCCGCACCCGGTCCTCGGGAAGCCCTCGAGCGGTGAGGAGGATGATAGGGATGCTCGCCGTGGCCGCCTGGCTGCGCAGCCGGTGAAGGGCGGTGAGACCGTCCATCCGGGGCATCATGATGTCCAGGATGATCACGTTCGGGGCATTGGAGGTCGCCTTGTGCAGGGCATCCTCCCCATCTACGGCTGTGTCGACCTCGAAACCGTCGAGCTCGAGGTTGACCTTGACCACCGTGAGAATGTCCGGATCGTCGTCTGCGACCAGAACTCGTTCACTCATTTGACTCTGCGGCCCTTCTCAGTGCATCTATGGCAGCAGGCGGGTCATCGGCCCTGAACACCGCGGTGCCGGCGACGAGCACCGTGGCTCCGGCCGAGATCGCATCTGCAGCGTTGTCAGGCGTGATACCGCCATCGACCTGAATATCGGTCTTGAAACCATGCGACTCAACCCATTCTCTGGCCGCCTGGATCTTGGGCAGGACCTCGGGCATGAAGGTCTGCCCGCCGAAGCCCGGTTCCACCGACATGATCAGGACCACGACACATTTCTCCAGGTAGCCAACCGCCGCGTCGAAGGGCGTCCCCGGGTTGATCACAAGACCGAAGTCGAGGCCGTTGGCTTCGGCTCGCTCCATGGCCCTCGTCGGGTCGGGGACGGCCTCGATGTGCATCGTGACCAGGTCGACGCCTGCCTGGGCGAGCTCAGGGAGATACTCGTCCGGGTTGGTGGCCATGATGTGACAGTCGAAGTAGAGGTCGGTCACCGGCCGTAGCGATGCGATCACCGGTATCCCGAAGGAGATGTTCGGAACGAAATGGCCGTCCATGACGTCGAGATGGAGCCAGTCGACGTAAGGGGCGACCCGGGTCACCTCGGTCTCGAGTCGGGCGAAGTCGGCGGCGAGCAGGGAGGGGGCGATCTTGACCGACATGTGTGCGGAGTCTATGACTTCAGCCCACCGTGCCCGAGACACGCCTCCGTCCCCGGGCCCAGGCGGCTCCGTCCTGGGGAGTCTTCCCTGGAGGTTGCAGGGAGACCAGTTCGATCCCCCCGTCAGCCAAACCGACCAGTGGCATCCCCTCGACGATCTGCCAGGTCCCCGGCGGAGGGCTGTTGTCCGATCTTCGCACCGAGAAGATCTTGTGGTCCTCACCGTCGATCCTCAGGGTCGCCGTCGGCTCGGGAGCCAATGCCCGGACCTGGTTGATCACGTCGCCAACTTCTCCTCCAGGGTCGATGGGCCGGTCGGCCGCCCCCAGCTTTTCGGCGTGGGTCAGGCCCTCGTCGGACTGAGGCACCGGATCCATCTCGCCGGCCAGGTATCGATCGAGTGAGTCGACCAACAGGCGTGCCCCCAGGTGGGCGAGACGGTCTGTCAGCTCCCCGGCAGTCTCGTCAGCTGCGATGTCGACCGCCTGTGCTGTGAGCACGGCTCCCGTGTCGAGACCCTCGTCCATCTTCATGATGGTGACGCCGCTCATGGGGTCACCGGCCATCAGTGCCCGGGCGACCGGCGCCGCTCCCCGCCAGCGCGGGAGCAGGCTGAAATGGATGTTGAGAAAGCCGTGCGGCGCCAGCTCGAGGACTTCGGGCCTGAGGATGTGCCCGTACGCCACCACGACGCCGACAGCGAACGGCCCGTGGCCGACCAGATGCTCGAGGATGTCCCGGGTGCGCTCCGGCTGGGCGACGGTGAGACCCAATTCCATCGCCCGGGTCTTGACGGGTGGGGGCACCGGGTCGGCAGAGCGCCCCTGTGGCTTGTCCGGTCTGGTGAGCACCAATCCCACCTCATGACGATCGACGAGAGCTTCGAGTGTGGGCAGAGCGGCGTGAGGCGTTCCCATGAACACCACACGAGCACTCATGTGTATCCCAGGGCGTGGTCCCGCAGGTCTTTCAGTGCCTTCTTTCGCACCCGCTTGGGGAGGACGTCGATCAAGAGGCCACCGTCGAGATGGGCAACCTCGTGCTGCAACACACGGCCGATGAGGCCGTCTCCGGCGTACTCGACCTCATTGCCGTCGAGGTCGAGCGCCCTCACCCGGCAGAAGCCAGGACGGGTGATCTCCCACCAATGCCCGGGCACGGAGAGACATCCCTCCTCCATCTCGAACTCCCCGGCGGTCTCGATGATCTCCGGATTCACCATGACTCGCGGCCCCAGCTCGTCGTTGGCATCGAAGACTGCGATGCGCTTGGAGATGCCGATCTGGTTGGCCGCGAGCCCGACACCGGGCGCCTCGTACATGGTCTCGATCATGTCCTGGACCATGGTGCGGATGGCAGGCGTGATCTCCGTGACCGGGCTGGTCTTCATGCGGAGCACGGGATCGCCAAACGTCCTGATCGGGTAGATGGCCATGGGTGAGGCGACAGGGTAGATCGCGACGTGTGGGCTTCGGCCTAGAGCGGGCCGGGACGTGACAAGGCCGATGGCTTCGACCAGGCTGGTGGTCACGACAGGAGGAAGCCGCGATGGAGGACCAGAGCTTGGCCAAGCTGACCTACGTCACCAACATGTCCCTCGACGGCTACATCGAGGACGAGCACGGCACCTTCGACTGGGGTGAGCCGGGGGACGAGCTGTTCGCGACCTATACCGACTTGCTGAGATCCGCCGGCACGTTCCTCTACGGGCGACGGCTGTACGAGACGATGGCCGTCTGGGAAACCGACTCTGCCCTCGCCGAACAGTCGGATCTGAATGGCGACTTCGCGGATGCCTGGCAGGCGGCCGACAAAGTCGTCTACACCACGACCCTGACCGCGGTCCCCACCGCCAGGACCCGCCTCGAGGGCAGCTTCGACCCCGACGCCGTCCAACGATTGAAGGCCGAGGCGACGAGCGATCTCATCATCGGCGGAGCAAACCTCGCCGCCCAGGCATTCGAGGCCGGTCTGGTCGACGAATGTCAGGTCGTCGTCTGGCCCTTGATCGTCGGCGGCGGCAAGCCGGCCCTCCCCTCAGGCATCAGCATCGACCTCGAGCTCCTCGACGAGCACCGATACGAAGACGGCGTCGTGCGTCTCCATTATCGCGTGTCGGGCTGATCATCCGAGCCCACCTTGTCGCATCTCACTTCGGGCTTCTTCGGAGGCGGGGGCGGCTGCCCCTAGGTTGGGACGAGCTGTTGGAGTCGTGGGTGGAGTGCTGGTTTGGGCGCTGGGTAGGGGGTCCGGTCGGG
>DASZOM010000004.1:0-41066 GCA_035550735.1 Acidimicrobiia bacterium | reverse complement strand
CATAAACGCGTTATCCCCACCCACACGCTCCGACAACACCTTCGTGATCGCAGCCGTCAACGTCGTCTTCCCATGATCAATATGACCCATCGTCCCCACATTCACATGAGGCTTCGTCCGCTCAAACTTCCGCTTGGCCATCGTCGGGTGTTTCCTTCCTATGTCGTTGTGCGGCCGACAGGGTACGCGTCGGCGATGATGTAGCGGCGGGCAGACTCGAACTGCCGACCTCTCGATTATGAGTCGAGCGCTCTCACCTACTGAGCTACGCCGCCTCAGACTCCCGGCCCGGAGCCGGTCGTCGGAGCCCCCTTCCGGATTTGAACCGAAGACCCCTTCCTTACCATGGAAGTGCTCTACCGACTGAGCTAAGGGGGCATGAGTTGTCAGACGCTGGGGCGTCCGAGTGCCGGGAGAAGGATTCGAACCTCCGTAGGCTTACGCCGGCAGATTTACAGTCTGCTTCCTTTGGCCGCTCGGACATCCCGGCGCACACCGAAACCGTGCGTCAGCAACGCACGGTTTCCGGATGGTCAATATTAGCCCCGCCCCGGAGAGTGCCCAAAGCCGTCGACCACTCCGCCGAACCCAGGGTTGTGGGCGTCGCTGAGCGGCGCTCACAACCCTGGGTTCGCGAGAGAGTCGGTCAGCGGACCCCCATCGCCATGTCGGTGAGACGCTGGATGCGCTCCTCGACGGGCGGGTGGGTGCTGAACAGCTTCATCACGCCGCCACCGCGGATCGCCTTGAGGGGGTTGTCGATGAAAAGCTGGCTGGTGGCCGGGTTGACGTTCATCGGGATCCGGGCGGTGCCCGCCGAGATCTTCTGCAAGGCGCTGGCGAGTCGCAACGGCTGACCGGTGATCTCCGCACCCGACTTGTCCGCCTGGAACTCCCGGGTCCGGGAGATCGCGAACTGGATGAGCATCGCCGCGATCGGGGCGATGATCAGCGAGAGGATGGCGCCGATCGCACCCAGCGGGTTGTTGCGGTTGTCCCCACCGCCGAACCAGAATCCCATGCGGGCCACGATGGACAGCGCGGCACCGATCATCGCCGCCACCGAGCCGATGAGGATGTCACGGTTGCGGACATGTGCCAGCTCGTGGCCGAGTACACCCTCCAGCTCCTCGTTGGTCAGGATCTGGAGGATCCCGCTGGTCACGGCCACTGCCGCCTTGCGCGGATTACGACCCGTCGCGAAGGCATTGGGCTGAGGCGAGTCGATCAGATAGACCCGGGGCTCGGGCATGTCCATCTGCATGGCCAGCCGGCGCACGATCCCATAGACCTGAGGCAGCTCCGCCTCGGTCACCGGGCGGGCCCGGGTGGCGGCGATCGCCATCTTGTCGGAGAAGAAATAGGCGAGCAGGTTGAAGCCGACGACGAAGACGAGGATCCAGCTCAGCCCGATGTCGAACAGGGACAGGACCAGCGCCAACAGCGCCGTCATGAAGGCGAGCAACCCGACCGTCTTGAGGTTGTTCATGACACGGATTCTATTTGTCGGGCCGGGATAAGCCCTCCGTGACACACGCCGGGAACGGAGGTGTAGGGTCGCCCGGACTGGGGCCCGGGTCGGAGGACCGACAACTAGGAGGAAGCGGATGAGACGAGCACTTCTGCTCGTGACCGCCCTGGCCACCCTGCTCACCACTGCCATCACGGCAGGTGCACAGAGCAGCGAGCTCCAGCCGGTCGAGGGGGTGATCTCCCTCGAGTCGGAGGACCGGGGCGCCATCAAGTCGAACGACGTCGTTCGGGTTGTGGTGCAGCTCTCGGAGGACCCCCTTGCCACATATGACGGTGGCGTGGCGGGGATCCCGGCAACGAGTCCCAGTGTCACCGATCGGCCCTTGGACGCGGATTCGCAGGCGGCGCGTGCCTACGTCGAGCACCTCGAGGCGGAACAGGAGGACTTCAAGGACACTGTCGCCGAAGTCGCACCCTCGGCCGAGATCGGCCAGGACTTCCAAGTCGCTCTCAACGGCGTGGCCATGGAGCTGACCGAGACCGATGCAGCCAGGGTCGCCGCCCTTCCCGAGGTGGCCCGGATCGTCCCCGACCGCCTCGTGCAACCCGACACCGAAGTGAGCCCCGGCTTCATCGACGCCACCACCCTCTGGGATCAGCAAGGAGGGCAGGCCAACGCCGGTGAGGGTGTCATCGTGGGCATCCTGGACACCGGGATATGGCCCGAGCACCCCTCATTCGCCGACCCGAGCCCGGTCGGTGGGGCATACCCGGCGCCACACACCGTGCCCGGGTCCAACGGCTTCGGCTCAGGCGGGCCCCGATCGACCTGTGACTTCGGCAACACGGCGGCGAACCCCAACGATGCCGCCTTCACCTGCAACAACAAGCTGATCGGCGCCTACAGCTTCCTCGACACCTACAAGGCCGTCGAAGGGCTGATCCCGACCGAGTTCGACTCGGCACGTGACTCCAACGGTCACGGCACGCACACCTCGAGCACGGCGGCAGGCAACGGCGGCGTCGCAGCGTCCCTGTTCGACATCGACCGGGGCGTGATCAGCGGCATCGCACCACGTGCCCACGTCATCATGTATCGGGTCTGCGGGCTCGAGGGCTGCTTCCAGTCCGACTCGGTGCGGGCCGTCGAGCAGGCGATCCTCGACAACGTCGACGTGATCAACTTCTCGATCAGTGGCGGCAACGCCCCCTATTCGGATGCAGTCTCGCTCGCCTTCCTGGCCGCCTATGAAGCGGGTGTCCTCGTCTCGGCGTCTGCCGGCAACGAGGGACCGGGAGCCGACACGGTCGGGCACCGCGAGCCATGGACCATGACGGTCGGCGCCAGCACGACCAACCGGCACTTCCTGAGCACGGTGTCGCTGGAGGCAGGGGGAGACACACTCGCCCTGACCGGGGCGACCATCACCGAGGGGATCGACACGCCGACCGAGGTGGTGGTGGCGCCCGACGACGACGCCGATGCCGGGACTTGCAACACTCCGGCGGCGGCCGGCACCTACACAGGGCAAATCGTGATCTGTGAGCGTGGGACGACTGCACGCGTCGAGAAGAGCTTCAACGTGGCTCAAGGCGGCGCAGCCGGGCTGTTGCTCTACAACCCTGTGTTGCAGGGTCTGGCAACAGACAACCACTTCATCCCGACCGTCCACCTCGAGAACGACGCCGGCGCGCAGTTGCTCCAGTTCATGTCCGACCACTCCGGCGAGACGGTGCTCGCCACCTTCCCCGACGGGACCGCGACCGAGGTCCAGGGTGACGTGATGGCGGCCTTCTCCAGCAGGGGTGGGGCCGGACAGAGCCTGGGTGTCTCCAAGCCCGACGTCACCGCGCCAGGCGTGCAGATCCTCGCCGGGCACACTCCGATGCCGGAGGGCGCCCTCGGCGGTCCTCCTGGTCAGCTGTTCCAGGCGATCCAGGGGACATCCATGTCGTCGCCGCACAATGCCGGCGCGGCCGCGTTGGTCAAGGCCTCCCACCCGGACTGGACACCAGGGCAGATCAAGTCTGCGCTGATGACCACTGCCCTCACCGAGGGAGTCACCAAGGAGGACCAGACCACGCCGGCGGACATCTTCGACATGGGCTCCGGTCGGATCGACCTGAGCGATGCCGGGACTGCCAGCATCACCTTCGACGAGACGGCGGCGAACTACCTACTGCTGGAGGGCAACCTCTGGGACGCCAACTACCCGAGCCTCTACGTGCCCAGCATGCCCGGCGCCATCACGGTGGAGCGGACGCTGCACAACGAGCTCAATCGGGGCGCCCACTGGAGGACCAGCGTGGAGGCACCGTCCGATCTGGACGTGTCGGTGCCCAAGAACATCAACCTGCCGGGAGGCGGCAGTCGGACGTTCTCGATCAGCGTCGACGCAAGGGATGTGCCCATCGGCGAGGTTCGCACCGCCCGGATCACGTTCAGCCGGGGCGACGAGGAACACACCTTCCCGATCACGATCGTCCGGAGGGATCCGATCGTGCCCGGCGCCAAGAGCTGTGATCCCGCCTCGATAGCGCGTCGTGACACGACGACCTGCACCATCACGGTCACCAACAACTCGTTCGAGCCGGCCGAAGTGACGGTGGTCGACAAGTTGCCGGGTGAGCTGAGACTGGTTGGGGACTCGGTGGTCGGCGCCGACGCCAACGGCAACACAGTCGAATTCAACGGCACCCTGGGCCCGGCCGAGCCGCCGACACCGTCGGTCGTCGACGCCACCGGGAACACACCTGCGGGCTACCTGCCGCTGTCGTTGTTCGGGATCGCCCCGTTCTCCGCCAGCGACGAGTCGATCGCCAACTTCACGGTTCCCCCGTTCGTCTACGCCGGCGAGACCTACACGGCTATCGGCGTCGTCAGCAACGGCTACGCAGTGGTCGGTGGTGGCACCGGCGAGGATGTCGACTTCATCAACCAGTCGCTTCCAGACGAGGCCCCGCCGAACAACGTGCTGGCGCCGTTCTGGACGGACCTCAACCCGGCGTCCGGAGGTGCCCTGCGCATCGGGATCCTGACCGACGGGACCAACGACTGGCTGATCCTCGACTGGGAGGCAGTGCCCGAGTTCAGTGACGGGACACCGTCGAACTTCCAGATCTGGATCGGTGTCAACGGTGTTGAAGACATCTCCTACACCTACGGCGCGGTCGGTGAGGGAGACCTCGGGTTCCTCACCGTCGGTGCGGAGAACGCCTTCGGCAATCGAGGCGCCAACTGGTACTTCGACGGCGAGGGCAGCCTGCCTGTGACGGGCACCGAACTGCGGGTCGTGGGAGTCCCCGGCGCGGCCGGAGAGACCCACACCATCACGTTCGACGCCGTCGGACAACGAAGAGGCGAGTACACCAACTACGTCTACGTCACCAGCGATCAGTTCGCCGGGACGTCGATCTTCAGCTTCTCGGGGGAGGTGACCCGGAACTGAGCTGTTGAGGTGATGAGATCAGGGGCCCGGTCTCACCGGGCCCCTGTTCTTCGCTCACCTCACTCGTCGTATCCGGGAGGCGGGATCAGGACGTCGCCTTCCACACCGCGGAAGGAATCCTCGTCCGGGTCCTCACAGAGGAATACCTCCACCGAGCCACCCTGGTGGTAGGAGTAGGTGTTGCCGTCGTGCGACAGGATCACCCTGACCCCTGGGGTGATCACCTGGGCGTACATCTCGCCGGGATCCGGGCAGCCCAGACTGGCGTCGGACCAGATCCCCGAGGCCACCGACTCCGTCTTGATCTCGTCCTCGGCGACGCCGAGACGATCGGCGAGATCGGCGATCGCCTGTTGAAGCACCAGTGTCATCTGTTCCTCGATCACCTCGTCGTCTTCTGTGACGGTACCGCCCAGGGCGAGTGAAGTAGTCGTGGCTGTCTGGGCGCTCGTCGTGATGGTGTCGCCCGGAGCGGTCGTCGGGGTGGACGTCGCCGGGCTGGCAGGGCCCCCACCACAGGCGACGAGCGTGGCGACTGCCAGCACCGCTATCAGGTGTCTGCGGGCCATCATGTCCATTGGACGTCTCACGACACCTGTGCGGTTTCCCCGTCGACGCCGATCTCGAGAACACGGAAGTCGCCCAGACCACGGGGATGAAGCAGGGTCTCGACCTCGGTGACCTGCGTGCGCAGTCGGAGACGTTCCATCTCGTCGCCGGCGCGGGCTGCCGCCAGCTCGGCGCGGCGGAGCCCGGAGAGTCGATCACGCAGGCCGAGCCCGGCGAGAAAGTCGTCCTGACGATGCAGCCGTATCCCGGGACGGAGGTCGAGGAGTGCACTGAAGTTGACATCCGAGGTGATGTCGGTCTCCCCCGGCTCGTCGAGGGGGTGGGGGCCGAGGTGATGAGACCGGTAGGTGCGGAGCGTCCCGTCCTGACGACGGGGCAGCAGGTTCTCGGCGCTGTCGCCGTAGTCGATGAGGAGGATCGCGCCCGCCTCGAGACGATCGAGCACGTCCAACACCCAGCGTCGCGCCTCGAGTTGCACCTCGACCCACCCGCCCTCGCCAACCGGACCGGCGTAGGCCTCCAGCCAATCGAGCACCTCGGGTCTGGGCTCGGTGTCGACGAGCTCCAATTGCTCTCCTTCGCGGCCAACCCAACGCTCCCTCCACGCCCCGTCGATCCGCTGAGCGAGAGCCACCGGCAGGTTGTCGAGAAGCTCATTGGCGATCACGACCCCGCGGATCCTGGAGGGGAGCTCTTCGCCGACCGGGGCGACTCCGGCGAGGGCCCGGCGGGCGGCCGGCGAGCGCTCCACGGCGAGTGCAGGCACGTCAACCACCGCGAGCAGGGGGCGAAGCAGGGAGCCCGACCCGGCCCCGGCCTCGACGAGCTGGAAAGGCTCGCCGATTCGTGATCGCATCCGGTCGACGTAGACCGCGAGCGTCTCGCCGAAGAGATCGCTCACCTCGGGGGAGGTGAGGAAGTCTCCCGCCTTCTGCGAGCGCAAGTCGGAGCCCCCGAAGAAGCCGTCGTCGTCGTAGAGCGAGATCTCCATGAAGCGCTCGAAGGGCACTGGCCCGCCGTCAGCGATCTCGTCGAGGATGCGCTGCTTGAGGGTCATCGCCCACCGGGACGACACCGTGGGATCACCTGGCACCCGCCTCTCCTGGCCATCTATCGATCCAACGCGACGAGTATCGACTCGGCCAGCTCGGGGCGGCAAATGACGAGATCGGGCAGAAAGGGGTTCGCCTGGTTGTAGCGCAGCGGCGAGCCGTCGAGCCGGCTCACGTGGAGGCCGGAGGCCGCCGCCACCGCGGCGGGAGCGCAGGAGTCCCATTCGTACTGGCCACCGGCGTGGACGTACGCGTCCACTTCACCGCGGACGACCGCCATGGCCTTGGCGCCCGCCGAGCCCATCGCCACGATCTCATAGCCGAGCTTCTCATGGAGCAGCTCGGCCTGCTCCGGGGCACGGGTTCGGCTTACCGCCATTCTCACCGGGGCCGAATTCGACTCGGGAAGATGGGGGGGATCGCCCGTCGAGACGACCGTGCCCATGGCGGGGAGGGCGACCGCACCCACGGTGGCGACGTTGTCCACCGCCAGCCCGACGTGGACCGCCCAATCGGTACGCTCCGGCTCGCCGAACTCCCGGGTGCCATCCAGCGGGTCGACGATCCACACTCTCTCTCGATCGAGCCGACCCAGGTCGTCGGGACTCTCCTCGGAGAGAAGCCCATCTCCGTCGGCGATCCTTGCCTGCAGTGACTCGATGATGATCTCGTTGGCCATACGGTCTGCCTCGGTGCGCAGGGTGTCCGAGTCGATGCTGCCCTCGGCCTCCTTGCGCAGCCCCATCAGGGCGGTTCCCGTGTGCGATGCGATCGCCCTCGCCAGCTCGTGGTCCGCCCTGCTCGCAAGTGTCGACACCACACTCATCGCAGCGGCCAGAAGGTCGGGACCAGCAGCACGATCATGACGATCACCAGCAAGGTCAGGGGTGCCCCCAGCTTCGTGTAGTCGAAGAACCGATACCCGCCCGGCCCGTAGACCATCGTGTTCGTCTGGTACCCGATCGGGGTCAGGAAGTCCACGGAGGCGGCGATGGCCACGGCGACAGCGAACGCTCGGGCATCCGAACCTGTGCTAGCGGATGCCGACAGGGCGATGGGGAACATGAGGAGGGCGGCGGCATTGTTGGTGATCAGCCCGGTGAGGACGACCGTCGCCACCGTGATCCCGAGCAGGACACCCACGTCCCCGATTGCCCCGAAGCTGGCTATCAGCCCGTCGGAGATGACGGTCGCCAAGCCTGACTTCTCCATGGCCGCCCCGAGTCCGAAGGCGGTGGCGATCACCAGGATCACGTCGAGGTCGACCGCACTTCGCGCCTCGGCGGGTGACAGCACGCCAAAGGCGACCAGGAGGAGCGCCCCGATCAGGCTCAACTCGAGAACGTCGACGAGACCCGTGGCGGCGAGGATGACTATCCCGAAACCGACCCCAGCCACGGCGATGGTCTTGCTCCGCCGCACCGGCTTGGTGCCTTCCCGGCCGGAGATCAGCAGGAAGTCGCCCCGATCCCGCCACCGCTCCCGGAAGCCGACGTCGGCGAGGACCAGCAGCGTGTCGCCGACCCGGAGGGGCACCTCGCCCAGCTTGGCGTCGACGAGCTGGCCGGCGCGATGGATTGCCATCACCACCGCCTGATAGCGGCCCCGGAATCCGACCTCCTTGAGGGTCCGGCCCACCAAAGGGGATTGGTGCCCGACCACCGCCTCGAAATATCGGGCGTCCGAGTCCATGGCGAGGACATGGGGTTGCTCGGGCGAGGTGAGACCTCGAATGTTCTGCAGCTCCACCACGTCGGTGACATCGCCCACGAAGCGGAGCCGGTCGCCTGCCCGGAGTTTGGTGTCAGGGCCTACCATCGAGAAGACCTCGTCTTTCCTCTCGATGGCGGCGAGGAACGAGGAGCGAAGATGGCGTAGCCCGCCTGCTTCGACCCCGGTCCCGTCGAGTGCCCCGCCGTCCTCCACGACCATCTCGACGACAAAGGGCCGGGATCCCCGACGTGACCCCTCGGAGGCGGACTTTCGCTCGTCGAGGATCAACGGGGCGAGGACTACCAGCAGCAGGACTCCGGCGATCGCCATGGGCAAGCCGACCTGGCCCAGCTCGAAGAAGCCGAAGGGCTCGAGACCACTCTCGGCGAGAAGGCTGGAGACGACGATGTTGGTCGACGTGCCGATCAGGGTGATCACACCTCCGAGAAGCGCGGCGAAGGAGAGCGGCATCAAGAACAGCGAGGGTGACTTCTCCTGACGGCGAGCCCATGAAGTCACCTCGGGCATGAGCATGGCGACCACCGGTGTGTTGTTCAGAAAGCCCGAGACCAATGCCGTGGGCACCGTCAACCGGGCGAGGGTGCGCCGGGTGTTCCCACCGTCCCCCATGGCATGACGCACCAACGGGGTCAGGGCACCCGTCTTCTCGACGGCCCTGGCGAGCACATACAGCGCGGCCACCGTCACCGGAGCCGGGTTGGAGAATCCCGACAAGGCCTCGGAGGGGGTCACCACCCCGGCTATCAGCACGGCGACCATGCCACCCGCCATTGCCGCCGACGGTGCGACCAGGTCCCGGGCCAGGAGGAAGAGGACCATCAGCGTGACGGCCAACGTGAACCACGCCTCCCAGGTCATGACCGGCTACGCGTTTTCGGCGGAGGTGAGATATCCCGATCGCTCGAGATGCCGGATCACCTCGTCGATGGCCTGCTCCGGTCTGACGACCGAGGCGTCGATCGTGACCTCGGCATCGTCCGGCTCCTCATAGGGGTCGGAGATGCCGGTGAACTCGGGGATGATCCCCGCCCTGGCCTTGGCATAGAGGCCTTTTCGGTCACGCTCCTCGCAGACCTCGAGGGGCGTGGAGACGTGGACCATCACGAAGCCACCGCCTTCGGAGACGAGACTCCGCACCTTCTTGCGGGTGACGTCGTAGGGGGCGATCGGCGCGCAGATGGCGACACCGCCGCTCTTGGTGATCTCGGAGGCGACGTACCCGATCCGCTCGATGTTCAGGTCTCGATGCTCGCGAGAGAACCCGAGCTCTGAGGACAGGTTCTTGCGGACGATGTCACCGTCGAGCAGCGCCACGTGACGACCGCCGACCTCGAGCAGCTTCACCATCAGGGCGTTGGCGATGGTGGACTTGCCCGACCCGGACAGCCCGGTGAAGAAAACGGTGAAGCCCTGCCGGCCCTTGGGCCGATGCGTCCTCCGCAGCTCGGCGACCACCTCGGGGTAGGTGAACCAGTCCGGGATCTCGCTCCCCTCGGTGAGACGCTCTCTCAACTCTGTGCCTGAGATGCTGAGGGTTCGCATCCCTTCGGTGACCTCGTCAACCGGGAGATATGAGTCGGTGTCCGGGTTGTAGACGAGCATCCGGAAGTCGACCATGGTCACGCCCACCTCGTCCTGGTGCCGGCGCAGCATCTCCTGTGCTTCGTAGGGCCCGTAGAAGGGGTTTCCCTCCGAGTCGGAGCCGGGACCGGCGTGGTCGCGCCCGACGATCAGATGGGTGCAGCCGTGGTTCTTGCGGATGATGGCGTGCCACAGGGCCTCGCGCGGACCTCCCATCCGCATCGCCAGCGGCAACAGGGAGAGGGTGGCCGTGTTCTCCGGGTAGCGGCCGAGGACCGCCTGATAGCAACGGACCCTCGTGTAGTGGTCCACGTCACCCGGCTTGGTCATGCCCACCGAGGGGTGGATCAACAGGTTGGCCCCGTGCTCGGCGGCCGCTCTGTTGGTGAGCTCCACGTGAGCCCGGTGCATCGGGTTGCGGGTCTGAAAAGCGACGATCCTGGACCAGCCCCGGGTGGCGAACTCCTCCCTGAGCTCGGCAGGGGTGCGACGCAGATTGCGATAGTCGTAGTGCACCGGCAGCGACACGGCCTCGACGGGACCGCCCAGGTAGACAGGGCCGGCCTCATGTTCCAGGTAGGCGACTCCGGGGTGGTCCTTGTTGGTGGTTCCGAACACTGCCTGGGCCTCGGCGATCTTGTCGGGGCGCCACATGTCCTCGACTGTCAGCATGCCGAGCATCAAGCCCTCGGGGTCTCGCAATGCGACCTCGGAGCCGAGGGAGATCTGCTCGGCTTCCGACTCGCCCACGTCCAGTGTGATCGGGATCGGCCACAGCTCACCGCTGCCCAGCCGCATGTGGCTGCACACGCTCTCGTAGTCGGGACGTGTCATGAACCCACGAAGCGGGGAGAAGCCACCGTTCGCCAGCAACTCGAAGTCGCAGAGCTGGCGACGACTCAGGTCGATCGAGGGCCAGCCCAGGGATTTGGCCCGGAGCTCGTCGGCCCTCTCCTCGTCGACGAGCAGCTCCACGAGCTCGCCCCCATGGGGTGATATCAGATGGTCGTTCATGTGATCACCTCGCACACGTCGTGCCGTGAGATGTCACGTTGCGGTGCTTGGACCGGTCGCGGGGATTTTGCGCCATGGATCAGAGAGCCCCCATTGGGATGACGAACCGGCCGGTTACCCATGGCGAGGCGGTGGCCAAACACGAACTCTCGTCGTCGAATGCTACGAATCGCCGAGCGTGCGTCTCGTCGCCAGCCAGGCCCTCACCCGCAGCCGAAGCAGACGCATGACGAGTCGAGCCCCGTAGCGGCGCAGCCGCCGAAGCATCCAGCTCGAGTAGCCCAGGAATCGCTCGATCTCTGCGCGCGTCAGCCAGGCGATCCGTTTGACCCGGGAGACCCGGGTAGGGCCGATCTCGTAACCCAGGGCCTCCAACTCCGGCCCGGCGGTGTGCTCCACGACATACCGGCGCCACGGGTCGAGCTCCCTCTCCCAGCCTGCAATCCGCTCCGAAACCGGGCTCTCGTTCACCAATGGGTGGATCCCCTGCTCGGTGGCGGAGACGCGGAACGTGGGCTCGGCAGGCTCCCCCACCGGCTCCGCCTCGAGACCCAGGAACCTCCCGACCACGCGACAGACCTCCTCGGGTGCCCGGACGAGGTCGTGATAGCGAACGTCGATGAGGTCGAGCCCTGCTTGCCGTGGCCGCGTGTTGCGTCGCAACGACGACTTCCAGTGATGGGCTCCGTAGAGGGTGCTGCCCCTGGCGAGATTCTCGCCCGGGAAATACGGGGATTCCGTGGTCAGCAGCGAGTTGACCACGCCCCGGCCGTCCCGGATGACGTGCACGAACCGGGCATCGGGGAACACGGGCTTGATCGCGTAGACGTACGTGGCGGCGTCGCCCCACTTCCACATGACGACCTCCGGCTCGCCGGGGAGCGAGTTGCGCCTCATGTATGCCCTCAGGATCGCCTCGAGCTTGGCGGCGATGCCCCCGCCCACCGTCGGCCGCAGCACCGCCATCAACTCCTCCGGCCTCAGGCCGAGATTCGCGGTGATCTGCCGATCGTCGGCGACCATCGAGCGCATCGACGACGGCTTCAGCTGTCTGGCCTTGACGTCGCCCAACTCGAACAGGAACTCGATCAGACGGAACTCGGGGATAACCAGCAGCCGGTCGGGGTCGATGCGCTTGGAGAGCTGCGCAGAGAGGAGTGTCGAGCCGGACCGGTTGGCGTATATGAGGAAGGAGTGGCGTGTCATCGTCCGGCTACGTCTCACCTGCGCCGGGGGTAGTTCGCCAACGCGTACTCCCAAACAGACACCACCGCATTCAGGCTGTCTTCGAGCGAATGCTCGAGCGACGCCCGCCGGGCCTCGGCGGCGAGACCGCGACGCCGGTGCTCCTCGTTGAGCAGGTAGTCGATGGCCGACGTGAGACGTTCGACGTCCTCCACCGGGACCACGATTCCGGCGTCGCCGAGGACCTCGGCCCCGGCGACATCGGTGGCCACGATCGCCGAACCGACAGCCATCGCCTCGAGCAGGGCAAGGGACATGCCGTCCCAACGCGACGGCACCACCACGATGTCGGCGGCGCGGAGATGACGATCCGGATCCGGAACCGCCCCCCAGAACTCCACTTGGTCGGAGACACCGAGGATGTCGGCGAGTCGGATGAGCTCCTCCCGGTCGGGGCCGTCACCGATGAGTCGCAGCACCACGTCGTCTCGCCCCAGCCGGGCCAGCGCCTCGATCGCGATGTCCTGGCCCTTCTGTCTGGAGAGACGCCCGACACAAACCACCATTCGACCCGGCGAGCGGGGGGCGAGCGGCCCCTGGGGTGCCCAGAACTCCGTGTCGACACCATTGGGGACGACCATCATCTCGCCTCTGGGCAGCACCTCCCGGCCCAGGGACGCCTCCCGCTCCCCGACCGCGACGAACACATCGGTCTGGGGCGCCAGGAAACGCTCGACCGAGATGTAGACGCGGCTCATCGTCCCCCCGACCAGCCATGACCAGGCATGCGGGCTGAACACGATCGGGGGGTGCTCCCTCATGGTCATGGCTGCGAGCCTGGTGAGGGCGCCTGCCTTCGAGGAGTGGGCATGGACCATGTCGACACCGGACATCAGCCGGCGCAGGGCCCGGGCATGGCGGATGTCTTTCGGGCCCGGGGCACGGGTCATGTCCAGCTCCCTGTGATCGGCGCCGGCCGAGCTCACCCATTCGGCGAGGGGCCCTCGATCGACGGGAGGACAGACCACGGTCACGTCATAGCCCCGATCCAGCGCGGCACGCACTTGGTGGGACACACAGACGGCCACCCCTCCCGAGGCCGGTTGCGAGGCGATCAACAGCCTGGCGATGACAACTCCATATGGGTCAAGATGGGCCGGAGCCCACCGGAACCGAATCGGTGACCCCGTTGAATGCGTACACGAACCCGACCGGCTCCAAGTCCGTCTCCTCGAAATCCCGCAGAAGGCCCTTGACCGGCTTCACCCGGCTCTCGTGCTCGACCACGAGAAGGCAGCTCAGCTCGGAAAAGCCGTCGCTGGTCAATCCCCTGAGCGAAGAGAAGGGCAGGTCGACGATCACTGCGTCGTATGAGCCGGCCACGCCACGGAGGGCGGCTCGCAGGTCTGCGGTCTGCAAGGTGTCGATGACCTCGGGCCGGCCGGCGCCGAGGACGTGGAACCTGGAGCCGGAGGCGGTCTGCCTCGGCTCTATCACCGTGTCGAGTGGCATCCCGCTAGCGAAGTCAGCGAGGCCTTTCGCGGTCGCCAGTCCGTCCCTATCGGCGGTGAGGTCGAGGTTGCCGTCGACGACGAGGACGCTCATTCCGTCGTCGGCGAAAGCCGTGGCGAGGCCGACCGCGGTAGTGGTGCGCATCGAGTCGTCGTCCACGCCCACCAGACCCAAGACCTGCGCCTCCGGGCCGGAGGCACGGGACCTGATCCCGGCGAGCACCTCGGGCGAGCTGTGGAGACTGGGAGATGCGAAGCCACCGGACTGCCGACTGCCCGAGGGGTAGATGACCCCAAGCAGCGGATAGCCGAGCAGACGGCGGGCATCGGCCGGTGACTCGATCCTGGTCACATCGCGGTGCAGCCAATAGGCCAGGCCCAGCACGACGAACGCCCCCAGCACCAGGCCGGCAATCCCCGAGAGCAGCCACCCGGCTGCGCCGGCGACGGCCGACTCCGCAGGCGTGGCGAAGAGGATCCCGTCACCGTCCATCCGGGAGTCGACCTCGAGCTCGATCAACCGGTCGCGAAGACGAGCCTCCCTGACCAGGGAAGCCTCCAGCCGGGCCGAGGCGGCTGAGAGTCGGCTCGCCTCCTGCTGCTCTGCCAAAACCGTCTCGAATGCGTCCACCTGCGTCGCCAGCAGACCGCGACGGATGTCCAGGGCCTCGAGGGATTCCAGTGTGGCACCGTCGACGATGGTGGCATCGATCTCACCGAGCTCGGCGATGATCTCGAGCATCTCCGAGGTGAGGTCCGTTTCCTCACCCCCGGGTGCAGCCCGAGTCTCGTCGAGGAGCTCCTGGGTCTCGGCCTCGGCAGCCTCCAGGGTCCCGGTCACGGATTCGATGGCGGCGGCATGTACGTCGGCCCAACGCTGCTGCATCAGCTCCCGGTAACCCTCGATCACCGCATTGGCGCCGGCAACGGCATCGTCGGCCGACTCGGCGCCATAGGTGACCCCGATCTCGGTGCCGAGACCGACGGCGCCCACCTCGGTGCTCGCCTGGATCTCATCGACCGATGGGGTATAGGGCCCGCCCTGGAGAAGGGCCTCGGCACGACGCGCCACCTCCAGCGAGCCGAGCACCTCGATCTGGCTCGCCACGTACTCCTCGACGTTCTCCCGCTCGGCACCGAAGCCGTCGGCGAAGACCTGCTGGGTCGAGGTCCCCAACGTGACCGAGGCGTTGGCGGAGTATTGATTGGACCTGCTGGCCCCGATCAGCCCGCCCAAGAGACTGAAGGCCAGGGCCACCGTGATCAGGATCGGGGTGAAGTGCCTGGACATCAGGTCCGACAGGTCCCGCCCCTGCAACTCTCCATCGGTTCTGTGAGCCAAGAGTCGACCCCCCTTCTCCAATCAGATTGCGCAATTGCCGCGGGTGCTCAACGGCCGGCGTCGACAATCGAACACGCCGGTCTGTCACCTCGCCTGGGTTCGAAACCGTTCCTTACCGCGGCGGCTTCCTTCGCAAACCGCGCTAGACAGTTTTCGCCGATCCACTCCCGGTCGTTTCCGGGCGAGCTTCAACGGGTAGATGTTCTCCCGGCATGATGGGGCAGGGTGTCAATCGAATACTGGATCTGGCGCTGAGGCCGTTCCAGTTCGCGGCCTACTTCCTGAGTGGCCTCATCCCCCGGGACGAGACCCTGTGGGTCTTCGGGAGCTGGTCGGGAAGGCTGGCCGGCGACAATGCGGGCGCCTTCTTCGAGTACGTGTCCGGACTCGGCGATGCGCCGCGATGTGTCTGGGTGAGCGCCGACCCCGAGATCGTCCGTGATCTGAGGGCCAAGGGCCTGCGCGCCGAGTCACGGTCCTCGCTCGCCGGTTGGATGACCTCGGCCAGGGCCGGGGTATTTCTGTACGACGGTCTCACCAACGACGTGAACCATTGGGTGTCCCGCGGGGCCAGGAAGCTCCTTCTCCGTCACGGAGTGGGCATCAAGAAGATCGAGCGCGCCATCGACAACAGGGGCCATCACCTGTTCAAGCTCTTCCACGGCAGGTGGTGGCAGCGTCTGCTCTGGGCCATCCTCATCCCCTGGCATCTCAGCAAGCCCGATTGGTGCCTGGCGACCTCGCCCGAGCACGCCGACCAGGCCGTCGCCTTCTTCGACATCTCGCCCGACCGGGTCTGGATCACCGGCTTCCCTCGTCACGACAAGATGCTGCATGAGGGCGAGCCGAATGGGGCCGCCCGGGCCGTGACGGAGGCGATGCGACGCTCCCCACGCCCGGTGTTCCTCTACATGCCCACCTTCCGAGACCGCTCCAACTACATCAACTCCTGGGGGAAGCTCAACGAGCAGGCTCGACGCGCCGACGTCGACATCTACGTCAAGCTCCACTTCGTCGACTTCCACCGGGCAGGGCTGCCGCCAGCCGATGAGAGGCGGAAGTGGGAGCGTCTCATCTGGGTGGGCCCGGAGTCGGAGCCGACCGACCTCTACGCCAGCTCGACCGGGCTGGTCACGGACTACTCGAGTGTCGCGTTCGACATGCTTCTCGTGGGCAAGCCGATCATCTACTTCATCCCCGACTTCACGGCATACGTGACCGACCGGTCACTCCTCTACCCGATCGAGGAGGTGACACCGGGACCGAAGTGCGCCACGTTCGCCGAGTTGGGGGATGCCCTCATCGCGGCGTCGACGTCAGGGCTCGGCCCATGGCGGGACGACTACGAGAGGGTCCGGGAGCGCTTTCACACGTTTCGAGACGGTGATTCGTCTCCCCGCGTCTACCAGAGATTGATTGAAGAATTGGGCCTCGGGGCAATGGAGGCGTCAGAGAGGGCTCGCTCGATCCCCGGTGGCGAGACATTTCGATGAGATTTCTGCGACACGGCAGGCGACCCTGGTGAACCGGGACGTCAGGATCGGTTTGAACGGTTTCGGGCGGATCGGGCGCTGTCTGGCGCGCATCACCGCGCAGCGACCCGGATTCGAGATCGTTGCGGTGAACGATCTGACCGATCGGGAGAATCTCGTCTACCTCTACAACTACGACTCCACCTACGGCAGGCCCAGCCCCAGGGCCGAGTCGCACAGCGAGCGCGGCCTCTCCCTGCAGGGCAAGTTCGTCGGTTTTCACTCCCAGCACTCCATCGTGGACGTCCCCTGGGAGGACTACGACGTCGACGTGGTGGTGGACGCCACCGGTGTCCACGACAACGTCCTCGGCGCTCGCAAGCTCATCGAGTCGGAACGGGTCTCCAAGGTCCTGATCACCCACTCTCCCCCCGACGAGGTCGATCGCTACGTGATCATGGGGGTGAACGACCACGAGTACGACCCGGCCGCCGATCATGTTGTGTCCGCCACCATCTGCGACGCCAACGCGATCGCCCATGTCCTGGTCGCCCTCGAGGAGGAGTTCGGGGTCGCCGGGGGCCTGGTCACCACCTTGCACCCCTGGCTCTCCTATCAGAACGTGGTCGACGGGCCCGTCGGATGGCAGAGGTTCCCCGGGGCCTACTGGAACGAGTACGCGTTGGGCCGTTCGAGTGTGATGAACATGATCGCCAAGGAGACCACGGCGATCACCGCGCTCAAGCCGATCCTCCCCGACCTGGAGCGGCGGATCGCCGCCATCTCGTTCAGAACCCCGACGAGCATCGTCTCGATCGCCGACCTGTCATTGCAGCTCGACCGGCCCGGCAGCGCCGACGAGGTCGCATCGATCATCAGCCGTCGCTTCGACGGCTCCCCATATGTCCATCTCAACGACGAGCCGCGGGTCAGCATCGACTATGCCGGTGAGCCCTATTCGGCTGTCATCGATCTCAACTGGGTCAGGATGTCAGGTGATCACCTGTTGAAGATGGTGCTCTGGTACGACAACGAGTGGGGCTACAGCTCCCGTGTCCTCGACCTGGCGAAACTGGTCACCGGTTAGCCGGAGATCCGGCGGGCGGCCTCATCCCAGTCCTGCTCGACGGTCACCTTCGTGTTCCCGGCTTCCCCCGGAACCAATGCGACCCGCCGACCGCTCAGTGTCACCAGGGTGGTGACACTGTTCTCGACCCAGCCACGTGCGTCGGCGGCGTCCAGGACCTCGGCGAGCATCGACCGGCGGAACGCATAGGGCGTCTGGATGGCGACCAGGGCCTCACGGTCGACCGGTGAGCCCAACCAGTCTCCTTCGCGGACCGCCAGCGAGTCGCGGACGGGCAGAGCCACCGCCGGCGCCGCGGCACCGTGCTCCCTGGCACCGGCGATCACCGACTCCCAGAGCCTGGGGGAGGCAAAGGGCCGCGCCACGTCGTGCACCACGACGATCTCTCCACCGGATTTGTCGAACGCGTTGCGAAAAGTCCCCTGTCTCGTCTCGCCACCCTCGATGACCATTGCCCTGGCGCCGAGGATGTCCGCGCCGGTGGCGACCAACTCCACGGGGAGGCCGACGACGACCTGGGAGGCGTGCGCCTCCGCCTGTGTCACCACCCTCTCCAGCAATGTCTCCCCACCCGCCTCCAGCAACGCCTTCGGCCGTCCCCCGAGACGCTCCCCTCGGCCGCCCGCCAGGATCAGGGCGGAGACGTCGGCTTTGGCCGACTCCGGTCCGGCGGTCATGTTCCCGGTCGATCCGGTCGAGGGGCGAGACGTGACCCGAGACGGGCCAGCATCGGGGCCGGGTCATTCCAGGAGAAGATCGAATGGACCGTGCCCCCCACCGGCGACAGGTGGTGCACGGCCTCCGAGAGCGTCATGGCTCCGGACCGAAGCGAGGCGACGGTCCCTTTCACGTCACCCGATATCCAACGGAAGGTGTGGCCGGGCTCGGCCTGACGGGGTCTGGGGAACAAGCCATGCGCCAGGTCGGCGTAGATCGCCGCCAGGTTGGCGCCGGCCTTGACCGCCAGCGGCAGCGATGAGTGGACCCTGAGATTCAGATCGATGAGATGCCCGTCGACGAATTGCGCCACGAAGAGACCCGAGTAACCCGCCATCAGCTCGGCGAGGGCGTTGGCCAAGCGGTCGGAACCCGATGTCGTCACCGCCCAGGCCGCCAGGCCGCAGTCCAGGGGCCAGATGCGCTCCCATCTCTCGGTGGTCGAGCTGTGCATGCGCGAGTCCCACATCACACCGGCGATCGCCGACATCTGCCCATCGAGGAAGGGTTGCACGATCAGCTCGCCGGCGTCGGCAGGCACCGCGGCGAGCTCGGCCGCGGAGTCGGCGCGAAAGGCCTTGAAGGTCCGCACCGCCGGCTTGACCACGACGGGATACCTGAGGTCGGGTGCCGCCGCCAGGAGTTGCGACGCGTTCTCGAAGACCGTCTCGTCGGGCACCGGGATACCCACCTCGCGTGCCCGGCGCGTGGTCTTCGCCTTGTCCAGGAGCATTGGGACCTGGGCCTTCATGGCGAGGACCACCGTCTCCGAGGCGGGGATGAAGGCGTCGTACTCACCACTGGACATCTCCCGCTCGATCAGACCGCCGAGGTCCTCGGTGTCGGCCGGCACCGTGCGACTCACGTGTCGGGACAGGAGCGGCCGCTCCGAACGCACGGTGACCGCGACCTTGTAGCCGGCCTCGGCCAAGGCTCTGATGGCGACCACGCAGTCCCGGGTGCCGGCGTCGGCGCCGTCGGACACGAGCACCCAGTGCTCGCCACGTCTGGCCTCCCTCGTCACGTTCCCTTTCACCATGAGCCCGCGACGACCCGCGATGAAGCGGGAGCCCGCTCGATGGCGGCGAGCGCCAGTTCGGTCAGGGTGTCGACCGGCTCGGAAGCGTCGAGGTAGAGCCGCGGCTGGTGGCGGGGCAGCACCGAGCGCCAGAGCTCGGCCTGACGACGGATCTCGTCCGGGGACAGCTCGTCCTTTCTGGCGAGGACCGTGCCCGGATCCGTCTCCAACACCAGGATCAGGTCGGGATGGGGGGGCAAGGCTCCGAGGGCCCGGTGGAGCCGGCCGACCCTTCTCACCCTGTATCTCTCCGGGTAGACGGCGATGTCCCACCACCCGCGCTCGGTGACCACCCATCCTCCGCCCTCGATCCATCGCCTGGTCCAGGTCATCCATCGCGACCATGCATCCAGGTAGAGGTAGAGGACCTTGACCCAGGAAGGGATCCACCAGCGGCCGGCACCTGCCCGGGTGCGCCCCGGCTCTGCCCGCCGTCGGCGAGACCCGGTGAAAGGCCCCGACAAGCGGCCACTCCAAACCCGGTGCTCCTCGGCCAGGCTCCGGGTCAGCGTTTGGCGAAGGGTCGTCTTACCCACGCCGTCGGGGCCGACAAGCATGAGGTACATGCCCCTGCCCCGGCCCGGGTCGTGCGCCGTGGTGTCGTGGCCAAGACGAGCCTCGTCGATCCATCGCTCGAGATCGGGGGGGAGGCGTTGGCCGTGTTGCAGGATCCGACGGAGCACCGGACAGGACCGCCTTCGCCATCGGTATCGGGCCAGCGCCACCAGGGCTCCTGGCGATGAGAAGGCGCCCAGGGCCAGTTGACCCATGAGCTGCCGGGCGGCCGACCGGCCCGGGTTGCCGGAGGCGATCGACATCACCAGCCGTTCAGCGGTCGCACCACCCCGATGGAGCAGGTGCGCCATCGACCGGGCGCCCTCCAGGTCTGCATCGAGCCCGGCCGGCACCGACTCCTCGACCAGACGAGCCGCGTCGAGCCGGCCCCGCCCGTCGATGCACTTGCTGAGCAGCTTCAGCGTCGCCTCGGCGCCAGGGCGCAACGTCTTGAAGCCGAGCGGGCTGTCTTGGAGCAGGGTCGCCACGTCCTCGGCGTCCAGGATCACGGCGCGACCGAGGATGAGGCTCTCCCGCACGTCCAGCTGCATGAGACGGCCGCGCTCGGGGTCGACGGCGATCAGGTACATGGCCCAGGGACGGTGCAGACACGGCGGCAGATGCTCGAAACCCTGGGTCTCGGCCCAGGAGGCGAAGACGGCGGCGATCTGGGGCCAGCACCACCGCGGCGCCAGGTAGTCGACGTCCCCCTCCCCGGAGAGGGCCTGGCCGGCGTTCTTCCAGACACCGATGCCGGGATGGATCGAGTCGAGGTCCTTCAAGAGACCCGGCCAGGCGGAACCCTGCTCAGCCGACACTCGGCCCCTCCTGAGCGACGCCTGGCCGCTCGACCATCTCGGGGACCCCCCGGATCACCCTGCGGATCACGGATGCCGTGAGCACCAGCCTGACCAGACCCCCGGCCAGGAGGGAACCGACGGCCCCCATCAGACCGAAGGACGGGATGAGCGCAAATCCCGACAGGAGCACCGTGAGGACCGTGGCGATCTGGATGTACATCTGCTCCTTGAACTTGCGAGCCGCCACCAAGGTCACGGTCCATCCGGCGAATACGAGCACCATCCAGCCGTAGACCGCCATCCAGGCGAACTCGGTGGAGTAGGCGGCGAACTCGGGCCCGAACGCGAGGTCGAGGAACGGGGCGCCGATCGTGACGGCGAGAGCCAGGCCGAACGCCCCGATCAGCGAGGCGACCATGGTGAGGCCCCTGATCCTCTGTCTCACCATCCCCAGGTCGCGCCGGGCGAGCGCCCGGGCGATGCGGGGGCTGGCCGCGCTGTCCAGCGCCCGTGTCACTGCGGTGACCCCGGTCACCACGTAGCCGAAGCTGGCGAACACACCCAGCTCCGCCAGACCCCATTCCTGCCCGAGCACGAGTCGGGGGATGTTGTCGCTGAGCGACATGAGGAAGGCGAAGAGACCGAGCGGGAGGGCGGCGACCGTGAGACGTCTGATCGACGGCCACGAGGCCGCCCACCTCTCCCCGGGTGGGGCGGTGGAAGGTCTCAGATATGGGAGGTCGTAGAGGAAGAACGGGACAGCATGACCGAGAGCGATCCCTGCGCCGGCCCAGGCGACACTGCCCGACCAGGCGAACGCCGCTGCGGCCAGGATCATGGACACGAGCCCCCGGGCACCCACCGAGATCCCGATCGGTGTCATCAGATCGGTCCTCTGCTGGAAGCCATAACTGACATGGCTCATCGACTCGAAGGCGCGGGAGAGGGCGACCCAGGCGACCACCGCGGTCAGGCTCGCCGTGGCGCCCAGGGCGGCCGACACCGCCAGAGCGATCGGGATCGACACCACTGCCCCCGCCAGGGTGGCCACCACATAGTCGGCCTTCGGATACTCGTGGTTGACGTCGGTGGCGACGACGCTGCGGAGTCTCAGCTTCGACATGGCGAAGGTGGGCGTCACGATGGCGAGGGCGAAGGCGAGCTCGCCGACGTCCTCGGCCGACCCGAGCAGCGCCAGCGCGGACAATGTCCCCCAGGAGGCGGCGGCGAAGACGGTCTGGCCGATGGTGAGCACGACGAAGTTCCGTCCTCCGACCGATCCACCACTCAGCTTCTTCAGCCAGCTCTTTGCGCGCGCCATTCGATAGGGCCTCCCCCCGAATCTTGGGGGCCGATCGGTACCCCCGTCTGCCCCGGTCAAACCGGGAAATCGGCGACAACCGGGTTAGCCGCGGAGGCCAACCGGGTAGATGGCGCCCGGACTCGGGTGCGGCGAGTTCGTGATCGGCCCGTGGGGATGACGGTGAGGAAGCCTGCCCGATGACTCTTCCGGACTTCTTGGTGATAGGCGCCCAACGCGCCGGGACGACCTGGCTCGACATCATGTTGCGGAGCCATGGCGAGATCCGCATGGCGCGCAACCGCAAGGAAGTCCACTTCTTCGACGAGCACTACGACAAGGGCGTCGATTGGTATCGCTCCTTCTTCGAGCCGGCCGACGGCGAGTCGGCGGCTTCACGCGTCGGGGAGACCACGCCGCACTATCTGTACGACCCACGGGTCCCAGCGAGAGTCGCCGAGCTGTTGCCTGACTGCCGGCTGGTGGCGATCCTGCGAAACCCGATCGACCGCGCCTATTCGCAATACGGGCACAACGTGAAGTCGAAGGGATGGACGATCGGCTTCGAAGAGGCCATCGAGCGCGAGGAGCAGCTGTTGGACCGCGGCAGGTACATGGACCAGCTGCACCGCTTTCTCCGGCTGTTCCGACGCGATCAGCTGCTGGTCTGCATCTTCGAGGAGGCGACGAGCGAACCGGGCGCGGCGGCACGGGACCTGGGAGTGTTCCTCGAGGTCGATCCGGAGAGATTCACCTACTCCTCGACCCCGGCCAACGAGTCTTACCTCCCCCGCTTCCCCAGGTCGTATGCGGCGGCACGCTCGGCGGGACGTCTGTTGAGGAAGGGCGGGCTGGACGTGGTGGTGGAGAGCTTCAAGAAATTGGGTGTGCCGGGTGTCTTCGGCAGCCGGGGCGGTCTCGAGCCCATGCGTGAAGAGACCCGAGCCAGGCTGCGCAGCCACTTCGCCTCCGACCGACAGGCACTGGAGGACTTCCTCGGTCGTCCGATCCCGCTCTGGGACTAGACCCGGGGCCGTTGTCGCAGCGCTCAAGCCGGCGAGGTCGGGGCCGATAAACCACCAGTCCCACTCCTTCAGGAGACTGGATTGCCTCGACTGCGCCGACTCGCCCTCACCATCTCGCTGATCTCGACTTTGGTGACGGTTGTCCCGGTGGGGATCGGCTCGGCACCGTCTGCCCTAGCCGCCGGCGAAGGCACCGACGAGATGTTCTTCTACCGGGCCGACGGTCTCTACCGCTACTACGACATCAGACCAGACGGCAGCATCGGCACCCCCATCCGCCAAGGCTCCGACTACACCAACAACTGGTCAGCCATCACCGCAGTCGACCTCGACGGCGACGGCAGAGACGAAATGTTCTTCTACCGGGCCGACGGTCTCTACCGCTACTACGACATCAGACCAGACGGCAGCATCGGCACCCCCATCCGCCAAGGCTCCGACTACACCAACAACTGGTCAGCCATCACCGCAGTCGACCTCGACGGCGTCGGTGGGGCCGGGACGCCACCCTCGATCCGGGGCGGTGGTCCTTCTTCGATCGACCTCTATGTGTTCGCCAAGTCCGGCTTCGACAAGTACACACGGAGCCCGTCGCCGGCCGATCAGGCGTGGATGCGGGAGCACTACGAGTTCATGGCGGTGTGGTCTCCGTACTTCGACTCGCGGCTGTCCTGGTTCCCGAATGGTGTGGAGTACTCCAACACGATGGGTCTGAAGAACCTCGACCATCGGGAGTGGGTCCTCGAGGATGCTTCGGGCGATCCGCTCTACCTCGACTTCAACTGCTCCGGCGGAACGTGTCCGCAATACGCCGCCGACGTCGGCAATCCCCAATTTCGGGCGTGGTTGATCGACCATCTCAACGACCAGGTCGCCAAGGGCTACGCCGGAGTCTTCCTCGACGACGTGAACATGCTGTGGCGGACCAGCAACGGTGTCGACGAGATCGAGCCGGTCGATCCCCGCACCGGGAAGACGATGACGCTCGCGGCATGGCGCGAGTACATGGCCGATTTCGTCGAGCAGATCAGACGAGAGGTGGACGGGATCATCGTCCACAACCCGATCTGGACCGCGGACACCCCCGAGTTCGACGACCCGAGCATCGCCCGTCAGCTCGCCGCTGCCGACTGGGTACAGATCGAGCACGGGTTCAACGACAAGGGGCTGACAGGTGGCAACGGACGCTTCTCGGTGCGCAACCTGTTCGCCTATGTCGACTGGGTCCACCGACTGGGGACGAACGTGATGTGGCTGGAGGAAGACGGCGGCGCGACGAAGCACGAGAGCAACCTCGCCGCCTACCTGCTCACCTATGCACCCGGCGACGTGATATCCACCGAGGACTGGGATGCGATCGCACCCGACACGGTGTGGAGGGGCTACATGATCGAGCTCGGTGCCCCCCTCGGCGCACGCACCGAATCAGACGGCCTGTTCCGGCGAGAGTTCCAACGTGGCACCGTCCTCATCAACGAGCCGGACAACGGCACCAGGACCGTCGGTATCACGGGCACCCGCATCGACGGCACGCGTGTCACCCGGGTCACCATCTCGCCGGGCACCGGCATCGTTGTTTTGAAAGGCTGATCCGCGGGGAAATACGCCCCTGTGAGATCGACGATCGTAGGCCGGGTCGTCCTGCTCGTCCTGCTCACCGGGGTGGTGGCGTTCCTCTCTTTCCGACTCTTCGACGAAGAGGATGTGCCACCCGAAGCGGCGACCTCGACCACGCTGACCGCCACCGGCTCGACGAGCGCCGAACCGGCTCCCAACGCCCCTCCCACCGCCGTCGACATGTACGTGCTGGCCAAGGACGACTTCGACGAGTACACGCGCAGCCCGTCGGTGGCTGATCAGGCGTGGATGCGGGAGCACTACGAGTTCATGACGGTCTGGTCGCCCTATTTCGACTCGCGGCTCTCCTGGTTCCCGAATGCGGTGGAGTACTCCGACATCATGGCGCTGAAGGACCTCGATCAACGTGAGTGGATCCTCGAGGACGACTCCGGGGACCCCTTGTACGTGGACTTCGACTGTTCCGGCGGCACCTGCCCTCAGTATGCGGCCGACATCGGCAACCCCGACTATCGGGCCTGGTTCATCGACCGTCTCAACGAACAGGTGGCCAAGGGCTATGCAGGTGTCTATCTCGACGACGTGAACATGTCGTGGCGGATCAGCGACGGCAGAGACGAGGTCGAGCCGGTCGACCCCCGCACCGGCGAGACGATGACCATCGACGCCTGGCGTGGCTACATGGCCGAGTTCACGGAGCAGATAGAGCGTGAGGTCGACGGCATCGTCATCCACAACCCGCTGTGGACCGCGGACTCCCCCGACTTCAGCGATCCGAACGTCGCCCGTCAGCTCGCCGCCGCCGACTGGGTCCAGATCGAGCACGGGTTCAACGACCAGGGTCTGACCGGCGGCACCGGCCGCTACTCGGTCCACAGCCTGTTTGCCTACGTCGACTGGGTCCACTCGCTCGGGACCAAGGTCATGTGGCTGGAGGAGGACGGCGAGACCGAGGCCCAGCACGAGAGCAACCTCGCCGCCTACCTGCTCACCCACAAACCGGGCGATGTGATCTCCAGCGAGGACTGGGACTCGATCACCCCGGCCACCATCTGGGAGGGCTACCTCCTCGAGCTGGGCGCCCCTTTGGGCCCCCGCACCGAGACCGACGGGCTCTATCGCCGCGACTTCGAGCACGGCACGGTCCTCATCAACCAGCCGGGCAACCCGGACAAGACCATCGAGATCAGCGGCACTCGCATCGACGGCACACCGGTGACCCAGGTCACCGTCCCCCCGGCGGCCGGCATCGTCGTCCTGAACGGCTGACGGTGGATTGCCCGCCGCCGACGGCGGGTACACAAGCCCTCGGTCCGTTTCACCCGTGATGATCACCACACGCCCAGAGACATCTACGCAGCCCGGGGCGGAGAGAAGGAAGCGCCTCGGGCTCCGTCTGGTGTGCGCGTGGGCCTTCCTCCTCTCCGTCCAGCTGCCGGGTCTAACCGAGGGCCAGGACCTCAGCCTGGCCCTCTCCGACCTCGTGCTCGTCGCCGGGGTGCTGACCACCCTGTCCTCGACCCGGATCAGGGCCGGTGTGTGGTCGGTGTGGCACTTCGCCATGCCGGTCTGGATGGGGGTGAGTGCGATCCTGGTGGGACCGCTCACCCGCTACTCCGTCGCCAACAAGGTGGTCGGTCTAGCCGTCCTCCTCGTGGCCTACGCCTTCATCACGTCTCACGTCTGGACGTGGGATGACGTCTTCAGGGTGGTGCGGGCCTTCTATGCGGGGGTGGTCGTCTTCAGCGCGCTGGGGATCGCCAGGTATGCCCTGAACGTCGAAATCCCGTTCACCTTCTGTCAGACCTGTGACGTTCGGCTCCTCGGGTTCATGCCGGATGCCAACCTCTACGGGTCGCTGCTGGTGGTGGCGCTCGCCGCGTTCATCGCCCTGGACGGGCCGAGACAGCCCCTGGTGCCTCCGGCTCTGCGATGGCCCTCGGTGCTCGTCCTCGTGGCATCCCTAGCCCTCTCCTCGTCTCGCTCCGCCTGGCTGGCGATGGGTGGGGTCGTGGTTGTCGCTCTGATCTCGCGGCGACGTCGCGCCCTCCTGCCGTTACTGGCGGCGGCGGTGGCAGTGATCGGCGCCGGGTTCGTGTTCGCATCGGAGCGCGTCCTCCAGTTCGTCGATCTCGCCGGCCGACGCCACAGCATCGAGAGCCGGTTCGCTCTCATCGACCACGCCTTCGACGCCATCGGGGAGAGCCCGCTCGTCGGAATCGGGCTGGGGAACTCACCGGTGCGCTACGGCCAGATCATCCACAACACGCTGCTCTGGATCACTTCGGAAATGGGTGTGATCGGGCTGGTCGTCTTTGGCGGGTTCCTGGTGTGGATGGCGGCGCGTCTGGCCGATGCCGCGGCGACCACCATGCCGGCCCGACGCCGCATGGTGTCGTTCCTCATCATGGGGAACGTCGGCATGCTCGTCTTCTCGCAGTTCGTCGAGGCCTTCTACCAGCGCCACTGGTGGCTGCTCTTCGCACTCACCGCATCGGTCTCGGCGGTGGCCGCAGCCGACAGGGAACAGGACGCCCGGGACCCGACTCCCCGCCCGGTCAGACAGGACTGATTTTCGCGTTTTTGGTTTGAGGTCACTCTCAGTGGGTAGGTGGGGGCGTCGCTGGAGGGACACCCGACCGACCCCGGCCTCTTGGGGGGCCGTTTTTCAACGGAGGCGCAAGCATGGTGTACCGAGAGAGACGTTCTGGCCTGCTCGACGATTGGGACAAGCCCTCCCTCCAACTCCAGAGCATCACGGAGAGTGATCGCATGACCTCGACGCTGGAGCTCGACCGCGGCGATCTGGAGATCGAGCTGGACACGTCGGAACTGGCTCTCGACCTCGCTGCGCTGGAGGTCGACCTCGATTCCTTGGGGAGGCGGGGATTCCTCCCGCGCGTGGACCAGGCGATCAAGAGGCTCGTCGACATCATCTTGTCGGCCCTCGTGCTGACGGTGACCAGCCCCCTCTTCCTCATCATCTCGACTGCGATCAAGCTGTCGTCGCGGGGGCCGGTGGTGTTCCGCCACCGTCGGATCGGTGCCGGAGGCCGCTACTTCGACTGCTACAAGTTCCGGACCATGGTCGTTGATGCCGACCGGAAGCTGGAGGAAGTGCTTGCCGGGAGCCCGGACCTCCGCAAGGAGTTCGCCAAGACCCACAAGCTGAAGGACGATCCGAGGGTGACCCGGATCGGGGCGCTGCTTCGCAAGACCAGTCTCGACGAGTTCCCTCAGTTCTGGAACGTCCTCAAGGGGGACATGAGCATCGTCGGCCCGCGGCCGATCGTCACCGAGGAAATGACGAGATACGGTCGCTGGCTGCCCCTCGTCCTCGAGCTCCGGCCCGGGATCACCGGTCTCTGGCAGGTTTCCGGGCGCAACGACACCACCTACGCGGAGCGAGTCGCCCTCGACCGCCGTTACGCCCTAACCCGAACCATCGCCACCGACTTCTCGATCATGGCCAAGACCCCCACTGTCATGCTCAAGCGGAACGGGGCGTATTAGGCCTCCGTTTCCTAATGCTCCAGGGCCCAATAGTGGGCTTTTGGACGTTTCATTACGACCCCCTTCCCAACGGCGGTCGTCGCCACGCAGACTGGCGATATGGGAGAGGCAGAGGTGGCCGTGCTGGCGCAGATGGCGTCGAACGGCGGCGTCATCACCCGGGCGGAGGCCATCACGATGGGGATGTCGGCGACGACGCTGACCCGCCGGGTGACGAGCGGCCATCTCGTCAGCGTCGGCCGGGGCATCTACGTGCTGCCCGGGGTGATCCGTGACGAGCTGACCCTGCTGGGAGCGGCGACGGCTGCGCTCAACGCGGTGGTGTCACATGAGTCGGCGGCGCGTCTCCACAAACTCGGCGGCCTCGATCCTCGTCGGATCTCGGTGACGGTGCCCGTCCGCCGCAGCAACAGGTTCCTCGGAGTGCTCGTCCATCAGTCGACCGATCTGGCCGAGGATGAAGTCCTCGAAATCGAGAACCTCCCGGTCACCGACGTACCCAGGACGATCAACGACCTGGCTGCGGTCCTGCCCGAGAAGCTCCTCGCCCAGGTGCTCGACCAGGCGGTGCGTCGGGGGCTCACCACGTATCCGGTCGTTGCCCTGCGCCTGGAATCCAAGGCCCGGAAGGGAAAGCCTGGCGTGGCGAAGTTGAGGCGGGTTCTGGCGACGAGGCTCGGTCGCAATTTCGTAACGGACAGTGTGATGGAGACCCGCGCGTTGAAGGTCATCGAGGACGCCGGGCTCCCGCTGCCCTCGACCCAGTTTCGACCGCCCTGGCTGCGCAAGGTGAACGGCCGTGTCGACCTGGCCTACGTGGACGAGGAGGTGATCGTCGAATGTGACAGCCTTATGTTCCACGGGACTCCCGAGGCGTTCCAGCTCGATCGGTACCGCGACAACCTGGCGTGGACGGCCGGCTGGATCCCCCTCAGGTTCACCTGGGATGACATCACCAAGCGCCCGTACTACGTCGTCGACACGATCCGCACCGCGCTAATGAAACGTTCAAAAGCCCAATAGTGGGCCCCCATGCATTAGGAAAGCGAGAGGGCCCGCTCGATCTGAGCGGGCCCTCTCTGCGAACGGACTTGGCTGGACTCAGAAGTCCATGCCACCGCCGTGGTCATGGCCGCCGGCCATGGCCGGGGCGTCTTCCTTCTCCTCGGCGACGAGCGCCTCGGTGGTGAGCAGCAACGCGGCGATCGAAGCCGCGTTCTGCAGGGTGGACCGGGTGACCTTGGCCGGGTCGATGACCCCGGCGGCCAGAAGGTCCTCGTACTTGCCGGTTGCGGCGTTGAAGCCCTGGCTGCCGGTGGCATTCCGCACCTGCTCGACGACGACACCACCCTCGAACCCTGCGTTCACCGCGATCTGACGGATCGGCTCCTCCATCGCCTTGCGGACGATGTTGCGGCCGGTCTTCTCGTCGTCGGTGCCGCCACGGATCTTGTCGACGGCGGTCTGCGCACGAAGCAACGCCACACCACCGCCGGGGACGACGCCCTCTTCGACTGCGGCACGGGCCGCCTGCACGGCGTCCTCGATGCGGTGCTTCTTCTCCTTGAGCTCGACCTCGGTGGCCGCGCCCGCCTTGATCACGACGACACCGCCGGACAGCTTGGCGAGACGCTCCTGGAGCTTCTCACGATCCCAGTCCGAGTCGGTGTTCTCGATCTCACGCTCGATCTGGGCGATCCGGGCCTTGACGTCCGACTCGGAACCGGCACCATCGATGATGGTGGTGTTGTCCTTGGCGATGACGACCTTGCGGGCCCGGCCGAGCAGCTCGGTGCTCACGTTCTCCAGCTTGAGGCCGACCTCCTCGGAGATCACCGTGCCACCGGTGAGGGTGGCGATGTCCTGGAGCATGGCCTTGCGCCGCTCGCCGAAGCCGGGCGCCTTGACTGCGATCGACTGGAACGTGCCGCGGATCTTGTTCACCACCAGGGTGGCGAGGGCCTCGCCCTCGACATCCTCGGCGATCACGAGCACGCCCTTGCCGGTCTGCATCACCTTCTCCAGAACCGGGACCAGGTCGTTGACCGAGCTGATCTTCTGATTGGCGATCAGGATGAAGGGGTCGTCGAGGATCGCCTCCTGCCGATCGGCGTCGGTGATGAAGTAGGGGGAGATGTAGCCCTTGTCGAACTGCATGCCCTCGGTGAACTCGAGCTCGAGACCGAAGGTCTGCCCCTCCTCGACGGTGATCACACCGTCCTTGCCGACCCGGTCCATCGCATCGGCGATCACCTCACCGATCGAGGAGTCGTTGTTGGCCGAGATCGACGCCACGTGGGCGATCTCCTCGGTGGTCTCGATGTCGCGGGCCTGGTCGCCGATCGCCTTGACCGCGGTCTCGACGGCCTGCTCGATGCCCCGCTTGAGCTCCATCGGGTTGGCGCCTGCGGCGACCTGACGGAGACCCTCGCGGACCATGGCCTGGGCCAGGACGGTGGCGGTGGTGGTGCCGTCACCGGCGACGTTGTCGGTCTTGTTGGCGACCTCGTAGGCGAGCTTGGCGCCCATGTTCTCGTACGGGTCGTCGAGCTCGATCTCCTTGGCGATGGTCACACCGTCGTTGGTGATGGTGGGGGCACCCCACTTCTTCTCCAACACCACGTTGCGACCCCTGGGGCCGAGCGTCACCTTGACCGTGTCGGCGAGCTTGTCTACGCCCGCCTGAAGCCCTTTGCGGGCCTCCTCACTGAAGCGAAGATCCTTCGCTGCCATATCTCTCAGCTCCTCAGTTGACGATTGCCAGAATGTCGCGCTCGCTCAGGACCAGGTACTCCCCGGAGTCGATCTTGACCTCGGTGCCGGCGAACTTCGAGTAGAGGACCTTGTCCCCAACGGACACGTCCATCGCGATGCGCTCGCCGTCATCGTCCCGGGCTCCCGGGCCGACGGCGATCACCTCTCCGATCTGTGGCTTCTCCTTGGCGGTGTCGGGGATGACCAGGCCAGACGGGGTGCGGGCTTCCGCTTCCTCCGTTGGCGAGACCACCACTCGATCACCGAGCGGCTGAAGCTTCATACGCAGCTCCTCCTTGAGCGTCACGTTGTGCTTACCTTCGAGGGCCCGGCATCCGTGGGGTAGCCCCGTGATGGCCCGGTCTCTCGACTATTAGCACTCTCCTGATTCGAGTGCCAGACAAATGTAGCACTCTCCTCGGCCAAGTGCTAAATCGGATGTGAGGCGCTCCCACTCAGGTTACATGAAGGCGTAGGTGACCTTTCCGCGCGGCCAAAAGCCCACTATTGGGCTCCCATGCATTAGGAAAGCTAAAGCAGCAGGGAAGCGTCCACACTCTCCGTCCAGTCGGTGATGCGGCCGAGAGAGAGCCAGTGGGCGCCGGCGACACCGATCATCGCGGCGTTGTCGGTGCAGAGGATCGGGTCGGGAAGGGCGAGGCGGATCCCCCGCTTGTCGGCCTCCTCGGCGAACCGGTGGCGCAGCCGCCGGTTGGCCAGCACTCCGCCGCCGCCGCCGACGACACCGGCACCGGTGGCGTCGACGGCGGCGAAGGTCTTGTCGACGAGGACGTCGACGATCGCCTCCTGGACCGAGGCGGCGACATCCTCGATCGGCGGGAGCTCGCCGGATGCGGCAGCCTTCTCGATGAAGTTGACCACCGAGGTCTTCAGCCCTGAGAAGGAGAAGTGATAGGGCCGCTCGGGCAGTGCCCGGGGGAAGTCGACCGCCTTCGGGTCGCCTCCTTCGGAGATCCGGTCGATGGCGGGGCCGCCCGGGAATCCCAGGCCCATCACCCGGGCCAGCTTGTCGAACGCCTCACCGGCAGCGTCGTCGATGGTGGTGCCCAGGGTCTCGTACTCCCCCCAGTCGGAGGCGTGGACGATCTGGGAGTGCCCGCCCGAGGCGAGCAACGACACCGCCGGTGGGGTGAAATCCTCGAATTGGATCCTGGGCGCCATCAGGTGGCCCTCCATGTGGTCGATGCCGACGAAGGGGAGCTGGCGGGCCCATGCGGTCGCCTTGGCGAAGGAGTGCCCGACGAGCAGGGCCCCGACGAGACCGGGCCCTGCCGTGGCAGCCACCCCGTCCAGGTCGGATGGGTGGACTCCGGCCTCGGTGAGTGCCTTGTGGGTCAGGGAACGGATCGACTCGACATGGGCGCGAGCCGCCACCTCGGGAACGACACCACCAAATCTGGCGTGCAGGTCGACCTGGGAGGAGAGGACGTTGGACAGCGCCACGGTGCCCCGGACCACCGCCACCGCGGTCTCGTCACAGCTGGTCTCGAAGGCGAGGATCGTCGGATTCATCTCAGCTTCTCCAGGAAGCCGGGCTCGTCGATGTCGTGCACCCACAGGATCAGGGCATCGTCGTCCCCGTAGTAGGAGGGGCGGACGCCGACCGGGGCCATCCCCAAGCCGGCATACAGACTGCGGGCGGCGTGGTTGCCCTTGCGCACCTCGAGAGTGAGATGGCGGGCTCCGGCCTCGACCGCCGCCTCGGCGAGGGCGACCATCAACGCCCGCCCGATGCCGCGCCGTCTCCGATCGGGGTCGACGAAGAGATTGGTGACGTGGGCCTCGTCACCCACCACCATCAGCCCACCAAACCCGGCCAGCCGGTCGTCCACCGCCACCAGATAGACCCGGCCGGGAGCCGCCAGCTCGTCGACGAAGACCTGCTCCGACCAGGGGCGGGGCTGGTTCGCCGACTCCAGCGCGACCACGTCGCCCAGGTCGTCACTGGTCATCGGGCGGATCGTGGTCATTGCGACCCCCACGGCCCCTCCTGTCTGAGCTTCTCCCAGTTGATGGTGACGTCTGGCTCGCGCATGTATTCGGGCCTGATGTCGTCGGGGGCCGGGTAGTCGCCCCGGTCGTATCGGCCCGCCCCGATCTCGGCGAGAGCCACTGCGTACGGGTAGCGAGGACGTCCCGTCTTCACGTGGTGCATCCCGGTGAAGAACCCGTCGGGCAGCTCGGTGACGTCGCCCACCGCCAGGGAGTCGTCGCCGGTGGACTGCAACGCAGCCCGAAGCTCCTCGGAGTCCATCAGCTCCGTCGCCGACTCCCGCACCACCCCGCCGGGCACGGGCCGGTAGCGGGCCACGGCGAACTCTCCACGCCGGGCGTCGACCACCGCCCAGATCATCCGGTGCCCGGTGCGAGCCTCGAGGGCCAGGGTGTCGACCGAGGTGACCGGGATGATGGGGATGCCGAAGGCGGCAGCCAGTCCCTGTGCGGTGGCGACACCGACCCGGATCCCCGTGTAGAGGCCGGGCCCGACGTCGACCGCCACCGCGTCGAGGTCCTCCGGGGACCAGCCCACCTGGTCGAAGCAGAAGTCGATGGCGGGCACGAGGAACGCTGCATGGCCCATCCGGTCGATGCGGGACGCCGCGGCAAGGGTGCGGCGGTCCTCGACCACTGCCACCGACGAGCCAGGGGTCGCAGTCTCGATGGCGAGCAGTTTCATGTCACACCGGCGAGGTCACGCTCTGCCCATGCGCCTTCTCCGACGAAGCGGAGGAGTCGCGACTGGTCTTCCTCGACCTGGAACTCGATACGGAGATGATCCGCAGGCAGCGCCGACTCCACGGCCTCGCCCCATTCGATGATGAGGATCCCGTCCTCGGCCATGTTGAACACGTCCAGGTCCTGGAACTCGTTGAAGGAGCCGAGCCGGTAGATGTCGGCATGGATCACCGGGAGGAACCCGGTGCGGTAGGTCCGGACCAGGACGAACGAGGGGCTCGTCACCGGCTCTTCAACTCCGAGCCCGGTGGCGATCCCCCGGGTGAACAGGGTCTTCCCGGCGCCGAGCCCACCGGCGAGGACCACGACGTCACCGGGGCGGAGGCTGGAGGCGAGCCGGGCCCCGAGGGCCTCGGTGTCTTCGGGTGTGGCACACCGGGTGACGATCACGTGCTCAGCTCCAGGGAGATCTGCTCGGGGTCCTCCCCCTCACGCAACCCAGGGTTGTGAGCGTCGCTGAGCGACGCTGACAACCCTGGGTTCGCGTCGGCGAGGGCCGCGTCGGCGAGGGCCGCGTCGACGAGGGCCGCCTCGGCGAGGGCCGCGTCGGCGAGGGCCGCCTCGACGGGGGTCGGCGCCTCGTCGAGCACCGACCGGGCGAGTGCGAAGTCGGCTTCCATCTGGTCTCGGAGCTGGGGGCGGCCGCGGAGCACAGCCGCCGGGTGAAAGGTCGGGATGAGGGTGGCGCCCAGCCACCACTTGAATCGCTGGCCACGAAGCCGGGTGATCCCGGTCTCGGTCGCGAGCAGCAGCTTGGTGGCGAAGTTGCCCAGAGTGATGACCACCTCGGGATGGATCATCCTGATCTGCTCCCTGAGATAGCCCTTGCAGGCGTCGACCTCGTCCTCACGAGGGTCCCGGTTGCCCGGCGGCCGGCACTTGAGGACGTTGGCGATGTATGCCTCGGAACGGGTGATGGCGATCGTTCCCAGGAGCTCGTCGAGCAGCTTGCCGGCAGCGCCGACGAACGGCTCGCCCTGGAGATCCTCGTTCCGGCCCGGCGCCTCGCCAACCAGCATGAGACGTGCCGAGGGGTCCCCGACACCGAAGACCACGTTGGTCCGGGTCTCGGAGAGACGGCAGGCAGTGCACGCCAGGGCCGTGTCACGCAGCTCGAGGAAGGCGGGTGTGGCGGCGGTCAACGACACCCATTGTGGCAGGACGGGAGTCAGCCTCTCGTCGTGAGAACGGCGTTCTCTATGGCCGCCGCGGTGGCCGCGAACGCGGCCTCGGCCAGGGTGTCGAGGTCCGCCTCGACCGAACCCACCGAGGCGACGAACACGGCATCGCCGTCGTACTTGGTGTGGACGGGCCGGATGCACACCGAGAGGGCGTCGTGGGCCCGGATCACCAGCCTGCTCATCTCGATCCGGGACATGCCGGCGTCGGTCGCGATCACCACCAGGGTCGTGTTGCTCACCGCGGTGGGCACCAGGTTGGGCGGGCCGGGGACCGGGTCGCCCCCGGTCATGCTCTCCCCGTCGACACCGAAGACGTCGCCCACCGCGTTGACCACGGCCAGGGCGCCGACGACGGCATCGCCCGCCGTCACCGCCGCCGAGCCGAGGCCGCCCGGTTTCATGTGCTCGGGACCGCGCCATTTCGCCACCGTGGCCCCGGTGCCGGCGCCCACGAGCCCGGTGGGGACCGGTTCGGTCGATCGGGCGCGATAGGCGGCACCTCCTTCCTCGGGGCCGGGACGCGCCGAGGCGTCCCCGACTCCGAGGTCGAAGATCACCGCGGCGGGCACGATGGGGACCCTGATGCCGAGCCCGGTCAGATACCCCCTCCCGTCGTCCTCGAGGGCGCGCACAACTCCGTCGGCGGCGGCGAGCCCGAAGGCACTGCCCCCGGTGAGCACGATGGCCTGGGCCTGCTCCACACTCATTCCCGGCTGGAGCAAGGCGAACTCACGGCTGCCCGGCGCCCCGCCCCGCGCCTCGCCGGCGACACGGTTGGGCTCGGGGAGGACGACCACCGTGCACCCGGTCATCCGCTCGGTGTCGGTCCAATGGCCCACGGAGACCCCGGGAACGGCGGTGAGGGTCTGGTTCACAGGTATCGCCTCGGGACCCTCGGGCCGAGCGAGCACACCACCTCGTAGGAGATGGTCCCCAGCTTGTCGGCCCACTCGTCGGCGCCGATCTCCTCGGCGCCCTGTGACCCGAGCAGCACGACCTCGTCGCCGATGCCGACATCGGCGTCATCGACGTCGATGACGATCTGGTCCATGGTGACGTTGCCGGCCAGCGGGTACCTCCGGCCCCCGATCAAAGCAGACCCCGCCGAGGTGAGGCCGCGGGGATAGCCGTCGGCATACCCGATGGGAGCGGTGACGACGGTGGCCGGCCCATCGAGCGCCCTGGTCCGGCCGTAGCTGGGACGCTCCCCCGCCTCCAGTCGCTGCACCCAGGAGACATGGGTCACGACCCGCATCGCCGGGCGGAGATCGACCAGGTCGACGGTTTCTGGACACGGGTGGAGGCCATAGGTGCCGAGCCCGATCCGGCAGAAGGAGCGGCGCGCCTCGGGGAAGAGGACGGCACCGGCGGTGTTGGCCATGTGGCTGGCGGGCACGTCGAAATCGAAGGGCGCGACCACCTGGTCGAAGCGGTCGATCTGGGCGCGGGTGTAGTCGGGGTCCTCGTCGGCCACGGCGAAGTGGGTCCAGATTGACGCCGGTTCCAGGCTCGACGAGCGCCGGACGGCATCAACCAGACCCTGCACGACATCGGGCGCCGCGCCGACCCGGTGCATCCCGGTGTCGACCTTGACATGGACCGGGAGTGCCGCACCGGTCGCCTCGAGGGCATCCAGGAAGGTGTGCGAGTAGACGCTGGGCTGGAGATCCCACCGGGCGATGTCTGCAGCGGCATCGGGCTGAGGCTCGCTGAGCAGGATGATCGGCGCCTCGATCCCAGCCTCACGCAGGCGGATCCCCTCTTCGACCAGGGCCACGGCGAGCAGTGCCGCTCCAGCATCGAGTGCGGCGCCGGCCACCGGGACGTCCCCGTGGCCGTACCCGTCGGCTTTGATCACGGTGCAGACCTGCGACGGTGCGATCAGCTCGGCGAAGACGGCGACGTTGTGTGCGATCGCCCCCAGGTCGATCTCGGCGTAGGTCGGCCTCACCATGCGAACCGGGCGATGTGGTCGGCGAGGTCATCGGCGGTGACCGTGCCCGAGGTGGCCAGCGAAGCCCCTGCCACTCCATGCCAGTAGGCGCCCGACACCGCCGCCTCGATGGGCCCGAGCCCCCGGGCCCAGAGCGCACCGACCATCCCGGCGAGGACGTCACCGGTGCCGATGGTCGCCAGCTCGGGCCCGCCGGTCCTGACGAGGATGGGAGGGGCGCCATCGGTGACCTGTGTGGGATTGCCTTTGCGGAGCACCACGATCCCTTCCCTGAGTGCGAAGGCGCGGCAGCTGAAGGTGCCCGCCCCGACACCGGCGACCCTCTTGAACTCGGCGTCGTGGGGGGTGATCACCACCTGGGCGTCACCCTCCTTGGCCTGCTGGAGGGTCGCCGGGGTGAGCCCACCCGCGTCGAGGACCACCCGCTTCGCCTCGGACAGCACCTGCCCGGCATCGGCCAGGTCGTTCTCGGCGAGACCCGGCCCGGCAACTACGACATCGAACCGGCCGATTTCCTTGGCAGCCTGGTCGAAGTCGAGTGAGGGCAATTCCGGTGCGATGGCGGAGACGAGGTCGGGGCGTGGCGAGGCGACGTAGACGGTGCCCGCACCGAAGTTGAGGGCAGCCCGACCGGTGAGAACGGAGGCGCCGACGATCCCGGTGGAGCCCCCGGCGACCAGGACCGCCCCCGCCGACCACTTGTGCACGGTCCTACCCCGCCCGGGGCGGGGAGCGTCGATCTGCTCGGCGACGTACATCGAGGGCTCGCCGCCGTGGATGCCGATGTCGGCGACGGTGACCGTGCCGCAGTGGTCGGGGCCACGGCCTCGCACGTGCCCGGTCTTGAGCGTGGAGAAGGTCACGGTCTCGGTGGCACGGAAAGCATGCTCGGCAACCTCTCCGGTGTCGGGGTCGAGACCGGTCGGATAGTCCACCGCGATCACCGGCGCGCTGGTGCCCATCCAGGCAGCCACTTCCTCGGTCAGCCCGCTCCGCATGCCTCCACCGAAGAGAGCGTCGATCACCAGGTCGGCATCCACCACCTCGCCCAGCGCCACGATCGGGACTCCCGAGCTGCGCGCCTTGGACTCGGCGTCCCTGGACTCGGTCGTGGCAGGCGGGCCGAAGGCATGCACCACGACGTGGGCGCCCCGTCCCTTCAGATAGCGGGCGGCCACATAGCCGTCGCCACCGTTGTTCCCCGGGCCGGCCAGGACCACCACCCGCTTTCCGTAGCCCGCCCCGGCACGGGCGGCGGCGAGGGCGACGGCGTGACCTGCCCGGTCCATGACGGTGATGAGATCGCCTCGATAGGCCTTGTCGACCCGGCGGTACTCATCGGCGGTGAGCACGGGGCGCACCGCTCAGTGCTCCCCGACCGCCACCGCCATGACCAGCGCCTGGTCGTTGGTGTGGGTGATGGTCACCATGACCTCGGTGACCCCGAGATCGGCGGCACGGCGGGCGGCGTTGCCGCTCATCCGCACGGTCGGCTTGCCCCCACCGGTGATCTCGATGTCCTGCCATCGGATCCGTCGCCATCCGGTACCCATCGACTTCATCACGGCCTCCTTGCCGGCGAACCGGGCGGCGAGGCGGCGCTCGGGCCGCTCGAAGCGAAAGGCGTACTCCCGCTCGTGTGGGGTGAAGCAGCGCTCGGCGAAGCGGGGGTATTTGTCGAGGACCCGTCGCACACGCTCGATGTCGGCGAGGTCGACTCCCAGACCCAGGATCCTCATCTCGGGAAGAGGGACCTGAACGCCTCGACGACCTTGTCCCGGTCCTCTTCGCTCAGGGTGGAGCCGCTGGGGATGCAGAGACCCTGTTCGAAGAGACGAGCGGCGATGTCGCCCCCGTACGACTTGCAGTCGGCGAACACCGGCTGGAGGTGCATCGGCTTCCAGGCCGGCCGGGCCTCGATGTCCAGGGACTCGAGATGGAGCCTGATCTGCTCACGGTCGACGCCTGCCTGCTCCGGGTCTACGGTGAGACAGGTCAGCCAGAAGGTGGAGAAATGGCCCTCCCCTTCCGGCATGAACTCGACCCCGGGCAGGTCGGCGAACGCCTCCCGATAGGCGGCGTTGTGGGCGCGGCGCACCGCGATGCGACGGTCGAGATCGGCGAGTTGGGAGCGTCCCAGCGCGGCGAGGATGTTGGAGAGCCGGTAGTTGTATCCGATCTCGGAGTGCTGATAGTGGGGCGCCGGGTCGCGCGCTTGGGTGGCGAGGAAGCGTGCGCGGGCCGCCCAATCGCCGTTGTCGGTGACGAGGGCGCCGCCGCCGCTCGTGGTGATGATCTTGTTCCCGTTGAAGGAGAGTGCGGCCACACCCCCGAACGATCCGGCGGGGCGTCCCTGAAACGTGGAGCCGAGGCCTTCGGCCGCGTCCTCGACGATGGGAACGCCATACGCCTCGCAGAGCGGGACGATCTCGCCGTAATCGGCGCACTGGCCGTAGATGTCCACCGGCATGCACGCGGCGTACTCCCCGTCGCCCAGGGCGGCTTCGAGAAGCTCGGGGTCCATGTTCCAGGTGGACGTGTCCGAGTCGATGAATACCGGCTCGGCGCCGGTGTAGCGGATCGCGTTGGCGGTGGCGGAGAAGGTGAGCGTGGACACCAGGACACGATCTCCCGGGCCGATGTCGTGGAGCAGCAGCCCGAGATGGAGGGCGGCGGTCCCGCTGGAGAGTGCGACTCCATGAGCCCGACCGGTCACCGCGGCGAGCTCGGCCTCGAAGGCGTCGACCTCGGGCCCGAGGGGTGCGATCCAACCTCCGTCGAGGGCGCGGTCGATCGCCACCCGATCGGTGGGTATCAAGTCGGGCGGGGACAGGTAGATCCGGCTCATTCCTGCGATGAGGCTAACTGTGGGAGCGGCCGATGCGACCCCCAGCAGACCGGAGTGCCGACTTCGCTACGTGGGGGGCAAACCGAGGTTGCGCGCCTTCACGCGCCCGGTCTCGTTGAAGATCTTCTCGAAGAGCATCTCGGCAGTCCCAGGCTGGAACGGGCATCCTTCCGAGAAAGACCGGCTGTGCAGCCTCGACCTCTGGATCGCCGTCGGGTGAGAGGCGGCGGCGGAAATGACCCGCTAGGTCAATGACAATCCGCCGAACCGGTGTCGGTGAAGGCGACTCCGGGCTCGGTCACGAAGGCCCATTCGTAGCCCCCGGGGAAGAGGCGAAGCGACAACACTCCGAAGCTCTCGTTGAAACGGGCCGCGCTGTTGGCGGCGGGGCTGCCGATGACGTCGAGCGAGCGGCCACCCGTTCCCACCGTGAACTGACGGATGCCTTCGTCGTCCGCCTCGCCGGCAGGAGTCTGCGGCTCGAATCGCTCGTAGAAGTGGTTGTCCGCATTGATGACGATCTCGGCATCGGCTTCGTGCAGGGCGGTGAACAGGTCGATCACTTCGGGATTGCCACCCGCCGAAGCGGAGCTGAACAGAGGGTGGTGCCAGTAGGCCAGGGTGCACGCAGTGGAGAATGAGTCGAGGTCCTCGCGTAGCCACTGCTCCTGTGGGGAACCGGCCTCGCATCCCCCGACCTGATCGCAATTCGAGTTGAGGACGATGATGTGCCAGCCACCCAGGTCGTAGCTGTAGTAGCCCTCGCTGGCGTCGCCGGCCGCGGACCCGAAGTAGGCAAAGTGACCCACCGCTCCGTCGGTGCGGTACTCCCTGGCTCCCAGCGCAGGACGGGTCACATCTTTGAACTGGCCCCAACTCGGGCCGTAGCACTCGTTGAAGTCCTGCAACGATCCCGACTCATAGGCGTTGTCCCCGGCGGTGAACACCACGAGGTCGTCCGCCTCGGCAGCGATCTCACCAATGAGCGCGGCGGTGGCCTCGTCACCATCGGATGCGCAGCTGGCGATGTCGCCGGCGCCCACCAGCCTGGTGCCCGCTGCGGCGTCTTCCTCACCCCAGACAACGGTGAGGCTCGGCCCCTGACCGCTCTCTTTCGAGGCGTAGTCCATGCCCTCGTCGAAGAGCGTGGTCAGATAGAAGTCGAAGGTCCCGTTACCGGTCACCGCCGAGGTCACGTCCACTTCGATGATCACCCCGTCGTCGCCTCCGGGTAGCGAGCCGATGGCCTCCCCGACCGGTGGTGCATTGGACCATGACGTGTCGGCTTCGGACCATGTTCCGCCCACGAGGGACACCGAGCCTGCCTGGTCGGCCCGGTCGAGCTGGAGCATCCGGAGCGTGGCCGAGGTGACTGTCTGACCCTCGGGGATCCCGGCGACCTCGAATCTGATCAGAGAGCGTTTGGCGTCCTGGCCGTCCAGGTCGACCTCGAGAACCGAGCTGTCGCCGAGCACCTCACTTGGCTCGTCGCTGTTGACCGTGGTGTCCTCGGAGACCTCGAACAACGCCTCGTTC
>DASZOM010000003.1:0-75674 GCA_035550735.1 Acidimicrobiia bacterium | reverse complement strand
GGCCACCCTCGTCTACCGGTCGTACAAGCCGGAGTCGCAGGAGTCCTTCGGTGGCATGTGGGACGTGATCTCGTTCCTGCCCCGTCACTATCACCCGTTCGCCGTCCCCAGCTACGGCGTCCGCGCCGTCCCGGAGCTGTCACAACGGATCGACTACCTGGCCCGGGCCGGCGGCCAAGCTGGGGGCTGTCTCGTATCCGCCCACAGCGGCGGGGTTGTGATCTCGATCGCGGCCATCGCCCTGCTCAAAGAGGACGTGAGGAAGAATGTCAGCTTCCTCTCCTACGGAAGCCCGACCGGGGCCCTCTATGGCCGCGCCTATCCGGAGTACTTCGACACCGAGCGTCTCATCGAGGACGTCGCCATGGGCCTTGGCGATGTCGACCAGCCCGATGAGCCCAAGCCGAACAAGATCCGGTGGTTCAACCTGTGGCGGCTCACCGATTGGACCGGTGGCTACTCGTTCGGCCCGTCGCGTGACCGATTCGCCGAGTTTCGAGGCACCGATTCGGTCGCCCCGCCTGCGTCCACCTATGCGGAATACGTGAACCGCATCGAGCACCTCCAGTTCGACCCGGGGTGTCGGACGCTGAGCGAATGTCCCGAATACGACCCGGTCCCGACCGCGATCGGTCACACCGACTACCTCCACGACCCCAAGCACCATGGCGCCGAGGATCCCCGTTATCAGGATGCCCGGGGAGCCTTGCTGCGGATGATGACCTGAGTCCGTTGGCGTGAGACTGACCTGGTTGGCCGACGGATTCCGCAGCGCAGGGCTCCGCGTCGTCGAGGAGCCGGATTGGGAGAGCCGGGGCAAGGCATGGTTGCGGGGCCGGCCCATCGGCGGGCTCCAGCACCACACCGCAGCCCCGGTCCCCTATCCGGTGCGGAGCCTGTACAAGCCGATCCGGATCAAGTGCAACTTCAACGTGAAGTCCGACGGCACGGTGCACGTGATCGCCGCCGGGTCGTGCAACTACTCCACCGGCGAAGGCTCGCTGGTGGTGCGAACAGAGACGGGGAAAGGGATCGCACCAGCAGGGACGGCGAAGGCTCGACGTCTCGACAACGACGCCGGTGGCAACTCGTGGTCCGTCACCAACGAGAGCGACCACCTCGGCGACGGCACCCCCATCCCCCGGGACCAGTACGAGGCCATCCTCACCTGCTGGCAGGTCATCTTCGGGGAGATGGGCTGGACCGCGGAGAGGCTCATCTCCCACGGCGAGTGGACCGACCGCAAGACCGATCCGGCATGGAACGAGAAGAACAGCCACGAGAACATGGAAGAGCTCAGGGCGGACCTGAGGAAGGCCCTGGGCGGGGGCCGACCCCTGCCTGTGATCTTGACCACCGAAGAGGAGGACGACACCTTGCTCCCACTGCATTTCAGTGACGGCTTCAGCGAGCCGACCGGGAAGGGGCGAGCCCGCAAGCGGGAGGACGTGAAGCTCCTCCAGTCGCTGCTCGGCATGAACGACGCCGACATCGACGGGAAATACGGGGAGGAGACCGTGCGTCGGGTCAAGGCGATCTGCGGCGGTGATGGCAAGACGGTGGACGGCGACTGCTACATCAAGATCCACGAGGCCTATCTGACCTCGATGCTCCGGGACGCCGGCAACGGGCTCACCGAGGACGAGGCCAACGGGATCTACGCCCGCAAGGGCCACACCCACTAGGCGGTCGATGCCGGATGCCCAGGCTGAGTCGCACTTCGTCATGACGCCTCAGGGAACGCGGCCGCCTTGTCTTGCTCAGCGGTTCCATGTGTCCGGTCACGTTCCCAGTTGGTGGCCTGACTTGTCAGGTGGTACCAGTCGCAACTCGGGCATCGGTAGACCCGGGCATATTCTCGATTCCACTCGGACACCTCGACAAAGGCGCGGGCTGCTTGGGCGCTACGGAACGAGGTCTTCCCCGTCACCCGACAGCGCTCCGCCGGTCGATAATGCCACTTGCGGTACGTCCTTGCCACGCACTCGTCCTCCGTTCGCGGGCGAAGGTACGAGTCGGGTGGGACAGATCTCAGATGGTCGTTTGGGCGTGCGCTCGATTCAGCTGATCTCGCGGATTCGCAGACCTCGAACCCCTTCGAAGTCGGTGCGATTACGTGTGAACAGACTCAGCCCATGTTCAACGGCTGTGGCGGCGATCAACGCATCGGGAAGCCGGATCCCCGATTCTCGGCGGAGCCTCCCGGCACGTTCTGCGATCTTCCGCCCGACTTCCAGCTCACGAAACGGAGCGAGGAGGATGCTGACGATCTCCGTGGCGGTGCTACCGGCGAACAACTCCGCCCTGGTCACAACGGAATAGTGGACTCGGTGGGACTTGGGGTCGAGCTCTCTCGCACCTCTGAGATGATCAACGAACACATCCGTGTCAACCAGGAAATCAGCCACGGTCCCACTCGTCGCGAGACGGGACCTCGAGATCAGGGGCTGATCCGAAGGTGGCGGCGAGCGCCGCACGGGGATCTGCCTGCTCATCCAGATAGCCGTCGAGTGCGCGACGGATGATCTCTGCCATCGTGACCCCCTCGGATGACGCAAGCTCGTCGATACGGCGTCTCTGCTCGTCGGTTAGGTAGATCTGGGTCCTCGTCGACATACAGCGCAGTATACACCGCCGCTGCAGCGGGTGAGCGCATTCGAAACCGTCTCGCCGGATCAGCCTGGCGGATAGACCTCTGTCGACAGAGGCTGTCGCGACGCTGCGCTGTGCAGGTCGTTGGCCACTCGTTCCACCACGTACGCCGGTCGCTGCCAGGCGCTGATAGGCCCGAATCAAACCTTCTGCGGTCCAAAGGGTCATCTGTGTGTCGTCGGTGAACCCCCCGAAGTCGAGCCCATCCCTGTAGCCGGTCACTCCCTCAGGCCCGAGCATCCTCTGAATGTCCGCATAGCTCTGGAACTCGACCGGCTCACCGAGAGCGTCACCCACGGCACCACCAAGAAAACAGCCCAGAACCGATCCGCGTGCTCGGCGTCAGGCCAAATCGGCGACGATCGGAGCCACGTCGTCGAGTGCCAACGAGCTGAAGATGACATAGGAGATGCCGAGGCTCTCCCGTCGCTCGACGAGCGTTTCTCGAATCTGGTCTCGTGGGCCCACCAGGGTGTGAAGCGACTGGGCGAGGTCGTCGGTCGTCGAGCCCCATGCGGATGCCAGTCGTTCCCTCTCCGCATCGACGTCGTCGGTCACCTTGAGATGATTGATGGTCACACTCAGCTCGAGATCGTCGAACCGGGGACCTGCCGCCTCACGGATCCACTCGAGTTGGGCCTCGACCCGACTCCCGGACGTCGCCATCGACGACCTGATATCTGAGAAGTCGACCAGTGAGGGTCGCAGCGGGGAGATGCCGACGATGTCGGCCACACGTCCGGCCAGAGCCATCATCCTCCTTCCCGACCCCGCGATCAGGATGGGTGGGTGGGGCTCCTGGACCGGTTTCGGGCCCCGGATCCGGTCCACCTGATAGTGATCGCCCGGGAAGGTGAACGGCTCCCCCGACCAGACACCCCTGATCACGGTCACCGCCTCCTCGAGCCGATCCACCCGGACCCCGGGCGGGTCGTAGGTGAGCCCGGCGGCGTCGTATTGCTCCTTGATCCACCCGGTGCCGATGCCGAGCTCGAACCGGCCCGCGGAGAGGATGTCGATGGTTGCGGCGTCCCGGGCGGTGACCACCGGATGGCGATAGTCGTTGGCCAGCACCATCGGCGACACCCGCAGGTTGGACATCTCGGCGACCACGGCTAGAAGCGGGAAGACCGAGTGCCTCTCCGTGAGGTGGTCCGCGGTGAGCGCCACCGAGAAGCCCTGATCCTCGGCGCGGGCGAGCAGCTCCTTCAGCTCGGCACGCCCCGGAGACCCGGCGAGACTGATGCCAAACCTGAATCGTCTCTGTGCCACGGCGAAAAGCTAGACGGCGCTGGGTTTACCCGACCGTGGCATTGACCAAGCTTGTAGGGTCGATGCGCGTCGGAGGATGCATTGGACGGGGATGAGAAGGCGATCTTTGCCGAAATCAACTCGCACGGAAGATCGACAGAACAGAAACAGATATCGGTCGCATTTGCATACGTGGCGTTGGTCGGTGTTGCAGCTGGCGCCATTCCTGACTTTGTCGTAGGAGGCACGTGGTCCGCCGGTGCAGCCGCCGTCGTATTGTTCGTCCTCGGCCTTGTGGTGTTTCGTCTGACTCTGATCTACAGGTCATGGAAGGTCCATTACATGAAGCGCACCAGAGTGCTTGCCGGCGATGACTGGATCAATGGTGGGAGTCTCCCGATGCCTGCGTGGCCGAGTGCTGATTTCACAATCGCTGCGACTGTCGGCTTGGTGGTGATCGCAGTCGGAACCCTCGCTGGATCGAACGTCGCCGCCGCGTCGAGCGAAGCCGTGTTCTCCCAATGGACGGGCGCCGTGCTGGGGCTCATTGCGTCAGTCGGGATCGTTGTCACCGAACACAAGCACTTCACACGCTGGACTAGGTGGCGAGATTTGTGAAAGCCACGGCGAAAAGCTAGACGGCGAGTCCGCGGCGGTTACGCCGAGCCGGGGTTACCGGGTGGCACGGCACTCCCCTACTACCTTCAGCCCGTTCACTGACGGAGGTAGGAGTTTGCGACGCCTGGCAATCTTGGCCATCGCAGTCTGCGGTTTGATGGCGATCTCGTTGGCGGCGCTCGCCGTCGACTTGAGCCAGACCGTGTGCGAGGACGATCTCGGTGGAACCTGGGATGCGGGCACCAACACCTGTACCGCAACGTTCATCTTCGACCCGTTCATCGAGTTGACCATCCCTGGTGGCATGACGCTCGACGTCGGTGACCTCGACGCGTTGGTCTTCGACGTTGTGAACTTCGGCACCATCAACGCCGACTTCTGGCACAACCACGGCACCCTGGAGAATTACGGGACCCTCGTCGTGGGCGACCTGATCCACGACAACGTCGTGAACCATTGCGGCTCGACCTACACCGTCACAACCGATGTCGCCGGCTCGGTGCAGAACCTGATGTGCACAGTGGCCCTGTCGCTGACCCCCGACCCCACCAACGGCACCGACCCGCTCGACGTGGAATGGACCATCACCCTGACCAACGACGGTGACGAGGCCCTCTCCGGTGTCAGTGTCGAGCTCTCCTACGACGGTGGTGCCACGGCATTCCAGACACTGACCGCTCCACCCGCCTCGGGTGACGACGGCGACGGGATGCTCGAGCCGGCAGAGGCCTGGTTGTTCACGGTGCAGACAACCGAGAGCGCCGACGTCACCGTGACCGCGACCAGCTCGGGGACAGCACCGTCCGGGCTCGATGTCACCTTCCCCGACGACGCCGAGGCCCGTGCCGAGGCCATGGTCGCGGTGACCGCCGCCTCCACCACAACGACCACCAGCGGCGCGACCACCACAACCTCCGGCACGACCTCCTCGACCGTCGCCTCGACGACCACGACCGACGCCGAGGTCGCCGGTGGCGCGGGCACGTTGCCCTTCACCGGCGCCGGCAGCAACACTCCCATTGCGATGCTGGCGTTGTCGCTCCTCGCCACGGGTGTGCTCCTGGTGTTGACGGCTCGGGGTCGGTCAAGCGACCATTAGGTCGGCCCGGCTCGAGGTGGAGCCTTGACGTAAGCTCCGCCCGCCATGGCGGGTGCCACTCAGGGCTTTCTCCTCATCGCCGACATCAGCGGGTACACCGGCTATCTCTCCACGTCCGAGCTGGAGCACGCCCGCGACACCCTGGCCGCCCTGCTCAACGTCCTGGTCGACGGGGCCAGGCCCCCGTTCGTGGTGAGCAAGCTCGAGGGCGACGCCGTCTTCAGCTACAGCGAGGACGGCAAGCTGCTGGTCGGCCAGACCCTGGTGGAGATGATCGAGGCGATCTACGTCGCATTCCGGCGCGCCATCGACCTGATGGTCTTGAACAACACCTGCGGCTGCAACGCCTGCGCCAACGTGTCCAGCCTCGATCTGAAACTGCTCGTCCATCACGGCAGCTTCGTGATCCAACAGATCGGGGGCCATCCCGAGCTGATTGGCTCCGACGTCAACCTGGCACATCGTCTCCTCAAGAACTCGATCACATCGGAGACGGGGATACGGGGCTACACCGCCTACACCGACGACGCCATCGAGCTCATCGGCCGCTCGCTGAGCGAGGGGATGACCCGGATGGTGGAGGCCTACGAGGACGTGGGCGAGGTGGTCCTCTGGGTGGCGGACATGCACCCGGTCTGGGAGGCCCGCAAGGACTCTCAGCTGGTCACGCTCGGGCCTGACCAGGTCGACGTCGAGATGAGCGTGGAAATCGACCTGCCCGTCGAGGTGGTGTGGGACTATCTCGCCGACCCCGAGTTCCGCAATGTTCTCATCGGGGCCGACCGTCAGGAGATCATCGGCAAGGAGCAGGGCAGGGTGAGTACCGGTAGCGCCTACCTCTGCTATCACGGCGACCGAGTGGTCAGACAGTTGATCCTGGAGTGGAAGCCGTTCGAGCGGATCGTCACCCGGGACCGGATCGGGATGATGGGCGACACCGAGATCCTCGACATCCTCGAGTTGCGCTCCGAGGGCGACCGCACCGTCATCACCCAGAAGGTCGGCAGTGTCAGCGGGCCGGGCTATGCCCGGCTGATCGCCCCACTGTTCCTGCGGATGATGCGCCGGGTGTTTCAACGGGATGGCGACCGGTTCGCCCGCACCATCGAAGACGACCACCGGGACAAGACCGGAGAAGCCCTGGTCCCGGCGTGAGGCGATTCTCCAAGCGGTTTATGCGGACAGATTCTGTCCTGATACTCGCCTACCTTGGTCTCCATGTCCTACTTCGTGGTGACCACCGAGCAGGGACCCGCCTGGGACGACACCCTCTCCATGCGAGAGCAGGCGGAATGGGCGGGGCATGCCGTCTACATGAACGGAATCAGCGATGACGGCTTCGTCGCGCTGGGCGGGCCGATCGCCGGGGGCGCCCGTCACCGCGCCCGTCTCATCGTCAAGGCGGACAGCGAGGAGGAAGTCCGGAGCCGTCTTGCCGCGGACCCCTGGGCGGAGATGGGCCTGCTGGTCATCGAGTCGATCGAGGAGTGGGAGGTGTTGTTGGGAGACGACTCCGAGACCTAGCCCGGAGCCGTAAGCATGCAGCAAGTGCTCTCAGGCGAAGCGGAACAGCGGTGGGAGCACCACCACCACCGTGGCGGCCCAGATGGCGAACACGGGCAGATATGCGGTCTGCCATCGCTCCAGCCGGTGAAAGCTCGTCTTCCCGGTGAGAAACCGGGCGGACAGCCAGGCGGCGCCGGCCAGGTTGACCAACAGCACCAGGTTGAGCCCGAGCGCCGCGGTCCGGTTGGGGGTGAACCCGAGCTCACCTATCCGGGCCACCATCACGCCGAGCACCATCAAGTCGAGGATCAACGCGGCCACGACTGCGACCAGTTGGATCCGGTCCATCCAGCCCGGAGGCCGGGACGGGTCGCGGGCCGACATCCCGTATAGGACCAGGCCGAGGACCACCACCATCAAGACGTCGAAGATTCCCAAGAGCTCCCGGTCGAACACACCGCCCAGCCCGGTCACCCCGTAGACGACCGCGGAGACGGTCAGCATCAACGCGAACAGCGGAGTGAAGATCATGGTCAGCACCGGCGCCATGTTCTCCACCACCCGCTGCTTCGACTCGACGAGCCAGGCGGCCACCACGACCGCACCGGCCGCTCCGGAAGGGAGCACCCACAGCGCCAGTTGCTCCAGATCGACACCGGTCCCCTCCAACAGCCCGGCGGTCAGCCCGGTGAGCACGCCACCGCCGAGGGCGATCAACACGTAGTAGATGAACCACTCGCCGGTGAAGCGGACGAAGTGCATCCGCCGCTCGTGCGAGCCCGGCTCGGCGCCCATGTAGGGGTAGGCGACGGCAAACCAGAGCACCACAGGGAGGTGGGCGGCGACCAGCAGCTCGGTGCCCGCGTCCACGCCGAAGGGGTAGACGTTGATGACGACGGCTGCCACGAGGAACGGGGCGGCGGCGACGAGCCATTGACGACCGGTGAGCCGGCGCTCCCGGGCCATCCAACCGGCGAGGAAGGGCAACACCAGAAGACCGGCGTTGCGCACCAGCCAGTTGGCCGTGGCATCGGGGAACCCCGACACGAGACGTACCACCTGGACGACAACGGCGGCACCGAGGGCGAACATGAGCATCTCGGGCCATCGCCCGGCCCGGCCATCCGGGTCGTCCTCACCGGCGAGGACGAGCTGTTTCCATAGCCGGTCGCTGTGCTCCCGGGCGAACTCGCGGGAGAGCTCGTGGACGTTCCCCAACCGCTTCACCGCCACCAGGAACGCCTCGTCGGGAGCGAGCCCGGCCGCCCCCAGATCGGTGATCTGGTCGCGGAGATGGGTCTCCAACTCCTCGGCGTCGCGCCCGTCCACCGTCTGGCCCTGTTCGACGAACTTCCGCCACTCGGCGATCTGGGTCTCGAGCTGGTCCATGCTCATGCCCACGCGTAGGCGACGGGGAAGGGCTCGACTCGCCACCTCCGTGCGGCTCGGGGCCGCGGTGAACGGGTCGGGACAGCCCGCTCGGCGAAGGGCAGGAGATCGCGGCCGAACACGTCACCCAGCACCCGGGTGACCGCGGTCCATTGCCGCTTGTGCTCCTCGAGGGCGCGATGGCCTTCCTCGGTGATCGCGTAGTACCTGCGGCGGCGTCCCTCGGGAGCGGCTCGCCACTCCTGGGTGACGTAGCCGAGCCGGTGGAGACGGTGGAGCAGGGGGTAGAGCATGCCGTCGGTCCACTCCAGTTCGCCGTCCGAGGCCTCCCGGACCCGCTTCAGGATGGCGTACCCATAGCTCTCCCCCTCGGAGAGGATCGCCAGCACCAGCGGGGTGGACGAAGCCGCTACCAGGTCCTTGTCGATCTGCACCACACCTCCATACCTAAGACTGTGAGGCATAGTACCGCAAGGTACATAGAAGTGCAAGGGAAGACGCGGAGTCGATTGGAGGTCGAACTGGAAATCCCATCGACCCGATTACTCTCGCCCACCCCTGATTGGAGAAGGTTTGTTCGCGAGAGTCGGGCGTTGGTGCTTCCGAAACCGGGGCAAGGTGGCCCTGGCGTGGCTCGGCGTCCTCGTGCTCGGCGGCATCCTCGCCAACGCCGTGATCGGCAGCGCCTACAGCACCGAGTTCGGGCTCCCCGAGGTGGAGAGCCGGCGTGGCTTCGACATCCTCGACGAGCATTTCGCCGGGTCGTCCGTCGGGGGCGAGGGCGGCACCATCGTCTTCCGGGCCGAGCAGGGTGTGGCCGATCCCGAGGTCCAGGCGGCCATGACCGAGTTCTTCGAGGAGGCGGCCGCCATCGAGGGCATCACCGTGGTCAGCCCTTACACCCCGGAAGGCGGTCTGCAGATCGCGTCCCAGGGCCCAGAGGCCGGGCTCATCGCATACGCCCAGATCGGCATCTCCCGGGACACCACCCTCGAGGAGGCATCGGCGATCAGCGCCCAGCTCCAGGAGCTGATGCCTGATATCGAAGGGCTCCAGGTGGAGCTGGGTGGACAGATCTTCGCCGAGTTCGAGGTGCCCAGCTCGGAGCTGCTCGGCATCGCCTTCGCCATCATCGTCCTCATCCTCGCCTTCGGTTCGGTGCTCGCCATGGGCCTTCCCATCGGGATCGCCCTCGCCGGCATCGGGGTGGGCACCTTCCTCACCGCCCTCCTCAGCAACATCGCCTCGATCCCGGACTTCGCCACCACCGTGGCGGTCATGCTCGGTCTCGGCGTCGGGATCGACTACGCCCTGTTCATCGTCACCCGCTACCGGGAGAACATGCACGCCGGGCTCTCCATGGAGGAGTCGACGGTGGTCGCCATGGACTCCGCCGGGCGGGCCGTGGCCTTCGCCGCGTCGACGGTGGTGATCTCCCTGCTCGGCATGGTGCTGATGAACCTGGCGTTCGTCACCGGGATCGCCATCGCCTGCGCCACCGTCGTCGCCATCACCGCCGCCGCCTCCCTCACCTTGCTCCCGGCGATGATCGGGTTCGCCGCCGAGCGGATCGAGGTGACCAGATGGCGGGGTCTGATCGCCGCGCTGTTCCTTGCAATCGGTCTGGTCGGGGTGGCGATCACGTTCAATCCCCTCGCCATCGCCGGGCTCTCCCTCGCCGCAGTGGTCGTGGTGGCGAGCCTCGCCGTCGCCCCACTGCGTCGCGAGGTGCCCCGTCGCACCCCGCGTCTCATCCACGAGACGGTGCCCTATCGATGGAGCCGTCTCATCCAGCACCGCCCCTGGCTCTCGGCGATTGCCGGTGTCGTCATCCTCCTGGTGCTCGCCCTCCCCTACCTCGACCAGCGTCTCGCCTTCTCCGACGAGGGCAACTTCCCTGAGGACACCACCACCCGGCGCGCCTACGACCTGCTTGCCGCCGGGTTCGGCCCCGGGTTCAACGGGCCGCTGTTGCTGGCCACCGAGATACCCGAGGGAACCGACCCGGCGCAGCTCGAGGCGGTCACCGAGGCTCTCGCAGCCGACTCCGGTGTCGCCTTCGTCACCCCGGCCATCCCCAACGACCCCCAGGCGCCGACCGCCGTCTTGTGGCGGCTGTTCCCGACCACGGCGCCCCAGGACGAGGAGACCACCGAACTGGTGCTCCGGCTCCGCGAGGAGGTGGTCCCCGAGGTCACCGCCGGGACCGGGCTCGACGTCGCCGTGTCCGGTGGGGTGGCGGCTTCGGTCGACTTCTCCGACTATCTGACCGACCGGCTGCCCATGTTCATCGCAGTCGTTCTGGCTCTGTCGTTCCTGCTGCTGACGCTGGTGTTCCGGTCGTTGCTGGTCCCGCTCAAGGCTGTGATCATGAACCTGCTCTCCCTCGCCGCCGCCTTTGGCATCGTCACCGCGATCTTCCAATGGGGCTGGGGCGGCGATCTCTTGAACATCGAGCCGGCGCCGATCGAGCCGTTCGTCCCGATGATGATGTTCGCCATCGTCTTCGGGCTCTCCATGGACTACGAGGTGTTCCTCCTCTCCAGGGTGCGGGAGGAGTACGTGCGAAGTGGTGACAGCCGGGGCTCGGTGGCCGACGGGCTCGCCCTCACCGCCCGGGTGATCACCGCAGCGGCGGCCATCATGGTGGTGGTCTTCGGAAGCTTCATCGGGGAGACCGACCGGCTGATCAAGCTGTTCGGGGTGGGTCTGGCCAGCGCGGTGCTGGTCGACGCCACCGTCGTCCGTCTCCTACTGGTCCCCGCCACCATGGAGCTCCTCGGCGACGCCAACTGGTGGCTGCCACGCTGGCTCGACCGGGTGCTCCCCCGTATCTCGGTCGAGGGCCACGCCCCCGAGGCGGTCGAAGTGGAGACTGTCTAGGTCCCTTGTCCCTTACCTCAGGTAGTGGGGCCATATCCGGGGCTGGCTACCCGAGGTAAGCGCGTTCAGACACTCCCGAGCGCGCCCGCCGAGATGCCCTTGATGAACCGCTTCTGGAAGATCACGAAGATGATCACCACCGGGAGGAACGAGATCGCGGCGCCGGCCATGAGCAGGTGGGTGTCGGTGCCGTAGCGGCCGAGGAAGGCGCTCAGGGCGGTAGGCAGGGTCCGGGCGTCCCGGTCCTGGATGAGGACCACCGGGAGCAGGAACTGGTTCCAGATCCACATGAACTGCAGGATCACCAGGGTGATCATCGCCGACCGGCTCAGCGGGAACACCACCCGCCAGAGGAGGGCCATGCTCCCGCAGCCGTCGAGACGGGCGGCGTCGATGATGTCTCCCGGGAGCTCGGCGATGAAGGTCCGGAGCAAGAGCGTCGAGATCGGTATCCCCAGGGCCAGCTGGGGAAGGATGATCGCCCAGAGGGAGTCCAGCAGCCCGAGACTCAGCATCTGGTAGTAGAGCGGGATGATGAGGATGCCGACGGGGACGGTCATCCCGAACAGGAGCACGATGAACAGGGTGCGCTTCATCGGGAAGACGTACAGGGCGAAGGCGTAGGCGGCCAGCAGCGACAGGGCGAGAACACCGGCGACGGTGGGGACCACCACCAGGAGGCTGTTGAGGAAGTACTGGCTGAAGTTCCCCGCCACCCACGCCTCGACGTAGTTGCCGAAATGGAATTCCGTGGGGAGCCCCAGCGGATCACGGAGGATCTCGGGCTTGGTCCGCACCGAGGTGGTGAGCACCCAGAGCAGGGGGACGACGGCGAACAGCGAGAGAAAACCCGCGGTCAGCGTCGACGTGGCGGAGCGGACCGTCTTCCGGGAGGCGCTCACACCACCTCCTCTTCGAACCCGCGGCGCACCCTGATCAAGACCAGGGAGATGGCGAGGATCATCACCATCAAGGCGACACCAATGGTCGCCCCGTAGCCCACCTTCCGGAAGTGGAACGCCGCCTGGAACATGAAATGGGCGAGCACCGAGGTCGATCGAGCCGGCCCACCGTTGGTCAGTAGATAGACCAGGTCGAAGACCTGGAAGGCGGCGATGGCGGTGATCAGGATCACCGTGGTGAGCGGTCCCCTGATCGCCGGGACCAACACGTGGCGGACCTGTTGCCAGAAGCTGGCGCCGTCCACGGCGGCGGCGTCGAAGTAGGTCTCGTCGACGTCGTCGATCGCCGCCATCAGGACGACCATGACGAACCCGTAGTGGGTCCAGCTCCAGGCGATGAACAAGGCGGGAAGGGCCAGAGAAGAGCTGCCCAGCCACCCTTGGGCGAGGAAGTCCAGCCCCAGGGATTCGAGTGTGGAGTTGAGTGCCCCATAGCTCGGGTTGTAGATCCATCGCCACAGCACCGCGACGACGACCGAGGACAACACCTGCGGGAGGAAGAACAAGGTGCGGAAGAGGGTCGTGCCGAACAGGGCGGACCTGGAGAGGAGGATGGCCAGACCGAGGCCGAGGACGACCGGCACCACCATGGCGGCCAGGGTCCAGGTGGCGGTGTTGGTCAGCGCCGTCCAGAACAGCGGGTCGGCGCCCATCCGCGTGTAGTTCTCCAGACCGGCGACCGAGCCCACCGTCACCCCGTCCCAGTGGAAGAAGCTGAGACGCGCCATCTGCCAGGTGGGCCAGAGGAAGAACACCGCGTAGACCGCGAACGCCGGCAGCAGGTAGAGCATCGGCCGCCCCTGTCGACGGCGACGCCGACGCGTGGCAGGGCGGGAGGCCGCGAAGAGCCTCCCGCCCTGTCCCGGCAATCGCTCGTCCTGAGCGATCAACCGTGCCTCGCGGTTCTGGGTTCGATCACGATCCTTCGAGCAGAGCTATCTGCTCTTCGTACACGGACTGGACCAGCTGTGTCGCCTCTGTGGGAGTCAACTCACCGGCGATCATCCGCTGCCAGGCTTCCCAGTTGGCATTGTTGACCTCGGCGTTGACCACACCCATGTAGTAGCCGGGTCCCGTCTCGGACATGGCCCGATACATGTCCTCCTGCAGCTGGTTGACCGCCGGGGGCAGCTCCTCGAACTTGTAGGAGACCAGCTCGCCGCTCTCCCAGAGGAAAGTCATCACCTCTTCCCCGAGGATGAAGTCGAGGAACTCGATGGCGCACTCCTGCTGGTCCCCGTAGACGGGGATGATGAAGTCGTCGGACACCGCGTGCCCGCCGACGTTCCACTCCCGATCGGTGTAGATCGGGGGCATCGGGAAGAAGCGGGTCTCGAACTCCGCTCCGGCCTGGAACTCCGGGGCCGCCCAGGTGCCACCGATGTTGATCGCCGCGTCCCCGTTGACGAACAGGGTGTTGGCGTCCTCATAGGTGGTGGAGAGCAGGTCCTCGTTGAAGAACCCTGCCTCGTGCCACTCCAGCACCTTGGCTGCAGCCTCGATGACCTCGGGTGCGTCGTAGCGATAGTCCGGGTTGAGCTTCTCCAGCTGGGCGATGTGCTCCAGCGGTGTGGTGAGATGCAGCACCTGCTCGAAGACGTGGGCGAGGGGCCACCCGGTCAGGCCGCCGACGGAGATCGGCGTCTGCCCCGAGTCGCGGATGGCGGCGAAGGCCGCCTCCATGTCCTCGAAGGTCTCCGGGCGTTCCAGTCCCAGCTCCTCGAACACCTCGGTGTTGTAGAAGACACCGACGGTGAGCTCGGCATAGGGGATGCTGAAGATCTGGCCCGGGTTGGCCGCGTTGTTGTACTCGATGATCCGGGCCGGGAAGCGCTCGGTCCACCCCCGCTCGGCCGCGATGTCGGTGAGCTCGAGGAGATGCCCGCCCCTGGCGTAGAGGCCGGCGCCCTGGTCCAACGGCGCCACATAGGCGATGTCGGGCCCGCCACCACCGTCGAGGGCGAGAGGCATCTGCACCCTCATGTCGTCGAAGGTGATCGCGGTGACCTCGATGGTGAGGCCCTCGTTCCGCCCTTCGAACATCCGGCTGATCTCCTCGAACCTGGCGAGGCCCTCGGGTCCGCTGGTCTGGTACCAGAAGTCGAGGCTGGCGCCCTCACAGGCGTTGGACGCGGCCACGGTGGTGGCGGGGCCTTCGCCTCCACCGACCGTCGTCGCCGACGCCATCGTGCTGTCCGGGGACCCGGCCGTGGTGTTCCCCGCTCCCGGGGCGGCACAGGCGGCGAGCACCAGCGCCAGGGCGAGGATCGTCGCCACGCTGAGCCTTCGTCGTTTCATTGGGTTCCTCCCTGTCTGTCATCACCGGTGGCGTCGCCTCCGGCAGTTGCCTCGCCCACGTCCTGTCCTGAATGGAGAGGACTGACGAACTCGTACATGCATCTCTGCTCGATGTGGTGGACCGGGATGTCCGGGAATGCGCGCCGGAGACGCTCGGCGAGACGGGCGACGCCCGGCTCCTCGGTCACACCGTGATGGACGACGACGATGGGTGGTCCCCCGTCCACGGCGAACGCCCCGTCCCGCCAGTAGTCCATCCCGTCATCGGTGCAGATCACCAGGTCCGGCTCGAACCGCGACACGAGCTCCAGGTAGGGCGAGATGGCACCGGTGCCGATGCAAACCGTCTCGACGCGGCGGTCTCCGTCGCCGATGAGATGGACGCCTGGCTGTCCCATCCCGGCCGTCCGTGAGGCGACGACGGCGGCGAACTCCCTCGCGGTGGTCGGATCGATGGCGTAGACACGGGAGTAGTCGTCGGAGTCGACGAGCCGATCGAGACCCAGGTGATCGCCCCAGGAGGTGGTTATCCCCTCTCCGGGGAACCGGTCCCACAGGTCGTGGCAGCGAAGCACAGCCATGCCCGCCTCCTCGAGCAGTGCCCGCCGGCCGGCCGGGATCTCCAGCTGGAACAGCTCCTCGCGACGATCGTGATGGTCGTAATAGGTGGGCTCGTGGGTGACGAACAGCGAGCACCCCAGCTCGATCGCTCTGTGCAACGCCCAGGTGAAGGGGAGCCATGCGACGGCGATCCCGGTCACCTCGGTGTCGGGACCGCCCGCCTTGAAGGTGTCGACGGTGTCGTCGGGGTACTCCCAGGGCGGGGCGAGCGACGTCAGGTAGGCGGCCACATCGCCCGCCCGAAGGAGAGGGCTCATCGACGATCCCATGAGGCGATGCGGGCTGCCAACGCCGCTTGCGCCTCGAGGAAAGGCTCCTCGAGATAGGCGTTGTGATCGTCGAGACCGTGGGGATAGGTCACCGAGCCGGGGGGATGGTGGATCGCCGACCTGACATACCCGAGCCCACCTTCGACCAGGCTGAGCAGGTACCGGTCGGTGTCGGCCTGCAGCGGCAACCGCTCCCCCGTCTCCACGTACACCGGGGAGGTGTGGGCCATCACCGGTCTCCGGTCGTGGTCGAGGTGCCGTGCCCCGGGGCCGTATCCGGGCCCGGCGGTTCGAGCGGCGAGCCAGCCGTGGGCGGTGACGGTCACCTCGGCTTCCAGCTCCAGCTTTCTCGCCCCGGCGGCACTCGTCGTCTCGGCCACCACGTCGCCGCCCTGCACCACCTGGAGAACATGGATGGGGAAGATCGATCGGGCCCGCGCCTTGACCGACACCGTCGAGCCGACCGGACGCCGCAGGTCGGAGCCGGGCTCCTCCCCGTCCACCGTGAACCACAGCATCGGCCCGCTGGTGGCGAAGGTCCGTCCGGCGCGCAGGGCGGCCAGCCAGCTCTCCAGAGTGAGCTTTCCGTCGACCCGCGCATAGGTGCGGTACTCCCCCACCGGGATGGTCGCCTCCATCTTGTCGGTGCCCGCCACCACTGGAAGGCGGTACCCGCCGTTGAGGTAGCGGTAGTACTCGAGATGCTCGAAGTGGTTGAAGTCGATCATCTCCAGCCCGTCGGCCCGCCCGGTGGCGATCAGCACCGCGTTCTCACCGTTGGGAGTGGGCATGTGGGCGACGATGACCGTGGCTCCCTGTTCGTGGGCGGCGTCCGCCCAGCGGCTGGTTGTGGTGTCAAGCGCTCCCCCGGGCTCGGCCTCAGATGCCCCATCGCTCGACATCGGCATCACGGGCTCACGGAGGCCGAGCAGGTTGAGATGGCCGAGGACGTGCTGTCGGTTCTCCTGGGAGACGTGGACGAAAGTGGTGCCGTCCTCGCTGACCCGGGTGCGGCCGGTGAAGTCCTCGACGTTGGTGAAGAGATGGCCCCACTGGGCCTGGAGCAGGTTGACCACGCTCAGGCCCTCCCCGGCCGCCTCGGTCAGGGCACCGTCCGGTGAGAGGAAGTGGACGTGGGTGTCGCCGCTGTGCCAGCCCTCGGCAGCCATGTCCACCCATCGCTCGATGGTCACGTCGAGCTCGCGTTGGCCCGGCTCCAGGTCGACATCGAGGGCCACCGGGGTGTACTCGAACCCCTTCGCCACCTCGACGCTCACCCTTCCCCGGGGCAGCCACCCCTGGCATCGGCCGTCGATGTAGGCGTAGCTGACGTCGCCGAGGAGGACGTCGCCACCGACGTCGAGATTCCAGGCGCGCAGGCCACTCTGGACAGGGGCGTGATGGCCGTGTGGCGGATAGGGGATCCCCATCTCCGAGGCGAACGCGACCCGGCACGGCACCGGAGCGCCGTGCTGGTCCCGGACGGTGACGTGCACCCAATTGCGACCGGGCGGCTCGACGACGATGCGTGAGCCCTCCCCGATATCGACGGCGCCGGTCTGCAGCTTCGCCCATTCGAGCCGGGCGATCTCCCCGTCGCCGCCGGCAAGGGTCAATGAGGCCGACGGGGTGGCGGCCACGAATGCGTAACGAGAGCCGGAGCCGGTGCGGCCCCAGCCCGGAGGTGTCCCTCCCGTGTGATGCCGGGTGACCGTGGGATGGAGATGGGTGGCGATCCCCCGGTCGACGGAGAGGGTGAGGTCATCCCGATTGGAACCTTCGACCAGGACCCCGAGACGTGGCGAGGGTCGCAGCGGATCCTCGTCGACGAGACCCAGGGTGATCCCGGCGACGATGAATCCCGGGGACAGCGGTTCGATCCTCACCGCGGTGATACGGCGGTCGGGCTGGGGGTTGCGCCAGGCCCACAAGTGGTAGGCCCGGGTCATCGGAGTCGCCACCTCGGTGAGACGGTGGCCGATTCGATCCCAATGCCCCTGACGGCGATCCTCCGCCTCCTCGTAGTTGTCCGGGACGGCGAGGAAGGGCGAGTGACCCCAGGGCTGGGGGAAGTGGCCGATCTCGAATCGCTCCCTGATCAGGACTTGCTCCTCGCTGCCGTCGTCGAACTCGAAGACGTACCTGGCGACGGTCCGACCCGGGTGCTCTCCGCCGATCCACATCCCGGTCGTCAGCAGCGAATGGGCGAAAACGACGTTGAAGGCGGTGGCCTCGATGAGAACTCGAACCGGGTCCGACCCGGTGCGGAAGTCGAGATACCGGGGAACATCCGGCTCGTCGGTGTCGCCACCGATCAGGAAGGGGAGGCCTCGCAGCACGCATTGGCCGACCTTGGGATCGGCCTTCTCCGGATTGAGCCAGGTGCCCCCGGAGTCGTAACCGGATGGATCGAAGACCTCGACGCCGGCGCTGCACCACGACGAGAGGTCGACAGGTTGGTAGGCCTCGGAGTGGTGCTCGGCGTCCATATGCTCAGGTGGCACAGACCATATCCGCACGACTGACCGAATGCGAGGGATTTTGTGGTTTTTTGTGGAGCGAGAGAATGATCAGCCGACGATCCATCTCGCCTCCAGCGGATCGAGACGGTCCGGCGAGCCCGATGCGCACTTGTTGGACGTGACCAGGATCGACCTGGTCTCCGGATGGTCGATGGGCAGATCCACGGTGTCGGTGGAGAAGTTGACGGCGACGATGACGACGTCGTCCCCCAGCCTCCTCTCGTAGACGTAGACACGCCTGTCGCAGAGGAGGAGTCGGTATCTGCCTTCTCGCAATGCCCGAGAGCCTTTCCGGGCCCGGATGAGCGCGCGGTACAGGTTGAGGGTCGAGTCGGGTTGGCGGTCGGCCACCGTGACATTGACCTCCTCGGCACTGGCGCCGACCGGTAGCCACGGGGTCCCGGTGGTGAACCCGGCACCCGCCCCGGCGACAGAGGGCGGCTGCCATGGGATCGGGGTGCGCATGGGGTCACGCCCGTCGAGGTCGACCACCGCGTCCGCATCGATGGCCGAATCGGGCAGGCCCAGCTCCTCGCCCTGGTAGATGAACACCGTCCCCCTCAGGCCCATGAGCATGACGGCGGCGGCACGGGCACGCTCGAGACCGTTGCCATCGAGGTCGAAGCGTGACCTGACCCGGGAATGGTCGTGATTGTTGAGGCACCAGGCCGGTTCGACATCGGGGCCGCATCCGTCCTCGAACTCCCCTACACAGTTGGCGAAGTCGGTCGACGACCAGGGCTGGCCGAGGAACACGAAGTTGTGGGCCAGGTGGAGACCGTCCCCTTCGATCAGGTAGCTGATCACCCGACTCTGATCGAGGACGTAGACCTCTCCTACCAGGAGCTTTCCCTCGTAGGAGTCGGCCACGGTGCGCATCCTCCCCAGATAGCCGAGGGTGGTCGGCCAGTCGGCGTCGTGACGTCCCGGTCCCGTCGGCTCGGGCTCGAGTGCTTCCGAAGGGTTGTCTCCATACTCCGGATCCTTGCCCAGCCGGTGGGCCACATCGACTCGGAAGCCGTCGACGCCCCTGTCGAACCAGAAGCGGATGACATCGAGCATCGCCTCCTGCACCTCGGGGTTGTCCCAGTTGAGATCCGGCTGGCTCGCCGAGTAGGCGTGATGGAAGTACTGCCCGGTGGCCGGGTCGTGGGTCCAAGCCGGGCCCACCGCAGGGAAGGCCGACGGCCAGTTGTTGGGAGGACCGCCGTCGGGTGCCGGGTCGCGCCACCGATACCAGTCCCGCTTCGGGCTCTCCCGCGACGATCGTGACTCCAGGAACCAGGGATGCTGGTCGGAGGTGTGGTTGGGCACCAGGTCGAGGAGGACACGCATGCCCCGCCGGTGACATGCGGCGATCAGCTCGTCGAGCTCGGCCAGTGTCCCGAAGGTGGGGTCGAGCTCCGTGTAGCTCTCGATGTCGTATCCGAAGTCCACCATGGGGGAACGGAAGATCGGGGACAACCAGATGCCGTCCACACCGAGCCCCCCGCCCTGGCCATCGTTCAGGTAGTCGAGGTGTTCCAGCACCCCGCGAAGGTCACCGATGCCGTCTCCGTCTCCGTCGGAGAAGCTGCGCGGCCAGATCTGATAGATGACACCGCCGCGCCACCAGCGCTCATCCGGGCCCCGAGAAGGCATGAAGGCGTCTTTGTAGCAGGCAGGCCCACAGGTCGCTCGCAAATCCACAGAATCCCACACGTTTCCACGTTTCCGGGGTATAGAGTGGCTCGATGGCCGAAAGCGAGGCGAGCAGGGACCCGACCTACGACGTTGCGGTGATCGGCGCCGGCGTTGTCGGCTGTGCCATCGCCCGAGCCCTGAGCCGGCATCGTCTCCGTGTGGCTCTGGTCGAAGCGGGAAACGACGTCGGCACCGGGATCAGCAAGGCGAACAGCGCCATTCTCCACACCGGCTTCGACGCCCGACCCGGGACCCTCGAGGCGAGGCTGGTGAGCCGCGGGCACAGGTTGCTGACCGAGTACGCCGCTTCGGCAGGCATCCCTATGCACAGGGTCGGCGCCACCCTCGTCGCCTGGCCTTCCGATGACGGCGACGCCCTCGAGAGGATCTCTTCCCGCGCCGTCGAGAACGGCTACCACGCAGCGGAGAGACTCACCGCAGATCAGGTGTACCGGCGGGAGCCCCATCTCGCACCCGGCGCGGTGGGGGGACTGGCGATCCCCGACGAGTCCATCATCTGCCCGTTCACGACTCCCCTCGCCTTCGCCACCGAGGCGGTGGCCAACGGGACGACACTCATGCTCGACAGCCCGGTGGAGACGGCGCGGCGGGTCGACCGGCGCTGGGAGCTGATCCTGGGCGGCACCCGGATCAGCACCGCATGGGTGATCAACGCCGCCGGGCTGCACGGTGATTCGGTGGCGGGACTCTTCGGGGCGTCGTCTCCGGAGATCCGGCCGCGCCGTGGCCAATTCGTCGTCTTCGACAAGACCGCCGGCGGTCTGGTGAGCTCGATCGTCCTCGGTGTGCCCAGCCCCCGCAGCAAGGGCGTCCTCCTCGCCCCGACGGTGTTCGGCAACCTCTTGTTGGGCCCAACGTCCGAGGACGTCGACGCCAAGGACGCCACCGAGACGACCGAGGACGGGATCGCCCACCTCCTCGAGAAGGGAACCGCACTCCTCCCCGGGCTGGCCGATACCGAGGTGACCTCGACCTACGCGGGGCTGCGTGCGGTGCCATCTACGGACGCCTATCACATCGAGGTCGACGCGGGCTCCGGCTATGGATGCGCCACCGGGATCAGATCGACCGGTCTCAGCGCCTCGATGGCGATAGCGGAGTATCTGCTGGATCAGCTCTCCGATGCCGGGCTGGCGCTCGAGACCAAGGCCGGGACCGTGCCCTCGATCATCTCGAGCGCTGCCGATTCGGCCGATGGCGATGCCGGTCGCGTCGTCTGCTTCTGCGAGCTCACCACCATGGCGGAGCTGGAGAAGGCGGCGGTCTCCCCGATCCCTCCGCGGACAGTCGACGGGGTGTGGCGTCGCACCCGTGCCACCGGAGGACGATGCCAGGGCTTCTACTGTCGGGCCCAGGTCGTCGACTGGCTGGCGGCGAAGACCGGACGGACGGCCGCCGACCTGCTCGAGGTAGGCCAGGCGTGAGGGTCGACACCGCCGACGTGCTGGTGATAGGGAGTGGGCCGGCGGGCCTGACAACCGCCACCCGGCTTCGTCGTCTCGGTGTCGACGAAGTGGTCGTGCTCGAACGCGAGGGTGACGTCGGCGGCATCCCCCGCCACTCCGCGCATCCCAGCTTCGGGCTCAGGGACTACGGGAGGCCGATGACGGGCCCTCGCTACGTGGCCGCACTGGTCCGAGGCGCGGAGAGGGAGTCCGTCGTCATTCGCACCGGGACGACCGTGACCGGTTTGGGTTACACCGGGAAGCCCTACCTCACCACGCAATCGGCGGAAGGCCAGACTCGTTGGGAAGCCGACGCCATCGTGCTGGCCACGGGATGCCGGGAGCGCCCCCGGTCGGCGCGGCTCATCCCCGGCACGCGGGCACCCGGCGTCTTCACCACAGGGGAGCTGCAGCAGTTCACCTATCTCCGTGGCGTGAAGGTGGGATCCCGGGCGGTGGTGGTCGGGGCGGAGCACGTGTCGTTCTCGGCTGTGATGACCCTCCGCGACGCGGGCATCGACTGCGTCGCCGTCATCACGCCCTTCTCGGCCCACCAGTCGTACTCGCCCCTCCGTCTCTGGGCGACCCGGTTCGGCCGGGTGCCCCTGCTCACCGGTCATCGTCTGGTCGGCATCGAGGGACGTCGTCGGGTGGACGGGGTGGTGGTCGAGGGACCGGACGGGCGGCGAGGGATCGACTGTGACACCGTCATCCTCACCGGAGAGTGGGTTGCGGAGGGATCTCTCGCCCTCGCCGCTGGATTGCGGGCGGACAAGAGGAACGGCGGCAGGCCGAGTGCGACTGCCGGAGGGACCACGTCGCTGCCCGGGATCTACGCGGCGGGCAGTGTGGTCAAACCGGGCGAATCGGCGGCCAGTGCGACCAGGTCAGGTCGGACAGTGGCCGAGGCCGTCGCCAATCAGCTGAGTCGGCCGCCGGGTCTCGACACGACACCGGGCCTGAGCATGGAATGGGAGAGCCCGATCCGTTGGGTCTCACCGCAGCGTGCCAGCTCACGCCGGCCCGTGCCGCTCGAGCTGAGGGTGGACCAATGGGTCACCGACTCGACGGTGGTATTCCGGACCGACGGGACCGTCCTGGATACAGTCAGCGTGCGTCGTCTCGTCCCGGGACGCACCTATACGTTCGACGGGGCATGGATGGGACGGGTCGAGGAGGACGGGGCGAGAGTGCAGGTGTCGATCGGGGTGAGGTCGTGAGTCAACCCAATTCGGCTCGGGACGACGGGCCGGGAGACGAGTCGCGGGTGATGCCGGCTCAGCGACGGATCGCCATCGCCGAGATCTTCTCCGACCGGCCCGCGGTCCGCATCGATGATCTCGCCGAGCGGTTTGGCGTCTCCCGGGAGACGATCCGCCGTGACCTCATCTCCTTGGAGAATCGGGGTCTCGTGCAACGGGTCCACGGTGGCGGGGTCCGCCCCGAAGTCGACTCGCGGGAGCCCTCGTTCCAGGAGCGCATGGCGCTGCACTCCGCCGAGAAGCGGGCAATGGCCACCCTGGCGGCGCGCCTGATCGGCGATGCGGGGACGATCTTCCTCGACGTAGGCACGTCCGTCGCCCGGATAGCCGACTACATCCCGCAGTCCTTCACCGGGCAGGTGATCACCAACTCGATCCTCGCCGCCTCCCGCCTCGGCCAGCGAGACGACATCGACGTGATGGTCTGCGGGGGCAGGATGCGTCACGGCGACCTGGCCCTCTCCGGGCCGAACTCGATCGAGTTCCTCAACGACGTGTTCGTCGAGATCGCCTTCCTCGGCTCCGGAGGCGTCCACCCGGCGCACGGGCTGACCGACTTCTATCCCGAAGAGGTGGCCACCCGACGGATCGTCATCAGCAATGCCCGATCGGTGTATGTGATGGCCGACTCGTCCAAGATCGGCAGGGTCGCCACGCAACGGGTCTGCCCGCTGGATCAGGTCACCGGAGTGATCACGGACTCTCAGGCAGACAGCGGGCTGCTCCGTGACCTGCGCACCACCGGGATCGAGGTGCATGTCGCCGACGGGGGCTGAGCGGCCCATGGGCCTCCTCGTCGGGATAGACCAGGGCACATCGGGCACGACGGTCCTGCTGCTCGACAACGATCTCGAGGAGCTGGCCCGGGCGTCGAGACCACTCTCCAGCGTGCATCTCGATGACGGCGGGACCGAACAGGACCCATGGGCCGTGCTCGCCACGATCGTGGAAGCGTGCGGCGAGGCCCTGGACGGAGTCGGCGACACCATCGAGGCCGCCGGGCTCGCCCATCAGGGGGAGACCGTGTTGGCGTGGGACCCGGTGACGCGAGAGCCCCTCACCCCGGCGGTCGTCTGGTCCGATCGCCGGGCCGAGACGGTGGCTCGCAGGCTGATCGATCAAGGCCTCCGGGAGCCGATCGAACAGCTCTCCGGCATGCGACTCGACTCGTACTTCTGCGCCTCGAAGTACCGCTGGCTGTTGGACGCGACCCCGGGCCTGGCCGAACGGGCCGAAGTAGGCGGGGCCCACCTGGGGACCCTCGAGACCTGGCTCGGGATACAGCTCGGGGCTCCCTTCAGGACCGACATCGGGACCGCATCACGAACCCAGCTGACCCGTCCCGGCAGCCGCGGATGGGATCCCGAGCTGTTGGGCCTCTTCGGGCTCTCCGCCGACTGGCTGGCCCCGATCTGGCCGACGGTAAGGGATCGGGGCACCGTCTCCCATCAGAGCTGGGATTTCACGCTCCCCCTGCGAGCGGTTCTCGTCGACCAGCCGGCGGCCCTGGTAGGAAACGGTGGCCTCGATCCGGGTGCGTTGAAGGTCACCTACGGGACCGGGGCATTCGTGCTCGCCAACGCCGGACGTGCCCATCCGGGCACGGATACCGCGGTGATCGCCTCCGTGGGCTGGGACGACGATCAGGGACCGGTCTACGTCCTCGACGGGGGAGTGTTGTCCGTCGGCTCGGCACTCGACTGGCTGGCGACGCTCGGCATCGACACCGGGACCGATGCCCATCGGCGGCTCGTGGGCAGAGGGCCGTCTTCGCTTGTGGTCGTGCCTGCCCTCGAGGGGAGCGGCGCACCACGGTGGGAGCGACTGGACACGGCATCGATCTCGGGGATCACGTCGGCGACCGACGGCGACGACCTGGTGCAGGCCTTTCTCGACTCGTTCACCTTCAGGGTCGCCGAGATCCTGGAGGCGATGGTCGCCACCGGCATCCCCCGCCCCTCGGCACTGCGGGCCGACGGTGGGCTGAGTCGATCCGAGTACCTGATGCAGCGTCAGGCCGACGTTCTCGGCATCCCGGTGCACATTGCGGCGAACACGGAAGCCACAGCGGTGGGGGCGGCGGTGATGGCCGCCGGCCCCGACCGTCTCCCGGAGTGGCGCAGTCGTCTGACAGCCATCTCCCGAGTGTTCGACCCAATCGACGTCTCCGCCTCACAGCAGGCATTTGCCCGTTGGCTCTCCCTCACCTCAGGTAGTGGGACCCGTATCCGCGCGTAACTCTCTCGAGAGGGCGGGCCGCGTTGGCACCGGCTCCTTTCTCGAGGGAGTTGGCCCCATCCGGGGCTGGCTACCTGAGGTAAGCGGGAATCCGAGGCCTCACAGCCCGGCGCCACCTGTATCTTGAGCCGGCCCCAGGGAGGCCGGACTGAGCGAGGACGCGACAACTACCGTTGAGGGGACCTTCACCATCCTGTTCACGGATCTGGAAGGGTCCACCGATCTGCGCGTCCGGGTGGGCGACGTGATCGCCAACGAGATCATCAGGCTGCACGACGACCTGGTCCGCTCCCGACTGGAGATCGCTGGAGCGGTGGAGACCAAGTCGCTGGGCGACGGGTTCATGGCGCTCTTCCCCGCCGCCAACCAGGCGATTCAGACCGCCGTCTCCATCCAACGGGCCATCGACGAGCACAACCAGGCGAACTCGGACATGGCACTCTCGGTTCGCATCGGACTCAACAGCGGCGACGTCACCCAGTCGGCGGGTGACGCCCACGGCACCGCCGTCCATGCCGCAGCCCGTGTCGCCGACGCAGCCCAGGGGGGCCAGATCCTCGTCTCCCAGGTGGTGCAGGACCTGGCCGGGACGCTGGGCGACGTCAGGACCGTCGACCGCGGCCTGTTCTGGCTGAAGGGGTTCCCCGACCGGTGGCGTCTATTCGAGGTGCTGTGGCGCGAGAAAGCCGACGACGAGAAGAGGGTCACCCGGGAGACCCGCGCTGCATCGGCCGCCGCCTTCGACACCAAGACGTCACGAGCGCAAGGCCCGGTGGTGGGCAGGGCGGCGGAGCTGGAGACGATCTCCCGACAGCTGGCCGCGGCGACCACGGCGGGGCTGCGGGCGGTGGTCCTCGAGGGAGAGGCCGGGATCGGCAAGACCCGGATGCTCGATGCCGCGGCAGGGCTGGCCGCCGAAGCGGAGACGCCGTTCTGGGTGCTCCAGGTGACCGCCGACGAGGAGCTACGCGGCCCCTTTCTGCTCTTCCGCAGTCTCCTGACCTCCCCGGGCATGGCCGCGATCGCCAGGGAGGCGATGGCCATGGAACCACTCGACCAGGCCCAAGAGTCGATCTCCGGCCGCAGCACCCGTCTCGAAGGGCTCTCCCCGCAGGAGCAGATGCTGCGCAAGTTCGACGAGGTGGCAACCCTGCTTCTCGCCCTCACCCGGGAACGGCCCCTGCTTCTCATGCTCGACGACCTGCAGTGGGCCGACGAGGACAGCATCCAGCTCATCAGGTACCTGGTACGGACGATGGGCTCGGCGCCGATCGTGATCCTCATCAGTGTCCGCCCCTATGCCGACTCGGCCACCGGCGGGGTCTCCAAGCTGATCGCCGATCTCGATCGGATGCGCGTCACCCAGGTCCTCCGTCTGCAGCGTCTCAGCCTGCGACAGAGCGAGGAGCTGCTGGAGAACTTGCTCGGCGGCCCCATCGACGCCTCCAGCCTCGACAGCCTCCACGCCCGCTCCGAGGGTGTCCCCTTCTTCATCGAGGAGCTGGCCCGCGCCTACCGGGAGGCCGAGGCGTTGCAACTCATCGACGGCACCTGGACCATGACCAAGCTGAGCGGTCCCACCGTGCCCTCCTCGATCCAGACCCTGGTCGAGCGTCGGCTCGCCCAGCTCGAGCCGGAATGCCGATCGCGTCTCGCCGACGCCGGCATCCTCGGCCGCCGTTTCCGTGTCTTCGACGTCAGTGAGGTCAAGGCCCGGGTCGACGGGGAGACCGAGCCCGATTGGCAGGTGGCCGAGCATCTGCAGAATGCGGTCGACCTCGGTTTGATCACCGCCGAACGGCCCGGATCGGGTTACGACTTCTCGTTCACCCACGATCAGATCAGGGCCTCGTTGCTCACCTCGACTCCCCGGCAGCGGAAACGGGCGATCCACGGCGCCCTCGCCGAGTATCTGGCCGAGAAGGGGGCCCCGGAGGATCTCTCCATGCTCGCCCATCACGCTCTCGAGGCGGGTGACAACGAGCTGGCACTGACCAGCGCGATCAAGGCCGCCGAGGCGGCACTCGAAATGTCCGCTCCCGAGGAAGCCGTCCGCCTGATCGACAGCACCCTCACCGCGGCCTCCGATCCGGCCCGACGCATCGACCTGTTGCGGGTCAAGGACGATGCGCTCGCCGTTCTGGAAAGGGACGTGGAGAGGATGGCCAACCTCGCCGAGATGACCGCCCTCAGCGCCGGGCTGAGCTCGCCCGCCCTCGAAGCCGAGGTCAGGCTGCGCAAGTCCTCGGCGGCGCGGACCGCCGAAGACTTCGACCTCGCCGCCGAGCTGGCGCGCTCGGTGCGAGCGGCAGCCGCGGAGGCCGGTGACAAGGAGCTGGAGTTGGCGGCGTGTCTCGAGCTGGGCCAGGCCTTGAGCAGGTCGCCGATCGGAGAGGCCTTCATGCCCTTCGTCGAGGTGAACGTCGACGAAGCCGAGGAGCCCTACAACCGGGCCCTCGACCTCGCTCGTGAGATCGGGGCGCGCTTGGCCGAGGCGCACGCCCTGCGGGAGCTGGCTTACCTCGAGGCGGGGCGTGTCAAGAGGGCGGCCATGGAGATGTCGGCGGCGGGGACCCCCGACATCTTCATCCTGATGCAGGCCCCGGAGCTCTTCGCCGGCACCAAGGCGCTGGCGGAACAGGCCCTCCGGATCTACGAGGACCTCGGCGACCAGCAAGGGTCGATGTCCGCCCTGATCACGATGGCCTACGCCCACGTCACCGATCCGAGCGCCCAGGGGATGGCCGGGCGTCTCGAGCACATCAGGGCGCTGCATCACAGCCGGAAGGGGGCGGTCAGCGACAGCCAGTCGGCCGCCGACGACGCCCACATGCTCTACAGCATCCATGCCTACGCCCGTCTCAACATCCAGCCGGGTCTCGCCCTGGAGAGGGGCCGGGAGGCCTTCGAGGCGGCGCGGACGCTCGGGGATCGGTGGCTGGAGGCTCTCTCCGCGGGCGGCGTGGCGATGACCTGTCTCCAGTTGGGGAGGACCGACGATTGCGCCGCCTGGCTCGATCGGGCTGCCAACGCGGCGATGAGCGTTGCATCGACGGCGATGGCGCGCCGGCTCGAGATGTGGCGGGGCGCGGCCGCCGCCTGCAGTGACGACGTCGAGGCGATGACCCGCCACTACCGGCGGGCGGCCGACCTCGCCGGTCAGTCCAGCATCGGAGAGACCTGCCGGGCACTGGCCGATCTCGCCTTCGAGTGTGCCCGCATCGCCGTGTTCGGCGGTGATTCATCTCTCTTCGCCAGGGCCAAGGAGACCGCCAACGAGGTCCTGGGACTGGCCCGGCACGTCAAGGGCGAGAATCCGTACACCGGTATGGCACACGCCACGCTCGCCCTCGTCGCCGAGGCGGAGGGCGACATCGAGACCGCCGCCGACGAGGCGCGCAACGCTCGCAACTTCAAGGGCGAGACCCACCTTCTCTATCTGATACCGGTCGTCTGGGTCGGGGCTCGGTCGCTGATCCAGACCGGTCAGCCCGAGGCTGCCGACCTCACCGCCGAGATCCTCGGTGGTCTCGAGCACATCACCGGTTCGATGGGCGACGCCGAGCTGCGGGAGAAATGGTTCGCCAATCCCATCCCGCGTCAGCTCGCCGAAATCGTCGGCTTCGACCCGGCGCAGGCCCATGAGGCCCACGGAGAGGAGATCGAATTCACCGAGGAGGATCTCGAGTTGCTCCGCGCCGTGACCGCGGGGACAGCAGGGGCGAGGGCCGGCGACGGTCCCGGGCCTGTGGACGACCTCCTCGCCAAGCTGGGAGTGGCCACGGAGAACGAGGCCATCGAGTATGCGATCAGGGCGGGTGTGACGTGGCAATGAGGCTCGTCATCGATCGACGGCGTTGCATCGGCGCCGGCAGCTGCGTCACCCTGGCCCCGACGGCACTTCAGTGGCGCAAGGGCGACTTCCTCAAGCCTGAGGTGCTCGACCTCACCACGGTCGACGAGGACACACTCCGTGAACTGGTCATCGCCTGTCCCACCCAGGCACTGGTCCTCGAGGAGGTCGTCGAAACGCTCACCTCAGGTAGCTAGGCCCATATATGGGACGAACTCTCTCGAGAGAGGGTGGAAATGGGGCGACCGTGCCATTCTCGAGGCGGTCAGGCGCGTTGGGTCCCACTACGTGAGGTAGGCGGACAACCCGAGACCTTTCACGAGGCGATAAGGCCCGGATATGGGTCCCACTACCTGAGGAAAGGGAACAACCCACCGGAGTACTCTCCGGGTTCAGGGAGGATCGGTGGCTGAGGGCGGCATCAACCGAAGTGGGAGTGAGACCGGCGTGGCGCCCTCCGGGCCGCGTTGGCGTTCAGTCATCACCGCGATCCGGGGAGAGCAGCGACACTGGCTGGTCTACCTGCTGCTCGCATCGGCCGCCCTCGGGGCGTATTCGCTCTGGGAGGCGAGTCAACGTGGCGACCAGATTCGCTCGGTCCTCGACGAGATCGAGTTCACCACCGCCCTCAAGGCGGAATCGGACGCCACGATCAACGAGCTGCTCGCATACGACCTGCGTCTGTTGCCTCGCTACGCCGCCGCCCTCCATGCCCGGCAGGCCATGTTGGAGGCCAAGGATTGGGAGGAGGCGGGCAAGCACGATGCGGAGCGTCGCGTCCTGGGTGCCTTCTTCGCCCTCGGCTTCCCCAGCGACGCCGAGATCATCGAGAGCGACCTGCCGGTGTACGACACCGGCTTCGTCTCCAATCGTCTCGAGCTCTACTCCTGGGAACGGCTCGGTCAGAGGATCGAAGGTCTGAAGCGCGACCTGCCACCCCAGCAGAGTCAACAGAGCTCGTTGCTGTGGGGGGCACTGGCGTTCGCCCTGTCACTCGCCGCGGCGACCTTCGGCGACCTCTCGATCAAGTCACGCTGGTTCATCACCTGGGCGACGGTCTCCTGTCTCAGCCTGGCCGCCGGTGTCGTCATCCTCTTCCTCAACGCCTCGGGCAGCTTGTGGGTATTGGGTGTTGCTCTCGCCACCCTGGTGCTGCTTCGCCTCGGGATCGGTCGCCTCGTCCCGCAGATGACGAAACGCAACCTGTCCTGGTACGCCGAGCTGGCGGGATCGGTGACCGTGGTGGTGCTGACGGTCGTCGTGATCTTCCTCTCCGGGGCGGACCGCAACGAAGGCAACGCGCTCAACGCGGCGCGACTGCGGACCGCCGAGGCCACCGAGCAGCTGCTGACCGACCAGCAGGCTGCCCTCGACGATCTAGACGCCACCATGCTGGTGGAGAGTCTGCGAGCACGATTCGAACAGGTCACCCGGGACACTGGATCGACGACCATCGACGTCCCGGGCAGCGTCACCGCCCTTCTCTCGGACGGGATCGAGGATCGACGGGATGGACCGACGAGAGGGGACGCGACCAACACCCTCAACACCGAGCTCAGCGAGGGCGGGACCGGGTTCGTCGGCGACCACCTCAACCGAAATGCCCGCGGTTCGCTCCAGATGCTGGCCAGAGCGGAGTTGGACCGGGTCGAGGCGGCGGTCTGGGGAGAGAAGGTGGCCAGGCATACGATCGCCCTCGTCCTCCTCGGTCTCGCCGCCTACATGTTCTCCCTGGCCGCGGACAACGAGAGACATCGGTTCATCAGCGCCTGGGTGCTGACAGGCGGCGTGGTCGGCCTGGCGTTGGGCACCGCCCTCTCCCTGACATCCCTGGGCCAGCCGAACAAGCCGGAGATGCTCGAGGAAGTGGCGGAGCACTACGCCGACGGCCGCATCGCCCTCCTCACCCGTCAATGCGACGAGGCGGTCGAGTCGTTCAGCGAGGCGATCGCCACCTTCGACGCGGCGTTCACGGCCGACGTCGCCCTGAGGGCCGCCTACATCGACCGGGCCGTGGCAGCCAACTGCGTGGAGACGACGGTGGGCGTCTACTCGCCGGGGATGTCCGACGAGAGACTCGACGCCTTCCTCGCCGACGTGGCGCAGGCATCCCGGGCCGATTTGGAGAGCGAGGTCTTCTTGGGGACCAGGGCCTGGGGTGAGATGCTGAGGGGCTTGCAGGAGAGCGATCCGGAGAGTCTGCGGCGGGCTGCCGCCTTCACCGGCCGGGCCCTGCAACGGGACCGCTCCAACCCCTACTTCCTCTACAACCAGGCCCTGATCCAGCTTGCTCAAGGCAATCACGAGACGGCCCGGGAGTCGTATCGGCTCGCCGCCAGGTGCGTGCTCCGCAAGGACTCGGACGACCCCGAACCCTGTCTCGGCGAGGAGCGGCAGGACGACAGCGCCGCCCGGGTCTTCGCCATCCAGGCCCTCGGCGACTTGCAGATGCTCGAAGCGAACGGCATCGAGACCGACCACTACCGGGAATTGGTGATGGAGACCTTGCTGGGTCTCGGGGGATCCGAGCCGGACCCAGCCGCACTCACCTCACTCGCCGTCTTCCCGTTGGAGCTCCAGTTGAGCGCGGAGAGCATCCCGGCCGGGCAGATCTCGATCGTCTGGTATCACCGCCCGGCCGGCCGGCGCGCCTGGGGAGTCCTCGAGAGCGCCACCTTCACCACGCTCCGCAGCGCGCAATTCGACGTACCCGTCGAGGCTTTCATGGCCCTGCCCCCGGGTGAATACATGGCGGAGGTCTATGTCGAGGGGAGGCTGGCCGGTTCGATCGAGACCAATACGAGTGGAGCGGGATCGGCGCGCCGCTACGCCTGGCACGATCTCGGAGTGCAGGCGGCGCTGCCCGACTGGGTGGAAGTCGTCGAACAGCAGGGCTTCTCCCGGGAGTACCAGGACCGCAACGACCCTTCGCGGAGGATCATCGTCATGCGCAGCGAGGGCTGGCCTGCGGCCACCGCCGAGTTTCCCCTGTCCCTAGACCTCGACCTCCTGACCGAGCTCGTCTTCGGCAGAGAGGTGATCGGGGAGGACGGAACCGAGACCTACTTCCTCGGAATCGACCGGTCCTCGATCACATCCCGAACCTACGACGAAGGCAACATCTGGTCGGCACTCGGCTTCTCCAGCTACTGCGAGGAGGAGAACAGCCCGGGGACCATCATCGGGATTTGGATCGAGGGCGCCGAGACCCCTGACGATCCGTGGAGGTCGGCCATCATCGACTCACTCGACCTCATCGGTGGCACCGCGGGCCTCCTCTCCGCCGAGGATTGCGAGGTCGGCGGCAACGATGTCGCCTTCGACGACACGGCACATGCCCTGGAGAACCGTCCCGTAGTGGTCGACGTGCTGGCCAACGAGAGCACCACCTTCACCTACGACCCGGCCACACTGGTGATCGTCGACGATCCGGATCACGGCCAGGTGGTGATCGACGAGCAGTCGATGGTCACCTACACCCCGGAACCCGGCTTCGTCGGCGACGACTTCTTCGCTTACGACGTGTGTGACTCTGCTTTCGAGGTGTGCGATCAGGCGACTGTGACCGTGAGCGTGGTGCCCGCCACGATCGTCGACCTGATCGGGGCCCCGACAGACCAGGCGTGCGGGGACAACACGGTCTCTGCCTCGGGTTGGCCTGCGATCGGCATGCCCGAGCCGATCGAGATCTGGCGGTGCGACTATCCGGGAACCGCCCCGGGCGTCGATCTCTTCGTCGAGTTCTACCGCTTCGGGGACACGGCTACGGCCAACCTCTGGTCCGATCTGCAGATCGGGCGTCAGACCGCTCCGAGCGACGAGGTCCTATACGACGGGACCTGGCATCGTGGTGAGGAGGGACCGACCCAGGGACGTCTTCGCGAGTGGGTCTCGACATCGAGCGGGACCCCGTTCTCGGTGTCCCTATGGGTCTACGAGTCCGAGGCCATCGTCGGCTTTGCCTGGGCGACAACCAGCGACCACGCCGTGGTGCGTGACTGGTGGGTCGACAAAGGTTAGAGGCATCGACAGCCCGTGACTTCGGATTTCTCGCTCCGGCGCCGATGAAATCCAGAGCGTCCAAGGAGCCGGATGTGACGACGAGACACGATCAGTTGGCACTGCTTCGCCGATTGCAGAGCGAGGGAATGCTCACCGCCGACGAGTTTCAGGACATGGTCCGGAGAAGCATCGGAGCGGGCGAGGGCATCGCCACCAGCGAGGAGGTCGATCACGGTGGGGAAGGGGACGTTCCCAGCGAGGAGCCAATCCCCGAGGAGCGCGCTCAGCCGACTACATCGTTGCCGCGCATCGTGGCAATCGCCGTCACCGCCCTGGTCCTGATCCTCGTGGTTGCCGGGGTGTCCTCGATGGGCCGCGCCCCGTCGGCACAACCGGCGGCGATCGTCACCCTCCCCCGCGACGATCCCTACCCGCCGATCCCGGGATCTCTTGGCATCTACGTGGAGCAGTTCACCGAGCTGTGGAACTTCGTGGAGACCGAGCCACGGATCACCCAGGGACTGACCCGCTACAACGAGGTCGGCGAGTACGACACGTTCCTATACCGCTTCGGCGACTGGGCCCGGGTCGCCGGCGCCTTCGACCCTGACACCGAGGCGCTCTACGCCCTGTACGTGACCGGATCGTTCAGCGGCGAGGCCACCGACCAGCTCTACCTCCACCTCTGCTACTTGGTCGCCCCCTACTCACCGGATTGCATCGAGGGCTACCAGCAACAGGGTCTCGGAGGAGTCGACCTCGCCGCATACGACGGGGTCGCCCATGAGGCGGAATGGGTGCTCGAGGATCAGACCTGGCGTCTCGAGATCGAGGCCAACGTGCTGACCATCAGGGTCTTCGGCGAAGACGTCGCCTGAAGGCCCCTGCTCACCCCCGTCTCGTTGCAGATGAACCGTTCAGATCCTCCCGGCGTCGAAGATGGAGGAGCATGCCCCACATCATGAGACGATCCGTTGTCCTGGCGCTGACCCTCGCGCTCGTCGCCTGCACGGGCGCCGCCGAGGAGACGGAGGGCGGTGACGGTCTCCCGGTGCAGAACCCGGCGGAGACCTACGGGCATGACTCCGCCGAGATCTCGGGCACGGTCACCCTGGAGCCCAACGGGTGTTGGACAATCGACCTCGGTGACGGCAAGCGTCTGCTGGTCTTCCCCGCCGGCTACACGATGGACAACGAACTGGCATTGATGCTGTCGCCCGACGGTCAGGTCGACGTGGGCGACGGCGACCTGATCACCGGCCTCGGCGGCGTGGTGTCAGCCGAGGGATTTCCCGGGGTGCCCGACGGGTTCTGGGGCAACTACCTGGCCTTCTGTGAGCCGGAGATCGGGGCGTTCGCAGTCGTCGACGAGATCACCTCGGTCGACGTGTGACAGCCCGGCTCTCGGCGTAGCCTCGACCGGGTGACCGCTCAGATCAAGATCGGCACCTGTTCCTGGACCGATCCCACACTCACCGACAACACCTCGTTCTACCCGTCGACCGAGATGAGCGCCGAGGATCGGCTCACCTTCTACGCCGAGCATTTCCCCATCGTCGAGGTCGACTCCACCTACTACGCACCCCCCTCGGAACGGGTCGCCGGGCTCTGGGTAGAGCGAACCCCCGAGCACTTCACCTTCGACATCAAGGCCTTCCGGCTGCTCACCCAACACCCCACACCTCCCAAATCGCTTTGGAAGGACCTCCGCTCCAAGCTTCCCGAGGAGATGGCGGAGAAGAACAACATCTACATGCGTGACCTGCCCCGCGACGTCCAGTCCGAGGCGGCCCAGGCATTCCGGAACGCGTTGATGCCCCTCCACTCCTCGGGCAAGCTGGGTGTCGTCCTCCTCCAGTTCCCTCCCTACGTCTACCCGACCCGGGGCAGCTTCGGCTACATGAAGTGGCTGGCCAACGAGCTGGAGGACTTCCAACTCGCCGTCGAGTTCCGCAACGGCCGCTGGCTCGACGAGGAGAACCAGAGCGACACGCTCGACTTCCTGGAGCGGCACTCCCTCGCCTACGTGTGCGTCGACGAGCCCCAGGGGTTCAAGAGCTCGGTGCCTCCGGTGGTGGCCGTCACCGCGCCGGTCGCCGAGGTCCGCTTCCATGGCCGCAACTCCGAGAACTGGGAGAAGAAGGGGATCACCGCCGCCGAGCGCTTCCGCTACGACTACCCCAAAGAGGAACTCGAGGAGTGGGTGCCCCGGATCGAGGCCCTCTCCGAGCAGGCGGAGACCGTGCACGCCCTGATGAACAATTGCTACTCCGACTACGGGATCCGCTCGGCGCAGGGGTTGGGCGACCTCCTCGGGATCATCTGACCGGTCACACGGTCTGGGTGTTGCCCTCGGACCGTCTCTCCTGTCGTCGCGCCCTGTAGAGCCGGATCACCATCCGGACACCGACCAGCGTCACGAACGCGCCGAAGATCCGAGACAGGGTCTCGGCGGGCATGGCCAGGGCGAGAGAGGCGCCGATCTGGGCGAACACGATGCCACCGGCGCCGACGATGGTCGCTTCCTTCAGGTCGACCCGGCCGTTCTTCAGGTTGACCCGGGTGCCGGCGAGCGCGGTGAAGAGGATGGCGAGCAACGACGTCCCCTCGGCGGCGTGCTGGGCCATTCCGAGGAAGAACACCATTGCGGGCACTATCACCACCCCACCCCCGATGCCGGCGAGACCGGAGGCGACGCCGGCGACCAGACCGATGCCCACCCCGATCAGGGCCTGCGTCAGAGTGGAGGGGGCGGCCCCCCCCACCTCGTGGGTGGCCGCGGTCAACATCCTGATGCCGGTGAGCATCAGCAGGATCCCGAAGATCAACCGGAGGGTCGCCGGCGAGAGACGATTCATCAGGTGGGCGCCGGCGGTCGACCCGATCAGACCTCCCAGGCCGAGGGCCAGGCCGACGGCCCATTCCACCTCGCCTCCCAGCCCGAACCGGGCCGCCCCCGACACCGCGATCAGGACGATCGCGGCGAGCGACGAGGCATGGGCGCGGTGCTGGTCGAAATGGAGAAGACCCACCAGCAATGGGACTATCACGATCCCGCCACCGACGCCGAGCATCCCGCTGAACAGGCCGGCGAGCACGCCGACCAGGATCAACAGGAGCAGGCGTTTACGGTTCATCTCCCTCCGGGTGGATCGGACTGCGGGCCAGGCAGGCGATCCTGGCACGATTGACTCCCTAAGTCCACCGGCCGAGTCTGCGACGGCGCCCGATAACATCGCCGCTCCTTGGCAACGTCAGAATCCGCCCCACGTGGGGCGATGTCCCTCATTGCGGACCGCAACTTCGGCCCGTACTTCGTCGGCAACCTGGCCTCCAACATCGGGACGTGGTTCCAGCAGGTGACCGCCGCCGTGGTCGTGTTCGACCTGACCGGCTCCGCGTTCATGGTCGGTCTGGTCGGGGTCTCCCAATTCCTCCCCATCCTGGTGCTCAGTCCGTGGACCGGGGCGGCGGCGGACCGGTTCGACCGTCGCCGACTCCTCCTCGGCTCCCAGGTGGTCGCCGGCGCCGCCGTGGCGACACTCGCCGTCGTCACGGTCGTCTTCGGCTTGGACGGCTTCACCGGGGCAGGGATCGTGTTGGGGACCGGCCTCGTGCTCGGCGTGGCCAACGCGGTGTCGGCGCCGACGTCGCAGGCGCTGGTCCCAGCCCTCGTCCCGCTTCGCGACCTGGATCAGGCGGTGGCGCTCAACTCGGTGACCTTCAACCTCGCTCGGGCGGTCGGGCCCGCCCTGGGAGCCGCGGTCCTGGTGGCCTGGGGGCCTGGGATCGCGTTCGGTTTCAACGCCCTCTCCTATTGCGCTCTCGTCGTCGGTCTTCTTCTGGTCACGACGCGTGACATCGGGCCGCCCCAGCGGGGGTCCATCTGGGTTGGTCTTCGTCATGTGAGAAGCGATCCGCCACTCGCTCTCCTGCTCAGTGGGTTGGTTGCGGTCGGGTTCGCCGCCGATCCGCTCATCACCCTCACGCCGTCTCTCGCCCATGGGCTGGAGGACTCCCTGTTCACCAATGCCGACGCCCTGGTCGGACTGGTGATATCCGCATTCGGTCTCGGAGCGGTGATCGGGACCTTCGTGGTCACCTCGGCCAACCTTCGCTGGGGCCACGCCCGGGTGGCGACGGTGGGCTTCGGCTTCATCGCCTCCGGGCTGGCCGTGCTCGGCCTGGCGCCCACCGCGCCGTTGGCATTGGGTGGTGCGCTCGTCGGCGGGTTCGGCTTCCTGTTGGGGGTCACCAGCTTGACCACGGCGATCCATGTCCGGGTCCCGGAGGAGTTGCGTGGCCGGGTCATGGCGATCTGGGCGGTCGCCTTTCTCGGGTCCCGTCCATTGGCGGCGGTGATCAACGGCGCCATGGCGGATCTGACCTCTGCCCGGGTGGCGACGGTGGTGGTGGCCGTGGTCGTGGCGTTGGCCGGCCTGATCTTCCGCAGACGCTCACCCACCATCTCGACGACCCCGCCCCAGCGGACCTGATGTCGGGGGCTGCCACAGTGTTCGGGCCAGAATCGAGGAGGCCGAGATAACCGAGACCAGGCCGACCGGATGGGGCGGTGACCCGGTGCAGCCGCCCGACCTCGCCCAGGTCGAGGCGGCCGCCGAGCGTATCGCCGACCTGGTGGTGCGCACACCCCTGCTCAGTCTCAGGGGCGGGCCCGAGCCCGGGGCCATCTTCCTCAAGCCCGAGGTGCTGCAGCCGGTGGGCTCCTTCAAGATCCGTGGCGTCGGCAACTGGGCGCTGAGTCTCGGGCCCGAGGAGACGGCGTCCGGCATCGCCACCACCAGCGCCGGGAACACCGCTCTCGCCCTTGGTCACATGGCCCGTGAGCTCGGCATTGTCGCCCGCTCCCACGTCCCCGACAGCCTCCACGGCTCGAAGCGAGAGGCGCTCGAGGGCTATGGCGTGGATCTGGTCCCGGTCACGATGACCGAGTTGATGAGGTTCATGTTCGAGGAGGCGTGGCGTGGCGAGCCCTACGCCTATCTCAACCCGTGGGGGGAACCGTTGATGCTCGCCGGGCATGGCACCATCGGTCTGGAGATCTTCGAGGACCTCCCCGATCTCGACTCGGTGTTCATCCCGGTCGGCGGGGGCGCTCTTCTCGGCGGGGTGGCGTCCGTATTGAAGACACTCGTCCCGTCGGTGCGGGTCTATGCGGTGCAGGCCAAGGTCAACTCGGCCCTGGCCGCCGCATTCGCGGCGGGCGGGCCGAGCTGGATCGACTGGCACGACACCATCGTGGAGGGGGCTTCCACCCCGGTCATCACCGACGAGATGTACCCGATGCTGCGTCGGCTGGTCGACGAGGTGGTGCTGGTCACCGAGGAGCAGGTGATGGATTCGATCCGCCGTCTCGCCCTCGGCGACAAGCTGGTGACCGAGGGTGCCGGCGCCGCCGCCTTGGCGGCGGCGCTCGCAACCCCGGTCACCGAGCGCGGAGTCAGCGTCTGCATCGTCAGCGGCGGCAGCGTCGACCGCAAGCTGCTGGCGCGGGTCCTGGGGTAGGTGGTTTCGGATTCCTTAGGTTCCAGGGCCCAATAGTGGGCCCTGGGGCGTTTCATTACCACCGGACGTGGAGGTCTTCCCAATGAAACGTCCAAAAGCCCGATAGTGGGCCCTGGAGCATTAGGAAACGATCAGGGACCAGCGGCCAGGTCAGCCACCACTGCGAAGTGGTCGGAGGATTGGGAGGGGATCACTTCGATCGAGAGGGTGGTCAGGTCGGGGGTGTGGAAGATGTAGTCGATGCGGTGTTGGGGGTCGGCGGCGTTCGAGGTGAAGCCGTCGCCGGACCCGGCCTCGGCCCAGGCGTCCACCCAGCCGGCGTCCAACAGCTCCTCCACCTGTCGCCAGCCGGGCCGGGCGTTGAGATCGCCCACCAGCACCGCCGGCTGACGACCCGCCCACTCCTCGATCACGACGGCCAGCTGCTCGGTGTGCACCGGGTAGAGATCGGACTCGGGGTCCTCATCGTGGACGTCGGGATCGTTGATGTGCTGGAGATGGGTGGAGATGAAGAGGACCTGGCCCTCGGGTGTCTCCACCTCGGCGGCGAGATACCCCCGCTGATAGGGGGTGCCCACCTTGGGGAGGAGACGCCGCTGCACCTCGCCCAACGGGTACCGGCTGAGGATGGCGTTCCCCCAGACCGGGTCGGTGGTCCCGAAGAACGCGATGTGCTCCCAGCCGAGCCTCACACCGAGGAGATGAACCAGGTCGGTGTTGGCGTTGAGCAGACCGCCCCGCGCCACCTCCTGGAGACCGACCACGGTCGCGCCGCTCTCCTCGATCACCTCGGCGATGGCGTCCACGTCCATCTCACCGGAGGTGCCGAAGCTCTGGTGCAGGTTGTACGACATGAAGCGGACCGGCCCGGTGTCCGCCGCCGTCGGCAGCGACCCGGCGCCGAGCAGCCCGACCAGGGGCAGCACCAGGGCGAAGGAAGCGAGAAGCGGGATCCCGACCGGGACCGTCTCGGGGTCGGCGGGTCGGCGCGCCAGGGCGGCGAGCAGCCCGAAGACCACCACGAGCACGGCCCCGGCGACACGGGCGCGGGATTGGCTGAAGCCCAGGTCGAGGTCGAGGGGGAGGTAGTAGGCGAACCCGATCATCAGGAACAACACCGACCCGGCCGTCATGGTCACCACCGCAGGTGTCACCGCCATGCCCTGGGTCCTCGGGACCAGCCCCGCCCAGAGGATGCCCGCGGCGGGGATGCCGAGGACGACCAGCACGGCGAACACCTCACGCGATCCGTCGGCGAGCACGACCGGCGCTGCCACCGCCACCGCCGACAACGCGACCATGAGCCGCGAGCTGCCGAACCGCTGGGCGGCCCACAAGCCGACCAGGTTCAGGCTGGTGATGCCCACCGAGATCAGCCCGGTGTCCACCGTCGTCAGCTCTGACACCCAGCCAGGCGACTGCAGCACCAGGTATTGGGCGAACAGATACGGACCGAGGCCGATCAGGGGGATCGCCGATCTCCAGCGTGGTCCGGCTCGTGCCGGTATGGCGACGGTCACCGCCAGGAATACGACGGCGGCGGCGAGGGCCACGGTGGCAGCCAGCGGGATGATGCCCGGTCGGTAGGCGAGATCGAGGCTCGCCCCCAGCCCCTTGATCGCCGAGTCGAGAGTGAGCCCGACCAGCACCCCGGCCACCAGGACCTCGCGACCCAGGCTGAGGAGGAGGGGGAGCATCCCGACCATGGCGGCGACTGCGACACCCGAGGTCCAGTGGTCGGTCCACGGGTCGTCGGAGACCTGGTTGACCACGCGGGCAACGGCGAGGACCAGCGCACCGAGCCCGAGGCTGTAGCGAAGGGAGAGCCAGCGCGAGAGCACCGGGAGCAGCGCCCCGGCCAGGAAGGGGGTGAGGGCGATCGGGATGAGGTCGATGGCACCGATCCCCAATGTGTCCCGCTGGTACCAGCCCAGCGAACCGAAGTGGAAGCGGGCCATCTCCATGCCGAGCAGGAAGACCAGGGCGGTGAGCAGGGTCCCGAACCTGGTGCCACGCATGATGGCCAGAGCCTACGGGCCTCGCCCCCGCCGGGGTGCCCACCTGCACCATCCGGTGTGTGGTGGTAGGTTCGGATTTCCATCAACCGGGGAATTGGATAGGCCCATTTGCGGAGGAGGCTGAGTTGGTACCTCGCAGATACCGGAGAGGGATCACCCGAAGGGAGTTCCTCTACCTGTCAGGGGCCGCCCTGCTGGCGGCCTGTGGCCCCAACGGTTCGGGAGCCACGACGACGACAGGAGGTGGTGGGCCCTCCACCACCGGGGCCACGGGGGGCGCTGCCCCAGAGGAGACCTTCGTCGAGCCGACCCAGGCCCTGAGTGGATCGCTCAACATCCTGCTATGGAGCCACTTCGTCCCGGCCCACGACACCTGGTTCGACCCGTTCGCCCAGGCGTGGGGCGAGCAGGTGGGTGTGGAGGTCAACATCGACCACATCGCAGTGGCCGATGTCCCAGCCGCCATCGCCGCCGAGATCCAGTCGGGCGCCCCGGAGCACGACCTGATGCAGTACATCGCCGTGCAGAGCCAGCACGAGCCGTCGGTGGTCGACATGGCCGACCTCGTCGCCGAGGCGGAGAGCCGCTACGGCGAGATGCTCGACCTGACCAGACGGTCCTCGCTCAACCCCAACACGGGCAAGTACTACGCCTACGCCCCGGCCTGGGTGCCGGACCCGGGTGACTACCGGCGTTCCCTGTGGGAAGCGGTGGGGATGCCCGACGGTCCCCGGACATACGACGACCTGCTCCAGGGTGGGTCGGAGATCTTCTCCTCGGAAGGTGTCCAGCTCGGGATCGGCATGTCACAGGAGATCGACTCCAACATGGCATTGCGCGGGCTGATGTGGTCGTTCGGCGCCTCGATCCAGGACGAGAACGAGAACGTCGTGATCAACTCGGACGCCACCATCGCCGCGATCGAGTACATGAACGAGCTGTTCGCCAATGCGATGACCCCGGAGGTCTTCGCCTGGAACGCGGCTTCGAACAACCAGGGGATCAACTCGGGAGAGCTGAGCTACATCCTCAACTCGATCTCGGCGTATCGCACCGCACAGGACGAGGGTCTCGAGGTGGCCGACGACATCTGGTTCACCCCGGCTCTCGAGGGCCCGGAGACGGCGGTGGTTGCGTCACACGTGATGTACAACTGGCTGATCCCCGACGCCCCCGACGTCAACGTGGCGGCGGCGCAGGAGTTCCTCCTGCACTACACCGAGAACCTGGCTCCCGTGGCGTGGAACTCGAAGTTGTACGACTTCCCGGCGTTCCCGGAACGGGTGCCCGACCTGGAGTCATGGGTGCAGGACGACCCGTTCGGGTCGAACCCCTCGGACAAGCTGTCGGTGCTGTCGACGTCGCTCGACTGGGCGACCAACATCGGGCACCCCGGACCGGCCAACCCCGCCGAGGGCCAGATCTTCGGCGAGAGCATCATCCCGGTGATGTTCGCCGAGGCGGCCCAGGGCAACATGAGCCCGGCAGAGGCGGTGGCCGACGCCGAGGCCAAGATCAACGCCATCTTCGACACGTGGCGTGAACAGGGTCTGGTTGGAAGCTGAGACGACCCAGTGTGTGTGAATGGTGTTGCCCGTCAACACCATTCACCCGCGCCTATAGGGTGAGCCTGTGGCCGTTGTAGAAGTGCGTGGCCTCACCAAGCACTTTGGTGAGGTCGAGGCGGTCGACGGGGTCGACCTGCGCTCCGAGGAAGGCGAGTTCCTCGTCCTTCTCGGCCCCTCCGGCTGTGGCAAGACGACCCTGCTCCGGATGATCGCCGGGCTGGAGCAGCCGACCTCGGGAGAGATCCTCCTCGGCGGCGAGAACGTCATCGGACTGCCGCCACGGGCGAGGCGGATCGCCATGGTCTTCCAGTCGTATGCGCTCTACCCGCACATGACCGTGGAGAACAACATCGCCTTCCCTCTGAAGTCGCACGGGATGCCCGCGGAGGAACGGGGACCGAAGGTGCGATGGGCAGCCGAGCTGTTCGGGATCGAGAATCTCCTCCACCGGCGGCCCCGCCAGCTATCCGGTGGTGAGCGCCAGCGTGTCGCCCTGGCACGGGCCCTGGTGCGCGAGCCGAGTGTCTTCCTCCTCGACGAGCCCCTCTCCAACCTCGACGCAAAGCTGCGGGCGGCCGCCCGTGACGACCTCATGGAGTTCCAGCGTCGCATCGGGATCACCACCATCTACGTCACCCACGACCAGGTCGAGGCGATGGGGATGGGCGACCGGATCGCGGTGATGAACAAGGGCAAGGTGCGCCAGCTGGGCACGCCCGAGGAGGTCTATCACCATCCGAAGGACGTCTTCGTCGCCCAGTTCATCGGCTCGCCACCGATGAACCTCCTCGGGCATCGCGACTTCCTCTTCGGGTTCCGCCCCGAGCAGCTCCTACCCGAAGGCATCGGCGACGGTGCCGGGGAGCGGGTACCCTTCACCTTCCACGTCAACCGGGTGGAGTACCTCGGCTCGGAGCGCTACCTCTACGGGCACATCGAGGGTCATGACGATTCGAAGGTGATCGCGATGCTCCCGGCGACGGTGACCATCCCCATCGAAGTCGACCGGGACCATTCCTTCACCGTGGCCAGGGACCAGCTCCGGTTCTTCGACGCCGACGGCGATGGGCCGGCGATCCCAGCCCAGCCGCTCTGATGACGACCCTCACCCGGGAGCGCTATCTCGCCGACAACCCCCGATTCCTCGCCGGTCTCTTCCTGTCCCCGGCGATCATCTACATCATCGCCCTGGTCGGCTTCCCCTTCGTCCTATCCATCATCTACGCCTTCACCAACATCAGCACCGGGAACCCCAGGCTCGACTTCGTCGGCTTCGACACCTTCTCCCGGGTGCTCGACGACCCGGTGTTCCGTCAGGCTCTGTGGAACACGTTCTGGTTCGCCACGCTCTCCAACCTGGTGGTCGTGGTCCTGGCGACGGCGCTCGCCGAAGTGCTCACCAGGGAGTTCCGGGGCAAGTGGCTGGTCAGGTTCCTGATCCTCCTCCCCTGGGTCGCCCCGGTGTCCCTCGCCACCATCACCTGGCTGTGGACATTCGACTCGATCTTCTCCCCCATCGACTGGCTGTTGAGAGGGATGGGTCTCATCACCGAGAACATGTACTGGCTGGGGCGGCCCGAACTGGCGATGTGGGCGGTGATCATCGTCCAGGCCTGGCGCATCGTCCCCCTGGCGGCGGTGATCGTGATGGCGGGGCTGGTCGCCATCCCCGACGAGATCAACGATGCGGTCGCCGTCGACGGCGCCGGGACCTGGCGCCGGATGTTCCAGGTCACCATCCCCCTGCTGGCACCGATCATCGCCGTCGCCGTCCTCTTCGGGGTCATCCTCAGCATCTCCGACATGAGCCTCGTCTACATCCTCACCCGGGGCGGCCCCACCAACGCCACCCAGGTCCTCTCCACCTGGGCCTTCATCAAGGGGATCGAGGGCGGTGCGCTCGGGCAAGGGGCCGCGGTCGCCCTGTTCCTGCTACCGGTCCTGGTCGGGATCACCGCGGTCGTGCTGCGTCTCGCCCGCCGCCGGGAGGTGTTGTGATGGCGTGGCACGACGCCGACGTCCCCACCCTGCAGCGAAGGGCCCGGCGTCGCCGGGTCTGGGGCCGCACCGGCCTCTACGCCTCGGCGATCGCCTTCTCGCTGTTCGCGGTGTTCCCATTCAGCTGGGCGCTCATCAGCATGTTCAAGCAGTCCTCGGACCTGTACGTCAAGGACAACAACCCGTTCTGGTTCAACATGGGCCCGACGCTCGAGCACCTCCGCCTGCTCTTCGTCGAGACCAACTACCTGACGTTCATCCGCAACAGCTTCATCGTCGGGCTGGCGGTCACCCTGATCACACTGGTCCTCGCCCTGCCGATGGCCTACGCCCTGGCCCGTCTCCGACTGCGCTGGGGGGAGCGGATGGGGATCGCCGTCTTCCTGGTCTATCTGATCCCGCCCACCCTCCTGTTCATCCCGATGACCAGGGTCGTCACCTATCTGGGATTGCAGGAATCGCTGTGGTCGCTGATCCTGGTCTACCCGACCATCACCATCCCCATCTCCTCATGGCTGCTCATGGGGTTCTTCAAGGGGATACCGATGGACATCGAGGAGCAGGCCATGGTCGACGGGCAGAGCCGGATCGGGGCGATCTCCCGGGTGGTGCTCCCCCTGATGGTCCCCGGGATCATCGCCGTCGTCGTCTTCGCCTTCACCCTGTCCGCCCACGAGTTCATATACGCACTGGCGTTCAACAAGTCGTCGGCGGTGAAGACCATCGCCACCGGAGTGCCCACCGAGCTGATCCGGGGCGATGTCTTCTTCTGGCAGTCGCTGCAGGCGGCGGTGATCATCGTCGCCATCCCCATCGCCCTCGTCTTCAACGCCTTCCTCGACCGGTTCATCAAGGGATTCACCATGGGAGCGGTCAAGGGCTGACCCCAGCCCGAAACGGGGGATTTGGTCACCTAAGCGGGCCGATTCGGGCATCATCTAGCGGATGCTCTCGACCGCGATTGCGGCCTGGCGCAATCTGGTCAAGCGTCTCACCGTCGACTGGCTGATCCTCGCCGCCGGTGCGGTGACCGTCCTGCTTGCCATGGTTCTCCTCGCCGCCGGCCCGATCTACGCCGACGCGGTCACCCAGAGCTCGCTGCGACGGGCCCTCGCCGATGCGCCGCACTCCGAGTCGACCGTGGTCATCGATGTGCGAACGCCACCCGACCACTTCGCCACCGTCGACGACATCGCCACGGCCGCCCTCGACAATGCCTTGGCCGGGGTCGGGGCGACAGTGATCAGGGTCAGCGACGCCGAGGCGCTGGAGCTCGATCGGGAAACCGAGGACGACGTAGTCCAGCTCGCCCAGGTGCGATCGATGGAGGCCATCGCCGAGCATGCCTCACTGCTCGAGGGGACGTGGCCCCGGGCGGGTCTGGAGACCGCGGTCAGCTCGGTCACCGCCGACCAACTCGGGCTCGCCCTCGGGGACACGGTGTCCCTGACCGATCGGAGGGACCGGAGCCGCCAGGTCGAGTTGCAGCTGGTGGGTGTCTTCCAACCCGAGGACGGCACCGGCCGCTACTGGCTGCAGGAGGAGCTCGTTCTCGACGGGATGACGGAGACACCCGGGTTCCTCACCTTCGGGCCGTTCGTCGTCGCCCCGGACGCCCTGGCGGCGGTCACGCCGCGCGTCATCGCCGAATGGCGGGCCTTCGTCGATTTCGACAGTCTCGAGGTCTCCGACGCCTCGCGGCTGAGAGCCCGTGTGGCCGGGCTGTCACGAACGCTCGACGATGCCCTGGCGACCGTCGACGATGCCGGCTCTCGATTCTCCGAGTTCGGCGTGGAGACCGAGCTGGACGGGCTCCTCGCCGGGACCGCCCGCTCTCTCACCGTCACCCGCTCGAGTGTCCTCGCCCTGCTCATCCAGCTGGCCATCCTCGCCGGATATGCCCTGGCCCTGACGGCGGGCCTGCTGGTCGAGACGCGCAGCACCGAGACCTACCTGCTCCAGGCTCGTGGCGTCAGTCCCCCTCAGATGGTGGGGGTAGCCGCCCTGGAGGGAGCGTTGCTCACAGTCCCCATCGCGTTGTTCGCGCCGTCGGTCGCTGCCTGGACGCTGGAGAGGATCGCCGCGGTCGGGCCCCTGTCGACGATCGTGCTCGAGGTGGCGCCCACCGTGACCGGCGAGTCGAGGGTGATCGCCCTGATCGCCGCGGCCTTCGCCGTGATCGGGCTCGCCTGGCCGGCATGGAGATCGGCACGCTCGGCGTCGGGTACGACCCGCCGCTCCGGCAGGCAACGGTCCCGCTCCGGAGCGCAACGGGCGGGAATCGACATCGCCCTCCTCGGCCTCGCCGTGCTCGCCTTCTGGCAGCTGCAGAGCCTGGGGCCCGAGGTCTCCGCCACCGTCCAGGGACGATTCGGCATCGACCCGGTGCTCATCGCAGCCCCGACCCTGGGGCTGCTCGCCGGGGCGGTGCTGGCGCTGCGGATCGTCCCCCTCCTCGCCCGGCTCGGGGAGCGGATCGCCGGGTCGGGACGGGGCTCCGTCGCGGCACTCTCGGCGTGGCAGGTGGCGAGACGGCCGGTGCGTTACGCCCGCTCGGCGCTGCTCCTGATCATGGCCGTCGCCATCGGCTTCTTCGCGACCTCCTATTCCTCGACGTGGCTCCAGTCACAACGAGACCAGGCGGACTTCCAGGTGGGAGCGGATCTCAGGGTGGCACCCAACCGTCGCACGGGTGACTCCGTGTCCGACCTGCACCTCCTCGCCGCCCAGCACTCCATCCCCGGAGTCGCCCGCTCGATGCCATTGAGCCGGGTCTCGGGCCCGGTCCCAGGCATGGACACGTTGGGCGAGTTCGTGCTCCTCGACAGCGCATCGGCCTCTCAGGTGGTGGAGGTGCGCTCGGACCTGGCCCCCGCCTTCGGGTCTCTGATGTCCGAGCTGGAGGCCGGGCGCTACACACTTCCTGGCATCGAGCTCGCCGGTGAGCCGGAGAAGATCGGGGTGATGCTCGAGTCGGTCGAGGAGGGGATACTGGCCATCGACGTCATCCCCGACTTCGGCGGTGCCGAGGGCGAGCTCCTGCCCACTGAGTTCGGGGGCGAAGTGAGCGTGGTGCTCAGGGACGACGACGACCTCCTCCATCGGGTCGGGCTCGGCCAGCTCGCGGTGAACGAAGGCCCGCAGACGCTGGAAGCGTCGTTGCTGGGCGAGCTCGACGGCGCCCGGCTCCGACCGGCCTACCCCCTTCATCTGGTGGCGATCGAGATCGCCTCCGCGTACCCGTCGTTCGCCGAGCGCGAGGTCACCCTCGACCTGACCCAAGTCGTCACCTCCTCAAGCGACGGATCGGACACGATCCCCCTCGACCCGGGAACCTGGAACGAGAGGGTCGACACGCTGGGCCAGGCCTTCGCACCCGCCAGGATCACGTCGAGCGAGCATCCGGAAGGGGGTTTGCGGGTCGTCATCGACACCGGGCTCAGCTTTCAGGCGCTGGCGGTGTACTCCTTCCGACTCCCCGCGCTGACCCCGAGCACCTACCCCGTAGTGGTGACTTCGTCGTGGCTCGAGGGGAGCAACCGTGACGTGGGTGACGAGGTGTCCTTCGGGACCTTGCGCACCGGGAGGACCAACGCCGTGGTTGTGGGCACCATCGAGTCGTTCCCCTCGACCCAGCCGAGGTCCAGGGAGGTGGTGATCGCCGACCTGCCCACCTATCAGGCCGTCAGGTACTCACCCGGGGCGCCGATCGCCGCCATCGGTGAGCACTGGCTGCAGGTCGACAGGGACCCGGATCACGTGTCCGAGGCCCTGCGCGTCCAGCCACTGGAGGCCCGGGCCGTCGAGGGTCGCGCCGAGCGGTTCCTGACGCTCAGCACCGACCCGGTGGCCTTGGGGACGATCGGCGCCTTGAGCATCGGCTTCGTCGCCGCAGCAGTGTTCGCCGCGGTCGGTTTCGCGGTGAGTGCGACGGTCTCCGCCCGGGAGCGGATCACCGAGTTCGGGCTGCTCCGGGCGCTCGGCCTCTCCTCGAGACAGCTCGGGTCGTGGATGACCCTGGAGCAGGGTGTCCTCGTGATCTCCAGCCTGGGATTCGGGACTCTGGTCGGATGGGCCCTCACCACGGTGATCCTCCCGCTGGTCACCGTCACCCAGCAGGGCACCAGACCGATCCCCGATCTGACCGTCGTCTACCCCTGGGATGCCGTGGTGGTCCTCGAGGTGAGCCTGGTGGTGGTGCTCGCCGTGATCGTGGCGGTGATGAGCCTGCTGCTGCGGCGGCTCGGGCTCGGCTCGCTGCTCCGGGTGGGTGAGGAGTGATGGATCGCCCCCGCTTCGGTGCCCTCACCGTCGGTGCCCGGGTGCTGCGCCGCCAGATCGTCGCCGCCCCGGGGGCGGCAGTGACGATCTTCGTCGCCGTCCTCCTCACCGCGCTGTTCGTGACCGCGGTGCCCCGTCTGCTGGAGCGGGTCTCGACCGACGACCTCCGAGAGAGCCTGACCGAAGCCGAACCGGAGGAGAGAAATCTCACGGCGGAGAGCGTCGGCCGGCTGGTCGCGGGGAACGGCGGCAACCCATTCGTCAACGTGGTGAGCAGGGGGGAGGGCCTCCTGCAGCGGGGCATCCCCGAGTCGGTGAAGTCGGTCGTCACCGAGACCCACTTCGTGGTGGAGAGCGCCCAATTCTCGGTGTCCTCCTTCCCCGACGGGGTGGAGGGACCATTTCCCACCTTCTTCCGCTTCCGCCATCAGGATGGCATCGAGGGTGAGGTGGAGCTGGTCGCCGGCTCGATGCCGGCGTTGCGTGATCCGATACCGATGCTGGTCGGCCAGCAATGCCCGGACGATCCGCTCCACACCGAGGGGTTCGTGGAGCGGCAGGACATCGAATGTCGGGTGGTCGACACGCCCGTGTTCGAGACCGCCATCACCGTCGAGACCGCCGAGGCGATGATGCTCGGGGTCGGCGATCAGGTTCTGATCCATCCCGACACGGCCGACATCCTGTGGGGGCTGGGCGCCCTCGGCCAGCAGGAGGGCTATGTCCTGGCGATCTCGGGCATCGTCGAGCTCAGCGACATCGACGTGGCGATCTGGTTCGCAGACCCGGCACTCCACCGCCCCCGGATCAGGGAGAACCCGGACTTCCGGCTCATCTTCGCCACCGGGATCATGGCCCCGAGCGCATACGCCGAGATCCTGTCAGCCGCCCCCCTGGGGGACTTCCGCTACACCTGGCGCTACTTCGTCGACCCGGCCCTGGTCGAGGCCGACGAGGCCGAGGCACTCCGCGCCGACGTCGACAAGATCCTCCCGCAGGAGGGAGAGACGGTGGTCACGTTCCTGCCGGAGTTGATCGACGAATACCTGGAGCGAAGAGCGCTCACCGTCCGTCTCATGTCCACCGCCGTCGCCGGGCTGGTCGCTGCCGGGGTCGGAGCAGTCCTGGTGCTCGCCGCCCTCATCGCCGAGCGACACTCGCGATCCACCGTGCTGATCCGCGACCGGGGAGCCTCCCGCGGCCAACTGGCCCTCACCTCGCTCTACAGCGGGATCCTCCTCGTCGTCCCCGCCAGCATCGTCGGCTATCTGGTGACCGCAGCGCTTCTCGGGGGCACCGATCCGCTGGCTCCGGGACGAGGCTCGGCCGCAATCGCCGCCGGCGGAGCGGCGGCAGTGGTGGTCGCGAACAGCCCACTCGTCTTCCGACGCCTGGGCGCGCTACGCCGTCTCGACTCCATGACGCAGCCCCGATCAACCAAACGCATCGTGCTCGAGGTCTTCGTCCTCGTCGCCGCGGTGGCTGCGGTGGCGCTGCTGCGTCGTCGCGGGATGGCCGATGCCCCGCCTTCTCTCGAGCTCGACCCACTTCTCGCCGTGGCGCCGGCCCTAATCGGCGTGGCGGTGGGAATCATCCTGATCCGGCTGGTCCGACCGGTCATGCGCGCCCTCTCCTGGATCGGGGCCCGGGGCAGGGCCCTGGTGGCCTTCATCGGGCTGCGACGTCTGGTGGAGGTGTCGCCGGCGAGCCGAGCCCCGACGCTCGTGATCCTCCTCTCGGTGGCCGTGGCTCTCTTCTCCTCGGTGGTCCAGACCTCACTGGAGCGCGGCCAGGAGGAGCACTCCTGGCAGCTGATCGGCGCGGACTTCAGGGTGGAGGGGCACCGCACCGGTGTCCCCCTCACCGGCGTCGACCCCGAAGCGCTCGCCGCCGGCTCGAGGTGGGCCGAGGCCGTGCTCGTTCCCGACGTGGAGGTGCTCGGCGCAGCCCAGTCGCCCGTCGTTCGCCTCCTCGCCGTCGATATCGCGAGCTATCGAGAGGTGGTCAAGGGCTCTCCGGTCGACCTCGCCGCCTTGGCGCCCCTCACCGACCCCGGCGACGTCGGCGTCCCGGTGCTGGTGTCAGAGGATTGGCCGGCACAGGCGAGCCCCTCCCCCGGGACACAGCTCAGCCTCGAGATGGGCACGGTCGACCCGGCGGTCGTGGTTGCCGGTGTGGTGGATCGCTTCCCCTCCCTCTCCCCTGGTATTCCCTTCATCGTCATGGATCTCGCCCGGCTGAGACAGACGATGGGCGACCTGCCGGTGAGGACGACCACTCTGTTACTGCAGTCCCCGCCCGAGGCGTCGGAGCAGATCGAGGGCAGACTGCGCGCGATGTACGCCCTGGCCGGTTTCAGGTCCCGTCACCAGGTGGCCGACGACCTCGCCGGTGACCCCTTCGCCCTGTGGGTGGACCGAGGTCTGGCGGTGGTCCTCTACATGGGCGTCGGCTTCGCCGCGATCGCCGCGGTGTCCCTCCTCACCGTGACCGCGGCCCGACGCCGCCGCGACCTCGGCTATCTCCGCACCCTGGGACTGGCGCCGTCCCAGGCCACCGCGATCACGGTCTGGGAGCAGATGCCCACGGTGCTGCTGGCAACCGGGGTCGGCGCCGTGACCGGGGCACTGACGGCAAGGCTCCTAGCCCCGGCCCTCGACATCGAGTCGTTCACCGGTGGCCTGTTCCCCGCCGAGATCGTCGTCGAGCCGCTGCCGATCATCGTCACGACCGCGGTGGTGATGGCGGTGCTCGGGGTGGCGGTGGCTATTTTTGTGCTCGCCACCCGCACCGAGGACTACGGGCGGCTGCTCAAGGTGGGAGACGAGTGATGGCGGTCGGAGGTGACTACCAGGAGCTGGAGCGCGACGCCGCCACCCGGCACCGTCCCCGCTTCGGTGGGGAGTCGCTGATCGTCTGCGACAACCTGGTCAAGATCTACAAGGTCGCCGACCTGGAGGTGGTGGCCCTCCAGGGGCTCGACCTGGTGGTGGACGAGGGAGAGTTCATCGCCATCGTGGGCGCCTCCGGCAGCGGAAAGTCGACGCTGCTCAACGTGCTCGGGGGTCTGGACACCCCGTCGGCGGGCCGCGCCCGGGTCGCCGGGCTCTCCCTGCTCGACATGAGCACCCGCGATCGCACCCTCTACCGGAGAAGGACCGTCGGATTCGTCTGGCAGCAGACGGCGCGCAACCTCCTCCCCTATCTCAACGCGGTGGAGAACGTCGAGCTGCCGATGACCCTCGACGGGGGCTCGGGGCGGCACAGGCGATTCCGGGCCATGGAGCTGCTGGAGCGGGTTGGTCTCGCCGACCGCGCCGGGCACCGCCCGAGGGAGCTCTCCGGTGGGGAGCAACAGCGGGTGGCGATTGCGGTCGCCCTGGCCAACGAGCCCAAGGTCGTTTTCGCCGATGAGCCGACAGGCGAGCTCGACACCCAGACCGCCGGTGAGATCTTCGAGGTGCTGAGACGTGTCAACGAGGACGACGGGATGACCGTGGTGGTTGTTACCCACGACCCTCTGGTGGCGGAGCACGTCAACCGCACCGTGGCGATCCGCGACGGGAGGACCAGCAGCGAGGTGCTGCGACGCAAGGAGTTCGACGAGGTGGGCGGGCACCGGGTCATCTCCGAGGAGTTCGCCGTGCTCGACAGGGTCGGCCGTCTCCAGCTGCCCCACGACTACGTGGAGGCCCTGGAGATGGAGCGCCGGGTCAGGCTCACCCTCGACGCCGACCACATCAACGTCTGGCCCACCGAGAACGGGGACAGGGACGATGACTAGCGCAGGCACCCACCTCCTCGAGGCGGCCGGTCTGGGCAAGACCTACACAACCGGGCCAACAGCGGTCGTGGCACTGCATGGGGTCGACCTCGCCGTCGAGCCCGGCACCCTGGTCGTCGTCCAGGGCCGGTCCGGCAGTGGCAAGACCACCCTGCTCAACCTGCTCGGGGGTCTCGATCAGCCCACGTCGGGGACGGTACGCCTCGACGGTGACCTTGTCTCGGAGATGGGCGAGGAGGAGCTCTCCGCGATGCGACGGAGCCGGGTCGGCTTCATCTTCCAGGCGTTCGGGCTGATCCCCATCCTCACCGCCGCCGAGAACGTCGAGGTGCCGCTTCGCCTCTTGAAGACCGACCCTGCCCGGCGCAGAGAGAGGGCGAGGGTGCTCCTCGAGCTGGTCGGCCTGGGCGACCGATCCGGTCACCGACCCTCCGAGCTCTCCGGTGGCGAGCAGCAGCGGGTGGCGATCGCCCGCGCCCTGGCCAACCGGCCCAAGCTCCTGCTGGCCGACGAGCCGACCGGCCAACTCGACTCCGTGACCGGGAAGGGGATCATCGAATTGCTCACCGCCTTGGTCCACAGCGAGGGCATCGCCGCCATCGTCGCCACCCACGACCCGGCACCTCTCGCCGTGGCCGACAGGGTGGTGGAGTTACGCGACGGACGGCTCAGCCAGCGTCGCTGACCGTTCTGTGAACGGGGACTTGTCGAAGGTGAACGTCGTCGACGGTGGGTGTTGTCATCTTCTCAGTGCCCGAATGCCTCCTCGAGCCACCACGAGGCCCGACTGGTCACCTTGGCGTCGATGAGCAGCGGCTTGGAGCGATCCCCGCCCACCCAGGTGGACACCGTTTCGAGATCGGCCTTCTCCCGCACTGTCACCGCGTCGAAGCCGAATCCCCTGCCGATTGCGGCGATGTCGGTCGGGGGGAACTCGACGATGTCGAGGTCGTGGCCGTCGGGGCCGAAATGGTGGACCTCGGCGCCGTAGGCATCGTCGTTGTAGACCACCACCACCATGGGCAGCCCCAGCCGGACCACGGTGTCCATCTCCGCGATCGACATCAGCCCTCCCCCGTCCCCCAGGGCCGCCACCGGGAGACGGCCCGGTTGGGCCAGTGCAGAGCCGATGGCCGTCGCAAGGCCGAGCCCGATCGACTGGAAGGCCTGGGTGAAGCAGAACCCCCACTCGTCAGGGACCGATAGGTACATGCTGGGATATCCCATGAAGTTGCCGGAGTCGACGCTCACCACCCGGTCGGCCGGCAGAAGGTCGTCCAGGGCGATGGAGAGGGTGCGGGCGTCGATCCGATCCCCGGTGCTGTTGTCCTCGTAGGGGACATCCCGCCAAGCCAGCTCGGTGGCGATGCGACGTCTCAGCTCCTCCGACCGGTATCCGGGCGAATCGACTCCGATGCGATCGCGTGCGGTCTCGGCGGTCAACCTGACGTCCCCGACCACCCCGATCGCCCCCGGGCGCTGGGCACCGATGGCTTCGGCCTCGTCGTCGACCTGGACCACGGTGGTGCCCTCCGAGATCAGCTTGCCGTGACGCATCGTCCACATGTTGAGGGCGCAGCCCCAGCCCACGATCAGGTCGGCGCCGGTGATCAGCTCTGCGGCCAGTGGCGAGGCGAACCCACCGGAGACGTCGAGGGACCAATCGTTCCCGTTGAACAGCCCCTTGGCCACTGCCGACGTGGCGAGCAGGGCGCCGGTCGCATCGGCCAGGGCTTCGAGCGCCTCACGACAGCCCTCTCCACGCGACCCGCGTCCGGCGACGAACACCGGGCGCTCGGCCTTCTCCAACGCGCCCAGCAACGTGGTGACGTCCTCGGCCGAGGGGGCGACCGGATCGGGGCGGCCCACCGACGGCGTCTCGATCGGACCTTCAACCTCCTGGCCCTGGACGTCGAGAGGGAGGTTGAGCACCACGGTGCGTCGCTGATGGCGGGCGGTCCGCACTGCGGCGACGGTGTCGGCGACTGCCGACTGCGCGGAGCCGACCCGCATCGGGACCGCCCCCACCGAGCCGGCCAGCATCTCCTGGTCGACGTAGAAGTTGGAGCGGGGCTGAGTCGCCTGGGCGGCGACCACGACCATCGGGGTCCGGCTCTTCGCCGCCTCGGCTATCCCGGTCATGGCGTTGGTGAGCCCGCAGCCCTGGTGGACCGTCAACACCGCCACCTCTCCGCTCATGCGGCCATAGGCGTCGGTCATCGTTGCGGCCCCGCCCTCGTGGCGGGTGGCGACGAAGTTGGCCCCGGCGTCGACCATGGCATTGGTGACGTGGAAGTTCCCCGAGCCGACCACCCCGAACACCTGACGCACGCCGGACGAGACGAGGGTGCGGCCCACCGCCTCGGAGACGTTCATCAGCGGTCGACGAGTGCGATCACCCGCACCGGTGAGCCGGAGCCGGTGACGATCTTGAGCGGAGCCGCGAACACCACGGCGCCGACGGCAGGGAGCTTGTCGAGGTTCTGGAGCTGGGCCAGCCCGTACTTGCCGGCTCCGAGGAGGAAGGAGTGGCACGGGAACGGCAGGTCGAAGGAGTGGGCGGCCCCGGCGTCGGTGCCTATGGTCTCCACACCGATCCCCTGCAGGACAGACTCCTCGGCGACCCAGCGAGCGCACTCGACCGACATCCCGGGGCTGGTCGGCCCGGTCTCGGTGTTGTTGACCATCTCCTCCTGGGTGGTGCGAGCAGACCAACCGGTGCGACATAGCAGCCAGCCGCCTTTGGGGAATTCCCCGTGCTCGGCCTGGAAGGCGTCCAGATGCTCCTTCTCGATCAGGAAGTTCGGGTCCTCCGCCACGCGATCGGCGACGTCGATCACCACCGCCGGAGCGACGAAGGCAGATAGGGGGATGGTGGAGACGTCGGGGTGCTCCTGGCCGGTGACCCAGTGAATCGGCGCGTCGAAGTGGGTACCGGTGTGCTCGCCTGTGTGGAAGTTGTTCCAGTACCAGGCGGGGCCGCGGTCGTCGTACTTCGAGATCTCCTCCAGCTCGAAGCGGGCGGTCTGCCCGAACTCGGGTGGCAGCTCGAGAAGGGGGGTCTCATTGGACAGCGGTGCGGTGAGATCGATCACCTGCACCGAGCCCGAGGCGAGCCCTTCGGTCAGATTGGCGAGCACGGTCATTTCATTTCCTCCCTGTTCGATGGGTTCGATGTGGAGCTCTCACCCGGCGCCCGACTCCGCCTGCTCCCGGAGCCGGTAGCGCTGCACCTTCCCCGTCTGGGTCTTGGGCAGTGCGGAGACGAACTCGATCTCTCTGGGGTATTTGTAGGGGGCGATGTCCCCCTTGACGAAGGTCTGCAGCTCCAGGGCCAGGTCGGGCCCCGGCTCGACACCCGGGCGGAGAACCACGTATGCCTTCACCCGCTGGGTCCTCATCTCGTCGGACACCCCGATCACGGCGCTCTCCTCCACCGCCTCGTGGCGGAGGAGGGACGCCTCGACCTCGGGCCCGGCGATGTTGTACCCCGAGGAGATGATCATGTCGTCGGCGCGGGCTTGGAACCAGAAGTACCCGTCGGCGTCACGCACGTAGGCGTCGCCGGTGAGATTCCACCCCTTCTTCACGTACTCCGTCTGCCGTGCGTCGTTCAGATAGCGGCATCCGGTGGGGGCCTGCACCGCGAGCAAGCCGACCTCGCCGTCGGGCACCGGCTGGACCTCGTCGTCGACCACCTGGGCCCGGACCCCGGTCAGGGGTAGGCCGGTGGATCCGGGCCGGATGTCGTCGCCCGAGGCGGATATGAAGATATGGAGGAGCTCGGTCGAGCCGATCCCGTCGACGAGCTCGACGCCCGTCCCCTCCTTGAACTGCTCCCAGGTGGGCTTGGGCAGGGTCTCCCCCGCCGACACCCCCACCCGGAGCGACGAGATGTCGTACTGGTCCATCATCGCCAGCATCCCCCGGTAGGCCGTCGGCGCAGTGGAGCAGATCGTCGGCTTGTGCTCTGCGATGGCCTGGAGGAACTCCTCTCCGGGTCGCTCGGTGAGGAGGGTCGACGCCCCGACCTGCATCGGGAAGACCACCAGCGCGCCGAGACCGAAGGTGAAGGCCAGTGGCGGGCTGCCACAGAAGATGTCATCCGCTCGGGGGGCGATCACCGGGTTGAACATGTCGGCGATCGCAATCACGTCACGGTGGAAGTGCATGGCGCATTTCGGCTCGCCGGTGGTTCCGGAGGTGAACGCGAGCATGGCGACGTCGTCGGCCGCGGTGTCGACCGGTTCGAAGCGGCCAGACTTCGATTCCGACCTGACCAAGAGATCGTCGACGCCCCCGTCCCCCCAGGGCACGACCACCACGTCGGCGGAGACCTTCTCCATCTCCTCCATCAGCCGGTAGTCGCACAACGCCAGGCCGACCTCTGCCTTGGCGATGGTCTTGTCGAGCTCGGCAGCCCGTAGCAGGGGCATGGTGGTGACCACCACCCCGCCGGCGCGAACGACGGCGAACCAGGCGGCGACCGCCCAGGGATGGTTGAAGCAGCGGAGCAGCACCCGATTGCCCGGCTGGAGCCCGAGATCCTCGACCAGGAGGTTGGCGATGCGATTCGAGAGCTCCAACAGCTCGCCGTAACCGAGGCTGACGGAACCGTCGGCGGCAATCATGCAGGGCCGGTCACCCCATCCTCGGTCGATGGCCTGGTCGAGGAGGACTGCACCGGAGTTCATCTGGCCCGAATAGGCGAAGACGGGATCGTCCCAATGCATGATCGGCCATTGCTCGACCGGGGGAAGGCCGTCCCTGCAGAACGGGTCGACGTGGGCGCTCCGGCCACTGGGACCTGAAATCAACCGCGTCGCCAAGACCATCCTTTCAACGTCGGGACGGGACTGCGCACGCTAGTGCAACACCTCCCACACGTGCATCGCGCCACCGGAGGCATGGATATGGTGAGCACGTGGAGTTTCGGTATCTGGGTCGCACCGGGTTGCGGGTGTCGGCGTTCGGGATGGGGTGTGGGAACTTCGGGGGGATCGGGAGTGCTCCCGCCTTCTTCGGCCAGGGAGAGAGCGAGGAGGAGGCCTTCGCCCTCCTCGACCGAGCCGTCGAGCTGGGGATCAACTACCTGGACACGGCCAACGCCTACGGAGGCGGCCGCAGCGAGGCCACCATTGGCAAATGGCTGTCGACCAAGGACGGCACCATCCGGGACAACCTGCTGATCAGCTCCAAGGTGGCCAACCCGGTGGGCCCCGGGCCCAACCAGCGGGGGCTGTCACGGCGGCACATCCTGGAACAGATCGACGCCAGCCTGACCCGGCTCGGCGTCGACCATCTCGACATGTACCTCGTGCACGAGCCCGACCCGCACACCCCTCTCGAGGAGACGCTCGACGCCCTCGCCACTCTGGTCGTGGAGGGCAAGGTTCGCTACATCGGCGCCTCCAACTTCCCGGCCTGGCTGATGACCAAGGCGCTGTGGATAAGCGATCTATCTGGCGGCCACCGCTTCGACTGGATACAGAACTCGTTCAATCTCATCGACCAGGCGGACCAGGCCGAGGTCCTGGAGCTGTGTCGTGACCAGGAGCTCGGGTTCACCAACTTCAGCCCGCTCTGCGGGGGCCTTCTCACCGGCAAGTACCGCCTCGAGGGAGAACACCCCGAGGGATCACGAATGACCAAGCGGCCCGAGCCATACCTGAGACATTGGAACGAGACCACCTTCGACCGGCTCGGGCGGCTCGCCGACATTGCCGCCGAGGCCGGGGTGAGCATGGCCGGGCTCGCCCTCGGATGGCTCCTCGACCATCCCGACGTCACCTCATCGATCCTCGGCCCGCGACGTCCCACCCACTTCGATCCCATGGAGGAGGCGCTGGACCTTCGGCTCAGCGAAACCGAATGGGCCCGGATCGGCGCCCTGTTCACCGAGGGCGTGTAGCCGATGGAGACCCTCTTCGTCAGTCAGGAGGAAGTGCCGGACCTTCTTCCGATGGCGGACTGCATCGAGGCCATGCGCGGTGCGCTGGCCGACCTGGCCGGGGGAAACGGGATCCAGCCGCTGCGTCCCGTGATGTGGCTCCCCGAGCGGGTGGGCGCCCTGGGGATGATGCCGGGCCATCTGGGGTCGATCGACACCATGGGGATCAAGACGGTGACTGTCTTCCCGGGCAACGCCGGCACCGAGTACGACTCCCATCAGGGGACGGTGATGCTCTTCGACGCCGGCAACGGCAGGCTCAAAGCGGTGATCGACGCCACCGAGATCACGGCGGTCCGCACCGCCGCCGTCTCGGCGGTGGCCACCGACCTCCTCGCCGGGGAGGACGCCACGGTGCTCACCGTTCTCGGGGCGGGAGTCCAGGGCCGCAGCCACCTCCGGGCGATCCCCCTGGTCCGCTCCATCTCGGAGATCAGGGTGTGGAGCCGGACCCCGGAGAGCGCGGCCCGGCTCGCCGACTCGGAAGCCGGCGCCATTCCGATCACACCGGTCGCCTCGGTGGCCGAGGCCGTTGCCGGCGCCGACATCGTTTGCACCACCACCGCCTCCCGTGAGCCGATCCTGCACGGCTCTCAGCTCGAGCCGGGCATGCACATCAACGCCGTCGGCTCGAGTGTCTCCTTCGCCCGGGAGCTCGACACCGATGCCATGAGCCGCTCCCGCATCTTCGTCGACCGCAGGGAGTCGACTCTCAACGAGTCGGGTGACTTCCTGATGGCCAAGGCGGACGGGGCAATAGGAGACGAGGACATCGTCGCCGAGATCGGCGAGGTCCTGGTCGGCGCCCATCGCGGCCGGGAGGACACTGCGGAGATAACCACGTTCGTATCCCTGGGGCTCGCCGTGGAGGACATCGCCGCCGCCGATCTGGTCTACCGAAACGCCCTCGCCTCGGGCAGGGGTGTCGGGATCGAGTTCGGCGGGGCCCGACATGACTGAGCCGATCCCGCTGGCCGACATCGAGGCGGCGGCGGGGCGGCTGCGCGGTCTGGCGGTCCGGACTCCGCTCGTCCCACTCAACCTGGACACGGGGAACGTGGAGATCCACCTGAAGCTGGAGAACCTCCAGCCGATCGGGGCGTTCAAGATCAGAGGGGCCGGCAATGCCATGGCCCTGGCCCCCGAGGAGCCCCTCCGCCATGGGGTGTGGACGGCTAGTGCGGGCAACATGGGCCAGGGGGTTGCGTGGAACGCCGCCCGGCTCGGCGTGCCCTGTTCGGTGGTTGTGCCCGATCACGCCCCCGCAGCCAAGCTGGACGCCCTGGAGCGACTTGGCGCCTCGGTGATCAAGGTCCCGTTCGAAGAGTGGTGGCAGGTGATCGTCACCCATCGCCACGAAGGCCAGGACGGGGTCTTCGTGCACCCGGTGAGCGATCGCGCGGTGATGGCGGGCAATGGCACCATCGGCCTGGAGCTGGTGGAGGACCTGCCCGACCTGGACGCCGTGGTCGTCCCCTATGGGGGAGGCGGCCTGAGCTCGGGCATCGCCTCGGCGTTGCGCCACCTCAAGCCGGACGTCCGTGTCTACGCCGCCGAGGTGGAGACGTCGGCGGCGCTGGATGCCGCCCTGGCCGCCGGCGAGCCCACCGCCATCGAGTACGTCCCGTCGTTCGTCGACGGCATCGGGTCTGCTCGCGTCCTCGACGAGATGTGGCCCCTCGTCCGCGAGCTGATCACCGGCTCGATCGTGGCCACCCTCGACGAGGTGGAGGAGGCGGTCCGTGTGCTGGCGATGCGCAACCACGTCGTGGCCGAGGGAGCCGGTGCCGCATCGGTGGCGGCGGCGATGGGCGGCGGAGCCGGCGACGGCAAGGTGGTGTGCATCGTCTCCGGGGGCAATATCAACGGCGCAATCCTCGCCCGCATCCTCGACGGCGGCCGATAGGGGCAGCCGTCGAGGGCCGACACGGCAGTCCGAACCGTGCCACAATCGCCGTCACTCATGTCCTGGGGTCGGAGCAACTAGGGATGCCCGGTTTTGTCACGCATGTCAGCGAGGTGGAGCCTGCCCACGAGGCGGGCGCCACGGTATCGGTGCGGACGACCATCGACGCCTCCGTGGGCGCGGCGCGCCTCGTGCAGAGTGTGCTCGCCATCTCGCCGGGCGGAGCGCCTGATCGAGGTCACGCCGGCCGGGACGAGATCGCCTACGTCGTCTCCGGCACGGGCTCGCTGCACCTCGACGGCGACCCCCATCGCCTCTACCCCGATGTCGGGGTGTACATCCGGGCCGGAGAGAACTACCGGGTGGTCAACGAGGGATCCGACGACCTGGTCCTGGTCTCGGTGACGGCCCCGCCCCCGGAAGTCGAGCCGGAGGGACCGCGCAAGGTGATCGTCGACACGGCCGACCAGGCGGTGATCCCCGCCGGCAAGGACCGTCAGTTCAAGTTCGTGGTGGATCCCGAGGCCGGGTGCCTCGAGGTGACTCAATTCGTGGGGTGGATCCCGCCAGGGCGCGCCCCGACCCACTACCACCTCTACGACGAGGTCATGTACATCCTGGACGGCGAGGGCGTGCTCCATCTCGAAGGGCACCCTGACACGCCGATCACCGCCGGCACCTGCATCCATCTCCCGCCGCCTGTCGAGCACTGTGTCGAGAACACGGGCGACCGGCCGTTGAGAGTCCTCGGTGTGTTCCACCCTGCGGGGAGTGCCGCCGAGGCTTACGAAGAAGAAGCAGACAATGAAGGGAAAAACGGTGAGTAGAAGAAGGACATGGAGACTGGCGTTGGCGCTGCTGGCGCTCGCCCTGGTGGCCGCGGCGTGCAGCCCCTCAGGTGAAGGTGGTGGCAGCACCACCACCGCCGGTGTGACCACCACCGAGGGTGAGACCGGCACGACGGCCGGCGAGACCACGACTACCGGCGGGCAGCCCGTAGACACCTGTGAGGCCACGATCGGCTTCATGGGCCCGATCACCGGTGAGGTCGCCTTCATCGGCGAGGTCCAGCTCAACTGGTTCAAGTACGCCCTGGACACGTGGAACGCCGAGACCGGTTACGACTTCCAGATGGTGGAGGCGGACACCCAGTTCGACGTCGCCCAGAGCGCCACGCTGGCCCAGACACTGCTGGACGATCCCGCTGTGCTCGCTGCGGTCGGCCCGGCCGGCTCCGACCAGGTCGATTCGGCGGGTGCGGTGTTCGAGGCCGGAGATCCGAACTTCACGTTCATCTCCCCGTCCTCGACGCGGGTCGGGATCACAGCCCAGTATCAGGGTCTCTACCGGACCGTTCCCTCCGACGCCGACCAGGGCCCGACCACGGCCACGTTCCTGCTCGACCAGGGCGCCACTTCGGTGTTCATCGTCGACGACCAGTCGTCCTACTCGACCGGTCTCGCCGACATCGTCCAGCAGCAGCTCGAGGATGCGGGCGTCACGGTGACCCGGGAGTCGGTGTCCCAGGACCTGACCGACTTCTCGGCGCTCGTGGGCACGATCGCCGACGACACGAGCTTCGTGTACCTGCCATGGCAGGTGGCCGCCAACGGGCAGATCTTCGCCAACCAGATGGCGGAGCTGGGCAAGGAGGCCGTGATCTTCGGCTCCGACGGCATGGACTCGGCCGACTTCACCCAGGCCGGCTCGTACATCGCCGCCTTCGCCCCGGACATCGCCGCGGTCGAGGGCTCTCAGGACCTGCTCGCCGGCTACCTGGAGCAGTACCCGGAGACCAACACCTTCGGGCCCCCGGTCTACGCCGCGGCTCGGGTGATCTTCGAGGCGATCGACCGGGTCTGCCAGTCCGGCGCGACTCCGGACCGGGCGAGCGTCCAGGCCGAGATAGCGGCCACCGACCAGGCCACTTCGATCCTGGGCTCGCCGATCTCGTTCACCGAGGACGGCGACCTCGCCGAAGGCCGGTTCTTCATCTTCCAGATCCAGGAGGATGGCTCGAAGACCCTGGTCCAGTAAGAGGCCCAACCCAAGGGCGAGGAGTGCTGACGACGGACTTCTGAGTGGAGTTCTTCCTCCAGCAGACCGTGAACGGTTTGACGCTGGGCAGCGTCTATGCGCTCCTCGCCCTGGGCTACTCGATGGTCTACGGGGTACTCAAGTTCCTCAACTTCGCCCATGGCGAGGTCTACATGTTCGGGGCCTTCGCCGGATACGGCGTCCTCACGGTGCTCGGGGGCCCCACCGGGCTGATCGTCCCGGTCTGGCTGGCGCTGACCCTGATGTTCGTGGGAGCGATGGTCGTCTCCTCGGGGGTGGGTGTGGCCTTGGAGAGGTTCGCCTATCGGCCCCTGCGGAACGCCTCCCGTCTCGCCCCGCTGATCAGCGCCATCGGCGCATCGTTCTTCCTCCAGGCGGCGGCACTGCTGCTGTTCACCGCCAACTCACGTAGCTACGAGGCCCCCCAGCTCATCCCGATAGAGAACGGGCTGAGTATCGGCCCCGTCGACGTCTGGGCGGTGCGGGTCATGGTGATCGTCGTCACCGTCGTCCTGATGATCCTGCTCACCTGGTGGGTCAAGTCGAGCAAGGCGGGCAAGGCGGTGCGGGCCGTCTCCTTCGACGCCGAGGCGGCGGCGATGATGGGCATCGACGTCAACCGCGTGGTGTTGGTCACATTCCTCATCGGCTCGGCGCTGGCCGGGGTGGGCGGGGTGATGGTCGGGCTCGTCTTCGGGCGCATCTTCCATTTCATGGGCTTCATCGCCGGGCTCAAGGCTTTCACCGCGGCGGTGGTCGGTGGCATCGGGAGCATCCCCGGGGCGATGCTGGGTGGTCTTCTCATCGGATTCGCCGAGGCGTACACCACCGCCTACATCTCCTCGACATTCCAGAACCTGATCGTCTTCGGGCTCCTGATCGTCTTCCTCCTCATCAGACCGAGCGGTGTCCTCGGACGCCCCGAATTGGTGAAGGTCTGATGTCCAACATCGGTGTTGACCGCTGGGTGGCCGAGTCGTCAGAGCACGGGCCGAAGGGCAAGGGATGGACTGCACCTGCCCGCAGTCTCCTCGACCGGGTCCCCTCCGGCTGGAAGCTGCTCGGCTTCCTCGTCGTGGCGGCGGTCTACCCCTTCCTGGTCCCCCAGGCAGGCGTGAGGATCGGGATCACCGCCCTCCTTCTCGCCATGCTCGCCATCGGCCTCAACACCGTGGTCGGGTGGGCGGGTCTGCTCGATCTCGGCTACATCGCCTTCTACGGATTCGGGGCCTACTTCTATGGGGCGGTCTCCTCGGACCAGATCGGTGTGCAGTGGCCCACCTGGGTGGCGATACCGGTGATCGTGTTGGCGAGCGCCGTTCTCGGCGCCCTGCTCAGCCTCCCCTCCAGACGTCTGGTCGGCGACTACCTGGCGATCATGACGCTCTTCTTCGCACAGGTGTTCCTGGAGGTCATCGTCAACTACGAGCGACTTCCCGGGGTGGACACGAATCTCACCGGTGGGCCCAACGGCATCATCGGCGTCCAGCCCTGGCAGCTCTTCGGGTTCCCCTTCGACACCTTCAACCGCAACTACTTCCTCCTGCTCGTCCTCCTCGGGCTGGTCATCGTGTTGTTGCGCAACATCGACCAGTCGCGGACTGGCCGGGCGTGGCGGGCGCTGCGGGAGGACACCCTGGCGGCGGCGCACATGACCACCCCGGTCAACCGGCTCAAGATGCTGGCCTTCGCTGTTGGCGCCGCCGTGGCCGGGCTCACCGGGACCGTCCTCGGACCGGTCCAGGTGGGCGTGTTCCCCAACAACTTCCAGCTGCTCTTCCTGATCACGATCTATGCGGCACTGATCCTCGGTGGCCTGGGCTCTATCCCCGGAGCGGTGCTCGGCGCGATCGCGGTGGCGTTCACCCCCGAGATACTGCGCAATCCCGGCATCGCCGGTTGGCTGTTCTACATCGGGGTCGTCGTGCTACTGGTCACCGTCCTGAGGAGGTGGAGGATGGTGGCGGCGGTGCTCGCCGGTGTCGTCGTACTCGGCTACCTGGTGAGGTTCCTCTCCCTGGCCATCTGGGACGAGACCATCCTGGGCGCCGCCAACGACACCTTTCTCTCCGGCATCCTCGACGGCTGGCTCCTGATACTGGGCCCGGCAAGCGACGTTGTCAGCAACTACGCCTTCGTCCTCGCCCTGGCCGGGGTGCTCGCCGTGACCGTCGCCAGGGGCTGGCGAAGAGGCGCGCTGCTGGTGCCCACGATCTACCTGGCCATCCTGGTCTGGGAGAACAAGCTCTCCCTGCAGGACAGCGTCACCCGCCAGCTCCTCTTCGGTGCGGTGCTGGTGGTGATGATGGCGGTGCGACCCGAGGGAATCCTTGGGACGAGGAGGGTGGAGATCACATGAGCACACCCATCCTCGAGATCAAGGATCTCTCCAAGTCGTTCGGCGGCCTCAAGGTGATCCAGGGCCTCGATCTCAGCGTCGCCCCCGGTGAGGTGCTCAGCGTCATCGGCCCCAACGGAGCCGGGAAGACCACGCTGTTCAACATCATCAGCGGGATCTACCCACCCGATTCCGGCGAGATCCTCCTCGACGGTACGAGCATCGTCGGATCCTCCCCGGAGCAGATCGCCGGCCTGGGGATCGCGCGCACCTTCCAGACACTGCGGGTGTTCCTCAACATGACCGTCAGGGAGAACGTGATGGCAGCCACCTACGGGGCGACCAAGGCGAGGATGTGGCAGTCGGCCCTGCGCACCCCGAAGGCGCGTCGGGAGGAGCGGGAGACCAGGGAGCTGGCGGAGGCAAAGCTCTCTTTCTTCGGCGAGCGTCTCGTCGGGTATCGCTGGGATCAGCCTGCATACAGCCTCTCCTACGCCAATCGGCGGCGTCTCGAGATCGCACGGGCGATGGCAACCAACCCGAGGCTCTTGATGCTCGACGAGCCGGCGGCGGGGATGAACCCGGTCGAGACCCTGGAGATCACCGCCTTGATCGGTCGTCTTCGCGACGAGGCCGGCTTCTCGATCCTGGTGATCGAGCACGACATGCATGTCGTGGAAGGGGTCTCTGACCGCGTGGTCGCCCTTGACCACGGGGTGAAGATCGCCGAGGGAACCTACGAGAAGGTCGCCGAGGATCGGGCGGTGATCGAGGCCTACCTGGGTTACGGGGCGGCGGGCCGGAAATGACCGGGACCGAGGCTCCCCTGCTCGCCCTCCGTGACGTCAACACCTACTACGGCCAGATCCACATCCTCAAGGACATCAACATCGCGATCGGGCGGGGTGAGCTGGTCTGTCTCCTCGGTGGCAACGCCTCGGGCAAGTCGACGACCCTGAAGACGATCCTGGGGATCGTCTCCCCCAGTAGCGGGACCGTCCATTTCGACGGCGTCGACGTCACCGCAGAGACAACGAGCTCCCGCATCGCCCGGGGCATGGCCATCGTCCCGGAGAACCGCCGTCTCTTCGCCCCCATGACCGTTGTGGAGAATCTGGAGATGGGCGCCTATCTGCGGGCCGACGACCCGACAGAGGACCTGGAGCGGGTCTACGAGTTGTTCCCCGTGCTCGCCACCCGCACCAACCAGCTCGCCGGCACCCTCTCCGGCGGGGAGCAGCAGATGGTGGCCATGGGCAGGGCCCTGATGTCGAAGCCGCAGCTGCTGTTGATGGACGAGCCTTCGATGGGGCTCGCCCCGATCCTCGTGGAACAGAGCTTCGAGATCATCGAACGGGTCCATCAGGCGGGCGTGTCGATCCTGGTCGTCGAGCAGAACGCCAACTTGGCGCTCTCCATCGCCGATCATGGTTACGTGCTCTCCACCGGGCGGATCGTGCTCGCCGACGACGCCGCAGCCCTCTACGAGCACGAGGATCTGAAGAAGGCGTATCTTGGGCGCTGACCCTGCGGACAGAGCAATGACCGACGCCCTTCCCGAATCGATCCGAGACCGCTTCCCGTTGCTGCAACGGGCGGTGTACACCAACAGCTGCTCGCAGGGTGCCCTATCCAACGAAGTTCGCGACGCCTACGAGCGGTATCTCAAGGACTGGGACGAGAAGGGCGCCCCCTGGGACCTCTGGGTGGAGCTCGCCGACGCCGCCCGGACGAGATTCGCCCGGCTCCTCAATGCTTCGACCGATGAGATCGCTGTCACCACGTCGGTGTCGGCGGGGGTGAGCTCATTGATCAGCGGGCTGCGCCATCCCGACGGTCGTTCCAAGATCGTGGTCAGCGACTTCGAGTTCCCCACCATCGGCCAGATCATGCATGCCCAGGAGGTCCGGGGGGCCAAGGTGGAGCATGTCCCCGCCTCACCCGACGCCACGATCCCCCTGGATCGGCTCGCAGAAGCGATCGACGAGGAGACCGCACTGGTGGCGATGACCTATGTTTGCTTCCGCAACGGCTCGAAGAGCGACGTGGAGGCCGTGATCGACCTCGCCCACCGCGCCGGCGCCTACGTGCTCCTCGACTCCTTCCAGGCGGTGGGAGCGATCCCGATCGACGTGCGCCGGCTCGGAGTCGACTTCGTCGCCGGTGGCAATCTCAAGTATCTCCTCGGATCGGCCGGGCTCGGGTTCCTCTACTGCCGGGCCGACCTGGTGGCCAACATCATCCCCACTCAGACCGGCTGGTTCGCCGACGAGGACATCTTCGCCATGGACATCCACGACTACTCCCCTTCACCGACGGCGAGCCGGTTCGAGAGCGGGACCCCACCGGTGCCCAGCATCTACGCCGGTGTGGCCGGGATGGACCTGATGGACGAGATCGGCATCGAGGAGACGGAGCGTCACGTTGCCGGGTTGACCGCCGTCCTCATCGACGGGCTCGATCGCATCGGAGCCAAGATGGTCACGCCACGCGATCCGGCAAAGCGGGGGCCGATGATCGCCGTCGCCTGCAAGGACGCCCCGGCCATGGTGGCCGCCCTCGCCGATGACCGGATCCTGACCACCTCACGGGACGGCAACCTCAGACTGTCCTGGCATTGCTACAACTCGTTCGAGGACGTCGAGGCGGTGGTTGCCGGGCTCGATCGCCACTCGGCGCTGCTCGCTCGCTGAGTCAGACCTGCCGCCCGCCGTTGTCGACGGCGGAGCCGAGCGCCCGGATCTGACTGGGGGTCCAGCCGACCATACGGCGGGTCTGCCGCACCAGATGGGCATGGTCGTAGAAGCCCGACTCGACGGCGACGCGGGCGATGTCGTCGTCTCCTCCCAACAGACGGGTCATCGCCTCCGCCACCCGAAGCCGGGCCCGATACACACCGAGGGGCACGCCCACCATCCGAGTGAACATCCGGCTCAGGTGGTGTGGCGAGTAGCCCACCGCCCGAGCCACGGTGCGCAGATCGGCATCCTCCCTGAAATGCGCCGTCAGGTACTCCTCGGCGCGTTGCACCGCCTCACGCACGCCACGGGGCGGGCTGGCGGCCGGCCAGCCTGCGGCCAGGGCCGCGACCGCCTCCTCGATCTGCAGGGAGGACAAGGGCCCGCCGCGCGCCGCGGTGGTTGCCGACAACCTGAGCATCGCCGCGGCACCGGGATCCAGGGCGGCCCGTCTCCTCGACACTCCGTACCCATCCGTGAACCAGCCGGCGAGCTCCGGGGACAGGCTCACGAAGAGGCTCTGGTCGGCCCCACCCTGGGGATGACTGGTCCGGGAGACCTCGCCGGCCTCCACGAACAACGCCACCGCCGGGCTGGCCAGGATCTCCTCGTCGTTGACATGGCGGATGTACATGCCGGAGATCGGGACGATCACCATGAAGTCGGTGTCGAGCTCCTCGGCGGACATCGCCCTGTTGGTTGGGCCACATCGGGAGATACCCAGCACCACGCTCTCCTCGGAGTGGAGAGTTCGGGCGAACGGCATCTCGAGATCGTATCGCCTCAGCCCTCCCGGCGAACTCAGCCCAATGCCCTCCCCGGATCGAGCTCGACTCCCCTGAGCCGGGACACGACGAACGGGGCGAAGCCCCCGGTGACGAGGGCACCCGCGATGAAAGCGGCTCGATTCCCGGCCACCGCCGCAACGACTCCTCCGAGGAGGGCCCCGATCGGTATCGAGCCGTGGGCGATCACCCGATAGGCGGCCATGGTCCTGCCCAGCAAGGCGTCGGGCACCGCTGCCTGCCGGTACGACACCGCGATCACGTCCCAGAGACCGGAGGCGAGGCCGATGCCGGCCAATCCGGTGGCCGCCACCGCCCAGTGCGGAGCCAGCCCGATGAGCACCAGGCAGAGGCCGACACCAGCCAGCGCCGACGCGATCAGGGCGAGACGGCTCACCCGACGGGTGAGAGCGGGGGCAAGGAAGGATCCGGCGCTGTATCCGGCGGCGGTTGCTAGGAAGAGGGCCCCAAAGCCCACGGCATCGAGTCCCAATTGCTCCTGTGCGTACAGCACGAGTATCGACTCGCCGGCGAGTATGCCGACGTTGAGTGACGCCGCTCCGATGGCGAAGGTCCGGATCGGCCGGTTCGACCAGAGCCAGCGCATGCCCTCCACCACGCTTGCCCACATCGTCTTCGCCGGCCCTGCGCCGTCCGTTGCCGCCGGCCGGTAGCTGCCGGCGATGCCCGCCACCACCAGCGCCGCCACCGCGAAGGAGATGGCGTCAGCCGTCACCGGGACCAATGCGCCGAGACCGAACAGGAAGCCTCCCAACGGCGGGCCGATGAACCGGTTGGCGATCGTCATCGTGGAGAAGAGACGGCCGTTGGCCGAGTCGAGCCGATCCTTGGGGACCAGGGAAGGAAGGATCGCCTGTGAGGAGACATCTACGACCGTCTCACCGGAGCCGATGAGGAAGACGACCGCGTAGAGAATGGCGAGAGACTCCACTCCCATCGCCACCGACACCGCAAGGGCGCCCACCACGCCTGCCCGGACCATGTCGAACACGTACATGAGCCGACGCCGGTCGAACCGGTCGACGACGGCCCCTGAGAGCGGGCCGAGCAGGAGCCAGGGGAGACCGGCGGCGAGGGTCAGCGCCGAGATGGCGATGGGGTCGCGGGTGAGGCCGGCGGCGAGAAGCGGAAACGCCGCCAGCACCAGCCCGTCACCCAGATTGGAGGCGACGGTGGCGAACCAGAGACGTTGGAAACGACGGTCTTGGCCCATGTGCACACCACTGTGACCATCCGCCGGCGTGCGCGCTTGTAAATCGATGCGCCACCGACCCGAGCCGGGGGCGCGTCGGCACGCCGGCGCCACTCAGATCGAAACCACCACCTTGCCCCGGGCGTGGCCCTCGCCGAAGTGGCGGAGCGCATCGGGAAGCTGCTCCAAACCCTCGAATCTGCTGTCGATGACCGTCTTCAGTGTGCCCGCCTCCATCAGCCGGGCGATGTGCTCGACATCGGATCGAACGAACTTCTGTATGAAGAACTTCGACTTCTGAGGGCTGAACAGCGCACCGACCTGGGTGCGGATGACATGGCTGAGCGGACCGAGGAGTCGGCTTCCTTTCGGTCCCCCGACAACGACCACCAGCCCGTCGCGGGTCAGGACCCGGCGCAGGTCGGACCAGCCCCTGCTCCCGGCGATGTCGATGACGATGTCGTGAGGATCACCGCCGGCGGTGAAATCGGCTTTGTGGTAGTCGATGACCCGGTCCGCCCCCAGGAAGCGCGCCGTCTCCACGTTCGGGGTGCTGCAGACGGCGGTGACCTCCGCCCCCAGCCTCTTGGCGAGCTGGACCACATAGGTCCCGACGCCCCCGGACGCGCCATTGACCAACACCTTGTCACCGGGCTTCACCGCGGCGTGGTCGCGCAATGCCTGGAGTGCGGTGAGAGCCGCGATCGGCGTTCCGGCCGCCTCCTCGAATGAGACGTTGTCGGGGATCCGGGCCACCGCGTTCTGCACGACCAGGTACTCGGCCCAGGAGCCGGTACGCCCACCGAATACCCGGTCCCCGACCGCGAAATCGTCGACGGCAGATCCGATAGCCTCGACGACTCCGGCGAAGTCGACACCGAGACGCGGGCTCTTCGGTCGTCGCAGCCCGGTGGAGAATCGGGCGATCGTGGGTCGTCCGTGCACCTCGTACCACTCGGCGGGGTTCACCGAGGTGGCGCCAACCCGGACCAGCAATCCTTCGTCGACCAGTTCCGGGTCCGCGACCTCCTCGATTCGGATCACGTCAGGGGTGCCGAACTCGGTGCGCAACGCTGCCTTCACCTCACCAACCCTACGGGCCTCCAGGTCATGGTCGGGGTCGGGACGATGCCCACCTCCTGGCAGAATCGGCGGGATGGACATCGATGCCTATCTGAAGCGCATCGGGCTGCAGGGGCCGATGGACATCACCCTGGAGAACCTGGAGAGGCTGCAACGCGCCCATCTCACCGCGGTGCCTTTCGAGAATCTCGACGTGTTCGCCCGTCGTGGTGTGCAGACAGACGATCTGTGGACCGTGGCCAAGGTGGTGGAGCGTCGTCGCGGAGGCTGGTGCTTCGAGCTCAATGGCGCCTTCTCCGCACTCCTCACGGCAATCGGCTACACGGTGAAACGGGTGGCGGCCGACGTGCTGTACGGAAACGAGTACCCGATGCCGACCCATCACTCGATCGAGGTGGCCCTGGACCGCCCCTATCTGGTCGACGTCGGGTTCGGTGACTCCTTCATCAGACCACTGCCCCTCGACTCCCCCGGCCCCCACGATGGTGGCAGCGGCTCATACGGCTTCATCTTCGAGGAGGGGGCCACGACCCTGGTCTCACACGAGCCAGATGGCTCGACACTGCCCCATTTCCGATGGGCCCCTCGGGCCCATCGTCCCCAGGATTTCGCCGAGGCATCGACCTATCTCCAGGTGACGCCGGGTCTTCGCTGGACCGACGCCCGGTTCGCCACGAGACTGCTGGACGGCGGGCCCGATCGGGTGACTCTCCTCAGCGACCGGATCAAGTTCCGCCGCGGCGGGGAGTGGACCGAGCATCCGGTGACAGATGAAGAATGGCCCGACCTGCTGCAGAGCTGGTTCGGGATGACGCCCTAGTTATTGGCCGGTGCCGCGCTGATCTCCCCGAGGGCCGACTCCGGGTCACGCTCCACGGCGAGGTCTCCGATCGACACGATCCCCACCAGGTTGCCGTTGTCCACGACGGGCAGACGACGGATCGCCCGCTCTTCCATGGCCCTCACGGCAGTCGCCACCGGGTCGTTCGGGCCGACCGTGACCAGATCGTGCTTGCAGACGTCGTCGAGGATGCTGGAGGCGGGGTCCAGACCGGCGGCGACGCCACGCACCACGATGTCGCGGTCGGTGACGATCCCGCAAAGGGTCCCATCCGGCTTGGTGACCACGACGTCGCCGATCTCGTTGTCGCGCATCGCCTGGGCGGCGTCGCGGAGAAAGCTGTCCGTGGTCAAAGTGACCGGATCGGCGGTCATCACATCCGATACTCGCTGTGGCATGAGCCCTCCTGACTCGTTGGCATCCGGTACCCGTGAGGGGCACCGTCGAAACGAGCGCTCAGACCGGTGTCACCACCACGTCGTGGTCGAGGTCGGGGGCGAGGAGATCGGCCGCGGCAGCGGCCTCCGCCTCGACCTCGCCGAGCCGGGCCCTGGTCTGCTTGGTGAGCATCTCGACCTCGACGAGCAGGCGACCCTTGGCCCTGGTTCGCTTCCACTGCCCGGCGAGGAACCCATCCACCAGGACGTTGCCGAGCCATCCCAAGGGGTGGACTCCCACCATCACCCGAGTGCGATCGGCGTGCCCCAGCATGACGTTGTCGTATTCGGGCAGGAATCGAACGGGTGCCGGCGTATCCGGGTCGGGCCGGGGAGCATCGGGCAGGTCGAAAAGCTCCCGTCCCTGCTCGTCCCGGAAGACAGCCAACCCGGGGCGGAGCCGTGCGAACACCTCGCTCAGCGCGGTGAGGTTCGACCAGGCGCGGGCATCGGCCACGCTGGCCGGCCCGAACGCGGTCAGGTAGCGGATCATCAGCCGATCCAGGTCGGCGACTGCCACCGGAGCATGGCCGAGCCAGCTCCCCGCCGATGCCCATCGGGCCTGGCCCGTGCGGTTCCACAGGCCCCTTGGCGGGACCTGGACCAACGGCGACAGATAGGTCACTGCCATCGCAAGTGAGGTGGGGTCGATCTCGGGCCAGCGAACCGCGAGCTCCGGGGCGAGCTCGGCCCGGCTCAAGGGCCTCTCTTCCAAGAGACTCACCCCCGTCGCCACCACCTCGTCACGATCCACGGCCGCAGTGCTCTTGGCGTAGGAGGTCGAGCCGAACACCCGTCTCAGCACCGGGGCCGTCGCCCCGGCGACCGCCGGATAGTCGGCGGCGGTGACGAGATGGATCGTCGCGCGCATCAACTGCGCCCGCACCACCAGCTTCTGCTCCAGGGCACCTGAGAGCTGGAGCGGGTCGAAGCCCTGGAGCCGGGCCCACAGCCCGATGTACGGGTCGTGGGGGTTCTGCGCCTGGAGCCCGACGAGATGGTCGATGGCATCGAGGTGATGCATGGACGACCTCTCCAGGAGGAGCTGGCGCGCCAGCGTCGCCCGGTTGAGGCTGCGTCGGCTCAGGGTGTCGGGCCCGGCCATGGGGCCGATACGGTAGGGCTAGCGTCTCCTGGCCGTGGACATCGACATCGTCGTCATCGGATCGGTCAACCACGACGTGACCGTGGTCACCCCGCGACTGCCGACACCGGGCGAGACCGTCCTCGGCACCGGGCACTACGCCGGGGGTGGCGGCAAGGGGGCGAACCAGGCGGTGGCGGCTGCCCGGCTCGGAGCCAAGGTCGCCATGGTGGGCCGGGTCGGGACTGACGAGAGCGGCACCAGTCTCCTCGATGCCCTCGTCACCGAGGGCATCGACGTCTCCGGCATTGGCATCGACCCCGAGGAGCCGACCGGGCTGGCGGTGATCACCGTCGACGCCGATGCGGAGAACACGATCGTGGTGAGCCCGGGAGCCAACATGGCCCTTCGCCCCGAGCATCTGGACGGCGCGCTGATCGCATCGGCAGCGGTGGTGCTCGCCCAGCTCGAGGTGCCTGCGGAGACGGTGACGGCTGCCGCCCGAGCCTGCAGCGGCACCTTCATCCTCAACCCTGCGCCCGCGCGGACACTCCCCGACGACCTGCTGGAGAGAGTCGACGTCCTCGTGCCCAACCGTGTCGAGCTGGCCTCCCTCTTGGGCAGCGGTCGGCCCGGCCGTGTCGACGAAGTCGCCGACCTGGCGCGGCGGCTCGGTCACCGCGGTGTCACCGTGGTCACGATGGGCGCGGCCGGCGCGGTCGTGGTCGACGGCGAACACATGGTCGAGGTGCCGGCCCCGACGGTCGAGGCAGTCGATCCCACGGGTGCCGGCGACGCCTTCTGTGGTGCCCTGGCCCACGGTTTGACCAGGGGCATGGAGCTGGTGGATGCAGTCGAGCTGGCGGTGACGGCGGGCGCCCTCGCCGTGACCCGCGCCGGGGCGCAGACAGCGATGCCCACCGGCGCCGAGGTGAATGCGGCTCTCCGCCACTAGGTACGATGCCGCCCATCGCCAGACCGATCATCATCGACACCGACCCGGGCCAGGACGATGCCGTTGCCGTGCTCGTCGCCCTGGCGAGTCCCGAGGATCTGGACGTGCTCGCCCTCACCGCCGTGGCCGGCAACGTCCCCCTCGACCTGACCGTCAGGAATTGCCTGGCGTTGGTCGAGCTGGCGGGACGCGGCGACGTGCCGGTGCACCGCGGCGCCACCCGCCCCATGGTCAAGGAACTGGTCACCGCGGAGTACGTCCACGGGCCCACCGGCCTCGACGGGGCCGACCTGGCCCCGCCGACCACCGAAGAGGCGCCTGGTCATGCCGTCGACGCCATCATCGACATCGCGATGTCCCGGGACCGGGTGACACTTTGCACCCTGGGCCCGCTCACCAATGTCGGTCTGGCGTTGGTGCGGGAGCCGCGCATCGTCGAGCACATCGACCAGTTGGTGATGATGGGTGGCGGGTTCTTCGAGGGTGGCAACACCACGCCGGTCGCCGAGTTCAACATCTACGTCGACCCCCACGCCGCCCATCTCGTCTTCACGAGCGGGATACCGGTTGTGATGATGCCACTCGACGTCACCCACAAGGCCCTCACCCTCCCGGAACGGCTTCGGCGATTCGGAGAGCTGGGCACACCCGCGGGCAGGGCGGTCGAGGGCATGCTCGACTTCTACGACCGCTGGGACATGGAGAAATACGGGATGGAGGGGGGCCCGCTCCACGATCCCAACGTGATCGCCTATCTGCTCCGCCCCGAGCTCTATCAGGGAAAGGAGGTAGCGGTCGAGATCGACACTCGCCCCGGTCCCACCTTGGGGATGACCATCGTCGACTGGTGGAGAGTGACCGGTCGGCCGCCCAACGCGTTGGTCGTCGATCGGGTCGACTCCGACGGGCTCTTCGACCTGCTGGTGGAGCGGATCGGCCGTCTCTGAGCCGCGAAACGCCGATCACCGCCTGAAAGGGTCGAATCGCGTCGGCACCCCCAACCCCCGTGCTCGTGCCCGCATCTCAATTCGGGTCTAAAGTGCCCCGGCGGGGTGGCCCCTTGTCGCCCCACGCATGCAATCGGAGGAAGGTACAACATGAAAATCAAGAGAGGCTTGAGGCTTCTCGCGTTGCTGGCGGTCCTCGCCATGGTCATCGCCGCATGTGGCGGCGATGGCGGTGGGGACACCACGACCACCGCCGACGGTGGAGACGGTGGGACCACCACCACCGCCGACAGCGGTGATGGAGGGACCACCACCACCGCCGACGGCGGAGGAGAAGGTGATCTCGGCAGCGTGACCATCGGGGCGGGCGAGCCCATAATCATCGCCTCGATCCAGACCATCTCCGGCGCAACCGCCAGCCTTGGTCAGGACCAGGTCGATGCCATCGAGATCGCCATCGCCGACCGTGGCGGTGAGCTGCTCGGGCATCCGATCGAGCTGCAGAGCGAAGACGGGCTGTGCTCCGCCGACGGTGGCTCCACCGCCGCTCAGGCGATCGTGGCCAACCCGCAGGTCGTCGGGATCCTGGGCACCAGCTGCTCGGGCGCCGGCGTTCCCGCGGCCCAGATCATGTCCGAGGCAGGCCTCATCATGATCTCGGGGTCCAACACCTCGCCGTCACTGACCGCTCTCCCCTACCTCTCCGACGAGCCGCTCGAGGCTCAGGAGAACTGGCAGCCCGGCTACTTCAGGGTCTCGCACAACGACGAGTTCCAGGGTGCCGGTGCCGCCACCTTCGCCGCCGAGGACCTGGGCGCGGCCACTGCCGTGACCATCCACGACGGCGACCCCTACACCGAGGGGCTCACCACGCAGTTTGGCGAGTTCTTCACCGCGGGTGGTGGCGAGATCGCGCTGGCGACGGCCGTCAACAAGGGTGACACCGACATGCGGCCCGTCCTGCAGGAGATCGAGGCTCTGGCTCCAGACCTCATCTTCATGCCGATCTTCCAGCCGGAGGCGGACTTCATCGTCCAGCAGATCGGTGAGTTCCCGGGTCTGGCCGACACCCAGCTGATGGGTGCGGACGGTCTCCTCTCCGACACCTTCGTGGTGCTGCCGGAGACCGAGGGCATGGTGTTCTCCGGTCCCGGCCAGGCTTCGGGCCCTGCCTACGAGGACTTCGTGGCCAAGTACACCGAGGCAGTCGGCTCACCCCCGATCCAGGCGTTCCACGCCCATTCCTACGACGCCGCCAACATCCTCCTCGACGCGATCGAGGCGGTTGCGGTGCAGGACGGCGACACGCTGACGATCGATCGTGCGGCGCTGCGCCAGTACGTCTACGACCTCGAGGGATTCGAGGGACTGACCGGCACGCTCGCCTGCAACGAGTTCGGCGACTGCGCCAACCCGGCAATCGGCATCTTCCGCAACGACGATCCCTCCGCGGGGATCCTCGGTGTGCTGGGGAACGTGATCGGGCAGGCCAACCTGGCCGATCAGGTCGATCCGGAGAAGCTGAGCTAGAACCGTCCTCGTGACGGGATCGTTGGAGCGCCGCGTCCCAGGACGCGGCGCTCCATCCTT
>DASZOM010000002.1:0-51766 GCA_035550735.1 Acidimicrobiia bacterium | reverse complement strand
CATAAACGCGTTATCCCCACCCACACGCTCCGACAACACCTTCGTGATCGCAGCCGTCAACGTCGTCTTCCCATGATCAATATGACCCATCGTCCCCACATTCACATGAGGCTTCGTCCGCTCAAACTTCCGCTTGGCCATTGACTGCTTCTCCTAGTCTCTTCCGAGGGTCACGCACCATCACGACGATTCACCACGATGTCGTCGGCGATCGAGTCGGGCACGTCCTGATATGAGTTGAATTGCATCGAATAGGTGGCTCGGCCCTGTGTCTTGGATCGGAGGTCGGTGGCGTACCCGAACATCTCGGACATGGGGACCAGCGCCCGGATCACCTGGCTGTTGCCCCGCTGTCTCATCCCTTCCACCTTGCCCCGCCGGGAGTTGAGGTCTCCGATGACGTCACCCATGTACTCCTCGGGTGTGGTCACCTCTACGTCCATCACCGGCTCGAGCAGCTTGACCCCCGCCTTGCGAGCCGCTTCCTGCAAGGCCATCGACCCAGCGATCTTGAAGGCCATCTCGGAGGAGTCGACGTCGTGCGACGAGCCGTCGACGAGGATGGCGCGCACGTCGACCAGCGGGTAGCCGGCGAGGATCCCCTGGTCGAGGGCCTCCTCGATGCCGGCATCCACGGATGGGATGTACTCACGGGGCACCGCGCCGCCCTTGATCTGGTCGACGAACTCGTAACCGCCGCCGGGCCCGGTGGGCTCGAGGTTGATCACCACGTCGGCGTACTGGCCCTTGCCACCGGTCTGCTTGACATGCTTGTACTGGACCTTCTCCACGCCCTTGCGGATGGTCTCCCGATAGGCGACCTGGGGCCGTCCCACGGAGGCGTCGACCTTGAACTCGCGGAGCAGACGATCCACCAGGATCTCCAGGTGGAGCTCGCCCATCCCGGAGATGATGGTCTGCCCCGTCTCCTCGTCGCCACGGACCAGGAAGGTGGGGTCCTCTTCGGCGAGCCGATGCAGTGACGCGGAGAGCTTCTCCTCGTCCGACTTCGTCTTGGGCTCGATGGCGACCGAGATGACCGGGGCGGGGAACTCCATCGACTCCAGCTGGATCGGAGCGTTGGGGGCGCAGAGCGTGTCGCCCGTGGTGGTGTTCTTGAAGCCGATGCCGGCAACGATGTCGCCGGCGAAGACGTCGTCGACGTCCTCGCGGTGGTTGGCGTGCATGCGGAGGATGCGGCCGATCCGCTCCTTCTGGCCCGTGGTGGTGTTGAGGACCGTGTCGCCCTTGGCGAGATGCCCCGAGTACACCCGGAAATAGGTGAGCTTGCCGACGTGAGGGTCGCTCATGATCTTGAAGGCGAGCGCGGTGAACGGGTCGGAGTCGTTGTTGCTCCTCGTCAGCATCACCTCCTCGTCACCGGGCTTGAAGCCCTGGGTCACCGGGATGTCATCGGGGCTGGGGAGATAGCTGACGATGGCGTCGAGGAGGAGCTGGACACCCTTGTTCTTGAAGGCGGACCCACAGAACACCGGCGTGAACTGGCCGGCAAGGGTGCCGATGCGGACACCGGAGTGGATCTCCTTGGCGGTGAGGTCACCGTTCTCCAGATAGGACTCGAGGAGATCCTCCGAGGTCTCGGCCACGGCCTCGAGCAGCTTCTCCCGGTACTTGGCGGCGCTGTCGGCGAGATCTGCCGGCACCTCGACCGTCTCCCAGTACTTGCCGTCGTCGCCCCTCCACACATGGGCTTTCATCTCAACGAGGTCGACGACCCCGCTGAAGTCGGCTTCCTTGCCGATGGGGAGCTGCATGACCAGTGGCGTTGCCCCGAGCCGCTCCACGATCGAGTCCACGTCGAAGTAGAAGTCGGCCCCGGTGCGGTCGAGCTTGTTGATGAAACAGATGCGGGGGACGTGATAGCGGTCGGCCTGCCGCCACACGGTCTCCGACTGGGGCTCGACCCCGGCGACACCGTCGAAGACGGCGACGGCACCATCGAGGACCCGGAGGGAGCGCTCCACCTCGACCGTGAAGTCGACGTGACCCGGGGTGTCGATGATGTTGATGACGTGCTCGTGCCAGATACAGGTGGTGGCAGCGGAGGTGATGGTGATGCCCCGCTCCTGCTCCTGGGTCATCCAGTCCATCGTGGCGGCGCCCTCGTGGACCTCGCCGATCTTGTAGTTGCGGCCGGTGTAGTAGAGGATGCGCTCGGTCAACGTCGTCTTGCCCGCGTCGATATGAGCCATGATCCCGATGTTTCGGGTACGGCTCAGCGGCACCTCTCGAAGGTGATGCAGCGCGTTGTCGTTGCTCATTCTCTTCTGACTACTCCGGTCGATATGAACTTGTGAACGTCCCTCGTCCAGGGGTTCGGGCCTCTGGATTTCGAGCCCGCCTGCTGGAACGTTCGGGTGATCTGTTGTCAGTCGCCTCTGGTCGCGGGTCGGCTACCAGCGGTAGTGGGCGAAGGCCTTGTTGGACTCCGCCATCTTGTGGACGTCTTCCTTCCTCTTCACCGCGGCTCCGGTGTTGTTGGACGCATCGAGGATCTCGTTGGCGAGCCGGAGCGACATGCTCGGCTCACGACGCTGACGGGCGTAATTGACCAGCCAACGTATGGCCAGTGAGCTCTGCCGCCGGGGGGTGACCTCCACGGGAACCTGATAGGAGCTGCCCCCGACCCGGCGGGAGCGGACCTCCACGGAGGGCCGGATGTTGTCCAAGGCCCGTCTCAGGACCACCGTCGGATCCTGGCTGGTCCGCTGCTCGATGGTCTCCAATGCGTCGTAGACGATGGCCCTCGCCAGGTCCTTCTTCCCCTTTAGGAGGACCTTGTTGATGACCTGGCTGACCTGGATGCTGCGGAATACCGGGTCCGGCTCGACGGTCTTCTTCTGGGCGGGGGCGCGTCGCATCAGGATTCCTTCTTGGAGCCGTATCGGCTGCGGGCCTGCTTGCGATCGTTCACGCCGGCCGCGTCGAGAGCTCCCCGGATGACCTTGTAACGGACACCCGGAAGGTCGCGAACACGACCGCCACGTACCAGGACCATGCTGTGCTCCTGGAGGTTGTGACCCTCCCCGGGGATGTAGGCGGTGACTTCGACACCTGAGGAGAGACGGACACGGCACACCTTGCGAAGCGCCGAGTTCGGCTTCTTCGGAGTCACGGTGTAGACGCGAGTGCACACGCCGCGGCGCTGCGGCGCACCGGCGAGACCGGCGGTCTTCACCTTCTTCCTCTTCGGCTTCCTGCCCTCGCGGACAAGTTGCTCCATCGTCGGCATCGTGCTCCTCTTGCGAGAAAACGGCGTGGGACACAGTCGCAGCGCCGTCCCTGCTTGTGAACGTTGCGTGCCGGGCAGAAATTGCTCCGGCTGTTCCCGGACGTGCTCACGCATGATGAGGCCGGGAACCGGAGGAGGATTCTACGTATCCGCCTCCGCGCGTACCAAATCGGCCAGACCAGCCGGCCGATGGGACCAGCTTACCAGCGGGTGTCGTCTATCCGCCACGGGATTTCAGGGGATCGTGGTGGTGGTCGGCGGCTGGGTCGTCGTGGTGGGCGGCTCTGTCGTCGTGGTCGTCGGCTGGGTCGTCGTGGTGGTCGACGACGTGGTGGTGGACGTGCTCGAGGTGCTCGTGCTCGTGGAGGTGGACGACGTCGAGGACGACGAAGAGGATGTGGTGGGGATCGAGGTCGCCGTCGTGGGGGTGCCCCCGGTGGTGGGAGTGGTGGTGGCCATCGAGCTCGTGGTGGTCGGTGGGGGCAGACTCGGAAACCCCCCGCCGGTCGAGGGAGGAGTGGGGAGGAAGGGAGGGCCGAGAGTGGTCGTGGAGGAGAACAACCCCGGCACCGGGTCCGCGGCCGGACCGGTGGTGGCCACAACTCCTTCCTGGCCCGTTTGATCGGGGCCGAGAAACGATGGAGTGGTGGCGGTGTCGGCGCCGGACTCGTCGGCGACCCAGTTGAGCCCGATCATCGCCACCAGCACCAGGGCGGAGGCGATCGCTACCAGCGCCAATCCGGAGACGAGCCTGCCCAGCAGCACGCTGTCACGCAGGGATCGCTTCTTCCGGGGCACACCCGTGTCGGCGAGACGACGCGCCACTTGACGCGCCAAATCGTCAGGGTCGAGCCGGTCCTTTCGGTTCGGCAGCGGCAACCAGCCACCTTTCCGTCCCGGCCGCCCACCGGTGTACCGGAAAGCTAAGAGGCGGAAAACACCATGTCAATGTGGAGAAGGGCCGCCTCGCGGCGACCCTTCTCCGCTCCTACGTGCAACGAACGTCGCTCTACGACGTTCGTTGCACGTCGGTCATTCCTCTTCGTCCCCGCCGACCTTGGTGGCACCACCGAGGGAGGCCAGCCACTCGGCCGGGTCCTCGGGGAGGCCATCGTCGTCGGAGGAGCCACCGCCGCCGTCACCGAGGATGCCGAGGCTGGCCACCGTGGTGGCGCCCGGCAGCGACGGCTGGAGGACCTGGTACTGCTCGGCGCCGGTCCCGGCCGGGATCAGCTTGCCGATGATGACGTTCTCCTTCAGGCCCCGCATGAAGTCGGAGCGGCTCTGGATGGCGGCATCGGTGAGCACCTTGGTGGTCTCCTGGAACGAGGCGGCCGACAGCCACGAGTCCGTGGCCAACGACGCCTTGGTGATCCCCATCAGCTCAGGGCGACCCTCTGCCGGCTTCTTCCCCTCGGCGACCAGGGCCCGGTTGGTGTCCCGGAATGTCTGGTCGTCGATGAGCGCAGCGGGGAGGAAGTCCGAGTCGTTGGGGGCCACGACCCTGACCCGACGCAGCATCTGACGAACGATCATCTCGATGTGCTTGTCGTGGATCTCGACACCCTGGGACCGGTAGACCTCCTGCACCTGGTCGACCAGGTACTGCTGGGTGGCGCGCACCCCACGGATCACCAGGACCTCCTTGGGGTCGAGCGGGCCTTCCGTGAGTTGGCTGCCCGCCTCCACCTCGACTCCGTCGTGGACACGCAGCTTGGCGAAGCGTGAGATCTTGTAGACCACCTCGTCGTCGCCCTTGGCGACCACGATGCGACGTCCCTCCTCGTCGTCCAGGATCCGGACCACGCCGGCGAGCTCGGAGAGAACCGCCTTGCCCTTTGGCGTACGGGCCTCGAACAGCTCCACCACGCGGGGCAGGCCGTGGGTGATGTCCTCCCCGGCCACGCCGCCGGTGTGGAAGGTGCGCATGGTCAGCTGGGTTCCCGGCTCACCGATCGACTGGGCCGCCATGATGCCGACCGCCTCGGCCGTCTCCACCATGCGCCCGGTGGCGAGGGAGAGGCCGTAGCAGGTCTGGCAGACGCCCGACCTGGTGTCACAAGTGAGCGGAGAGCGAACCCGGACCGACTCGATGTCGGCGTCCTCGATCGCGTGGAGCTCCTTGGTCCCGATGACCGTCCCGGCACGAAGCTTCTCGTCGTCGTCGGTGGCGACGAGGCTGCGACCTTCCTTGACGTCGTCGGCGAGCACACGTCCGAAGATGCGTGAGCGCAGGTTGCGGATCTTGGCGCCGGAGCGCTCGTCCACCACCCTGATCACGATGCCGCGATCGGTCCCGCAGTCGTCCTCGAGGACGATCATCTCCTGAGAGACGTCGACGAGGCGACGGGTCAGGTACCCCGAGTCGGCGGTCCTCAGTGCGGTGTCGGCCAGTCCCTTGCGAGCGCCGTGGGTCGAGATGAAGTACTCGAGCACCGACAGGCCCTCACGGAAGTTGGAGATGATGGGCCGGGGGATGATGTCACCCTTGGGGTTGGCCACCAGACCACGCATGCCGGCGATCTGACGGACCTGCATCATGTTCCCCCGGGCGCCCGACCCGACCATCATGTCGAGCGAGTTGAACTGCTCGCTCTTCAGGCTGGCCTTCATGGCGTCGGTCACCTTCTCGGTGGCCTCGGTCCAGATCTCGATCAGCTCCTGACGACGCTCGTCGTCGGTGACCACTCCCTTGGCGAACAGGTTCTGCACCTTCTCCGCCCGCTCCTCGTACTCGGCGAGGATCTGCGGCTTGTCGGAGGGGGTCCTGACGTCGTCGAGGGCGATGGAGAGACCGGCGCGGGTGGCGTAGCGGAAGCCCAGCTCCTTGATCCCGTCGAGGGTATTGGCCACCGCAGAGCGCGGATACCGCTCGATGATGGTCTCGATCAGCAGCTTGATGTCGCTCTTGATCACCGTCGCGTTGATGAACGGGAAGTCCTCGGGGAACACCGTGTTCAGCAACGCCCGGCCCAGCGTGGTCTCGGTGAGAGCCTTGGGGTCGACCGGAGCGTCGGCGATCCGATTCTTCAGCGTCGTCTTGAGATCGACATGGACATCGGGATCACCGGCCAGCTCGCCGAGACGCAGCTTGATCGGTGCGTGCAACGACAACTCGCCGATCTCGTAGGCCATCATCGCCTCGTCGACGTCGGCGAAGACGCGGCCCGCACCCTTGCCCTTCTCGACCAGCTCGGACAGGTAGTAGATCCCGATCACCATGTCCTGGGACGGGGTGACGATCGAGCGGCCCGAGGCCGGCGACAGCACGTTGTTGCTGGAGAGCATCAGCACCCTCGCCTCGGCCTGTGCCTCGGCGGAGAGGGGGAGATGGACTGCCATCTGGTCACCGTCGAAGTCGGCGTTGACCGCCTCACAGACCAGCGGGTGGATCTGGATCGCCGTGCCCTCGACCAGGACCGGCTCGAAGGCCTGGATGCCGAGACGGTGCAGGGTGGGCGCCCGGTTCAACAGCACCGGATGCTCCTGGATCACGTCGGAGAGCACGTCCCAGACCTGGGGCCGCTGCCGCTCAACCATGCGCTTGGCCGCCTTGATGTTCTGGGCCAGGTCCAGGTCGACAAGCCGCTTCATGACGAACGGCTTGAACAGCTCGAGGGCCATGATCTTGGGCAGACCGCACTGATGCAGCTTGAGCTGGGGCCCAACCACGATCACCGAGCGACCCGAGTAGTCGACGCGCTTGCCGAGGAGGTTCTGGCGGAATCGGCCCTGCTTGCCCTTCAGCATGTCGGACAGCGACTTGAGGGCCCGGTTGCCCGGCCCGGTGACGGCGCGCCCGCGCCGCCCGTTGTCGAACAGGGCGTCGACCGCCTCCTGGAGCATTCGCTTCTCGTTGTTGACGATGATCTCCGGGGCACCCAGGTCGAGCAGTCGCTTGAGCCGGTTGTTGCGGTTGATCACCCGCCTGTACAGGTCGTTGAGATCGGAGGTGGCGAAACGGCCACCGTCGAGCTGGACCATGGGACGGAGGTCGGGCGGGATGACCGGCACCGTCTCCAGGATCATGTCCTCGGGGCGGTTCTGACCCTCCCAGAACGGCTTGACCACCTTCATCCGCTGGGTCGCCCGCTGGCGACGCTGCTGTGAGGAGCCGTTCAGGCTCTCCTCGAGCGACGCCATCTCGGCGTCCAGGTCGAGGCCGAGCAGAAGCGTCTTGACCGCCTCGGCTCCCATGCCTCCCTCGAAGTAATCGGCGTAGCGGAAGTAGATCTCACGCCACAGCTGCTCGGACTCGATGAGCTGCTTGGGGCCCATGGTGCGGAAGGTGGAGAAGGCCTCTTCGATGAGCTCGATCTCACGGTTGGTCCGCTCCTCGCGCTCCTTGATCTCCTTCTCGACCTCCTTGCGGCGGGCGTTGATCTCCTGGGTCTTGGCACCGCCCTCCTCCATGCGCTCCAACTCGTCCTCGAGCGCCTCGAGACGGACCTCGTGCCACTCCTTGAACTCGTTGCGGACGACCTCGATCTCGTCGCCCATCGCCGCCTCCAGCTCGGGAAGGTCCCTCTGACGGGACTCGTCGTTGACCGCGGTGACGATGTAGCTGGCGAAGTAGATGACCTTCTCGAGCTCCTTCGGGGACATGTCGAGGAGATAGCCGAGACGGCTGGGGACGCCCTTGAAGAACCAGATGTGGGTGACCGGCGCAGCCAGCTCGATGTGGCCCATGCGCTCGCGGCGCACCTTGGAGCGGGTGACCTCGACACCGCAGCGCTCGCAGATGATCCCCTTGTAGCGGATCCTCTTGTACTTGCCGCAGTAGCACTCCCAGTCCCGCTGGGGACCGAAGATGCGCTCGTCGAAGAGACCCTCCTTCTCGGGTCGAAGGGTCCGGTAGTTGATCGTCTCCGGCTTCTTCACCTCCCCGTACGACCAGGCGCGGACCTGGTCGGAGGAGGCGAGGCCGATTCTCAGTTCATCGAATATCTGCTGTGCCATGTTGTTATCGGCGGACTTTGGCCGAGAGTCTCCCCTCGTCCGCCCTCATCTCCTTTTGGGGATCACGTGCACTCATGCGACTCACAGTGGATCCGACGGCCAAACAGACGCCGGTCCGCCGAAGCTGCCGCTCCGTCACGGTCACTTGCACTCATTCCGTCTGCGGTGGATCCGACGGCCGAACAGACGCCGGTCCGCCGGGGCTCCACTCGCTGTGTCACCAACAACAACTGCCTATTCCATGTCGGGGCGCTCGGGGCGGCTGAGATCGATGCCCAGGGTCTCCACCGATCGGTAGCTCTCCTCTTCAAGCTCGCGCAGCTCGACTTCCTCACCTGCGGAGAGCATCTCGACGTTCAGCCCCAAGCTCTGCATCTCCTTGACCAGCACCCGGAACGACTCCGGGATGCCCGGCTCGGGGATGTTGTCGCCCTTGACGATGGCCTCATAGACCTTGACCCGGCCCTGAACATCGTCGGACTTGATGGTCAACAGCTCCTGGAGGGCGTAGGCGGCGCCGTAGGCCTCCAGTGCCCAGACCTCCATCTCGCCGAATCGCTGACCACCGAACTGGGCCTTACCACCCAGCGGCTGCTGGGTGATCATGCTGTAGGGGCCGGTCGACCGGGCGTGGATCTTCTCGTCGACGAGGTGGACCAGCTTCAGCATGTAGATGTAGCCGACGGTCACGGGGGTGTCGAAGGGCTCACCGGTGCGTCCGTCATAGAGGATTGCCTTCCCGTCCTCGCCGACGAGACGCTCGCCGTCACGATTGGGGTGAGCACCTGCGATCACCTGCATGATCTCGTCCTCGCGGGCCCCGTCGAAGACCGGGGTGGCCGTCTTGGTCCAGGGCTTGGCACCGACCGAGGCCGGCGACTCACCGGAGAACGGCTCCCAACCCTGGGCGGCAGCCCAGCCGAGATGGGTCTCGAGCACTTGGCCGAGGTTCATCCGGGAGGGGACGCCGAGCGGGGAGAGGATGATGTCGACCGGTGTGCCGTCGGCGAGGAAGGGCATCTCCTCCTCGGGGAGGACCTTGGAGATGACACCCTTGTTGCCGTGCCGGCCGGCCAGCTTGTCACCCTCGGAGATCTTGCGCTGTGTGGCCACATAGATGCGCACCAGCTCGTTGACCCCGGGCGAGAGATCGAAGCCGTCCTCACGCTTGAACACCTTGACCGCGATCACCTTGCCGTTCTCGCCGTGGGGCACCTTGAGCGAGGTGTCACGGACCTCGCGCGCCTTCTCACCGAAGATGGCGCGCAGGAGGCGCTCCTCGGGGGTGAGCTCGGTCTCGCCCTTCGGGGTGACCTTGCCGACCAGGTAGTCGCCGGGGCCGACCTCGGCGCCGACGCGGATGATGCCCTCGTCGTCCAGGTTGGCCAGGACCTCCTCGGGGACGTTGGGGATGTCCCGAGTGATCTCCTCGGCGCCCAGCTTGGTGTCACGAGCATCTATCTCGTGCTCCTCGATGTGGATCGAGGTGAGCACGTCGTCCTTGACGAGCCGCTCGCTGATGATGATGGCGTCCTCGAAGTTGTGGCCCTGCCAGGGCATGAAGGCGACCAGCAGGTTGCGACCGAGGGCGAGCTCGCCCTGCTCGGTCGACGGCCCGTCGGCGAGCACATCACCCACCTTGACCTTGTCACCCTCGGCGACCACGGGCTTCTGGTTCATGCAGGTGCCCTGGTTGGATCGCTTGAACTTGTCGAGGGGGAAGTTGTGCCTCTTGTTGGTGCCCTTCTCCTTGACGACGATCTCGTCACCGGTGACTTCGACCACCTCACCCTCGACCGGGGAGACGATCATGTCGCCGGAGTCCTGGGCGGCGCGGCCCTCCACCCCGGTCCCGACCAGCGGAGACTCGGCGGTGAGGAGGGGGACGGCCTGGCGCTGCATGTTGGAGCCCATGAGCGCCCGGTTGGCGTCGTCGTGCTCGAGGAAGGGGATCAGCGACGTGGAGACCGAGACGATCTGCTTCGGCGAGACATCCATGTAGTCGACGCTCTTCGCCTCGACGTACTCGACCTCGCCCCCTGCCACCCGGCACAGCACCCTCTTGTTGCGGAACGAGCCGTCGGCGTTGAGCGGCGCATTGGCCTGCGCGATGACGAATCGCTCCTCCTCGGTGGCGGTCAGATAGTCGACCGCCTCGGAGACAACGCCACTGGCGACCTTGCGATACGGGGTCTCGATGAACCCGAAGTCGTTGACCCGGGCGTAGCAGGCGAGGGATCCCATGAGACCGATGTTCGGTCCCTCGGGGGTCTCGATGGGGCACATCCGCCCGTAGTGCGAGGGGTGCACGTCGCGGACCTCGAAGCCGGCGCGCTCGCGGCTCAGGCCACCGGGGCCCAGGGCGTTGAGACGACGCCGATGGGTGAGACCGGCGAGAGGGTTGGGTTGGTCCATGAACTGGCTCAACTGGCTGGTCCCGAAGAACTCTTTGATGGCGGCGGTGACAGGTCGGATGTTGATCAGGCTCTGCGGCGTGATGGCGTCAGGGTCCTGAGTCGTCATTCTCTCCCGGACCACCCGCTCGAGACGGGTGAGCCCCACCCGGACCTGGTTCTGCACCAGCTCGCCGACGGTGCGGATCCGCCGGTTGCCGAAATGGTCGATGTCGTCGGTGGAGATGCCCACCTCGTTGCCGAGATGGGTGCGCATGGTCGACTCGCCGGCGTGCAGGGCGACCAGGTACTTGATGGCGTCGACGATGTCCTCGTCTCGCAGCATCTGCAGGCCCTCGGCCCGGTAGTCGGTGGGGGCCGCCTCGCCGAACTTCTGGGCGACCTTGTACCGGCCCACCCTGGTGAGGTCGTAGCGCTTGGCATTGCGGAACAGGGTCTGGATGAGGCCGCGTGCCGACTCCACCGTCGTGGGCTCGCCGGGACGGAGCTTGCGATAGAGATCGAGGAGGGCCTCTTCCTTGTCGGCGTTGGTGTCACGCTCGATGGTGTTCCTGATCGACTCTGCGCCATCGAAGAGGTCGAGGATCTCCTCGTCGGTCTCGGCGATCCCCAGAGCCTTGAGGAAGGCGGTGATGTACTGACGGCGCTTGCGATCGACCCGGACGCCGATGGTGTCCTTCTTGTCGGTGTCGAACTCGAGCCAGGCACCGCGGCCGGGGATGATCTTCCCCGAGTAGATCAGCTTGTCCGAGGTCTTGTCCTTGGCGACGTCGTAATAGATGCCGGGGGAGCGGACCAGTTGCGAGACGATGACCCGCTCGGTCCCGTTGATGACGAAAACCCCCTTGTCGGTCATGATCGGGAAGTCGCCGAGGAAGACCTGCTGCTCCTTGATCTCGCCGGTCCCACGGTTCATGAAGCGGGCGGTGACGAACAACGGCTGGGCGTAGTTGGCATCGCGCTCCTGGGCCTCTTCGAGGCTCATCTGTGGCTCGCCGAAGCGATGGTCGGTGAGCTCCAGGGCGAGTGAGCCGGTGAAGTCCTCGATGGGGCTGATCTCTTCGAAGATCTCTCGAAGACCTTCGTCGAGGAACCACTGGAAGGACTCGTGTTGCACTGCGAGGAGGTTGGGAAGGGGGAGGACTTCGGGAATCTTCCCGAATGAGAAGCGCTCAGGCACGCGCGAAGCCAAGGGGTGCCTCCTTGAGGTCGTGGGTACTAACGGGGTAACGCAAGAAAGGACATGTTAACACACGCGCGAACATGTCCCCAAAAGGAAAAACTCGTTTGTAGAGACGCCCCTCACGGCCACGCCATGACGGACGCCTCGGGGCATTCTGCCCGACGCCCACTCTATCGCAAGTGGGAGAAGACCGTCAAGGATGAAGGGGCGGGAGGCCTGCCCGTACTCGGCACCCCGGTACGCGGTACGCGGATGTCCGAGTACCGAGTACGAGTACTTCTCGAGTACCGACTACTCGTGCACTCACGCCCTTAGCATGGCGACCCTCTATGGGGCGTCACCAGGAAGACACGCGCAATTGGCTGTGGGTACTCCCCTCGCTCGTGATACCGATGGTGGTCTCCGCGGTGGCCTGGACGACACACGTCGCCGCCGAAGGTCGCGAAATCGCACCCAATGTCAGCTTCGCCGGGGTCGACGTCTCCGGTCTCCATCCCGACGACGCCCGCGCCGTCGTCCAGAGCCGGGGCGAGGAGTTCCTGAACACCCCGGTGACCATCGACTTCGGCGATCGCCGGATCGTCACCGATGCCCGTGACATCGGCTTCGAGTACGACTACACCGAGACATTGGCGTCCGTGTTCTCGGCTCGTCACGGCGACGGCCCCATCGACGAGTTCGCCGCCTGGGCGAGCACCCCATTCCAGGAGGTCGTCGTCGAGGATCGTTACCACCTCGACGAGTCGCGGGCGACGGCCCGGCTCGCCGTCGAGGACTTCGTCCTGGAGCCTCCGGTCGAGCCCACCATCACCCATGACCCGGAGACGGGGCTGCATTTGGCACCCGGCCAGGATGGGCTGGGCGTCGACATCGCGGAGGTGATCGCCGCTCTCGCCGACTCCGACGTGGCGAGTGGCGCGGTCGAGATCCGTGCCGGCACCGACCCGATCCCGCCGACGGTCCCCGACTCGGCCGTGGCGGATCTGGCGCAGGATCTGAACGAGACCACCGACCACGGGCAGATCGCTCTACTGGCGGGGACGGCCAAGACCATCCCGTCCCGGCAGATCCGCAATCACCTCGGCTCGGTCGTGGAGGACGGCCGGCTGAGTGCATCGGTCGATCTCGAAGGGCTGCAGCAGGAGATCGAGGCGCTCTTCCCGGACCCCATCGGAGATTTCGCCCCACCGGTGCTCGAGGTGGTGGATGGCCAGGTGAGGGTCGTCGAGGAGGGGGAGGCGCCTCCGGTCTGCTGTTCCGCGGGGTCGGTCGCCCACATGGCCGAGGCGATCCTCGGCGGCGGCTCCGCCTTCTACGAGTTGCAGACCCGGCCCGAGGACGATCCCGTCCGGCTGGCGTGGGCCGACGGCTCCCAGATCATCGAGCCTGTGTCCGAGTTCACCACCAACCATGCCTGCTGTGAGAACCGCGTGGCCAACATCCAGACGATGGCCGACGCCGTCCGTGGCGTCTACATCGTCCCCGGCCAGACCTTCAGCCTCAACGACTTCATCGGCCCCCGCACCCGGGCGAAGGGCTACCTGCCTGCCGGCGCCATCCGTGGCGGCCACATGACCGACGAGATCGGCGGAGGTGTCTCCCAGTTCACCACGACACTCTTCAATGCCGCCTATTTCGCCGGGCTCGACCTCGATGAGTACCAGAGCCACTCGGTCTACTTCTCCAGATATCCGTTCGGCCGGGAAGCCACACTCTCCATGCCCGGGCCCGATCTGGTCCTCACCAATTCCACGGACTACCCGATCCTTATCTGGCCCACCTACGACGCCACCTCGATCACGGTGACCATGTACTCGACACGCAACGTCGAGGTGGCCGAGCTCGACCAGCGCATCAGCTTCCGCAACCAGTGCCGTCAGTCGGCCATCGACCGGCAGCGCACGTTCTCCGACGGACGGGTGGTGGTCGACACGATCGTCGCCTTCTATCGACCCGGCGATGGCCTGGATTGCAACGGGAGAACCATCCCCGAGCTCTGAGGATCAGCCGGACGCCACCTCGGCGAGAGTCCTCGAGCCGGTCTCCGACATCGCCGGGTTGTCGGCGGAGTGGGCGAGATAGGCGAGACCCAAGGAGAGGGCCCAGCCCCGGGCTCGAGCCCAGGTGGCGTGGTCACCGCCGCCATAGGACGACCGGAACCGGGCTCGGTGGGCGGAGTCGAACAGCATCCAGCCGACGGCGAGATCGGTCGCCGGGTCCCCGGCGGTGAGATCGCCGAAGTCGATGACCCCGGACAACGACCCCTCGACTACCAAGAGGTTCAGCGGGTGGAGGTCGCCGTGTATCCAGGGGGCCGATCCGGTGAATGGCGGTGCGCTCATCGCCTGGTCCCACAGGCTCTCCAACCGCGGACGGTCGACGAGGTCCGCCAGTGCTTCGAGACGCTCCCGCACCCCAGCATCACGTCCGGTGAGGGGGATCCCTCGATAGGGATTGGCGGGCGCGTCGCGGGGAGCGGGTTGGTGGAGAGCGGCGAGGAATTCCCCGAGTTGGCGGGCACACCGCTCCTGATCGAGCCCAACCGTGGTGGCCGCGGGCTCCCCGGGGATGAAGGGCACCAGTGACCACGGCCAGGGGTAGCCGGCACCCGGCTCGCCGACGAATACCGGGGCCGGGATGGGCAGCGGAAGACCGGCCGCGAGCCCGGGCAGCCATCTCGCCTCGTTGCGGAGCAGGCCCACCGCGATCGCTCGGCGGGGGAGCCGAGCCACCAGATCGGTGCCGATCCGGAACGAGACATTGTCCCATCCGAATGCGAGCGGGACCACTTCGTGGCCGGCGATATCGGGACGCTGCCGCTCGAGGAGACGTCGGACGACGTCGACTGTGACCTCGACCTCGGCTTCGGGCATGTTGCCCACCGGCATCAGCCCCGGCCCCCGGCGAGCTGGGATGCCATCGGGCTTCGGGCGAGGCGGATCATGGCCCAGGTGCCCAGTGCCGGCCCCACGGCGAGGATGGGGAACGCCCATCGCCACGTGGCCCCCTCGGCAATGGCTGGAACGGCTCGGATGGTGACCAGGGTGAGCAGGAACCCGAGGGCGGTCTGCAGGGTGAGGGCGGTCCCCCTGGTCTCGTCGGAGGCGGTTTCGGTCACCATGGCCGAGAACTGGGCGCTGTCGGCCACCACGCTCAGACCCCAGACCAGGAGGAGCGGCACGACCAACCAGGGCCCGGCTCCGAAGACCACGGAGGTCAGCAATGCGCACGACCCGGATATGACCATCGCGGTGCCGGCGACGCGGGTTCGGCCGAGCCGATCAGCGGCGATGCCCGCCCACCAGGAGCCCGCTCCCCCGATGGCGATCACCAGGAAGGTGACGACGGCCACCGACCCGAAGCTCGTCCCGGCCGACTCCGCCGAGGCGGCCAGGAAGGCGCCGACCCATGTCCACATCCCGTACAGCTCCCACATGTGGCCGAGATAGCCGAGCGTGGAGAGACGAACTCCCCGATTCGAGGCGACGACGGCCACCTGTGACCAGCGGAACCTCGGTGTGGGCACCTCATGGGGGCCGTCACCGACACCGAGCATCACCAAGGCACCCAGCAGCGCCAGACCCGAGGCCGCAGCCAGGACGCCTTGCCACTCGAACCCGAGGCCGCGGATGAGGTGTGGGGATGCCGAGCCCACGGTCACCGCTCCGACGAGGACCCCGAGCGCCATTCCCCGCGCGCTGCGAAACCATCCGGCCATCACCTTCAGCCCCGCCGGATAGACACCAGCGAGGAACATCCCGGTGAGGAGACGGAGCCCGATGGCCAGAGGCGTCTCCCCCCGATCGACCGTGAGGAGCCCGAGATTGGCGATGGCGCCGCCGATGGCGCTCATGAAGAACAGCCGGCGCGCCGGGACGACATCGGCGACATTGAGCACCGCCGAGACGAGGGCGCCGGCGACAAAGCCGACTTGGACGGCGAGGGTCAGCCAGGCCTCTCCCCCGGTGTCGAGACCCCACTCGACTCCCAACTGTGGAGCTACCGCCGAAGCGGAGAACCACAGGCTGAGAACGAGGAGCTGGCCGAGGGCGGTGAGCAGGAGGGCGCGTCGCGCCCCCGTCGGTAACCGACTCAATCGAAGACGGCGCCCAGGTTGTCGACGACAGGGTCATCTCCGAAGCCGAGCACTGCGGCGAGGATCACGATGACGCCGAATACGACGACCGCGATGATCAGACCGAGCAGCCAGGCCGGGACGTGACGGGAGTGGCGGCCGGGCATGGTTCGAAGCTCAGGCCCGGGTGGACGCGGGCGGGCCGCAGAAGATCGCCCAAGTGGCGAAGTCGGCGGTGAAATCCTCGAACTGGTGGGCGGCTCCCGCACGGACGAAGATCAGGTCGCCGGGACCGAACGGCTGTCGGTCGCCGTCGATGTTGATGAAGCCCGACCCGTTGAGCACCACATAGAACTCGTCCTCGTCGTGGGCGTCCTGGTCGTCGGTCTCGTGAGGGACGTAGATGCCGGCACTGAGGCCGCCCTCACGGAGCACCTCGGAGTACCGGTCGTCGCTGCCGAGCTTCCCCAGGGCCAGCTTGTAGGGCAACACTTGACTCATGTGTTGAGGCTAACCCTGAAGAAGGCCCGACCGGGACGAAGAGAGGCCCCGACCACGGGAGGAGTGGTCGGGGCCCTTCGGCTCGATGAGTCGAAGATCAGGCGGTGAGCGCGGGTGAGGCGTTCACCTCGATCTTGCGAGCCTTGGCGGTCTCGGCGACCGGGATGGACAGGGTCAGCACCCCGTGGTCGTAACCGGCCTCGATGGCGGCGGTGTCGAGACTCTCGCCGAGGAAGAACTGCCGGCTGAACTCACCGGTGGGTCGCTCATTGAGCAGAACCCGCTCGGTCCCCTCGATGTCGAACCTTCGCTCCGCCGAGACCGTGATCGTGTTCTTCTCCACCGTCACATCGATCGAGTCGGGGTCGACCCCCGGAAGGTCGATGTGGAGATAGAGCCGGTCGTCATGGCGATAGGCGTCGGCCGGCATGAAACCCGTCCGGAAATTGCCCCACGCCTGTCGGGTGAGACGGTCGAAGTCCTGGAACGGGTCGAAACGCATCAACATGATTCTCGTACCTCCTTCATCATGATCTTTCGTTGTCCTTCAAGCTTGGACTTTACTTACCTGTGCATCTTGTCAGATGAAATCTGCTATGTCAAGTGTCAACTTTACTGAAGGGTGGATTGCTAATGCAGGGGCAGCGGCCCGGGGAGCCATCCGTCCGGGTGAATCCCTATCCTCCGGGTCGGTGAAGAAGGCGAGAAGGAAGACCATCGGGTGGCGGGAATGGGTCTCCCTGCCCGACCTGGGGGTCGGGGAGATCAAGGCGAAGGTCGACACCGGCGCCGACAACTCGTCCCTGCACGCCTTCAACATCGAGCGTTACACCGAGAACGGCACCCCGATGGTCCGATTCGAGCTCCACCCCCGCCAGCGGAAGCGGAAGCCGGCCGTCGTGTGTGTGGCCGAGGTGGTCGGCGAGCGTAAGGTGAAGAACCCCGGTGGCAGGACCGAGTTGCGCCCGACGATCAGGACCAAGCTGATCATCGCGGGGAGGGAACTGGAGGCGCTGGTGAACCTGACTACGAGAGACGAGATGACGTTCAGGATGCTGCTCGGCCGGAGGACGATTCGCGACGACTTCGTGATCGACCCTGGACGCAGCTATCTCGGGCCCAGGCCGGGAAGGGCCAACCACAGGTCCGCATCGTGAAGATCGCCGTCCTCTCCCGGGGAGCCACCCTCTACTCGACGGCGCGTCTCAAGGAGGCGGCGCTGACACGGGGTCACGAGGTGGCCGTTGTCGATTACCTGCGCTGTTACATGGACATCACGGCTCGTCGGCCCAAGGTGCTCTACCGGGGCGAGGAGGTCCGTCCCCACGCGGTGATCCCCCGGATCGGGGCCACCTACACCTTCTACGGAGCCGCGGTGGTGCGCCAGTTCGAGATGGCTGACGTCTTCACACTGAACAGCTCCGATGGGATCAGCCGCTCGCGCGACAAGCTGAGGTCGATGCAGATCCTCTCCCGCGCCGGGGTGGGGCTGCCCACCACGAGCTTCGCCCACTCCATCCAGGACATCAATGGCCTGCTCGACGTGGTTGGTGGGACCCCGGTAGTCGTCAAGCTGTTGGAGGGGACCCAGGGCATCGGGGTGGTGCTCGCCGAGACCAAGAAGGCCGCCGAGTCGGTGATCGGGGCGTTTCGCCAGCTCGACGCCAACATCCTCGTCCAGCAGTTCATCAAGGAGGCCGGCGGGTCGGACATCAGGGCCTTCGTCGTCGGAGGCAAGGTGGTCGCCGCCATGCGTCGACAGAGCGCGCCGGGGGACTTCCGCTCCAACCTGCACAGGGGAGGCAGAGCCCAGGCGATCCGGCTCTCCCCCTCCGAGCGCTCCACCGCGGTGAGGGCGGCCAAGGCGATGGGTCTCAGCGTCGCGGGTGTCGACCTCCTCCAGTCCGACGAAGGGCCGATGGTGCTCGAGGTGAACTCCTCGCCCGGGCTCGAGGGGATCGAGGAGGCGAGCGGGGTCGACATCGCCGATCTGATGATCGAGTACATCGAAGACAACGTCGGTGCCTGAAACCAAGGTCAATCACCCGATCAAGATCGGCGGGGTCACAGTTGCGCCCGGACGCAAGGTGCAGATCGATCTCCCCTTCGCCGAGGTGGTCACCGCCGCCACCGAGTCACTCCCGGTGAAGGTGGTCAATGGCCGGGCCGCCGGTCCCAACATCTGGCTCTCGGCCGCCATTCACGGCGACGAGCTCAATGGGATCCAGATCATCCGCCGCGTGTTGCGCGAGGTGGATGCCAGGAAGCTGCGAGGTGCGTTGATCGCGGTTCCCATCGTCAACCCGCTGGGGTTCATCACCCAGTCCCGTTACCTGCCCGATCACCGCGACCTGAACCGGTCGTTCCCCGGGTCTCGACGCGGGTCCTCGGCCTCACGCCTGGCTCATCTGTTCATGGCAGAGATCGTCGCCCAATGCACCGTCGGCATCGACATCCACACCGCGTCCAACCACCGGATCAATGCCCCTCAGATCCGGGCCAACCTCGACGACGAGGACACCCTGCGTCTGGCCCGGGCCTTCGGGGCCCCCTTCTCGATCCACGCCCGGCTGCGGGACGGGTCGTTGCGCCAGGCCGCCACCGAACAGGGCAAGACCGTGATCCTCTACGAGGCGGGCCAGGCGAATCGGTTCGACGACGACGCCATCGAGACGGGTGTCGACGGCGTGATGCGGACGCTTCGTGCCATGGGAATGCTCGACTCCCGGTTGCCGAAGGGTGCGCGGACCAGGCTGATACGCCGGACACGGTGGGTGCGGGCGCGACGCGGGGGGATCGTGGAGCTCGGCGTGGCGCTGGGCGAGCGGGTCGAGAAAGGCCAGACAGTCGCCTCGGTCTCCGACGCCTTCGGCACCCGCCCGGCGCGGGTGCGCGCTCTGGAGAGCGGCTGGGTGCTGGCCCGCACGCTGCGACCCCTGGTCAACTCGGGGGATCCCCTGGTCCACATCGGAGCCGAGCGGGGCCCCGACCGCGACGAGCCGGCCGAGACCAAGCGTTAGTGGAAGGTCGGAGGGGCCACTAGCTCGCCTTTTCGATCTCTTCGATCCAACGGCGGCGGAGCTTGCGACGCTCCTTGGGAGTGTGGCCACCCCAGATGCCCTCGCTCTGGTTGGTCTGGATGGCCCAGGTGAGGCAGACATCGGCCACCGGGCAGCCGGCGCATACCGCCTTGGCCTTGACGATGGCGACCAGGTCTTCCTTGTCGGGGAAGAAGGTCACGTCCTCGGGCGCGTCGAGACAGGACGCCGCCTCCCGCCATGATGTCACAGTCAGGTCAATCACCGTGGTGCCCCCATGATCTCCAGAGCCTGGTAAACGCAGGGTCAACGTCGAACGTTCCCCTGCTCGGGACGGCCAAACCCGGTATCCGCACTACGTATTCAGGCCCGAGCCCGGTTCGGATTCGGGGGTCAGAGCCGGAATGGCTCGGGGACCGCACCAGGCCCGAGACGGCCCAGCTCGGCCCGAGCCACCGAGCGCAGATGCACCTCGTCGGGGCCGTCGGCGATGCGCAGCCATCGTCCGATCGAATAGAGATTGGCCAGCGGCCAATCCTCGGTGAACCCGGCGGCGCCGAACAGCTGCATGGCGTCGTCGGCAATCGAGGTGAGCAGATTCGGGGCGGCCACCTTGATGGCGGCGATCTCGGTACGTGCCGCCTTGGTCCCCGTCTCGTCGATCATCCACGCCGTCTTGAGCACGAGGAGCCGCACCTGCTCGATCTGGATCCTGGCATTGGCGATCCACTCCATGACGACACCCTGCTCCGACAAGGGCCTGCCGAAGGCGACCCGGGCCTGCGAGCGCTGCACCATCAGGTCGAGACACCGTTCGGCGGCTCCGATCGCCCGCATGCAGTGATGTACGCGCCCCGGGCCGAGACGGGCCTGGGCGATGGCGAATCCACCCCCCTCCTCACCGAGGAGGTTGGAGACCGGGACCCTGACACCGTCGAAGAGGATCTGGGGATGACCACCACGGTCCTGGTAACCGAAGACCAGCGGCTCACGCTCGATCACCACACCTGGGCTGTCCAGGGGGACGATGACCATCGACTGCATCCTGTGGCGGTCGGCGTCGGGATTGGTGACCCCCATCACGATGGAGAACTTGCAACGCTCCGAGGCGGCACCGGAGCTGAACCACTTTCGCCCGGTGATGACGTACTGGTCGCCGTCGCGCTCGATCCGGGTGCGGATGTTGGTCGCATCCGAGCTGGCGACTTCCGGCTCGGTCATCGAGAAGCAGGAGCGGATCTCACCCTCGAGCAGTGGCTGGAGCCACAGTTCCTTCTGCTCCAGAGTCCCGAACATGTGGAGGATCTCCATGTTTCCCGTGTCCGGGGCGGAGCAATTCAGGGCCTCGGGAGCGAGATGGATGCTCCTTCCGGTGATCTCGGCGAGCGGGGCGTACTCGAGGACCGACAGACCCGCACCGTGGTCAGGGTCGGGGAGGAAGAGGTTCCAGAGACCGCGGGAGCGGGCCTCCTTCTTGAGGTCCTCGATGACCGCCGGGTGATGATGGGGGTCGCCGGCCACCTCCATCTGCTGGCGGTACACCGGCTCGGCCGGGTAGACGTGGCTGTCCATGAACTCGAGGAGCCGACCCCTCAGCTCCTCGACCCGGTCGCTGTATGAGAAATCCATCGCCGGGGACGCTACTTGCTGTCGCCCCAGGCGTCCTCCGGCGTCTCCTCCCCTTGCTCCCCCGGCGCCGCGGGATCGGACGGTTCGTCGGATGCCGGGGCCTCGTAGTCGAGCATGGGCAGACCGGCCGCCGGCGCGCGCTGTCCGGTTGCGAACTCCGAGAGCAGCATCCAGCCGGCGAGGATGGCGATGAAGAGGAGGTCGAGCCGGATGGCGATGAGCACCCCGGCGGCGGCGGTGGCGATGAACACCACCCGGCCCACGCTCTCCGCCTTCTCGGGGATCACCTTCTCCAGGAACGACTCGAGGAGATGGCCGCCGTCGAGGGCCCGGATCGGCAGCCAATTGAGCAGCCCCCAGAACACGTTCACATAGATGACGTTCTCCAGGATGAAGGCGGTGAGCGGCGGATAGGGATCGAACTGGCGGGCCACCACCCAGACCAGCCCGCCGAAGACCAGACCGGTGGCGGAACCGGCCGCGGCGATCAGCGCCCGCCTCCCCGGTGTCAGCTCTCCGTCGGGGGCACCCCAGCGGGTCAGCCCGCCCAGACCGTTGAGCTCGATGGCCACGGTCGATCCGTACATGCGGGCGGTGAAGGCGTGCCCCAGCTCGTGGATGAGGATGGAGAAGAACACGATGACCAGCCATGCCACGGATCGGGCCAGATCGCCGACGCCGATGAACCCGACGAAGGCGGCGATCAACAGGAACGAACCGCGCACGACCACCGGCATGCCGAAGAGCTGGAACCGCAGCACTGCTACATCATGGCACCGGTAGCCTGCTCACATGCACGACGACCTCAGAGCCGCAGTCGCGGCCGACATGCCCCGTCTCAAGGAACTGCTCGGGACCCTGGTCCGTCTGAAGTCGGTGAGTGCGCCCGGCTACGACCCGGCGGGTGTCCGCAGTGCCGGCGAGGAGATCGTGGGCATCCTCGACGGGCTCGGCTTCGAGAACGCCCGATTGCTTGAGCCCTCCGACGGCCATCCCGCCGTATTCGCCGAGATGCCCGCTCCTCCGGGCGCCCCCACCCTGCTCCTCTATGCCCACTACGACGTGCAGCCGCCCGGCCCCGCCCACGAGTGGGACACCGGCCCCTTCGAACCGAGCGAACGTGACGGGCGCATCTACGGCCGTGGCTCCAGCGACGACAAGGCGGGGATCGTGATGCACCTTGGTGCCATCGCGGCCCACGGGGATCAGCTTCCCGTCGGTGTCCAGCTCTTCTTCGAGGGCGAGGAGGAGGCGGGATCGGTCGGGCTCCCCGAGATCCTGCAGAAGCACTCCACGATGCTGCACCCCGACGTCATCGTCATAGGAGACGGCGGCAACTGGGCGGTGGGGACACCCGCTTTCATCTCCTCGCTTCGTGGGGTCGTCGGTGTGGTGGTCGAGGTGCGCACCCTCGATTCGGCGGTCCACTCCGGCCAGTTCGGCGGGTATGTGCCCGATGCCCTGATGACCCTCTCCCGCCTCCTCGCCACGTTGCACGACGACGTCGGGGTCGTGGCCGTCGAAGGACTGGTCTCCGAGGAGGTCGGTGACGTGCCCGAGATCCCGGAGGACCTGGCCCGGTCACTGGCCGGGACCATCGAGGGCCTGCAGCTGATCGGCGAAGGCTCGATCCCTTCCCGTCTCTGGACCCGTCCCGCCGTATCTGTGCTGGCCATCGATGCTCCCCCGGTGTCGGAGGCAATCAACCAACTCGTCCCCGTCGCCCGGGCCAAGGTGAGCATGCGCATCCCGCCGGGACAGGACAGCCAAGAGGCCCTGGATGCCCTCAAGGACCATCTCCGCAGGAACGTCCCCTGGGGCGCGAGCATCGAGTTCCTCTACGAGGAGGGCGGGGACCCCACCACGCTCGGCTCCGACAACCACGCGGTGAAGATCTGGAGGGAAGCCTTCCTCGAGGCGTATGGGAAGGACGCCGTTGAGATGGGGGCCGGTGGCTCGATCCCGTTCATAGCCACCTTCAGTGAGCTCTTCCCCGACGCCCCCATCCTGGTGGTCGGTGCCGGGGATCCGACCAGTGCCATCCACGCCCCCAACGAGAGCCAGGACATCGGGGATCTGGAGAAGTCGGCGCTGAGCGAGGCCATCGCCTTCCGTCTCCTCGCCGAACGCACCTGACCCCGTCGAACCCAGGGTTGCGGGTAGTGCTCAGGCCGAGCCTGTGAATCCGTTCTGACGCCACGCCTCGTAGAGGACGATGGCGGCGGCGTTGGAGAGGTTGATGGAGCGGACCCCGGGAACCATGGGGAGACGTATCCGCTCGGTCACCCAAGACGCCGACTTGACCTCCGTGGGCAACCCAACCGACTCGGGGCCGAAGAGGAAGGCATCGCCTTCGACGAAACTGTGGTCGGTGTAGGGACGGTCGCCATCGACGGTGAGGGCGAACACACGATCGGGGCGGACCTGGCGACGCCATGCCTCTAGATCGGGATGGACCTCCACCGCGGCCTTGTCCCGGTAATCCATCCCGGCCCGGCGCAGCTTGGCGTCGTCCATGTCGAAACCCAGCGGCTCGATGAGATGGAGTCGGCATCCGGTCACCGCGGCGAGCCGCATCGCATTGCCGGTGTTAGGCGGGATCTCGGGTGTGTAGAAGACGACGTGGAACATCAGCGCAGGTCGAAAAGACGCAACTCGGTGGCCTCGACCTCGCGCAGCCCGTCGTAGTCCACCTCGATCGCCTCGATTCCCCGCGCCTCTGCGATGACCCGGGCCTGCGGTGTTATCGATTGGGCGACGAAGATGCCCCGCACCGGGGCGAGACGGGGATCGTTGTCGAGACGCTCCAGATATCGGGAGAGCTGCTCGACCCCGTCGATCTCGCCCCGACGCTTCACCTCGACGGCGACCGTCGCCCCATGACGATCGGCACAGAGGAGATCGACCGGGCCTATGTCCGTCGGGTACTCGCGGCGGATCAGCGTGAGCCCCTCTTCGAGTGTCTCTGGGCGGGTGGCGAGGAGCTCTTGGAGATGGGCTTCCACACCGTCCTTGACCAGCCCGGGATCGTGACCCAGGTCGTGGATCACATCCTCGAGGATCTCGATGATCGAGATGACGAGACGCTCGCCTCTGGAGTTGGTGACCACCCACTGGTCGTCGTGAGTCTCCAGGACGTTGGGCGCGATCATCCAGTTCAGCGGTTTCGAAGCATTGCCATCCGAGTGGATGGCGAGAGTGCCGTCGGCTTTGACCATGATCAGCCTGACCGCCTCGGGGAGATGGGCGGAGAGACGGCCGGTGTAATCCACGGTGCATCTCGCCACGACGAGTCTCACGCTGCGACCTCGCTCGGTCGCGGAGAGGGGATTCGCATGGCGAGCGCCGCGCAGATCACCGTGAGCCCGGCTGCCGTCGCCCAACCCGGGGCATAGGTGCCGAGCGAGTCCACGGACAGCCCCATCAGCGGCGGCCCGATGGCGAGCCCGAGGAGGAAGCCGAAGAGCACCTGACCGGTTCCCTTCCCCACCAGACCCGGGGGCACGAAGTCCATCACCGCCAGCATCCCCACCCCGTTCCAGGCAACCGCACCGGTGCCGAGGAGGAGAGCAGCCGGCACCAGGGCCCATGTGGGTACGAGGCCCGCTTCCGCCAGCCAGAGCAGCGATGCCGAGACGGTGGTCAGCAATGCGATGACGCGGAGGACCCAGCCGTGCCCGGTGCTCTTCTCCGCCAGACGTGGCCAGGCGATGCGGGCCGCGATCCCGGCGATGCCGACCATGGCGACCAGCGTCCCCGCCGCGGGCTCGGTCCAACCGAGACGCTCGTTGGCGAAGAGCGGGATGAAACCGACCATGGCAGAGGACGACATCCCCGAGATGAATCCATAGGCCATGATCCACCGGATCGCCGTGGGGAGATCCCCGCGATCCGCCGCCTCCCGGCGACGGGCCCTCTCGTGATCCTCCCGCCCGATCATCCCGGACAGACCGGCGACAGGTATCGCCAGAAAGGTGAGGACGGCGACCCTCCACGACCACCAGGCGGAGAAGACCGGGAGGAGGAGGCCTCCGAGAAACGTCCCCACCTGGACACCAGACTGCTTGACACCCGTGACCAGCCCGCGTGCCCCAGCGGGGACGTTGTCCACGATCAGGGCGTTGGTGGCCGGGTTGCACCAGCCATTGGGCAGACCGCAGAGCACCCCGGCGCCGAACAGCGTCACGTACGTGGGGCTGATTGCGATCAGAGACAACGCCACGCCACCGACGATGAAGAGCGTGGTGGTCGAGCGCACCGCACCCAGTCGGTCGGTGAGCCTGCCGAAGAACGGGGACGCCAGTGACCCGACCAGACCGGACGCGGTGGCAAGCAGGCCCACCTGCGCCCGGGTGATCCCGAACTCCTCGATGAGCTGGGCGGCGAGGACGCTGGCGACGATGATGGGAAAGGTCGAGATAGCCATGGCCGCCGCGGTGATCGCGCCCAGCCCGACCCTCGAGAACGACCGCATCGGCGGGACGGTAGTGCCGGTCAGACCGTGGCCGGATCCCTGGTGGGGCGGCTGAAGACGAACCAGAGGGCGTACGCGCCGACCGCGGCGAGGATCGCCCGAACCCACCAGAGGTCGGTGAGGAAGATCCCCGAGGCCGTCAGCGAGGCTGTGATGGCCACGGCGGCGACCCACTTCATCCGCATGGTGAGACCGTGATCCCGGTAGCCCCGGATGACCTTCCCCAGATAGCGGTGGTTGAGCATCCAGTCGTACATCCGGTCGGATGACATCGAGAAGAAGAACGCCGCCAGCAGCACCAGGTCGAAGGTGGGGATGAGGGGCACATAGATGCTGATCGGTACGAGGACGAGGCAGATCAGACCGAGGACGAAGAGCAGACCGCGCACGATCGGGCTTCGCGCCTTGCGTCGGGCGCCGGTCCCCATCTGGGTCTCCACGGTGTCGCCCATGATCGCAAAGTATCCGGCGCCGATGCCGACGGCGAGTCGGCAAAGATGAGCGACTACCTTGCCAGGGAAGGAGACAAGGGAGCCCGATCCGTTGCCACTGGCCACACCAGAGAAATACCGGGAAATGCTCGACGGAGCGCGGGCCCGCCACTACGCCCTTCCCGCCATCAACACCACGTCGTCCTCGACGATCCTGGCGGCCTTCGAAGGCTTCTCCGAAGCGGGCTCCGACGGGATCATCCAATTCTCCTACGGCGCAGGTGAGTTCGCCTCGGGGCAGTCGGTCAAGGACATGGCCTTGGGGGCGCGTGCCCTGGCCGAGTTCGCCCGGGTGGTCGCACCCCGCTATCCGGCCAACATCGCGTTGCACACCGACCACTGCCCACCCGACCGGGTCGATGGCTTCATCCGACCCCTCCTCGAGATGAGTCGCGAGACCGTCGCCGCCGGTCAGGGCCCCATCTTCCAGAGCCACATGCTCGATGCCTCGGCGCTGCCCATGGATGAGAACCTCGCCCTCGCCGAGGAATTGCTGGAGCAGTGCGCGACCCTCGACATCGTGCTGGAGCTGGAGATCGGCATCGTGGGAGGCGTCGAAGACGCCACCGACCACTCGGACATGGATCGAACCAAGCTCTACACCTCGCCCGAGGACATGGTCCGGGTCTCCGAGGTCCTGGGCACGTTCGACCGGGGCCTCTACCTTCTCGCCGCGGTATTCGGAAATGTCCACGGGGTGTACAAGCCGGGCGCGGTCAAGCTCGACCCGACCATCCTCAGGGACGGCCAGGAGGCGGTGGCGAAGAGGTTCGGCGTAGAGGCCCGCCACTATCTGGTGTTCCATGGCGGAAGCGGCTCCACGCTCGACGAGATCCACGAGACCCTGGCCTATGGCGTCGTCAAGATGAACATCGACACCGACTGCCAGTACGCGTACACCCGACCGATCGTCGACCACATGTTCGCCAACTACTCGGGTGTGCTCCGGGTGGACGGGGAGGTCGGGGACAAGAAGGCCTACGACCCCCGGTCGTATCTGAAGAAGGCGGAGACGGGGATGGCAGCGAGGGTGGTCGAGGCCTGTGAGATGCTGAGGTCGGCGGGGAACAGCGTCGGCTGAGCGTGGACCCGCGACACCGGACCTGGGCCACCTCGGAACGTTGGATTCCGAGGACCTTCGTCCGCCCCTTCGTCAGATTCAGCGAGATCGAGGCGTCTTCCGGCATCGTCCTCTTCGTCGCCGCACTCGCCGCTCTGGTCTGGTCCAACAGCGCGTGGGCCGGCTCCTACTTCTCGCTCCTCGAGCAGAGTCTCACGATCGAGATCTTCGGGTTCCGTTTCGAGGAATCGGTGCTGCATCTGATCAACGACGGGTTGATGACGATCTTCTTCTTCGTCGTCGGTCTCGAGATCAAACGTGAGCTGGTACTTGGCGACCTGCGCGATCGGCGACGTGCCGCCTTGCCGGCCATGGCGGCCGTGGGTGGGATGGTGGTTCCGGCGGCGATCTTCCTCCTCTTCAACGCGGGCACCGCCGCGGCGAACGGCTGGGGTATCCCGATGGCCACAGACATCGCCTTCGCGATTGGAGTGGTGGCATTGCTCGGCTCCCGAGTTCCGCCCGGAGCGAAGCTGTTCCTGCTGGCGGTGGCGATCGCCGACGACATCGGGGCCATCGCCGTCATTGCCATCTTCTACACCTCGGATCTCTCCCCGGCTCACCTGATTGCCGCGGTCGCCGGACTGGTCATAGTGCGAGTTGCGGGAAGGGCCCACATTCGTGCGCTCTGGTTCTACGTGCCCGTTGCGGTGGTCATCTGGTATCTGATGTTGAAGTCAGGAGTGCATGCCACCCTGGCGGGGGTAGCGCTCGGGTTCCTGACTCCGGCAAACTCCTATTACGGCCGTGACGAGTTCGACGAGAAGGCGCGGGCCATCCTGGACCAGTTTCCGGTGGACGATGAGAGCGACCAGGAAGCACAGGAACATGCGGACCACGAGACCCTGTTACTGCGAGAGATCGCGACAGAAGCCGTTTCCCCCCTGACCCGTCTTGAACACATGCTCGTCGGCTGGAGCTCGTACCTGGTCGTCCCAATCTTCGCCCTGGCCAACGGGGGCGTCGACCTCCGGGGCGTTGACGTGCTGGCGTCTGTCACTTCTCCCATCGCGCTGGGTGTTTCTGTTGGCCTCGTCGCGGGAAAGCTCTTGGGGATTTCAGTGGCTTCATACGTCGCAGTTCGGCTGGGTCTGGGCAAGCTTCCGGTCGGCACGTCCTGGTTGCACATCATCGGACTGTCCGCGATCGGAGGCATCGGTTTCACCGTGTCCTTGTTCGTCGCCGGCCTCGCCTTCTCAGACCCCGTGATGGCTGATCTGGCGAAGGTCGGGATTCTCTCCGGCTCGCTGGCTGCTGGAGTCATCGGAGCAGTGTTGTTGAGTCAGACGAGACCGAGGAGCCTGTGATGACCCTCCCGACCGACACGATCACGTGTGTGGAGTGTGGCGGAACCGCCCACCTGATCAGCTATCTCCCAGACGACGAGCCACTCGAGGAAGGCTTCCCGGTCGCATATCGCTGCGCCGACTGCCTGGAGCGCTTCGACCTCGTCTGGGAGGGCGTCGGACCGGACGACTGATCAGCGCCGACGAGCAGCCAACCCCGGGTTGCTCACGCCATATCCGGCGCCAAACCGCTCAACTTCCGTGCGTGGCTGATGAACCTGAGCTGAATTGCGCCATATTCGGCGCCAGGAACCCGGGGTTCGCAATCAGCGCCGAATCTAGGCGTCGTCCGCCCAGCGGTGGACGTTGATCGCGTCGGCGTCGAAGGCCATCGCGGCACAAAAGGATCGGAACCGCTCCTCGGGAACGCCCTTCCACTCCAGATCGGCAAGCTCGTCCTCGATGGGAGCGTCGAGACGCAAAGTGGTCAGCTCCCGGTAGAGATGGGCCAGCTCCCGCCCCTCCACGAGGGTCGCGGCAAGCTTCGGGGCGCCCCGCACCGCGACGCCCCAGTCGGCGGAGTCGGGGGGGATCAGCTCCAGACGGGGAAATCGGGCGAGCACGGCCGACGCAGACTTCGAGCCCCATCCCGGCAACCCGGGAACCCCGTCGGCGGTGTCCCCGACCAGGGCCAGGTAGTCGGGGATCGACTCGGGGTGGATCCCGAACTTCTCGACCACCGCTTCCTCGTCGAAGACCTTCTGCTCCCGGCGGTTATAGGTGACGATGCGGTCGCCCACCACGATCTGGGACATGTCCTTGTCCGGGCTGCAGATCACGACCTGTTCCACGTCGTCCACCCAGCGGACCGCGGCCGCGGCGAGCGCGTCATCCGCCTCGAACTCGATGTTGCGCCACACGACGACACCGATCGCCTCCAACGCCTCCTCGGCGAACGGGAACTGGCGGAGCAGCTCGGGATCCATCCCGACCGAGGACTTGTAGGCCGGGAACATGTCGTTGCGGAACGACTCGATCACGGTGTCGAAGCTGGCGGCGAGATGAGTCACCCCCGGCTCCCGCAGCAGAGCCAGAGTCGACTCGAGGATGCCCAAGGTGGCGTGGACGTCGTGGCCGTCCGGAGCCAGCACCGTGTCCCTTCTGCCGTAGTGGGAACGGAACAGCTCATAGGTACCATCGAGCAGGTGGAGACGCACGACCCCGATCCTAGGGACGATGGCGATATCGACCCGTGGACGCGGTTCCACGACGAGCTCGGCGAGCTGAGCAGCCGCCTCCGCGACAGTTACCGCACCGTCGCCTCGCCTGATGCGCCCTCCGAGCAGGAGATCAGGGAGGCCCTGGGGACGCTGGCCGGCGCATTCAGCCAGGTGGCCGATTCGGTCACCACCGCGCTCCGTGACCCGGACGTCAGAGATCGGCTGAGAGAGGCCGCCGGCGCCCTCGCCTCCGCGGTGGGGCGAACGATCGCCGATCTGGGCACCGAGCTGGTCGACCGTGACACCTGGAGACCGGCCACACCGGACGACAAGGGCGAATGACCGGGATCCATCCCCTGATAGTGGCCGACGACCTTGCCGCCACGCTCGATCAATTCGTGGTCTGTGACATCCGCTGGGACCTCACCGATCGAGAGAAGGGGCGCGCCACCTACGAACAGGGCCACATCCCGGGTGCGGTGTTCGTCGACCTGGACGCCGATCTCTCCGCTCCGCCCGGGGCCTGCGGACGTCATCCCCTTCCCGATCCCGCCGATTTCGCAGCCACCCTGGGTTCACTCGGCCTCTCCCCGGAGAGCCACGTCGTCGTGTACGACGACGTGGGCGGGCGCGTCGCAGCCCGGCTGTGGTGGATGCTCCGCTCCATCGGGCACGAGGGGGTCCAGCTCCTCGACGGTGGCTACCAGGCGTGGCTCGACGCCGGGCACGACATCCAGATGGGCCCGGTCACACCGGAGCCCACCATCTACCGAGGGCCGGTGCGATTCAGCGGCGTCATCGGCGCCGGAGAGCTCGCCGACAAGACGGTGATCGATGCCCGGGCGGGCGCCAGGTATCGGGGTGAGGTCGAACCGGTCGATCCCAAGCCAGGCCACATACCCGGTGCCATCAACATCCCCACGGACGTGAACCTCGACGAGACAGGGCGGTTCCGGGATGCCCGGGACCTCGCCTCGGTGTACGCAGACTTGTCTGGAGACGTGGTCGTCTCCTGCGGGAGCGGGGTGAATGCGTGCCATGACGCCCTGGCGATGGTTGTCGCCGGCCTGTCAATCCCCCTCGTCTACGTCGGCTCCTACTCGGAGTGGACACGCAACGACCGCCCGGTGAATGTCGGCCCCGAGCCGTGATCACCACACGGGCCATCGAGGCGATCGAGTCATCCGACACCGACGACCTGCTCCGTGTGGTCGACGGTCTCTGCGAGTCCCGAGGCTGGGATGACCTCGTCGAGCTGAAACAGCGATGCGCCGAAGCAGTGGGAAGGGGCAAGCAGCTATGGGGCGTGGAGGAGCACATCCGTTACCGGCTGGCACTGGAGGCGCCGGGACCCTGGGCCGGCGCCGCGGTCAGCGAGGGGGTGGCCCGTTTCGCCCTGGGGCCCTTGCCCGAGGTCGCGGCGTCCACGAAGACCTGGGCCGAGCTCGAGCCGCATCTGGGGGACGGGCCATGGCGTCTGGTGACGGCTGCGGAGAGAGTCGTGCGCCGGGACCCGGACGTACCCGTGATCGAAGACCTGCCGGCCGCGTTGATGCGCTGGGAGGATTATCTACTTCCCACCTACAAGGCCGACAAGGTGGAAGACCCCTCGCCGGCGCCACCACGAGTGCAGCCCACGGACCTTCCCGGGACACCGAACCTGGTCTCCGATGCGGAGTCCGAAGGAGCGCTCTACGACCTGGTCGCACCCTGGGTCACCCAGTCGAACGGGAGAGCGGAGACAGCGACCGTGGAAGGCGGGGCTCCCGCCTCGATCCGGGCTCTCGGTCTCACCCGGGCCCGCGTCGGTGAGCTGACCGCAGTCGAGGCGATCCGCTGGATGGGTTGGGCGGGAGCGTCGGGCGGAGCCCACGGCGATCGACGCGGGGTGGCGGCGGGGCGGTTCGGCGTCTGGTGGCTCCTGGCCACCCTCTTCGACCTGAGCTGGCCGGCATCACCCGACGAGATCTCGAGATGTGTGGAGAGTCTCCGGTTCCACTGGTTCGACGACGGCTCCCCGGGGACGGGCTGGGCGCTTCGCCTCTCCATCGAAGATCCAGAGAGCGGGATGGCCTGGGCCATCTCCGCGGTCGACCTCGCCGACTAGCGGTCACCGGTCAGGCGTCGACCTGGATGGCCCGCCGGTGCCAGCCGGTGGCCCCATCGGGGGCCGGTGGCGTGATCTCATCGGTCTGCAGCTCCCCGGCCCCGTCGGTGGCCCGGCAAGTCACGATGTGCCGTCCCGGCGGCGCCTCCCAATCGACACGCCACTGCACCCAGGCGTTCTCGGAGAGTGGCTCGGACAATTCGGCTTCCCTCCATTCCCCGTCCACGCCGAGCTGAACCTCGACCTTGGCGATGCCGCGGGTGGGAGCCCAGGCGACGCCGGCGACCGTGACGGCACCGGCGGTCACCCGTGACCCGTCGGTCGGGGTGTCGATGCGGGACTGGGTCTTGACCGGGGCCTCCTTGGCCCACCCCCGCGGCACCCAGTAGGCGTCGAATCCCTCCCACGTGGTCAGCTCGATCTCCGAAAGCCACTTCGTCGCGGAGACGTACCCGTAGAGGCCGGCAACGACGAGACGTGCCGGGAACCCGTGCTCGAAGGGGAGCGGCTCGCCGTTCATCCCCACCGCGATCAGTGCCTCCCTGCCGTCGTAGGCGGCCTCGACTGGAAAACCCACGGTGAACCCGTCGACCGAGCGACCCACGATCTGCTCGGCTTCCGGCGCGACAGCCGCCCGATCCAGTATCTCGACGAGGGGAACACCGAGCCAGCGGGCGTTGCCGACCAGGTCGCCCCCGACCGGGTTGGAGACGCACGACAGGGTGATGTCGCGCTCGACCATCTCCATGCCCAGGAGATCGGCGAAATCGATCGTGTAAGGCCGTTCCACGAGGCCGGTGAGGCTCAAGGTCCATTCCTCGAGGTTGACGCGGGGCACGGACAGGGCGGCGTCGATCCGGTAGAAGTCCTCGTTGGGGACGATGACCGGGCTCAGCCCGTCGACCGCGAGATCGGCCTCGGCGGCGACGGCCGGGAGCGGCTCTGCGGCGGTGGGCAGCACCACGTCCTCCCTCCCCGCCACCACCCGTTTGGCTCTCTCGATGAGGACGCGGCCCAGACCAGCGGAGAGGGCGGCCACACCCACCACGGCGGTCGAGGCGACGATGAATCGGCGGCGGGTGCCGTCGGCGACTCCGGGGGCGGCGCCCCAAGGCTGCGACGTCACGTCCTGGAGCATCCGCAGCGTGGCCAGGCCGGCGATGACGGCGGCGGCAGCCGGGATCAGACCACTTGCGAACGACACGGTGGCCGTGGTGGCTGCCCAAGGGGCGATCAGGCCAAAGCCGACGAAGACGCCGACCGCGACGATGAACCGTCGGCGAGCGACCACGCCGACCGCGGCCCCGACGAGGACGGTGACGACGGCGATGCCGACCAGCAGCGCCACCTTGTCAGCGGTGCCGAACACCGAGATCGCCCAATCCTTCACGGCTGCCGGGACGTTGTCGATCATGCGGTCGCCCAGACCTTCCACCAGGGAGGGGGCGCTCGTCACCAGCCCGGCGACCAGCTCGGACACCCCGAGCCCCAACCCGGCGGCGACGGCGCCGGCGAGAGCGTCACGTGCGCGGGCTGCCTTCACCGGGGAAACGCTAGGCAGTGCCTCGCTAACCGGGGGTAAAGCCGATGTTCTAGCCTCGCCCGATGCAATTCGGAGCCTTCGTACCCCAGGGCTGGCGACACGATCTCGCCGGCATCGACCGGGCGGACCATTGGCCGACAATGTTGGGGATCGCACGCGACATCGAGAGCCTCGGCTACGACTCGCTGTGGGTCTACGACCATTTCCACACCGTCCCCGAGCCGACCCAGGAGGTCACCTACGAGGCGTGGGCGTTGATGGCGGCCTTTGCCGCCACCACCGACTCCGTGCGTCTCGGTCAGATGTGCACCTGCAACACCTACCGGCAGCCAACCTATCTGGCCAAGGCAGCCGCCTCCATCGATGTGATCTCGGGCGGTCGTCTCGAGATGGGCATCGGCGCCGGCTGGTACGAGCACGAGCACGACGGCTACGGCTATCCCTTCCTCCCACCTGGCCAGCGGCTCGGGATGCTGCGTGAGGGGGTGGAGATCATGAAGGCGATGTGGACCGAGGAGGTTGTCGACTACGAGGGGGAGCACTACACCCTGAAGGGGGCGATCTGCCAGCCGAAGCCGGTGCAGGACCCCCACATCCCGATCTGGGTCGCAGGCGGGGGTGAGCAGGTGACGCTGAGGATCGCTGCCCGTCATGCCCAATACACCAACTTCGGCGGCGGCGACCTCGACCTGTTCCAGGCCAAGTCGCAGACTCTGCGGTCCCATTGCGACGAGGTCGGGACCGACTTCGATTCGATCACCCGGTCGGCCAACTTCAACGTCCTGTGCGCCGAGACCGAGGCCGGAGTCGCCGACAAGCTGCGCCGCCTCGAGGACCACCTCAAGAAGTACGTCGCAGACCACCGGGCCGAGCGTCAGGTGGATCTGTACAGGGGCAGCGCAGGCACCCCCAAGCAGATCGTCTCATGGCTGCGCGACTTCGAGGCTGCCGGGATGACCTACGCAATCATGCACATCGCCGACGCGGCCTACGACAGGGAGAGTCTGGAGCTGGTCGCCAAGGAAGTCATTCCCGCCTTCTCATGACCGAGATGGAATTGGTCATCTCCGACGACGGGGTGCCCCGATGCTGGTGGGGCGTCGAGCCGGAGATCTACCGCGACTATCACGACAACGAGTGGGGCCGGGCCTCGACCGAGGACCATCGCCTCTTCGAGAAGATCTGCCTCGAGGGGTTCCAGGCGGGCCTGTCCTGGCTGACGATCCTGCGCAAGCGGGAGAACTTCCGTGCCGCATTTGCCGGGTTCGATCCGGAGAGGGTGGCCGTCTTCGACGAGAGCGACGTCACCAGGTTGTTGGGTGACGCCGGGATCATCCGACACGAGGGGAAGATCCGATCCACCATCAACAATGCAGGGCGTGCCCTCGAGCTGAGCGACGAGCATGGCTCGCTATCGGACTTCCTCTGGTCGTGGGCCGAGCCCGAGAGCCCGCCGCCACATGTGATCCCGCCGATCACGGAGGGCTCGACGGCACTCTCCAAGGACCTGAAGCGACGGGGATGGACCTTCGTCGGGCCCACCACCATCTACGCCTTCATGGAGTCAGTGGGTCTGGTGAACGACCATCTCGCCGGTTGCCACGTTCGCGAGGCCTGTGAGCTGGAGCGGCGCTCTCTAGTGTCCCCGCCGTGATGGAGCGACCCGAGTTCACCATCGGGATCGAGGAGGAGTATCTCGTCGTCGACCGGGAGACGAGGGATCTCTTCCAGAAACCGCCACCGGAGATGTGGGACGCCCTCGGCGAGGTGATCGGCTCCCAGGTGACCCACGAGTTCCTCCAGGCGCAGATCGAGGTGGGCACAAAGGTGTGCGCCAGGGTCTCCGAGGCCAGGGAGGACCTGGCCGGTCTGCGCCGTGACCTCTCCAAGGTGGTCTCCGAATACGGAGCGGCGATCATCGCCTCCTCGACCCATCCCTTCGCCAACTGGGCACAGCAGGAGACCACCCCCGACCCGCGATACATGCGGATCCAGGCCGACTATCAGCAAGTTGCCCGTCAGCTGGTCATCTGCGGGATGCACGTGCACGTCGGGATCGAGGACCGCCACCTCCGCATCGACCTGATGAATCAGATCCGCTACTTCCTCCCACACCTGCTGGCGCTCTCCTGCTCCTCCCCGTTCTGGGACGGGGCCCTCACCGGTCTCCATGCCTACCGCCTGGTCATCTTCCAGAACCTGCCCAGAACCGGCATGCCGGAGGAGTTCGTCTCCTGGGGCGAGTACGAGCGGTACGTGGAGATCCTGGTCAGCGCGGGGCTGATCGAGGACGCCAGCAAGCTCTGGTGGGACATCCGGCCGTCGACGCGTTACCCCACCTTGGAGATGAGGATCTCCGACGTGTGCACCCGTCTCGACGACGCCATGACCATCGCCGCCTTCTACCAGGCACTGCTCGGATACCTCTACCGGCTTCGCCGCGACAACCAGCGGTGGCGGGTGTACTCGCCGGGGATCATCGAGGAGAACGTGTGGAGGGCCCAGCGGTACGGGACCGGCGGGACGCTGGTCGACTTCGGCAAGGGTGCCCTGGTCCCCTTTCCCGACCTGATCGAGGAGCTCATCGAGATCATCGCCCAAGACGCGGTCGAGTTCGAGGTCGAGGACGAGATCCGCCGCGCCCGGGACATCATCGCCGAGGGGACGAGCGCCGACCGTCAGATCGCCGCCTACCGGGGAGCCATCGAGAGCGGCGCCTCCGAACGTGAGGCCCTGCAGGCCGTGGTCGACGAGTTGATCGCCGACACCCTCCACGGGATAGCGACATAGGGTCCCGGGCATGAGCCGACCCATCCGCATCGCACTCGACCTGCAGCCGCAACACGCGGAGTTCGCCGAGATCAGGAAGGCGGTGATCCGCGGCGAGGAGATGGGCGTCGACGTGATCTTCAATTGGGACCACTTCTTCCCCCTTTCCGGCGACCCCGACGGCAAGCATTTCGAGTGCTGGACCATGTTGGCCACCTGGGCCGAGATCACCGAGAGGGTCGAGATCGGCGCCCTGGTCACCTGCAACTCCTACCGAAATCCCGACTTGCTCGCCGACATGGCTCGCACCGTCGACCACGCCTCGGACGGCCGGCTGATCCTCGGCATCGGCGCCGGCTGGTTCGAGAGGGACTACGAGGAGTACGGCTACCGATTCGGCACGGCCGGTGACCGTCTGGCGGACCTTCGCCAGGCACTGCCCAGGATCGAGCGCCGGTTCGAGAGACTCAATCCTGCGCCGACCCGTGACATCCCCATCCTGATCGGCGGTGGCGGGGAGCGGAAGACCCTTCGCTACACGGCCGAGTTCGCCGACATCTGGCACGGTTTCGGCCAGCCCGAGGTGATCAGACGCAAGAACCAGGTTCTCGACGGCCACTGCGCCGACATCGGGCGTGACCCGGGGGAGATCGAGCGTTCCTGCGGGGCCCCGGCGCGAAGTGTCGACCGTGGTGACGCCCTAGTCGAGGCAGGAGCCACCATGGTCACGCTCGGCTTCGACGGGACTTCTGGGTTCGACCTCTCTCCTGCGGCGGATTGGCTGGCGTGGCGGGACGAGCGCAACGCCGCGAGCACCTGAGCGCGACTGTCCATCAGCTCCACCAGCACTAATGTCGCTGACCGTGAGCGATCTTCTCGAGGCAGCCAGCGCCGCCCTCGGCACGCCGCCCGAGCTGGTGAGGCGCTCCGCGGCAGCGAGAGCCCAGGTCAACGGGACCACGGTCGATGACATCCTCGCCGCGTGGTCCGGAGGTGCTCCGGCCCCGGCGGCGGCCGCCGAGCCACAGGCCGTCGAACCGGCACAGGTCGACGAGCCCGCCCCCCAACAGGTGGAAGAGCCGGAGCCCGCGGCCGTCGCAGTGATCCAGGAGCCGGCACCCGCTCCCGCCCCCGTCCCGGAACCGGAGCCGGAGATCGAGTTGGAGCCGGTGCCCATGGCGACGAGGGTGAAGACCGCCGTCCGGGTCGGCGCCTGGACCGGAGCCGCCCTAGGCGTGGTCGGGTTTCTCGCCGCCAGCACCTTCTGGGCGCCCAACGCGATCGTCGTCCCCGAATCGGGGCCTCTGGTGCAGGTGTCGCCGAACGGCGTGATCTTGGGGATCGCCCTCGTCAGCGTGGTCTTTGGCGCGATCGTCGCCGCGATGTCCCGGGCGGCAGCGGGCTGGGCCAACCCCGCGATGCAGCTCTCCAGCTCGAGAGCCGGCACGGTGTGGGTCGGTGGCGGGGTCGGCCTCGTGCTCGGGATCGTCGCCGGCGCCATGCTCGACGGACTGGGGACGGCGGTGGAAGGGTCCGACCCGCCCCTCGTGCAGCTCCCCATCCTCTCCTCTCTGATGGTGATGATCCTCGGGGGTGCGGTGCTGGGCGGCTTGACGGCACTGATCCCCCAGCTGGTGGGTGTCCCCGTTGCATTGGACCCCTCGGATGACGACGAGGTGGCCACCGTGCGAACCCGTCTCGGACGAGCCTTGAGCATCCCCCTCGCCGGTCTGGTGCTGCTCGTCCTGCTCGTCCTCCCCTTCGCCTATGCCCTGATCCAGTCGAACCACCTCGCCCCCAACGGAGGTGCGATCGTGGCGATCGTCGCCGCCGGGGGCATCCTCGGGTTCTCGGCGCTCGCAGGCACCAAGCCGGAGATCCGGATCTCGCTGGGCGACCTGATGTGGGCGATCCTCGGCCTGGGGACCGTGCTCGTGATCATCATCTCGGTGTTGCTCTACGCGGGGGGCTCGGACCAAGAGGCCGAGGAGCCGGCGGAGCCAGAGGCGATCGTCCAGGTCCTCTAGGCCAGATCGGCCGCGTTCACCGCACTGGAGACGTCGCCGCTCTCGAACATCGCCCTGATCTTCACCGCCACCTCGGTCGCCACCCCTTCCTGGGCCTCCGCAGTCGACGCTCCGAGATGGGGGGTCAGCACTAGGTTGGGGACGTCACGCAGCGGGCTGTCGGTGTCGAGGGGCTCGGTCTCGTAGACATCGAGGGCAGCCCCGGCGATGGCGCCCTCGCGAAGGGCTGCGGCCAGCGCCGGCTCGTCGACAACGCCCCCGCGGGAGGCGTTGACCAGGTAGGCGGTCCGCTTCATCTTCGCCAGTGTCTCTTCGCCGACGATGCCCCGGGTCTCGTCGTTGAGGGGGACATGGATCGAGATGAAGTCGGCGCGTGCGAGCACCGTCGCCAGGTCGACCAGCTCGACGCCCAGCTCGTCCGCCCTGTCAGCGGTTAGATAGGGGTCATAGACGACCACCGCCATGCCGAAGGCGCGGCACCTGATCGCCACCTCGCCGCCGATCCGGCCGGCCCCGATCAACCCCAGGGTCTTGCCGGCGAGCTCCACCCCCTTGAAGGCCGCCCGATCCCACCGTCCGGAGCGAAGAGAGGCATCCGCCTCCGGGATCTTGCGGGCGACCGAGAGCATCAGGCCCAGCGTGAGCTCGGCGGCGGCGAGGGTGTTGCCACCGGGGGCGTTGAACACCGCCACGCCCCGCTCGGTGGCGGCCTCGATGTCGACGTTGTCCACGCCGACACCCGCCCGCCCGATCGCCCTCAGCTCCGGCGCACGTGAGATCAAGTCGCGGGAGACGGTGGTGGCGCTGCGCACTATCAGCGCCTGGGCGGTCTCCAGCGCGGTGGCGAAGTCCTCACCGGCCGAGTCGTCGACCGACACCACGGAGTAGGGCTGCTCGAGGAGGGGGCCGAGACCGGAGACGTTGACCTTGTCGGTGACGAGGATGGTTGTCACTTCACCACTTCGGTGAGCACGTCGAGCAGCTCCTCGAGCTCGTCCACCGTGTGATCTCCCATGTGGCCGATCCGGAAGGTCGAGTCCTTGAGCTGGCTGTAGCCGCCGCCGATCACCCAGCCCCTGGCGAACATCTCGGCCACGACCCGATTGGGGTCATCGACGGTGATGCAGGTCACGGTCGGGGAGCGATGGCCCTCGGCGGCGAAGACGTCGATGTCGACGCCGGCGTCACGCATCTCCGCCACCCATGCGAAGGTGCGCTCCTGCATGTCGAGGTGCCGCTGCCACCTCGCCTCGATCCCCTCGCCAGCGATCCGCCGCAGCTGGAAGTCGAGTGCGTAGAGAAGGGAGATCGCAGGCGTGGCCGGGCTCTGACGCTCGATGATCTGCTCGTGGAGCATGGCCAGGTCGAAATACCACCCCTTGGTGGGCGACTTGGCGGAGCGCTCGAGGACGGCATCGTTGGCGACGGCGAAGGCGAGGCCCGGGGGCAGGGCAAGGCCCTTCTGTGATCCGGTGAGGATGTAATCGATCCCCCAGGCATCGGTGCGGGTCTCGACACCGCCGACACCGGTGACCGAATCGACCAGGAGGAGGGTGTCATCGTGCCCGGCGACCACGCGGGCCATCGACTCCAGGTCCTGGAGGGCACCGGTCGAGGTCTCGGAGTGGGAGAGGGTGACCGCGTCGTATTCCCCGCCGGCGAGACGCTCGTCGAGCTCGTCGGGTGAGTGGACCTGGCCCCAGTCCACGTTCCATACGTCGACATCCAGCCCGCAGGCGATGACGATCGCCGAGAACCGCTTGGAGAAGGCCCCGTTGACCAGGCTGAGCACCTTGCCGTCGAGAACCCCGTTGCGCACCCCCGCCTCCATGAGACCCGTCGCCGACGAGGTGGAGACGATCACCGGGCGCTCGGTCTGGAACACCGGCTTGAGACCGTCGTCGATGCGCTCCATGAGCTCCTGGATGGCGGCGCCGCGATGACCGATCATCGGCGCGTTCTGGGCGGCGAGGACCTCGGGATGGACTTCGGTTGGCCCGGGGAGGAAGAATCGGCCCGGCTGGAGTGGCTGGCTCATCCCCCCAATTTGTAACAGGCCGGGCCGGGATGGCGAAGATTGACCGACCTCACAAGTGCAACCCCGGGTTCCTCACGCCATATCCGGCGCAAATCAGCTCAACTTCGCCGACTCATCCTGTGAACGACCGACCGGTCTCGCCGGACACTCCCCCGTTCTCGAGAGTTCGGCCTGTATATATGGGCGCCCTACCTGAGGTAAGGATCAACCCCGCACCGCGACCACCCCGAGGGCGGCCAGGACGACGAGGTAGAGGATCAGGGCGAGGGTGAAGCCGGCGCCGAAGAACCGGCTGATGACGGGTTTCTCAAAGCGGACGTGCATGAACCAGCCGATGACCGCGAGGAACTTCACCGTGGACAGCGCGATCAGGATCGCCGCGTTGAGGAAACCCAGCTCGAGACGGCGATCGATGTAGTACATGGCCACCTCGATGGCGGTGACCACGGCGAGGAAGGCGGCGATCTTCCAGTACTGCCCGGGAGTGGGGTGGGCGCGGTGCTCGGTGCTCATCCCGGGGGCACCGAGAGCAAGTAGACGACGGTGAAGATCACGATCCAGATGATGTCGACGAAGTGCCAGTAGAGACCGACCAGCTCCAGGTTGAGCCCGTGCTTCTCGCTCAGCCCACCCTGGCGACGTGAGATCCCCCAGAGGGACAGCAGCATGATCACGCCGATGGCGACGTGGGTGCCGTGGAACCCCGTGAGCAGATAGAACGCCGATGCCGCCGGGTTGGTGGAGAGCGTCATCCCGTGCTCGACGATGAATTCGGTGAACTCGAAGACCTGGCCGCCGAGGAACACCGAGCCGAGGGCCGCGGTGGCGAAGAGCCAGGTGCGGGCGCCGTGCTGGTCCTCACGAGACAGGGCGTTGTGAGCCAGCACCATGGTCAGTGAGGACATGAGCAGGACGAAGGAGCTGACCGAGGTGAAGGGGATGTCGTAGATCTCGGCGGGGTAGGTGCCTTCGAAGCCACCTCGATTCGAGTACAGCAGGTAGTTGCTGATCAGGGCGCCGAAGAAGAGGAACTCCGAGCTGAGGAAGACCCACATCCCCAGCTTCCGGTTCTCGATGCCGGTCGATTCGTGCTCGTCGTGGTGGGCGAGGACGTCCTCGTGGGCGACGTCGCTCACCGGACGGTCTCCTCGTCGCCCTCCAGCTCGGGCTCCTCGAGGTCGGTCCGGGGGTCGTCGTCGTGCTCCTCGTGATGCCCTACCGGCTCCTCCAGCGGCTCGATCGCCCATCCGATCAGCGCCGACAACGCGACGAGGGCACCGATGACGATCAGTGCCTTGCCCCACATCGCCTCGTGGTAGATGATCCCGTAGAAGACGAGGGGCAGCCCGGCCGCCATGATCATGGGGAAATAGGAGGGGGCGGGGAGATGGATCGGGCTGCTCGGGTTGAGCCCGTCGTACTCGAGCCGGTCGAGTATCTCGTCGGCGTCCGGCTTGCGGATGGCGCGGCCTTCCTCGTCCTCGTCGTACTTCAGGTGCCAGAAGTGATCGAGGCTGGTGACCACCGGTGCCTGTGCATAGTTGTACTCCGGGGTCGGGTTGGGGATCGACCACTCGAGGGTGCGGGCGTTCCACGGATCCAGCCCGGACGGCTCACCGTGACGACGGCTGTGCCACCAGTTGTACATGAACACGGCGATGCTGAGGGCGATGATGAAGGCGCCGATCGTCTCCATCAGGTTCCAGAACTCGAGCCCGGCCTCAGGGGCGTACTTCCACGTCCTGCGGACCATTCCCTGCAGACCAAGCCAGTGCATCGGGGCGAAGGTGAGGTTGAACCCGATGAACATCAGCCAGAAGTGGACCTTGCCGAGACCATCGCTCATCACCCGGCCGGAGATCTTGGGGAACCAGTAGTAGAGCCCGGCGAAGATCCCGAACACGGCACCGCCGAAGAGGACGTAGTGGAAGTGGGCCACGATGTAGTAGGTGTCGGTCTGCTGCCAGTCGGAGGGAACCACCGAGTGGGTGACGCCGGAGAGCCCGCCGATGGTGAACATGGCAAGGAATCCGATGGCGAACAGCATCGGGGTCTTGAGCTGTAGCCGGCCGCCCCACATCGTCCCCATCCAGTTGAAGATCTTGACCCCGGTGGGGATGGCGATGGTCATCGTCGACAAGCCGAACGCTGCCTGGGCCACCGGGCTGATCCCCGAGGCGAACATGTGGTGGGCCCAGACACCGAAGCCGAGGAAGGCGATGCCGGCCCCGGCGAACACCACAGCCGAGTAGCCGAACAAGGGCTTGCGGGAGAACACGGGGAGCACCTCGGAGACGATCCCCATCGCGGGGAGGATCAGGATGTAGACCTCGGGATGGCCGAACAGCCAGAACAGGTGCTGCCACAGGATGGGGTCACCGCCTCCATAGGGGGCGAAGAAGAGCGTCCCGAATTGACGGTCGAAGGTCACCATGAATAGGGCGATGGCGATGATCGGCAGTGAGAAGAGCAACAGGAAGGCCACCACGGTCGTCATCCAGGCGAACACCGGCATGCGCAGCAGACGCATCCCCTTGGCCCTCATGTTGAGCATGGTGACGATGAAGTTGATCGCCGAGACCAGGGAGGCCAGGCCGAGCAACTGAACCCCCAAGGCCCAGAAGTCCAAGGCTGTGCCCGGCGAGTAGAGGGGCCCGGCGTTGGGCTGGTAGGAGAACCACCCCCCGTCAGGTGAGTCGGCGAGGAAGTTGAAGGATCCCGGACCCCCACCGGCGGCCAGGTTCCCGGAGATGCCGTCGGGGCTGACCGGGGGGAGGGAGGTCCCGAAGATGAAGGTGCTGTAGAGGAAGATCCCGCCGAACAGGAAGATCCACCAGGACAACGCGTTGAGCCGGGGGAAGGCGACATCCCTGGCCCCGATGAGCAGGGGGAGCAGGTAGTTCATGAAGGCCGCCGAGATCGGCATCACGAAGAGGAAGATCATCGTGGTGCCGTGCATCGTGAACAGGGCGTTGTAGGCGCCGGCGGTGAGGAACTCCGAGTCGGCCTGGGCCAGCTGGACTCGCAGAAGCAGGGCCTCGACACCACCGAGGATGAAGAAGAAGAAGGCGGCGTAGCCGTACATGATCCCGATCTTCTTGTGATCGACCGTGGTCACCCATCCCCAGAACCCGGTGGTCGACTTGGGGCGGCGGAAGATCGTGGTGGCGGGACGCTCGGCGGTGGCGGTCATTGGTTGGTCTCCAGCCATGTGATGAGAGCGTCGATCTCCTGCGCTGTCAATCCGAGGTCGGGCATGTAGCTGCCCGGCTTGACGTTGGGCGGATCGGCGAGCCAACGGGTCAGGGCCTCGTGGCGACTCTCACCCTCCTCGGGGAGGGTGGCCCCGGCGAAGACGTTGCGTGAGGCGAAATGAGTCAGTTCCGGCCCGTTGAAGATGTCGGGCGGTACCAGATGCGAGGCCTCCTCGTCGTCGAAGCGGACCTGGTGGCACCGGTTGCAGCCCTTGTTCACGAACACCTGATGACCCTCGTACCCGGGCTCGCCTTCGGCGGGAAGGTGTGTCGGCGTCTGCTGCCCGGCCGCCCAGGCCTCGAACTCTTGGGGGGTCAACGCCTGTACCCGCGCCCGCATCAACGAGTGCGACAAGCCGCAGAACTCGGCGCAGTGTCCCCAGTACTCGCCGGGCTCGTCGGCCTGGAGCCGGAGCACGGTGGTCTGACCCGGGACCAGATAGCGCTTGCCGTTGAGAGCGGGTATCCAGAAGTTGTGGAGCACGTCGTCGGAGGTCATCACGGCGCAGACCTCCTCACCGGCAGGGATGACCATGACGTTGGCGGTGCGGAAGTCGTGCTCGGGGTAGTTGTACTCGAACCACCACTGATGGCCGATCACCTCGATCTCCATCGCATCGGGGCTGCACTCGGTCAACTCGAAGACGGAGGACACCGTGGGCACCGCGATGACGGCGAGGATCAGCGCCGGGATCACCGTCCACACCACCTCCAGCTTGGGGTTGCCGTGGACCTGCTTCGGCTCCCTGCTGTCGTCCTCCCTGCCCCGGTCCCTGAAGAAGAAGACCATCACCAACAGACCGGCCATCACCAGGGTGAACACCGCGGTGGCGATCCAGAAGACCATCCAGAACAGCCCGTCGATCTGCTCCGCGAAGGGGCCGGCGGGCTCGAAGGTGGTGAGCGGGTTCTCGTCGACCTCGATGATGGCGCACCCGCCGAGGATGACCGCCGAGCCCACCATCAGGGCGAGGGGGATCAGGCGTCGGCGAGATGGGGCCATCGGGACGGCATCATACGAAGGTTGAGATGTAGCGACCAACTTCGCCGCAGACCACGTCACGGGGTTGCCACCCGGCACGCGCCGGGTATCGGGACGGGTCGATGAGGCAGATCCCGATGTTTCCCCTGGGAGCCGCACTCCTCCCGGGAATGGCCCTCCCCCTCCGTCTCTTCGAGCCGCGTTACCTCGAGATGTACGCCGACATCATCGACGACAGGCGGGAGTTCGGGGTGGTTCTCATCGAACGCGGCGTCGAATCACGCGACGACAACCCGACCTACGAGATCGGCTGCGCCGCCTACGTGCTCGGCTCGGGGCTCCACGAGGACGGGACCATCGACCTGGTGGCGCTGGGCCAGCACCGGCTGCGTATCGTCGAATGGCTGCCCTCCGACCCCTATCCGCGAGCCATGATCGATGACCTGGTCGACGAGCCGTTGGGGGCCCTGGGGATGCGATCGCTGCAGTCGGCGGCGGACAAGCTCCCCACCCTCCTCGCGGTCGCCGCCGAGCTCGATCCGAACCTGGAGGCAACCGCACCCGCCCTGTCGGACGACCCGGTCCAAGCCGTCTATCAGCTCGCCCAGCTCGCCGGGTTGCAGAGCTTCGACATCCAGCGTGTCCTCGAAGCGCACTCGAGCGACGCCCGAGCCGGGCTGGTGGACGACTTCATGGCCGACGCCGTCGAGCTGATCCGGCTTCAGCTGGGCATGGGCCCGGGCTGACTCACTCCCCGAGCCCGGCCGCCTCCAACCAGGTCTCCCGTCCCTCGTTGAGTGCAGCCACCGCCACGAGGAGTGCTGCCAGCGGGTCGGCCCACCACCAGTCGAGGAAGGCGTTGAGTGCGAGCCCGATCAGGGTGGAGGTCGAGAGGATGCCGTCGAGGAGGGTGACTGTCGCCTCGGATCGCAGGGGGCTCGAATCGAGTCGGATGGCCAGGTCTCGCTTCATGCGGGCGAGGGAGAACATCACGACAGCGGTGATGGCCAGATAGGCGATCCCCCACGGTGACTCGGCGGCCCGTCGCCCCGACGTCAGGTCGGCGACGGCGGCCGCGCCCAATGCCAGGGCGAGAATCAGGTAGGAGCCGGCGATGAGCCGCAGCGCCACGACGGTTCTACCCGGGTGATGCTCGGTGGCGTGGCGGAGGTGCCAGATCACAACCGCCGATGCGAATACCTCGACGATCGAGACCGTCCCGAACCCGATCAGGGCCAGCGACCCCGCCACCGAGCCGAGCGCGATGGTGAGCACGGCCTCGCCAACGTTCCATCCGATGGTGGCGTACTCGAGGACGATGGAACGGCGTTGTAGCCGAGCGGTCTCGGCCACGGGCTGCATCTGGCTCAGCGGGCCACCGCGTCGAGCGCTTCTCGCAACTCCGCGTCGGAGACGGCTCCCTCGAAGGCGGCGGTCACGATGCCGTTGGCATCGGTGACGTAGAGCCAGGGCTCGGTGGGGATCCCCCACTCCTCGACGGCGGGCACGAGGACCAGCTCCGACTGATCGGTCACCTGGATGTTCTCGTAGACCTCGACATGGACGAAGTTGAGCGAGGAGTAATCGGGCGCGATCGCCCCGACCTGATCGAGCATCGGGCCACAGGCGCGCGACGTGCACCATTCCGGGGTGGCGAAGACGATCACCGACGGGCCCGAGCCCACCGCCTCGGAGACACTCATCTGGTAGAAGAGCTCCTGAGGGGTGGGATCGGAGGTCAGCTCCTCGAGTGGGGTGTCCTCCAAGGTCCTGGTCTCGGAGAGCGGCGCCAGATCGCCCACCGTCACCTGGACTGGATCCTCGCTGGCGACGAACCCGATCGGGCCCAGGTCGCCGAGCGACCCGGCGTCGATGGTGAGCTGGTACGTGGCCGGGCCGGGGATGACCACTCGAAACGCGTACAGCCCATGCACATCGGGGATGGTCCACACGAACTCGCCCTCGTACTCGCCGAGGGGCGAGCCGATCTCGTCGCGGAGGATCGCCACCGGGGTTATGTCAGGGGTGGCCACCAGGCCGCCGGTGGGGAGGTCGGTCACCGCCACCAGGAGGCGCTGCTCCCCGATGCCGATCGTTCCCGGGCTCGATGCCATGGTCCCCGCGGTGTCTCCGTTGCCGGAGCAAGCCCCCAGGGCGACAAGCAGGCAGAGCGCAGGGATGGGACGTCTCATACCAGCACGTCCAACAGGACCGCGGCGAACAGGGCGGAGAGGTAGACCGTGGAGGTGGTGAACAAACGCATCGCCCGGCTCGGGTCGGCGACGACATGCCAGGTGTCGAAGAGAAACCAGCCGCCCAGACCCACGGCGGCGAACAGATAGATCCATGACATCGTGGCCAGCGGGATCAGCAGCAGGGAGACACCCACGGTGAGGGCGGTATAGAGGAGCATCCGCCGGGTCGTGGCCTCGACACCGGCGACCACCGGGAGCATGGGGACGCCGGCGGCCGCGTAGTCGTCCTTGTACCGGACCGCCAGGGCCCAGAAATGTGGTGGTGTCCAGTAGAAGACGACCAGGAAGAGGACCCATGCCGGGAGCGAGACCGTCCCGGTCACCGCGGCCCAGCCCACCAGGGCAGGTGCGGCTCCGGCGGCCCCGCCGATGACGATGTTCTGCACAGTGGAGCGCTTCAGCATCCGGGTGTAGACGAGGACGTAGAAGGCGAGGGCGGCAGTGGAGATGAGCGCCGCCAGCAGGTTGGCGAACACCCACAGCCAGACGAAGCCGGCCACCCCCAGGATGACTCCGAAGATCATGGCGTTGCGGGGCGAGACCTCGTGACGGGCGAGAGGGCGGGAGCGGGTGCGTCTCATCACCTCGTCGATGTCGCGGTCGTAGAACATGTTGAGGGCGTTGGCGCCGCCGGCGGAGAGGGTGCCCCCGATCATGGTCGCCACCACCAGCCAGGTTCCCGGCCATCCCCGTGCGGCGAGGACCATCGCGGGCACCGTGGTGATCAGAAGCAGCTCGATGATCCTGGGTTTGGTCAATGCGACATAGGCGGCGAGGCGCGTGCGGGTGGCTGGAGCCAGGTCGACGGTGACGGGGTGATGCAATTCGGTCATCCTGAGAGGATCAACAGGCCCAGACTGGTCAGGGCGATCATCAGACCGAGCATCGCGTACTGGGATCGAGCCGCATGCGGTCCAAAGTCCAGCAACGCACGGTCATGGGCGAGGACCACCCCGACGAGGTGCCCCATGACGATAAACCCGACCTGGAGCAACCAGATCGTCGTCGACGAGGTGAGAAGGAACACGACCCGCCGGTCGGCGGTCCCGAACAGGTCCCAGCCCAGACCGAATGGATCGGAGATGGCGGCCAGGATCTGCTGTCCCTCGAAGAGGACCAACGTGAAGTAGTGGGACACCGCATAGGCCAACCCGATGGGCACCAGGCTGTGGGCAAAGCGCTGGGCGACCTCACCCGTTCGCCAGGCTCCCCCCGCGCTCCGCGCCGCGGCCCAGCAGGCCAGCAGGTAGCCCAGCATCAGGACGACGATCACCGCCACCAGTAGAAAGGTCGCGCCCGCCTTGCTGTCCCCGAGCCCACCGGTGATGGTGACGAACCAGGCTGCGCCCGAGGCACCGTCGAAGCTCACGGTGCCGATCATCGTCACCACGAATGCCCACAAACCTGGCCACTCCGGGATCACCGGCAGGGAGCGAAGCCAGCCCCGCCAGACCACCCGGCCGTCCGGCCTCCGTCCCAGGGGGGAGATCGCCGAGATGAGACGGTTGTACGGGGTGAAGACGTCGAAGACACCGAGTGCGGTCTCCCGGCCGATCGCCGCCATCCAGCCGATCAGCCAGATCGTGTAGACGGCCGCCGCCACACCGAGCAGGAACGGGTCGCCTGAGGAGGAGTAGACCAGCTCGAACCAGGCCAGGACGACCAGGGTGACCGTCACCGGCCACAAGCCGACCGTCATCGGGAGCCCGATACGCTCTCGCACCCCCAGCCCTGTGACCCTGGCGAGGGCTCGCCAGGGATTGAGGTCGGTGTACCAGTCCCCCCAGACCGCACCGAGGAATGGCACGACCAGCCAGAACACCACCCAGACCATGACCGGTGCGATCGTGGCCCGCAGCGGGTCGGTTTCCAGCCCGAAGAGCACCGGGACCGTCTGACCGATCACCAGCGCCAGGGCGAGGACACCGATGGCTCCGAGGAGCCATCGGGTGGGTAGCGCGATCCCGCCCTCGTAGCGGGGCCCGTCCTGGAACCGGGGCCGGGACCAGACCACCGAGAGCCCCAGGAAGGTGACGATCAGGACGACCGCCGCAGAGGTGAGGAGGATCGAGAGCGGGATGGGGAGGTCGGTTCGCCCACCGATGGCGTGGGCGAGGATCAAGCACCCACCTCGATCTCGAAGAGGTGGGCGTGGGCGCCCTCCAACTCGACCTCGAAGACCCCGGGCGCGTCGGCAACGAATCGGATCAGCGTGGGCTCATCCGCCACCAGTTCGAAGAGGAGGTCGTAACCGTGGACGTGGAGGACATCGGTCGCATCGGCGACGACCTCGATCTCGAAGGTCTCCCCCAGGTCGACCGGGAGGCTCTCAGGTCCCTGGAAGACGCCACCGACGATCTGGAATCGGGCGAAGACCGTGGTCGTGGTGAGGTGGGCCCCGGTTGTGGTTCCCACCGGCATCGTCGTGGTCACGGGAGCAGAAGTCATTGCCGGGGAGGCGGTGGTCGTGGTGGCCGGCGACCCTGTCGACCCGCAGCCGGCGATGAGAAGCCCGAGAGCCCCGAGCAGGGCGCGATTCGGCATGGAGAACGACGGTAAACCGTGGCAGGGGTGAGGTTCAATCGGCTCCTAGTCTCCCCGTGTGCGCTGGCTCAAGCGGATACTCGTGCTCCTCCTGATCCTGGCCCTGGGGGTGACCGCGTTTGCGGTGTACACGGTGCGGAGGTCGTTCCCCCAGGTCAGCGGGGAGCTTTCCGTCACCGGGCTCCAAGACCGGGTGGAGGTGTTCCGTGATCGTTTGGGTGTCCCCCACATCTACGCCTCCAACCAGCACGACCTGTTCTTCGCCCAGGGCTACACCCACGCCCAGGACCGCTTCTGGCAGATGGACTTCTGGCGACACATCGGCTCGGCCCGTCTCTCCGAGATGTTCGGCGAGTCGCAGGTCGAAACCGACATGTTCCTCCGATCCCTCGGTTGGGAGGCTCTGGCCGAACAGGAGTGGGAGACACTGGGCTCGTCGACACGGCAGGTGCTGCAGTCCTACGCCGACGGGGTGAACGCCTACCTTGAGACCCATGCCGGGTCCGGGATCAGCCTGGAGTACGCCATCCTCCCCTTGCAGAACCCCGACTACGAGATCGAGCCCTGGTCACCGATCAACACCCTGACCTGGGTCAAGGTGATGTCCTGGGACCTGGGCGGGAACATGGAGGATGAGATCGCGCGGGCGGTGTTGGGCAAGACGCTCCCGCCGGAGAGGGTCGAGCAGCTCTACCCCCCGTTTGGCGAGGACAAGCCCGTGATCGTCGAGGATGGCACCGCCACCGCATCGCTGCACTCACCTACGCCCCTTCCAGATGGGGCGGTCGCCGCGATCGAAGCAGGAGCGGCCGGCGCCGAGCTGGTCAACGACCTCACCGGGGGCGGGTTCGAGGGGATCGGATCCAACAACTGGGCCCTTTCCGGCTCGATGACCGGGTCCGGCCTGCCCCTTCTCGCCAACGACACTCACCTCGCCATCCAGATGCCGTCGATCTGGTACGGCATCGGTCTCCACTGCACCGGTGATGGGGTCGAATGCCCCTACCAGGTGGTGGGTTTCAGCTTCGCCGGCGCGCCGGGCGTCGTGATCGGGCACAACGAGCATCACGCCTGGGGGGTGACCAATGCGGCCGCCGACACCCAGGACCTGTTCATCGAGCGGGTCAACCCGGCAAACCCCGACCAGTACGAGGTGAACGGGGAGTGGATCGACTTCGAGGAGAGGAGTGAGCTCATCGAGGTGGCCGGGGCGGAGGAGAACGTGACCTTCACGGTGCGGAGCACTCGGCACGGCCCGGTGATCTCAGGCACGTTCCTCGAGGACCAGTTGGAGGCATCCTCCTCGGTGCAGGTGCCCGAGGAATACGTCGTCTCACTCGCCTGGCGAACGCTCCAGCCCTCGTTCGTCGTGGAGGCCGTGCTCGGCATCAACCGCGCCACCTCGTACGAGGAGTTCCGGGAGGCGCTGCGGTCGTGGGACATAGCCCCCCAGAACGTGGTGTACGCCGACGTCGAGGGGAACATCGCCTATCACCTCACCGGCGAGATCCCGATCCGGGCATCCGGCGACGGGCGTTACCCCGCCCCGGGATGGGACTCGAGTCACGATTGGACCAGTTTCATCCCCGTCGATTCACTCCCCAGCCTGCTCAATCCGGAGAGTGGCTTCATCGTCACCGCCAACCAGCCGGTGCTCCGTCCCGGCTCGGAGCCGATGATCGGCACCGATGCCGCGGCCGGCTATCGGGCCGGACGAATCGAGGAGCTGCTCCAGGCCGTGCCCGCGCATGACGTGGAGACGACACAGCGGATCCAGTTCGACTCTTTCGACGGTGGCGCCGAGGTGGTGGTCCCACACCTACTGGCCCTCGACGGGATGGACGATCCGGTTCTCGCCGACCTGCTGGTCCGTCTCGAGGGCTGGGCGACGGGCCAGGAGACGCTCCAGACCCGGGCCAACTCGGTGGGAGCCGGGATCTATCAGGCTGTCTGGCGGCACCTCCTCGACCTGACCTTCCGTGACGAGTTGCCCGAGGAGCAGCGGCCGAGTGGCGGGGCCAGATGGTTCGAGGTGGTCCGCGGGCTGCTCGAGGAACCCGAGGACCCTTTCTGGGACGACATCACGACGCCTGAGCTCGAGACCAGGGACGACATCCTGGTCAGCGCGCTCGAGGAGGCCGAAGCCGAGCTCAACGCGTTGCTCGGCGACGAGCCGGACGACTGGGCGTGGGGCCGGCTCCACACCGCAGAGTTCGAGAACCAGACATTCGGCCAATCCGGCATCGCGCCGATCGAGTGGCTGTTCAACCGGAGCGCACCCGAGATAGTCGGGGGGAGCGAATCGGTGGTCAACGCCGTCGGCTGGGACACCCGCGAGTCATACCAGGTCGACTGGCTGCCCTCGGAGCGGATGGTGATCGATCTCGCCGATCTCGGCGCCTCCACCTTCGCCCACACCACCGGCCAGTCCGGGCACGCCTTCCATCAGAACTACGCCTCGATGATCGAGATGTGGGCCCGGGGCGAACAGGCGCCGATGCCCTGGACCCGCGACCAGGTGGAGGCAGTGACGACGGACACTCTGGTGATGCTGCCCCTTGGATAGCGAACCCAGGGTTGTGAGCGTCGCCTAGCGACGCTCAC
>DASZOM010000001.1:0-74544 GCA_035550735.1 Acidimicrobiia bacterium | reverse complement strand
CTGAGCGATCCCGACGGGAACCCGTTTTCCATCGACTTCAGCGAGAGCTAGCAGCAGCTCCACAACCACGAGCACGGACCGTGCTCACTCGGATGGCGGATCATGCCGGTCGCCGTCACCCGGCCCGTTTCCCCCCGACTCCCATCGGGATCCCATGGCCGCACCGATCGCGATCCCCAGAGCGATTCCGACACCTGGGTTGTCGAGGGCGACTCCGATGGCTGCTCCAACCCCGATCCCGACGGCGATACCCATGCCCACGTTGCGTCCCGAGTTGCCGGCCATCCGTTCACCCTACTTCCGCTGTCTCGGGCGATCGCCAGGCAGATCTCAGACCGAGGTTCGGCGTCCGGGTCCCGGGTGCCACGTTCTAGCCTCACGGCATGGCGGTCACCGGGGCATCGAATCCGACTCCTGCACGTCGCGACCCTTGGTGGCTGGGCAGGCTCATGTGGGCGGTGGTGCCGGCTCTGGTGCGGGCCGTGGGCCGGGCGGTGTGGCGGCTCCGGATCGATGCGAGTAGCGGTTTCCCCAACCCTCCCTTCGTCATCGCCGCCAACCACTTCTCCTTCTTGGACGCTTTCCTGATCGCTGCGGCGCACCGACGCAAGATCCGCTTTCTCGCCCTGGTCGATCTCTTCGGCAACTACCGAACGGTCGATGTCGTCCTCGTCGCCTTCGACGTGATCCCGATACGACGTGGGGGAGTCCCACTCGGACCGGTTAGGGAGGCGCTCGACCACCTCGCCGCCGGGGGCGTCGTGGGTCTGTTCCCGGAAGGAACCCGGCATTGGAACTTCGACCCGCTTCGTGCCAAGCGAGGGGCGGCATGGCTTGCGGCGAGGGCCGGTGTCCCGCTCGTCCCGGTGGCGATCGCAGGCACCGACCGCGTCCTGGGGGTGGACAACCGGTTGCACCGCAGCCGAATCAGAGTGACCATCGGACCTGCGATGATTCCGGCCGGAACCGACCGGGCGGCTGCGGACGCGCTCACCGGGACATGGGGACGGTGGGTGGCGACGACACTGGGGACGACACAAGGAGGTGGTCGCCGATGGTGACCTGGAGCCGATTCGCCGAAGAGGCGCCGCACATCGCTGAGATCTTCGCCCGCCGTCACGGGGCGACCGGGCACCTCTGCATGCTCGGGACGATCCGCTCCGATGGCTACCCCAGGATCAGTCCAGTGGAGCCAGGTTTCTTCGAAGACCAGCTGGTGGTGACCGGCATGCCGGGGACCACGAAGTTCCGCGACCTGGGGCGTGACCCCCGCTTCTGTCTGCACACGGCGACCATCGACCCCTATGTCGGCGATGGTGACGTCAAGTTGTGGGCTGAGGCGGTGAACCTGCAGGACAAGGACTTCCACGCCCGCTTCGCGTCCGACCTGTTCGAGACGACCGGATTCGACCTGCGTGGCGAGGTGTTCGACCCGTTCTACGTGGCCGACCTGGTCGGGGCGTCCTCTGTCGAATTCGTCGACCAACGTCTGTTGATCACGATATGGAAGCCAGGCGAGGGCGAGCGGACCGTCACGAAGGCCTGAGCCGGCACAGATGTATGGTCCCGGCGTGATCCTCCTCGAGCGCGACGAGGCGCTGCGCACCCTTCACGATCTGCTGGCCGAGGCAGGGAATGGCCGCGGCCGGGTCGCCCTCATCCGGGGAGAGGCCGGGATCGGGAAGACCACTCTGATCAGGACTTTCATCGACCAGGCGGACACCCACGTCCTGCAGGGTGGCTGTGACGATCTCCTGGCGGCCCAGCCCCTGGGCCCGATCTGGGACATGGCCTTCGACGAGCCGACTCTCGACAACCCTCTGCGCGACGATGACCGCCAGGCGACATTCCGTGCCGTTCTCGAGTTGCTCTCCCGTGGCCTTCGGCCGACGGTCATGGCGATCGAAGACATGCACTGGGCCGATGAGGCCACCCTCGACCTGGTGAAGTACATCGGCCGGCGCATCGACCGAACCCACGGTCTCCTCGTTCTCTCCTATCGCGACGGGGAGGTTCGCGACGATCACCCGCTTCGGGTCGCACTCGGCGACCTGCCACATGGGGTGGTGGAGAGGATCCCCCTTCGCCCTCTGAGCAGGGAGAGTGTCACCGAGTTGGCCGCCGGCGCGGTCGATGTCGACAGCTTGTGGCAGCTCACCAAGGGCAACCCATTCTTCGTGACGGAGGCGATCGCGGCGGGAGGGGAGACGGTCCCTCTCTCCATCCGGGACGCGGTGAACGGTCGCGTGCAACGTCTCTCCGATTCGGCGCGGGCCGTGGTCGAGCTGGCTGCAGTGGTGCCCGGGCGAATCGAGATCGCCATCGTCACCGAAGTCCTGGGCGACTCGGGCGAAGCCATTATCGAATGTGAAAGCGCCGGGATCCTCGAGGTCGACGGAGATGCGCTCAGGTTTCGCCATGAGTTGGCCCGACGGGCGGTGGAAGGGGAGCTCGCCGAGTTGGAGAGAAGACGTCTCAATCTCGAGACATTGCATGCCTGCGAGCGCCTCGGATTCGACCTCGCCCGCTGTGCCCACCATGCCCGCGAGGCCGAGGATGCCGAGTCGATCGTTCGCATCCTCCCGTCGGCCGCCAAACGGGCGGCCGACATGGAGAGTCATGTCGAGGCGGTGGCCAATTTACGAGCACTCGAGCCGTACCTGGATGCGATGACTCCCGAGCAGCTCGCCGATCACTACGACCTTTGGGCATACGAGGAGTACCTGTACACGGACGCCGGCTCCGAGTTGATCGAGAATGCGCTCGAGATCAGACGCCGTCTCGGGGATCCCGAAAAGCTGGGCAACTCGCTCCTTGTCGCCAGTCGCATCGCATGGGTGGGTGCCAGACGTCAGGACGCCATCGCCCTCGCCGAAGAGGCGACAGACGTCCTGGGCGGGGTCGGCGGGCTGCAGCTGGCGATGGCGTACTCCACCCTGTCCCAATTGGCCATGCTGGGAAATGACGAGGCCGAGACCCTCGCCTACGCCGACAAGGTGTTCTCTCTGGTGGGAGACGGTCCCTCCGAGCCGCGGGCGCACAGCCTCAACAACGTCGGTTCGGTGCTGATGAACAACCACTATCCGGAGGGGGTCACCGAGATCGAGCAGGCTTACCGGATGTCGTTGGCCCTGGGGGCGAGTCACGAGGCAGCCCGAGCCTGTGTCAACCTCGCCTGGGGCTATCTCTATCTCAAGGACCTGGAGACGGCTATCGCATGGATCGACCAGGCCATGGAGATCATCAACGAGGCCGAGATGCCCACCTTCGAGACATATGCCCGAACCGAGAAAGGCCTTTGGCATGAGTATCGAGGGGAGTGGGACCTCGCCGAGGCGGTGAGTCGGGATGTGCTGGAGAGCCCCGTGAGCCTGGCCACATCTCGAGCGACATCGACGATGACCCTGGCCAAGGTGCTGGCCCGGAGGGGCGACCCCGAGGCGTCAGCTCACGTGTTCGCAGCCATGGACTTCGCGGAGAAGGCCGACGAGATACAGCGTCTCGGGCCTGCCGCTGCGGTTCTCGTCGAGTACCACTGGCTGGGAGGGGAGGTGCCAAGCCATCTACTCGACCGGGCCAAGGAGATTCGGGACATTGCCTACAGCCTCGGGGCGACCTGGATCGGTGCCGAGGTGGGCCAGTGGCTCCGCATCGCCGGTCTGATGGACGACCTCTCCGACATGGCTCCAGAGCCCTATCGGCTGCTCGCCGGCGGCGACTGGCGAGAGGCCGCCTCCTGGTGGGCTGCGAGGGGGATCCCCTATTACGAGGCGGTCGCATTGAACACCGGTGACAGCCAGGCGCGCATCGAGGCACTGGCGATCCTCGATCGGCTGGGAGCGGCACCTCTGGCCTCGAGATTGCGCAGCGAGCTGCAGTCGGCAGGCGTCAAGGGCGTCCCCCGCGGTCCGCAACGAAAGACCAGGGACAACCCCCTCGGCCTCACCGGTCGCCAGGCCGATGTGCTCCAGCTCCTCTCCGAGGGTCTGACCAACGCCGAGATCGCCGACCGGCTCTTCATCTCGATCCGCACGGTCGACCATCACGTCTCAGCGATCCTCGCCAAACTCGGTGCGGCCAGCCGATCCGAAGCGGCGAACACGGCTCGAAGCGCCGGTGTCCTCAGATAGGTGGGCTCGCCTCGCGATCTAGGCAATCGCCGGGCAAATATCGACCCATCCCACCGATTCCCCTCGGCGGTTGGTGCCATACCTTCGCCAGCAACCGATACCAAGGAGAGCTCATGTTCGTAGACACCAGGCTTGCTCAGATCGAGATGGCCGTGAAGATGGCCGAGGCCGCCCTGCACCGCACCATCCGGGAGGGCCGGCGCGCCGAGGCGGCGCTGCAGAGCCCACCGCGACGCCCGTTTCAGGGCACAGGGGGGTCGAGCCGGGACTAACTTCTCGCCGCTGTGGTGAAGCTCCGGTCTCTGATCGACTCCCCGTTCCTGCGAAGGATGTCGTGGCACGTCAAACGGGTCACGGAGAAGATGGATCGGAGGTTCTTCGCCTCGCTGGTCACAGGTCTGGCCGTGGTCCTGATCGTGGCGGCGACGGTCGTCTGGCTGGCCGAGACACCGCGCTCCCTGTCCGATTTCGGTGCTGCCTTCCATTGGTCGGTCACCACCGTCTTCGGCCAGGGTGACGCGTCCTATGTGTCCGGTCTCGCCGGATGGGCCATGGGCTGGATCCTCGGGTTGTTCGGTGTGGCCATCGTCGCCACCATCACCGGCGCGCTCGTCGGTTTTGTCATAGATTTCCTGCTCAAGGAGGGACAAGGAATGGGAGCGTCGGGATACAGGGACCATGTCGTCATCTGCGGGTGGAATGCCACTGCTCGTGACCTCGTCACCGAGCTGGGTGGCGACGATTACGACGTCAAGTTGGTGCTCCTCCATGAGGCCGAGCGCAATCCGGCCGGTGGCGACGTCTATTTCGTGCGTGGCTCGCCTTCCAACGAGGGCGACCTCATCCGGGCCGGGATCGAGCATGCCAGCACCGCCATCATCTGCCCGGTGGACGGGTCGAACGAGGCCGACATGGCGTCGATCCTCACCCTGCTCGCCATAGAGACGGTGGCGCCGCATGTCCGCACGGTCGCCGAGGTCAACAATCCCGACCACGTGGTCCATTTCCGCCGAACCAAGGTCGACGAGATCATGGTGACGTCCAAGCTGGCCTCACATCTCCTCGCCAGGTCGGCTCTCTACCCGGGTCTCTCCGAGCTGGTCACCGATCTGGTCTCGGGGGGCGAGGGCTCGGAGCTCTACCGGGTGAACCTGCCGGACAAGTTCCTGGGCAAGCCGATCGACGAGGCGTCCACGATGCTGCGTCGCGACCATGGTGCCACCCTGCTCGCGGTGACCCGGGACGGCCAAACCATGTCCAACCTGGCCACCGACTTCGTGTTCGAGCCTGGTGACGACCTGGTGGTGGTCGCAGAGTCGTTGGGCGACCTCAACCCGCTGACACAGGCGACCGCTTTCAGCCAGGGCTGACCCCTAGTCGGCGGCGGCCGGCCGCCTTGGTGTCGCCGGGCGCTCGTGGGCGCCCTGCTGGTACTCCGGCCCGAAGGTGTCCGACCAGATCACCGTGGTGAACAACCAGAGGGCGCAAGCCATCAGGATCAGCGGGAACAAGCGGGCGATCCAGGGATAGGTCGTCTCGGTGTTCCCCAGCCAACCGCCTACCAGGGCACCGAGGGGAAGGGTGGCCCAGCCGATGGCCCTGGCCGCGGTGATCACCCTGCCCAGGGTGGCCTCGCCGGCAAAGATCTGGCGGATGGTGGCGAGGGGGATGTTGATCACAGACACGCCGAACATGAACAACGCCAACAGCACCATGGGAAGGACGCCGTATGTGGTGAACATGAAGGCGAACAAGGTCACCCCGGCAAGGCTGAGACCCATGACCATGGCGCGCCCGAGTCCGAAGACCCTGGTCACCCTGGGGGCGAACAGGGCCCCGATCAGACCACCGAGCCCCATGAAGAAGAGGAGGACTCCCATCTCGGCTTCGGTCTGGGTGCCGATGACCACCGTGAAGAGGACAACGAACGTCGCCTCCATGAAGCCCATCACGAAGTTGGGCACCGCAGCCGAGATGGTGGAGATGCGGAGTCTGGGCTCCTCCCAGATCCGTCTCATCCCGGCGACGAACTCGGTCAGGAAAGGCGCCCGATCGCCCTGCTCGCGATGGTGGCTGACCCGGCCCACGTATTTGAGACTCCAGGCGGACAGCACGAATGTCACCCCGTTGATGAACAAACCCAGCTGGGGGCCGGCGAACAGGAAGGCGATCACACCGGCTACCAGGGGCCCGAATGCGAAGCTGGCCTGGATGGAGGCGGTGATGAACGAGTTGGCGTCGGAGTAGCGCTCCTTGGGGACCAGCGCCGGGATCATGGCGTACAGGGCGCCGTCGAACAGAGTCGTCATCGAGCCGACGACGAACGCCACGGCGAAGACGGTGCCCACCCCGTAGGTCCCGACACCGGCGGCCAGGTAGAAGAAGGCGCAGGCTCGGAGCAGGTCGGTGGCGATCATCACCGGGCGGAGATGGATGCGGTCGAGCAGGACACCTCCCACCAGGCCGACGAGAAGCGTGGGGGCGGTCTCGAGGGAGTAGGCGATGGCGAAGTCGAGGGTGTTCTCCGAGCCAACCGCCTCCTGGATGTGGAGGACGAGGAGGGGCACCGTCAGGTATGCGATGTACGTGCCGAACTGACTGATGGTCTGACCGACCCACAGCGCGACGTAACGAGGCCCGAGCGAACGCATCGAGGCTATGAAGTGCACCGGGATCGCACGTTACCGCCGGGTAGCGGAGTGTCCAGCACTTGTTAGATTCATCGATCGATGCCCGATCCCCGTGAGATCCCACAGATCGCCACCGAACTCGTCGAGATGTCGCGTGAGTACCTGCGACAGGAGACCCTCGAACCGGCGAAACGGCTGGGCCGGGCGGCTGGGATGGGCTTCGGGGGCGCCATCGCCCTGGCCATCGGGGCGGTATGCCTGGCCTGGGCGCTCTATTACGGCCTGCAGCTCCTCTTGCCGGAGGGTGAATGGTGGGTGGTCCTGTCCAGGGGCATAACCGCCGTGGCCGCCGCCGCGGCAGCCGGGATCGTCGGATGGAGGATGTCCGTTGATCAGCCGTGATGACATCGAGGCCAAGGCCAGGGAGCTGGTAGGGGCGGTCGACGAGACCAGGGAGTCGGTGAAGAACACGGCGATGTTGATAGGGCTCGCCGTCGCCGGCGTCGTGGTCGCAGCCTTCGTCTTCGGGCGCCGCCGCGGATCGCGCAACAAGACCGTCGTCGAGGTCTACCGGGTCTGAAACCGTTCTGTGAGTGTTGTTGCACTCACAGTGCCTACAGACCCTCACAGAATGTTCTTCAGCGCTTTTTCGGCTTGACGATCTCGAGCCGGGGAGTGCCCCGCTTCTTGTGGTGGATCACGAGAGCCGTGCCCGGGGTCACCGTCTTTCGATAGATCAGTTCCCGTCTGGGAGCGGTCTTGCGCAGGTATGCGAGGGCGGCGAGCCCGAGACCGGTGAGCAGGTCGCGCCGGTCACCCTCGCGGAGCCCGCGCAGGGTCCGCACGCGGGCCGCGGCCCGCAAGTCGGAGCCGCCGAACACCGCTCGCTCCAGTCGCTGTTTGATGAGACCCATGTGTCTACCGTGGCCCGGGAAGTCGATCAGCAGAAGACACTATGCCGAAGCAGAGATTCGTGAAAGTCGTGATCTGGGTGGTCGTCATCGCGATGGTGCTCAGCCTGGCGGTGGCGGTCATCTCGGCGGTGATCTGATGGCTCTGGGTGAAGGCGACCCTGCGTTGCTGATCGACTCCAAGGGGCGCCATTTCCTGCTCCGGCTGGAGCGTGGCAAGACATTCCAATATCACCAGGGCTCGGTGCCCCATGACGCCCTCGTCGGCTGCGAGGACGGGACCTGGGTGACCTCGTCGAGTGGCGCCCGGCTCCTCCTGCTCCGACCCCGGCTGGCAGACTTCATCCTGAAGATGAAGCGGGGCGCCCAGGTGGTCTACCCCAAGGACCTGGGGCCGATCCTGATCTTCGCCGACATCGCCCCCGGGATGACCGTGCTCGAGGCAGGCACCGGCTCGGGAGCGCTCACCCTGGCGCTGTCCCGCGCGGTGGGCCCGGCGGGACGGGTGGTCAGCGTGGAGCTGCGTGAGGACCATGCCGCCCATGCCCGCAAGACCCTGGAGCGCTGGTTCGGCACGATCCCGCCGAACGTCGAGATCAGGATCGGCGATGTCGCCGAGCAGGTCGCCGTCGTCGAGCCGGAGCGGATCGTCCTCGATCTGCCCGAGCCGTGGCACACCCTGGACGCCGCAGCCCGTCATCAACCCGATGGCGGTGTGATTTGTGCTTATCTGCCAACCGTGCCCCAGGTGCAGACCATGGTGGAGAGAGCACGGGCCTCGGGCCGGTTCGCCGAGATCGAGGTTCGGGAGTTCCTGATGCGTGAATGGAACGTGAGCGGCCGCTCCGTGCGTCCCGAGCACTCCATGGTGGGGCACACCGGGTTCCTCACTTTCATGCGGAAAGTGGCCGATGATCACCGTGGAGCTAACCCTGAGAAGTAACGAAAGGCATTCGTATACTGGCCGGAGGCCACCGAAAGCCAGGAGGTAGCCGAGTGGATGAAGGACGCAATCGCGAAGACGCGGCACAGCTGCGAAAAGTCGTGTCCGCGCTCGAAGAGGAAGTGTCCTTCTTGCGTCGCAGGCTCCGTGATGCTCCGGGGAGGAGCGAGGAGCTCGAGTCCGAGCTGGCTCGGGCCCAGGATCGTCTCGACCGTGTGGTCAATCAGAACGACAAGCTGTCAGCTCTGCTCGAGGAGGCCAGGGAGCAACTCGGAGTCCTTCGTGAGGAGGTAGAGAAGCTCACGCAGCCTCCCAACAACTTCGGGACCGTGCTCAACGTGAGCGACGACGGCACCGTCGATGTCCTCACCGGCAATCGCAAGCTCCGGGTCGCCGCCCAGCCCTCGGTCGAGGTCAAGAAGCTCCAGGTCGGTCAGGAAGTCCTGTTGAACGAGGCGTTCAACATCATCGACGTCCGCTATTTCGAGCCGGCCGGTGAGGTGCTCCGTGTCCGTGAGGTGATGGACGACGGCAGGGTGGTCGTCATCGCCCACGCCGACGAGGAGAGGGTGCTCAACCGCTCCGACGCGATGATGGACGTCAAATTGCGTCCCGGGGATTACGTCCGCATCGACACCAAGACCTCGTTGATCCTGGAGAAGCTGGAGCGCCCCGAGGTCGAGGACCTGATCCTCGAAGAGGTCCCCGACATCACCTACGCGGACGTCGGCGGGTTGGCCGACCAGATCGAGATGATCCGGGACACCGTCGAATTGCCCTATCTCCATCGCGACCTCTTCCGCGAGTACGAGCTCGACCCACCCAAGGGGATCCTGCTGTACGGGCCACCCGGCTGTGGGAAGACTCTCATCGCCAAGGCAGTCGCCAACAGCCTGGCCAAGAAGGTGTCCGAGCTTTCGGGCAATCCCGACGTGCGGTCCTACTTCCTCAACATCAAAGGGCCCGAGCTTCTCAACAAGTGGGTCGGTGAGACCGAGCGGCAGATCCGGCTCATCTTCCAGCGCGCCAAGGAGAAGTCGGACGAGGGTGTGCCGGTCATCGTGTTCTTCGACGAGATGGACTCCCTGTTCCGCACCAGGGGCACCGGGATCAGCTCCGACGTCGAATCGACGATCGTGCCCCAGCTCCTCTCAGAGCTCGACGGTGTCGAGTCCCTGAAGAACGTGGTCGTCATCGGCGCCTCCAACCGTGAGGACCTGATCGACCCGGCGATCCTCCGCCCGGGCCGTCTCGACGTCAAGATCAAGATCAACCGGCCCGACCCGGTCGCAGCCAAGGAGATCTTCCGGATCTACCTGACCGATGAGACCCCGCTCGATCCTGAGGACGCCGGTGGTCGCAGCGCATCCCAGGTGATCGGAGAGATGATCGAGGCCACCGTCGAGGGCATGTACGCCGAGGACAAGGAGAACGAGTTCCTCGAAGTCACCTATGCCAACGGTGATCGCGAAGTGCTCTACTTCAAGGACTTCGCCAGCGGAGCCATGATCGAGAACATCGTGCGCAGGGCGAAGAAGGACGCCATCAAGCGTCAGATCGCCGGTGGCGGAGGGGGAGTGCGCAAGGCGGACCTCATCACGGCGATCAAGCAAGAGTTCCGCGAGCACGAAGACCTCCCCAACACGACCAACCCCGACGACTGGGCGAAGATCTCCGGCAAGAAGGGTGAGCGTATCGTCTACGTCCGCACCCTGGTGGGCGGGGACCAAGAGAGCCGGCTCATCGAGAAGGTCGCTGGCGGTCAGTACCTGTAATGGCGTTGCACAAGGTGCTCGGCACGGAGACCGAGTACGGCATCGTCGTGCGCGGCGACCCGGCGTTCAATCCGGCGGTCGCCTCCTCCCTGGTGGTCAACAGTTATCCGGGGGATCGGGTCAAGGTCCAGTGGTCGTACGAGGAGGAGTCGCCGGGGCGTGACGCCCGGGGCTTCGGCCACGACACGTATAGCCTGATCGATCCGGAAGGCGCGGTGGTCAACTCGGTGTTGGCCAACGGAGCCCGCCTCTACGTGGATCACGCCCACCCCGAGTACAGCGGTCCGGAGACGTACGACCCGCTGGAGGCCGCCCTCTACGACAAGGCGGGCGAAGTCGTGATGCATCGGGCGTCCATCGCCGCCAGTGAGGCGGCGGGGCGCCAGGTCTCGCTCTACAAGAACAACTCAGACGGCAAGGGCAACTCGTATGGCGCTCACGAGAACTACCTGCTCAGCCGGGAGACACCGTTCGGAGACGTGATCCGGTACGCGATGACCTTCATGGTCACCCGCCAGATATTCACGGGAGCGGGCAAGGTGGGCAAGGAGAACGACCGCGCCGACGTCGACTTCCAGATCACCCAGCGGGGAGACTTCTTCGAGGAGGAAGTTGGGCTCGAGACGACCTTGAAGCGTCCCATCGTCAACACCAGGGACGAACCACACGGCGATCCCTCCCAGTATCGGCGACTCCATGTCATCCTCGGCGACGCCAACCTCTCCGAGTACCAGATCTTCCTGAAGATGGGCACCACCGCTCTGATGCTGGCGGCCCTGGAAGATGGGGCGATCCCTGATCCCCTCGACCTCTTCGACCCGGTGGAGTCGTGCTGGCAGGTAAGCCACGACATCGGTCTGGGACGGCCGATCCAACTCGACGGCGGAGGGACTGCCACCGCTCTCGAGATCCAGGGCAGGTATCTCGAGTGGCTGGCGAAGTACGCCGAGAAGGAGCTCGACGACCCGGTCTGGGACCGGCTGATCACGGAGTGGGAGCGGACCCTCGACCTGCTGCAAACCGATCCCGACAGGCTGGCGGACACGCTGGACTGGGTCGCCAAGAAGCGCATGCTCGAGGGTTTCATCGGGAGGGACGGGCTGAGCTGGACGAACAACAAGCTCCGGGCCCTCGACCTGCAGTATCACGATGTCGACCCGGAGCGGGGCCTCTACAACAGGCTCGCCGCCCGGGGGTCGATGCGCCGGCTGTTCACCGACTCGGAGATCGTGGCCGCCATCTCCAACCCACCCTCACGGACACGCGCCTACTTCCGGGGGCGGTGTGTGAGCGAGTTCTCCGGGTCGCTGGTGGCTGCCAACTGGGACTCCCTGGTGTTCGATGTCGGGGAGTCGCACTTGAAACGGGTTCCTATGATGGAGCCACTGCGGGGGAACGCCGCCCTGGTCGGCGACCTGTTGGACAACGCCGAAGACGCAGCGGACCTACTGCGGCGTCTGGAAGGATGAAGTCAGATGTCAGATAGAGAGAGAAGCCAGTCGGAAGGCCGTCGTCAGGAGGAGACCGAGGTAGAGGACTCGAAGACCGGCGGGTCCGAGACCGATCTCGACGCCCTCGACGACCTGTTGGACGAGATCGACGAGGTGCTGGAGGAGAACGCAGAGGAATTCGTCAAGAACTACGTGCAGAAAGGTGGGCAGTGATCGATAAACCGATCGGCCCGCTCCCTCTCAACGCACCGATCCCAGGCTCCAGCTTCACCGACCTGCTCGAATCGCTCGGGGTAGGCCCGATCATCTCCATACCACCCGGGGCTTCCGTGCCCTCCGTGCCGGAGGGCACCACCGTCCTCGCCCTGCGTTATGGCGGCGGTGTGGTGATGGCAGGCGACAGACGCGCCACCGAGGGCCATCTCGTCGCCCACCGATCGATACGGAAGGTGTTCCCGGCCGACCAGTTCTCCGCCGTCGCCGTGGCCGGGGCGGCCGGTCTGGCGATGGACATGGTCAAGCTCTTCCAGGTGGAGTTGGAGCACTACGAGAAGATCGAGGGGATCCGCCTCTCCCTCGATGGCAAGGCCTCCTTCCTGGCACGGCTGGTGAGGAGCCAGCTCCCCATGGCCTTCCAGGGTCTGGTGGTGGTCCCGCTGTTCGCCGGGTACGACGACCGGGAAGGTCGGGGAAGGGTGTACTCCTTCGACGTGGTCGGCGGGCGCTACGAGGAGACAGAGTTCGGGAGCACCGGATCGGGCTCACGTCTCGCCAAGTCATACCTCCGCACCGCATACCGGGAGGACCTGTCCGACACCGAGGCGACCGCTTTAGCGGTCAACGCCCTGGTCTCCGCATCACGCGAGGACACCGCAACCGGCGGGCCCGACCTCCTGCGAGGAATCCTCCCCAACGTCGTCCGCATCGACTCCGCAGGCCTCGTCGAGCTGGACGATGCGACCATCTTCCCACTGGCCGAAGAGGCCGTGGAGAGCGTGCGATGACGATCCCGTTCTACGTCGCCCCGGAACAGCTGGTCCGGGACAAGGCGGAGTTCGCCAGGAAGGGCATCGCCCGGGGCCGGTCCATCGTCGCCGTCGACTACGCCGACGGTGTGCTTCTCCTCGCCGAGAACCCCTCCACGGCGCTTCACAAGATCTCAGAGGTGTACGACCGGATCGCATTCGCCGGTGTCGGCAAGTACAACGAGTTCGAGACCCTTCGCAAGGCCGGGATCCGCCAGGCCGATCTCATGGGCTACCTCTACTCGCGCGAGGACGTCACCGCCATGGGCCTCGCCACCGCATTCGCCCAGACGCTGGGCATCATCTTCACCCGTGACCCCAAGCCCTTCGAGGTCGAGATACTGCTCGCCGAGATATCCGAGGACAGCTCGGAGCACAAGCTGTTCCGGGTCACCTACGACGGCACGCTCTACGACGAGCGCCGCTATGTGGCCATCGGGGGGAAGGCAGAGCAATTGGTGGAGGCCCTCGCCGAGTTGTGGCGCGAGGACATGTCCCTCGCCGACGCCTTCGCGGCGGGCACCGAGGCCTTCTCCCGGGCCGAGGGTCGGGAGTCGGAGGGGTGGGAGGTGGCAGTCCTCGACGGTGGCAACGGGCGCCGCGCCTTTCGCAGGTTGACACCCTCCGAGATCACTTCCGGTTAGAGCCCCCCGATCGGTATAGCCTGACCGCCGTGGACCGCAGGATCTTCGGGCTGGAAAACGAATACGGCGTCACGTGCACGCTGCGTGGCCAGCGCCGTCTGAGCCCGGACGAGGTCGCCCGGTATCTGTTTCGTCGTGTGGTGTCGTGGGGCCGGTCCTCCAACGTCTTCTTGGAGAACGGGGCGCGGCTCTATCTCGATGTGGGGTCCCACCCCGAGTACGCCACACCTGAGTGCGACAGCATCGAGGACGTGGTCGCCCATGACAAGGCGGGCGAGCGCATCCTCGAGGGGCTGGTCACCGGGGCCGAGGAGCGTCTCGAGGAGGAGGGGATACGGGGCGAGATCTACGTCTTCAAGAACAACACCGACAGCGCCGGCAACTCCTACGGCTGTCACGAGAACTATCTGGTCAGCCGGCACAAGGACTTCCACCGCACCGTCGACGTCCTCATCCCCTTCCTGGTGACCCGTCAGATCTTCGTCGGAGCCGGGAAGCTGACCCAGACTCCTCGGGGCACGGGGTACACCGTCGCCCAGCGAGCCGACCACATCTGGGAAGGCGTGTCCTCGGCGACGACCAGGTCGAGACCCATCATCAACACCAGAGACGAGCCGCACGCCGACGCCGAGCGCTACCGCCGGCTCCACGTCATCGCCGGGGACTCCAACATGAGCGAGTACGCGACCTTCGTCAAGGTGGGGACGATGGTGGCGCTCCTGCAGATGATCGAACGCGACGTCGTGTTCCGCGATTTGACGTTGGAGAACCCGATCCGGGCGATCAGGGAGGTCTCCCACGACACCACCTGCTCCCGAAAGCTCCGTCTCGCCAACGGCAGGGAGCTGAGCGCCCTCGACATCCAGTGGGAGTACCTCGATCGGGCGATGCGGTTTGCCCGGAGCCCCGGATTTCCCCCACAGGTCCAGGCGGCGGTCGACCGCTGGGAGCATCTTCTGACGGGTCTGGAGAAGGACCCGATGACCCTCGACCGTGAGGTCGACTGGGTGATGAAGTACAAGCTGTTGGAGAGGTACTCGTCGAAGCGGGGGATACCCCTGTCCGACCCGAGGATGTCGATGATGGACCTGGCCTACCACGACGTCGACCGGAGTCGAGGTCTCTACTACATGATGGAGAACGCCGGTCTCACCGATCGTGTGGTCAACGACGAGAAGGTGGCGGAGGCGGTGGTCAGGCCTCCACAGACGACACGTGCCCGTCTCCGTGGCGCCTTCATCAAGGCGGCGAAGGCCCGCAAGCGCGACTTCACCGTCGACTGGGTGCATCTCAAACTCAACGACCAGGCGCAGCGCACGGTGATGTGCAAAGACCCCTTCAAATCCGAAGACGAGCGGGTCGAGAAGCTGATCGCCAGCCTCTGAGGATCAGACCTCCTTCTCTTGCAACCCCGGGTTGACTTCACTCGCAACCCCGGGTTGCTCACGCCATATCCGGCGGAAATCCGCTCAACTTCGTCCGACGCGTTCCTCGTGGGGATCGGCCCGGCATTTCGACCGCTCGAACTTGAGCGGATTTGCACCAAATCCGGCTCGAGGAACCCGGGGTTCGTGATTCGAGGGCATAACGTGGGGCCATGCAGAACGTCGTGGAGCGGATCCTCAACCTGCTCATCTATCTGCTGGAGTCGCCGGTGCCGGTCACGTCGAACGACATTCGCAACACGGTCCACGGTTACGCCGACCAATCCGACGAGGCCTTCCACCGCATGTTCGAGCGGGACAAGCAGGTGCTTCGTCGTCTCGGAGTGCCCCTGAAGTTGGAGGCACTGGATGCCTGGGAGATCGACGAGGGATACACCGTCGACCCCGAGGAGTACGGCATCCCTGATCCGGGACTCGATCAGGAGGAGCGCGTTGCCCTCTCGGTGGCGGCTCGGATGGTGCGACTGGGTGGCACCGAGGCCGGATTGGGCGCGCTGATCAAGCTGGGGGGAGTCGAGCGCGGCGCCGGTCTGGAACCGCTCGGTGCCGATCTGGGTGAAGGTGTGGATGTGCTCGGCGACCTGTTCGCCGCGGTGACGGAGAGGCGCAAGGTCAAGTTCACCTACCGCGGTCACGAGCGCCCTATCGAGCCATATGGCATCGCCCACCGCCGCGGGCACTGGTATCTGGTCGGTAAGAGCCCCGAGGGGGAGCGGATGTACCGGGTCGACCGCATCTCCGATCTCGAGCTGGGTGCCGAAGAGGGGGCGTTCAAGAAGCCGAGGGGCTTCGACATGCGCAAGGCGGTCGCTGCCCAGCCCTGGGAGGCGGGGCTGGACCCCGAGACCCCGACGACGGTTCGCTTCGACCCCGACGTGGCCTGGTGGGCTGCTCGATCGTTGGGGGTCCCCGAGCCCGCCGGCGAGCTCACCACCACGGTCAACGTGACCAACCGCGACGCTTTCATCGGATGGCTGCTCAGCTTCGGTGCCTCCGCCGAGGTCGTCGCCCCAGACGAGATGCGCGCCGCAGTGGTGGCCCGAGTCGGAGAAGCCCTCGCCCAGTTGTCATGAGCTCGCGCACCGTCTCCCGCATCTCACGGATCCTGGCGCTGATCCCATACGTGCTCGACCGGACGGCCGTCGACGTCGACGAGATCACCGAGCGGTTTGGGTACACCAGAGAGCAGCTGACCCGCGACCTCGACACCATCTTCGTTTGCGGGCTCCCCGGCTACGGCCCGGGCGACCTCATGGAGGCCTACCTCGACGAGGACGAGGTGGTCATCGACGCCGCCGACTTCTTCGCCAAGGCGCCCCGTCTCACCCCGACCGAGGCTCTCGGCCTGCTCGCCGCCGGGCTGACGGTCATCGCCTCCGGCGAGGCGAGCCCGGCCCTGGAGTCGGCCGTGCGCAAGCTCACCAAGGCGGTGATCCCGGAGGCCGACACCTCACTCGTCGTCGACGTGCCCGACGAGTCGAAGAGCGTTGGCGCCCTGAGGGACGCGGCTGCCGATCAGCACGTGGTCCGCATCACCTACCGCTCGGTGGGCCGCGAGGAGACGACCGGGCGGGAGATCGAGCCGTGGTCTGTCTTCACCACCCTGGGACGGTGGTACGTGCTCGGCCACTGCCGGCTCGTCGACGGTCAGCGCACCTTCCGTGTCGACCGGATCAAGGAGATGACGGTCCTTCCAGAGACCTTCGAGCGGCCCGCAGAGATCCCCGAGCCATTCGTCGGATACACGCCCTCGGATGACGACATCGTCTCCGTGATCGACCTCGCACCCGCGGCCCGATGGGTCCTCGAGTACTACCCGGTGGAGGTGATCAGCGAGAGCAAGGACCGGACCCGGATCCGGTTTCATTCCCCGGACACCGAGGTCCCCGCCCGTCTCCTCCTCCGGCTCGGCACACAGGCGCGTCTCGTCGAAGGCGCGAAAGTGGCCGAACGTGTAGAGAAAATCGGCTCCGCGATCCTCTCCGCACATCAATAGGGGTCGAAAGACCTAGCGGCACGCGCTTCAGTTCTCGCATCAATTTGCCGATTCCGTTCTCTACCGAATGCGGAGACCGGAGACCAAGAGATGACCACCATCAAGACAACGTGCACTCGTTGTGGCGATATCCACCTGACGCCCGGAGACGTGGCACTGGAGCTGCGTCCAGGCGGTAGGGAAGGCGACTATTGCTTCAAGTGCCCGAGCTGCACGTCCGAGCAGAGGCGCCCGGCGAACTCCCGTGTCGTCAGTGTGCTGCTTGCTACAGGCGTTCATTTCGAGGTCATCAACCCCGACCCGATCACCGAGGAGGAGATCGAGGCATTCATGGCCGCCCTGGAGACGGAGCCGGATCCACTCCGCCTCTTGGCCGGCTGAAGACCGAGGGTTGAGCGCCGGGGGGACGGTGCTCTGCTGAGAAGGTGGCGATCGGGCGGTCGCCACCTTCTCCTTTTATAGCGAGCCGACTTTGCGTCGCACCCGCACGACGCCCCACCCATCCCTGTACTCGAGGCCGAACCTTTAGCATCCGCCCATGCTCCAGCCCGGCGAGGTCGTCATCATCGCCATCATCGCCCTCATCGTCCTGGGCCCTCATCGTCTGCCCGAAATCGCCCGCAAGCTCGGGGAATGGACCAGGGAGCTGCGCAACGCCGCCCGGGAGATAACCGCAGGCCTCGAGGCCGAGGTGAAGGATCTCAAGACGGTGGGCCAGGAGCTGAAGAGCCCGCTCGAAGACGTGAAGAAGCCATTCACCGAGATCAGGGACGAGGTGGGCGAGATAGGCGGCAAGCGCTACCAATGGAAGGGTCCCAAGCCTGTCTCGGGGCCCACGCCGGAGGACGCCATGCGTGACCTCGAGGCGATGGAGGCGGAGCGGGAGCCGGACGCCGCCCCATCCGATCCCGAAGAGTGAGCGATAACCCCCAGACCATCCTCTCCCATCTCGAGGAGCTGCGCTGGCGGTTGCTCAAGATCGTGATCGCACTGACGATCGGCGGTGTCGTCGCCTTCTTCTTCGCCGACGCCCTACGTTCTATTCTCGAGGCCCCGTTCCACGATGCCGCTCCGGGCCGTCAGTTCCAGGCACTGCGGGCGGGGGAGGAATGGGGAGTCCTGATGAGGATCGCCCTCTTCGGCGGTGTGATCCTGGCCAGCCCGGTGGTGCTCTACCAGATCTGGGCCTTCGTCACCCCGGCACTCACCGGCAAGGAGAGAAAGTGGGCCGTCCCGATCGTCGCCGCCCTGGTGATCCTCTTCGTCGGGGGAGTCATCTTCGGCTACTGGCTCCTGCCCCGCGGTCTCGAGTTCCTGCTCGGGATCTTCCCCGACATCAGAAACGATCTCCTGGTCGGTGATTACTACGCCTTCGTGCTCCGTTTCCTCCTCGCCTTTGGACTCGCCTTCCTCTACCCGGTGTTCCTCTTTGCGGCCGCCGCATTCGGTGTCGTCTCCTCGGCCCAACTTTCCCGGGGCCGACGCTGGGCCGTCATCCTGGTGGTCCTGGGTGCGGCGCTCATCACCCCGAGTGGCGATGCCCTCACGCTCTTCGCACTCTCAGGGCCCTTGTATCTCATGTATGAGATCACCTACTGGCTGGTCAGGCTGGTGCTGAAGAAGTGAGCCTCGAGGAGTTCTGGAACCGGTTCGAGTTCGTCGCCGACGAGTTCCAACGTGAGGCTGCTGCCGCCATAGAGGAAGGCATCTCGGTGGTGGTGACCGCGCCCACCGGGGCCGGCAAGACGCTGGTCGCCGAGGCGGCCACGTACCTGGCCCGTTCCTCGGGCCAGCGGGTCTTCTACACGACACCGATCAAGGCGCTTTCCAATCAGAAGTTCGCCGACCTGTCCGTGGTCTACCCACCCGGAGAGGTGGGTCTCCTCACCGGTGACAACGTGGTCAATCCCGACGCCGCGGTGATCGTCGCCACCCTCGAGGTGCTGCGCAACATGATCTATGCCGACCCGGACCGGCTCGACGATGTGGCGACGGTGATCCTCGACGAGGCGCACTATCTCCAGGATCCCTCCCGCGGGGCCGCCTGGGAGGAGGTGATCATCCACTGCCCGTCCCATGTGCGGTTCGTCTGCTTGTCGGCGACCATCTCCAACAACGTCGAGTTCGCCCAATGGATAGAAGAGCGTCGGGGCCCGACGCGCCTCGTCGCCAGCACCGAGCGACCGGTCCCCCTGGAGTCGATGTACATGGTCAAAGAGCGGTCGGGGACGGGCCAGATGCACTTCCTCCCCATGTTCGCCGAGAGAGATGGCAGGAGACGGCCCAACCCCCGGCTGGAGCACATGCTCAGCCTGGAACGGGGTCGACGGCGTCGATTCAAGACACCGACCCGGGCGGAGACCATCGAGGAGCTGGCGGCGAACCGGATGCTGCCCGCCATCTACTTCATCTTCTCGAGGGCAGGATGTGACGCCGCTGCCATGCGGCTGGCCGAGTCCGGGGTACGGCTCACCAGCGCCGAGGAGCGGAGCGCTATCCGGGAGATTGCCGAGGATCTGACCGATCACCTCGGGGGCGAAGACCTCGACGTTCTCGGGTACGACCGCTGGGTGTGGGCTCTCGAATCGGGGATCGCGGCTCATCACGCCGGGCTGGTCCCCGCCTTCAAGGAGACGGTCGAGGAGCTGTTCAAGCGAGGGCTCATCAAGGTGGTCTTCGCCACAGAGACACTCGCACTCGGGATCAACATGCCGGCCCGGTCCGTCGTGATCGAGAATCTGAGCAAGTTCAACGGGGAGTCCCACGAGCTGCTCCAGCCGGGCGACTACACCCAGCTCACAGGTCGCGCCGGCAGGAGGGGTATCGATGTCGAGGGATTCGGCGTGGTCCTCCATTCCCCGTTCGTCAGGTTCCGGCAGGTGACCGAGATCGCCTCGCTCGGGGCGCACGAGCTCGAGTCGAGCTTCCGGCCCACGTACAACATGACCGCCAATCTGGTGGCCAACTACTCCGAGTCACGTGCCGAGGAGTTGCTGCGGGCGTCATTCGCCGCCTTTCAGCGTGAGGAGCGCAAGACGCAGTCGGGCAACCAGATCGAGGCCCTGGAAGAGCAGCTCCGCAAGGAGCTGGACCAGGCGCGGTGCGAGCGCGGCGATGTCGAGCAGTACCTGGCCATGGTCGAGGCCGCCCCGCCTTCGCACCGACGCGACGGGATGGCCGCGCTGCTCGGTCCCGGTCAGGTGCTCGACGTGGTGGGCGGTCCGCGAGACGGGAGATATGTCGTCCTCAAGCGGCTCTCCTCGAAGGACGGGGGCTCCCGATACCTGATGCTGTCCACGGCGGGGCGGGTGTCCACCCTGGGATATCGCCAGATCCCGGAAGCCAGTGAGGTCGTGGCCAACATCTCGCTGCCCGCGCCGTTCCGGCCGCGGGATCGCCGATTCGTTCAGGACACCCTTCGCATGCTGCGCAAGGTCCCGCCACGTCGCGGCGACCGGGGGCCGCGGTCCCACCTGATGGTGGACCATCCGGTGGCGGAGTGCCCCGACGCCGCCCATCACGTCTCGGCCCTGCGAAAGGCGCGGAGGATCTCCGCCCGTCTCGAACAGCTGCGGACGGTGCGAAGATCGTCCGGGTTCGGGCTGGTCGAGGAGTTCAAGGCGATCCGTGAGCTGCTGACCGACCTCGGCTACATGGATGGATGGTCGCTCACACCGCGGGGAATGCGGTTGCGCCGGATCTACAACGAATCCGACCTGTTGGTAACCGAGGCCCTGGAGCGGGGGGCCTTCCACGGGCTCGACGTACCCGAGCTGGTCGCGCTGGTCTCGGTGTTCGTCTACGAGCCGAGAACCGACCAGGTGTCGTCGCCGGACTGGCCCACCGAGATGCTCGAAGAGCGATGGGACATGGTCGAGAGCATCTGGAAGGAGCTGAACGACCTTGGAGGGGAATACCGCCTGACTCCGATGCGCCGACCCGACCCCGGGTTCGGAAGGGTCGCCCATGAGTGGGCAGGAGGGGCGTCCTTCGACGATCTCGCCACGAAAGGCATGGCCCCAGGAGACTTCGTCCGGGTCAGCCGTCAACTCGCCGACCTGCTCCGTCAACTCCGTGACGCTGCCTCCGAGATCGCAGACGAGGCGTCGGACGCCCTGCGGGCGGTCGACAGGGGAGTCGTGGCCGCCCAGGGTGTCGGCTGATGGCTCGCTGGCTGGTGGTGGTCAACACCGTCGCCGGTCGCAGTGCGGTGAGCCCCGAGACGGTACGCACCGCGTTGGAGGCGGCCGGTGTCGATGCCAGGATCGAGACGCCACAGGGACGGGAGGCGGCAGTCGAGGTGATCTCGGCCGGTGCCCGGGACGGCTTCGAGCACTTCGCCGCGGTGGGTGGGGACGGCACGGTGAACCTGCTTGCGAATGTCTTGCTGTCGAACGGGATGGAGACTCCGGTGATCGGCGTTCTCCCTGCGGGCACGGGTTGTGACCTGTTGCGCACGTTCGGAATACCCCAGGACCTCGCCGCGGCGGCGACGCATCTGGTCGGTGATCAGGTCTATCCGATCGACGTGGCGACACTCGAGGGCTCCTGGGGCACCCGGTACTTCGTCAACGTAGCCCAGACGGGAGTGGGAGCGGCGGCTGCGCAAACCGCGCCGCGTCTCGGTCGGCGGCTTGGAGCCGCCCGTTACCCCCTCGCCTTCGCAGCCCGTCTCCCGGGTTTTCCCCGTGCCAATGTCAGCATCGAGACCGAACGCCGAACCTATGAGTCGGGCGCATTGGCGGTCATATTGGCAAACGCCCAGTTCTTCGCGGGCGGTTGGAACGTGGCTCCCAAGGCGACACTCGTCGACGGCGTCCTCGACCTCCAGATCATCGATGCCCGCAAACGTCAGGCCCCGGCTCTGGTCCCGAAGGTGATCAAGGGAACGCATCTTCGTGATCGAACGGTGCGCCGTCTCTCCACGTCGCATTTCAAGATCGAGACCGACGTCGTCTGGCCCGTGGAAGCGGACGGTGACTACCTCGGGAATACCCCGGTCAGTGGCCGGGTTGTGCCGGCCGCGCTACGTCTCAAGATTTGAGGAATGTGGCATACTCCCGCCGCCCTACGAGGTCTGAGAGCCCCGAATATGGCTGAAAAAGACTTGGACAACCTGATCGAAGCAGACGATCCAGAAGACCTCGTCGACGATCTCGAAGACCTGGAGGAGATCGAAGACATCGACGAGGCGACCCTCGACGAGGATCTCGAGGAGGATCTGGACGAGGCTCTTCCCGCCGACCTCGGTGAAGAGGAATTCGACGAGGAAGAGGAATCCGACGACGAGTACGACGAGGACGAAGAGGACGAAGAGCACGACGAGGAGACCGCCGAGGCGCTGGAGGAGCTGGAGAACCAGGAGCTCCAGCTGCTCGACGACGAGGCCAACGAGGCGATGCTCGTCGACGAGGTGGCCGAGCTACGTGCCATGCGTCGCGAAGAGCTCACCCTCAACGTCGACGCTCAGAGCCAGAAGGCCGACGAGTTCGTGTGCCAGTCCTGCTTCATGGTCAAGAGGACCAGCCAGCTCGCCAACAAACGCAAGATGATCTGCTTCGACTGTGTCGACTGAGCGGGTCACGGTCGCCCTACCGACTTACAACGAGCTCGAGAACCTCCCCCAGATAGCCCCTTCGATCGTCGCCCACGGGTACCGCCTGTTGATCGTCGACGACGGCTCCCCCGACGGCACCGGGGCGCTCGCCGATCGGCTCGCCGCCGACGATCCGGTGATATCGGTCCTGCATCGCCCCCGGAAAGAGGGCCTCGGACCGGCCTACGCCGCCGCGTTCGACCACGCCCTCGCAGAGGGCGCCGAGGTGATCATCGAGATGGACGCCGACTTCTCGCACGACCCCGCCGACCTGCCCCGTCTGGTGGCGGCGATTCGGGCGGGGGCCGATCTGGCCATCGGGTCCCGCTATGTGCCCGGCGGATCAACTCCCGACTGGCCCATCGTCCGCCGATTCATCTCGAGGGCGGGCAACATCTACGCTCGGATGATGCTGGGCCTCCCGATCCGCGACGCCACCGCCGGATTTCGGGCCTTCCGTGCAGAGGCTCTGCGCGCCCTTCCCTATCGGGAGGCTCGTGCGTCCGGTTACGGCTTCCAGGTCGAGATGGCGTGGCGGGCCCATCAACGTGGCCTGACCATCACCGAGGTGCCGATCAGCTTTCGCGATCGAACCCGTGGCACGTCCAAGATGGGGCCGCGCATCGTCGCCGAGGCGATGATGCTGGTAACGGTGTGGGGGCTGGGCCGGTTGGTGGGTCGGACGTCGCCCCGATGAAGGTATCGGCCCGCCTCGCCACTGGCGACGACATCGAGGTCCTGGAGCTTCTCTACCGCGCCCTCGAGGACGAGATGGTGGCGTTGCACCGGATGTGGCCGGTGGCCGACGGTCTCGACGAGCCGGTATCTGCAGCATTTCTACAGGCGCTGGACGATCCGGAGACAGTCGTCCTGATTGGTGAGATCGAGCGGCAGCCGTTCGGTTTCCTCGTCTGCCGTGTCGAACGTCTCCTCACCCAGGCCGATGGCGAGCTGGTCGGGGCGATCCGACTGATCTTCGTCGACCCGGAGGCCAGGGAAGTCGGGGTGGGTGAGGCGATGCGCGATCTGGTCATGGAGCTGCTTCGGGAGCGAGGCATCACCAAATTCGACGCACATGTCCTTCCCGGGCACCGCCTCGCCAAGAACTTCTTCGAAGCCGGTGGGTTCGCGGCCCGCTCCATCATCATGCATCACGATGACGACCGGTAGTGAGTCCCCCCTGGTGGGGGTGGGTGTCGTCATCCTCGAGGAGGACAGGATCCTCCTGGTGAGGCGGGGCCGTGATCCCGGGCGCGGCCTGTGGGCAGTCCCCGGCGGCAAAGTGGAGCTCGGGGAGGAGATGAAGTCCGCCGCACGCCGCGAGGTGGCCGAGGAGACCGGTCTCGATGTCCGGATCGGCGAAGTCCTGTGGGTGGGCGAGGTCATCGAGCCCGAGCACCACATCGTCCTCATCGACTTCGCCGGTGAGGTGGTGGGTGGCGACCTGCAGCGAGGCGACGACGCCGACGAGGTGAGGTGGGTCCCATTGGATGAAGCGTCCGGCATGCCCCTGACCAAGACGATGTACGACCTTCTGGATACGCTGCGCCCATGAGCGATCATGCGATCCCTCTCCTCCAACAACTGATTCGCAACGAGTGTGTCAATGACGGCACACCTGAGAGCGGGCACGAGCATCGCTCGGTCGAGACCCTTCTCGACTTCTTCGGTGTCGAGGGGGAGATCTTCGAGCCCGCGCCCGGCAGGCAGTCGCTGATATATCGAGTGCCTGGCTCCGACCGCGCAGCTCCCTCGCTGGCACTGGCGCCTCACCTCGACGTCGTCCCGGTGGATCCGGAGGGTTGGAGTCGCGACCCCTTCGGGGCCGAGATCGTGGACGGGATGGTCTACGGCCGGGGTGCGGTGGACATGCTGAACGTGACCGCGGCGATGGCGGTGGCGGCCAAGCCCTATCTCACCGGTGAGCGCCGGCCGCGGGGAGACCTCCTGTTCGCGGCCCTGGCAGACGAGGAGGCGGGCGGGGCCCTGGGGGCGAGTGCCCTGGTGAACGAGCGTTGGGATCTGGCCGAGGTGGACTTCATGCTGACCGAGGTCGCATATCCACCGATCTCCTATGCGAGGGAGGAGGCGATACCCGTGGCGACGGGGGAGAAGGGTGCCTTCTGGACCGTGCTGCGCTCCTCTGGCACGCCCGGCCACGGCTCGGCCCCCTACGGAACCGACAACGCACTTCGCAAGATGGCCGAGGCGGTCCACGGGATCTTCTCGGAGCCGATGCCCGTCGCCATCACGCAGGAATGGCGTGAGTTCGTCGACACACTCGACCTGTCGGAGGAGCTTCGCGCCGATCTGGTGGATCCCGATCGGGTCGATCAGGCATTGGAGTCACTGGCGGTCAACGACCCTCTCTTCGCCCGCTACGCCCATGCGGTCACACATCTCACCGTCTCGCCGAACATGCTCCAGGCGGGTGTCAAGTCGAACGTGATCGCCAGCCATGCCAAGGCGAATGTCGACATCAGGTCACTGCCCGGGATGGATCGGTCGTTCGTGGACTCCTACCTGTTCAAGGCGATGGGTGGCGCCCGCGACGAGGTCGAGATCGAGCCGTTCATGGACATCGAGGCGACCGTGAGCCCGATCGACAACCCCCTCTGGGAGGCGATCGCCGACAGCGTCGAGAAGTTGGAAGGTCACAGGCGTCTCCTCCCCACCCTGATGACGGTGGGCACCGACGCCAGGTTCTGGCGGCAGAAGAAGGGAACGATCGCATACGGAGTCGGTCTCTACGACGACCGCATGGGATTCTCCGAGATGCTGTCGCTCTTCCACGGGCACGACGAGCGTGTCTCGGTGGAGTCGGTCGAACGCACCACCCACCTCTACGAAGAGGTGCTTGCCAGATTCCTCCAGGGTTGACCGTCCTCACGGATCTCGACGGAGTCCTCTACCGGGGCAGCCAGGTCCTGGCGGGGGTCCCGGGTGCGCTGAGCCGGCTCCACTCGGCCGGGGTCGAAGTTCTCTACATAACCAACAACTCGTTGCGTTCCCCCCGGGCGGGTGCCGAGAAGATCTCCATGCTGACCGGCGTCCCCGTCACACCCGAGCAGCTGCTCACCTCGGGACGCGCCGCGGCGGAGATGCTCCGCCCAGAGGACGGCCCGGTGCTGTTGGTGGGGGAGGACGGCGTCGTCGATGCGCTGGAGAGCGCCGGGCTCGAGGCCACCACCGACCCCACAGAGGCCCGTTCGGTCCTGGTGGGGCTGACCCGTCGTCTCAGCTATCAAGTGGTCCACGACGCCATGACCGCGATTCGCTCCGGTGCCAGATTCATCGCCACCAACACCGATGCGACCTATCCGACCGAGCACGGGATGGCTCCCGGGTGCGGTGCGATCGTGGCCGCCATCGCCACCGCCTCCGGTCGGGCCCCGGAGGTCGCGGGCAAGCCCCACCCGCCGATGGTTGAGCTGATCCGATCCCGCGTCACCGAACCGGTATGGGTGATCGGCGATCGGATCGACACCGACATCGCCCTGGCCCGTGGACAGGCGGGCTGGACCTCGATCCTCGTGCTCAGCGGGGTCACCGGGGCCGAGGAGGCGGGCAACGGCGGCGCCGACCATGTCGTCGCCGATTTCGCCGCGGCCGTAGATCTGGTGCTCGGGGTGGGCGACCGGTCATAATCGGTCGCATGGAGCTCACCCCCGAGCTGATCCACGAGATCGAGGAGAAGATCGAGGAGCTACAGAGGCTCGACCCCGCCGACCTTCCCCAGCCGGCCAGCGAGCTGGTTGCGATCCTCGGCCGGCTCCTCGAAGAGTCAGAAGAGCCAGATTGAACTTCGAGCTCCACATTCGCTCCGGCCGCCCCGAGATCGAGCAATTCGCCGAGCGGCTCGGGGACCACATCGCCTCCTCAGGCGCCACCGTGGTGTCGGGCGACGACAAGCCGGACATGGTGCTTGCCGTGGGTGGCGACGGCACGATGCTCGCCGCGGTGCACAGCGCGCTGCGCTGGGACGTCCCGGTGCTCGGATTCAACCTGGGAACTCTCGGGTTCCTCACCGAGGCCGATCCCGGCGAGGTCGAGACCGTGGTCGGGCGTCTCGTCTCGGGTGACTACCAGATCGACGAGCGGCTCACCATCTCTGCTTCGACCGGCCAGGAGCCACTGGTCGGGATCAACGACGTCGTAGTGGAGAAGATCGACAGCACCCGGCTGATCAGTCTCGAGGTGGTCATCGACGGGACACTCTTCACCACCTATCGCGCCGACGGCCTGATCGTGGCGACACCGACCGGCTCCACGGCATACTCGTTCTCGGCCGGTGGGCCGATAGTGGATCCCGGGGTGGAGGCACTGGTGCTCACCCCGGTGGCCAGTCATTCGATGTTCGACCGGCCCTTGGCGATCCCCGCCGACGCGACGATCACGGCCACGGTGACCCGCGATAGGCCGGTGCGGGTCAATGTGGACAAGTCGGCTCTCGGCCCGCTGGGGGAAGGCGATTCGGTGACGATTCGCCGCGGGCCTGTCCCCGCCCGTTTCGTCACCTTCGGCGGGTGGACGTTCCCCGGTCTGGTCCGCGAGAAGTTCGGGCTGGAGTGATGCTGGCGCATCTGCGTGTGTCGAACCTGGGGGTGATCGAGGAGGCGGCCATCGACCCGTCGCCCGGATTCACCGTCATCACCGGCGAGACCGGCGCCGGGAAGACCTTGCTCCTCGGCGGGCTTCGCCTGCTCCTCGGTGGCCGTGTCGACGAGGCCGGAGTTGGCCCCTATGGGGAGGCAGCCTGCGTCGACGGTCTGTTTCAGATCGGAGAGGAAGAAGTGGGAGTGACCAGAACGATCCCCCGAGAGGGTCGGAGCCGGGCCCATCTGGAGGGATCGATCGTCTCCGCGGCCACCCTCGCCGAGCGTCTCGGCGCTCAGGTCGAGATCGTCGGCCAGCACGACCAGCTATCCCTCAATCGATCCAGCCATCTCCTCCAGCTGGTCGACGCGGCGTTGGACGACGAGGGGCGAAAGGCCCGTGAGGCATACACCGACACCTGGGACCGGTTGCAGACGGCGCTGGCCCGTCATGCCGCCATCGGCGGGGACCCGATCGAGCTGGCGCGGGAGCTCGATCTCGCCAGATACCAAGCCAGGGAGATCTCCGGCGCCGGACTGAGCCCCGGTCTCGACGAGGAGCTGGAAGCTTCCGTGTCCCGGCTTCGCAACGTCGAGGAGATCTCCGATCACCTCGTCGAGACGGGCTCGCTCGCCGAACAGCTGACCGAGGTGGCGGGGGAGATCGTTGCCAGGATGCGCAAGGCAGCCGGGCTCGACCCCAGGCTCGCCTCGCTCGCATCGGAGGCCGAGGCCATGGCCGAGGTGGTAGCTGGAGTGGGACGTGGGGCACGCGACGCCCTCGATCACCTGGATACCGACCCGACCGCCCTCGAGGAGCTCGAGGCCCGGCTCACCGTGCTCGGCGATCTCAAGAGGAAATACGGACGCACGCTCGAGGAGGTGATCGGCTTCGGGGAGCGAGTGATGGCCCGTGTCGACGAGTTGGAGGGCCTGATCGGCGAGGCCGAGCGCATCGAGACCGTCCTCAAGGAGGCGCGTCGCAAGGTGAGCGATACGGCGGGCCACTTCAGCGCGGCCCGGCGTCACACCTGCGAGGCGGTGGCGTCAGAGATGACGGCACATCTCGCCGATCTCGGCTTGGCTGGCGCGATCGTCGAGCTGGCTCTCATCGCCGTCGAACCCGGCCCGTCAGGGGCGGACCGCATCGAGCTCCGCTTCGCCTCCGACTCCCGTCTCGATCCGGGCCCGGTTGCCACGGTTGCGTCGGGGGGTGAGCTCTCCCGGCTGGTCCTGGCTCTCCGTCTCGCCACTCGCAGCGCCACGGCAGCCACGATCGTCTTCGACGAGGTGGACACGGGGATCGGCGGCCGGACCGCCCTCGAGATGGGTCGCAAGATCGCACGGCTGGCGCAGACCTCACAGGTGCTCTGTGTCACCCATCTCCCTCAGGTGGCAGCCCAGGCCGACACCCACTTCATGGTGGAGAGAGTCGAAGGTGGGGCCGCCACGGTTCGTCGTGTCGGCGGCCCCGACCGGGTCACCGAGATCAGCCGGATGCTGGCCGGGCTGCCCGAGAGCGAGGCCGGAAGGTCCGCTGCCGAGGAGCTCCTCGCAACCGCGGCCAAATAGCGGCATCTGCCCTCGGGGGTGCTACTGTGGCATTCCGTCATGGACGGGCCACTTTTCCGACAAGAGCCAGCGCCGGAAGAGCCCGCCACCCCCTCCAACCACACCAAGTATCTCTTCGTGACGGGCGGTGTGGTCTCCAGTCTCGGCAAGGGAATCACCGCCGCCTCGCTGGGCCGGCTGCTCAAGTCGCGCGGGCTGAGGGTCGTCAACCAGAAGCTCGACCCATACATCAATGTCGACCCCGGCACCATGAACCCCTTCCAGCACGGCGAGGTGTTCGTCACCGACGACGGTGGTGAGACCGACCTCGACCTGGGTCACTACGAGAGGTTCACCGGGGAGAATCTCCGCCGCAGCTCGAACGTCACCACCGGGTCGGTCTATCTCTCCGTGATCCAGAAGGAGCGGCGCGGCGACTATCTGGGCGACACGGTGCAGGTGATCCCGCACGTGACCAACGAGATAAAGGATCGCATCCGTCGTGTCGGCGGCCACGACGTCGACGTGGTCATCACCGAGGTCGGTGGCACTGTGGGCGACATCGAGAGCCTCCCCTTCCTCGAGGCGATCCGGCAGTTCGGCAACGAGATCGGGCGGACGAACGTGATGTTCGTCCATGTCACCTTGGTCCCGTACATCTCCACCTCGGAGGAGCTGAAGACCAAGCCCACCCAGCACTCGGTGGCCGAGCTTCGCTCCAAGGGCATCCATCCCGACGTGATCATCGTCCGCTCCGACCGCGACATCGACGAGTCGGCCCGCAAGAAGATCAGCCTGTTCTGCGACGTCGAGCCGAGGGCGGTGATCGCGGCCCCCGACTCACCCGACATCTACGAGGTCCCTCTGGTGCTCCACTCCGGCGGTCTCGATGATGTGGTGTGTGACCGGCTCGGGCTGGTCACCGGGCCACCCAACCTCGAGGCATGGCGGGCCATGGTCCATCGTGCAGCCTCGGCTACCGAGAGCGTGACCATCGGCATCGTGGGCAAGTACGTCGACCTCCCCGACGCCTACCTGTCCGTGGTGGAATCACTCCGGCACGGTGCGGCGGCGCTCGGCCTGCGTCTCGATCTCCGCTGGGTTCCCTCCGACGAGCTCACCGGGCTGCTGAGCGACTCCTATCTCGAGGACCTGGACGGTGTGGTGATCCCGGGTGGGTTCGGCTACCGGGGCGTGGAGGGCAAGATCCAGGCGATCCGCTATTCCCGGGAGAACGACCTTCCCCTGCTCGGGCTGTGTCTTGGGCTGCAATGCGCGGTGATCGAGTTCGCCCGCTCGGTGCTCGGGCTGAGCGAGGCCAACAGCACCGAGTTCGACCCCTCGACCCCCGACCCGGTCATCGACCTGATGGCGAGTCAGGAGGAGGTCGAGGACATGGGGGGCACCATGCGGCTCGGTCTCTACGCGGCGAAGCTCGCCGAGGGCTCCAAGGTGAGGGCGGTGTACGGCAAGGAGCTTGTCTACGAGCGGCATCGCCATCGATGGGAGGTCAACAACCGCTACCGCAAGGACCTCGAATCGGCGGGAATGCGCCTCTCCGGTCTGTCGCCCGATGACAACCTGGTCGAGTACATCGAGCTGATCGACCACCCCTACTTCCTCGCCACCCAGGCGCATCCCGAGTTCCGCTCACGCCCCGACGACCCTCACCCGCTGTTCCGGGGGCTGGTGGAGGCGGCGGCGGAGAATCGGGCGCGACGGATGGCGCTGCGGACGGCTGAAAGCAGAGTGGTCACTTGATCGTCGGAGTGCCCCGGGAGATCAAGACCGAGGAGCACCGAGTCGCCATCACCCCGATCGGTGTGCGCGAGCTGACCGACCGCGGGCACCGGGTCATCGTGGAGAAGGGTGCGGGTGACGGCTCCACGATCCACGACGACGAGTACGAGGCCCAGGGAGCAACCATCGTCGGGGACGCCACGGCGATCTTCGCCGAGGCCGACATGATCCTGAAGGTCAAGGAGCCGCAGAGTCGTGAGGTGGAGATGTTCCGCGAGGGCCAGATCCTCTTCACCTACCTGCATCTCGCCGCCTATCCCGGGCTCGCCGCCGGACTGACGGAGCGCGGAATCGTCGCCATCGCATACGAGACGGTCCAGCTTCCCGACCGCTCGCTCCCACTGCTCGCCCCGATGTCGGAGATCGCCGGGCGAATGGCGACCCAGGCCGGCGCCTACTTCCTCGAGAAGTCACAGGGCGGCCGGGGCATCCTGTTGGGGGGCGCTGCCGGGGTGAGTCCGGCCAAGGTCGTCGTCATCGGCGGGGGGATGGCAGGCAGCAACGCCGCCGTGATCGCCATGGGAATGCAGGGCGACGTGGTGGTGCTCGACAACGACATCAACAAGCTGCGTTGGCTCGACTCGGTCTATCAGGGCCGGATCGTCACCCTGCACTCCAACAAGCTGACCTTGGAGGAGCAGGTCCTCGGTGCAGATCTGGTGATCGGGACGGTGCTCGTGCCTGGCGCCTCGGCTCCCAAGCTCGTGACAGAGGACATGGTCCGGTCGATGAAGCAGGGGGCCGTGCTCGTCGATGTCGCCATCGACCAGGGGGGCTGCTTCGCCACTTCCCGGGAGACCACCCACTCCGAGCCCGTCTACGAGATGCACGACGTGTTGCACTACGCGGTGGGCAACATCCCCGGTGCGGTGCCGCACACCTCGACCTACGCCCTGACCAACGCCACCCTCCGCTATGCGGTCATGATGGCCGAAGAGGGTGTTGCCGGCGCGGTGAGGTCGCATCCCGAGCTTGCCGCAGGAGTCAACATCGTCGGCGACAAGGTGTGTCATCCGGCGGTGGCGTCGAGTCTGGGGGTGGACCACGTGCCCGCGTTGGAGGCCCTCGCCGGCTGGTGAGCGGGCCCAGGATGTCGGTCCGCGACGGGATCGACGAGTACCTGGTGTCCCTGCGGGTGGAGCGGGGCCTGGCGAGGAACACCGTTGCCGCCTACCGCCGTGACCTGGAGCAGTATCTCGAGTACCTCGAGGGCCGCACACCCGACGCACACGCAGTCGACGCCTTCGTGACGATGCTGCGCGGCCGAGGGCTGGCCGATTCCACCCTGGCGCGCAAGGTCGCCTCGGTGCGCGGGCTGCACCGCTTCCTGGTCGCCGAGGAGATGTGGCCGGACGACCCGACCGTCCTCCTCGATTCCCCGCGCCGGCCGGACCCCTTCCCCAAGGCCCTGACCATCGAAGAGGCGATCGCCCTCGTGGAGTCACCGGGGAGTGCCGACCCGGCCTCGAGACGGGACAGCGCCCTTCTCGAGCTCCTCTACGGGACAGGGGCTCGCGTCTCCGAGGCGGTGGGGGTGGATCTCGGCCATCTCGACCTGGACGAGCGAGTGGTCCGGGTCACCGGCAAGGGATCGAAGCAGCGTGTCGTCCCTCTGGGAAGGAAGGCCATCGAGGCGATCGGGCGCTGGCTGCCCGACCGGATGAGCCTCGTGCGGCGTGATGTCGCCGGAGACCCGCTGTTCCTGAACCTGCGGGGGCGCCGGCTGAGCAGACAAGGGGCCTTCGACATCGTCAAGAAACACGCCGTTGTGGCCGGGATCGACCCCGGTAGAGTGTCGCCACACGTACTTCGTCATTCGGCGGCAACCCACATGGTCGAGGCCGGGGCCGACCTCAGGACAGTCCAGGAGATCCTGGGTCACGCTACGATTAGCACGACTCAGGTGTACACCCGGGTCAGTCCCGCCCACGTGATGGAGATCTACGTCGAGGCACACCCAAGGAGTAGGTAATGGCGCTCGACATCGCCGGTGCAGAAAAGGCGCTTCGTGAGGAGCGAATCCGGCTGGTCCACCAGCTCGACGAGCTGGGCGCGGCCGAGTCCGGAGATCTGCGCTCCGACATCGACTTCGGAGGCAGTTTCGCCGATGCCGCATCGATCACCGCCGAGCGCACCGAGGTTCTGGGCCTGGTCGAGTCCCTGAAGAGCCAGCTCGACGATATCGACAACGCCTTGGCCCACATCGAGGCCGGGACGTATGGCACCTGTGACCGATGCGGGAACGAGATCGGTGCCGCCCGTCTCGAATTCAGGCCGGCCTCGGTCCTCTGCGTGGACTGCAAGACGAAGGCCGCCTCCTGACTTGCCGGGATCCCCGGCCCATCTCTTCGCCCGTTTGCTCGACGTAGCCACCGCCAGGGAGTTGACCCCTGGCGAGGAGCAGCAGGTGCGAGAGTGGTTCCAACCCCCGATTTCCGAGCTGTTCTTCGCCCAACCCCCGGCCGATCAGCGTCATGGGTACGAGGCGGCGACCAGCCTCGAGCCCGAGGGGGCGGCCGCCGACCTCATCGTCGCCGCTCTGGTTCACGACATCGGGAAGAGACATTCCCGCCTCGGGGTGGTCGGCCGATCGCTGGCCTCGGTGGCGATCAAGTTGCGCCTCCCGCTGAGTGAACGGATGCGCGCCTACCGGGACCACGGAATCATCGGCGCACACGAGCTGGCGATGGCCGGGGCGCCCTCCCTGGCCGTCGATTTCGCCCTGCATCATCACGGCGCCCGGCCGGAGAGCATCTCCGAGCCCGTTTGGGATCTCCTGAACCGGGCGGACGAGCCGCCAAAGCCAACTGAGACGGTGCGCGGCTGGATAATGTCGCGTAACCGATGACCTTCCACGTTCGAACGACGGTCTTCGAGGGGCCACTCGATCTCCTGCTCCAGCTGATCACCAAGCATCAGGTGGAGATCACCGCTGTCGGTCTCACCGAGGTGGTCGGGGAGTACCTCTCGTTGCTCGAGGAGATGCGGGAGCTCGACCTCGATGTCACCTCGGAGTTCCTCCTGATCGCAGCCACATTGGTCCAGTTGAAGGCGCAGTCGCTCCTGCCCACTCGTTCCCAGCTCGACCTGGACGAGGAGTTGGCCCTCGCCGAGGAGCGTGACCGACTCCTCTCCCGTCTGCTGGCCTCGGTCACCTTCAAGGACGTCGCGGCAGTCCTGCGTCGGCGTCTCCAGGAACAGAACCGTTTCGTGCCCCGGGTCTCCGGGCTCGATCAGAGGATCGATCGCCCCCCACCCGAGGTGACGGTCCCGATCGGGATCGACGATCTGGCCCGGCTCGCCGCCCGGGTCCTGGCCCGTGCCGAGATGGAGCCCGATCTGGACCATCTCGACTTGGACCTGCCCAGCGTCGAGTCCGCCATCGCGGATCTCCGCGACCGTCTCCGGATCAGCACGATCGCCTCATTCGACGACCTCACGGAGCACTGCCGCCGGCCGGTCGAGGTGGCGGCCTACTTCCTCGCCCTGCTCGAGATGGCACGTTGGGGGCTCATCGAGGTCTCCCAGGCAGACTGGACCGCAGCGATCGAGGTTCGCCATCTCGGCGACGGATCTGTCGACCTGACATCGGAGTGGGCATCGTGAACGATCTGGCGGCACTGGAGGCGGTGCTCTTCGTGACCGAGCAGCCCGTGCCCACACGGGAGCTCGCCGAGGTGCTCGAGATCCCGGCCTCCCGGGTCGACGAGATGCTGGGGGAGCTGGCGGAACAGCTGGCGGCTCGGGAAGCCGGGCTGGTGCTGAAGTCGGTCGCCGGCGGGTGGCGGCTCTACAGCCATCCCGACGCCTACCCGTATCTCGAGCGCTTCTCCCGCTCGGCCACGGCTCGCAAGCTCTCATCTGCTGCGATGGAGGCTCTCGCCATCGTCGCCTATCGCCAGCCCATCTCCAGGTCGCAGATCGGCGAGATCCGTGGTGTCGACTCCGATTCCGCCGTTGGCACCCTTGAGCGTCTGGGCCTCATCGAGGAGAAGGAGAGGCTCAACATCCCCGGGAACCCGGCGGTCTACCGCACCACCGACCTGTTCCTGGAGAAGATGGGCCTCGGCGACCTCTCCGAGCTGCCGCCCCTCGCCGACCACGTGCCACCGGCACAGTTCGTGGACACCCTCGAGGAGTCCCTCCGACCCGGGTCAGAGTGACCGGTGGCGGAGCGAATCCGCATCCAGAAGGCGATCGCCAAGGCCGGTCTGATGTCGCGGCGTGCCGCCGAGGAGGCCATGGTGAGCGGCAGGGTCCATCTCAACGGGTCCCCGGTGAGATTGGGCGACCGGGTCGATCCCGACAAGGACATCCTGACCCTCGACGGCGCGCCGATTCCTCTCGCCGCGGGTCTCGAGACGCATCTCCTCTACAAGCCGGTGGGGGTGATCTCCACCGCGGACGACCCCCAGGGCCGGCGAACCGTGGTCGACCTGGTGCCATCGGAGCAGCGTCTCTACCCGGTGGGCCGACTCGACGCCGACTCGGAAGGCCTGATACTGGTCTCCAACGATGGGGAGCTGACCAATCGGGTCACCCATCCCCGCTACGGGATCACCAAGAAATACCTTGTCGAGGTGAACGGCCATCCCACTCCGGCAACGGTGAGGCAGCTCGTCGATGGTGTCGAGCTCGACGACGGCACGGCGCGGGCCGAATCGGCGCGGCTGGTCGACTCGGCTCCGGGACGGTCGCTCGTCGAGATGGTGATGATCGAAGGCCGCAATCGGGAGGTGCGGAGGATGATGGATGCGATCGGCCACGAGGTCACCCGGCTGGTGCGCACCGCCATCGGTCCCCTCACCGATCCTCACCTGAGACCGGGTGAGTCGCGACGTCTCGACGCCGGGGAGATCCAGAGCCTGCTGAGGTCGGGGCGATGACCGGGTCACGCCAAGTCCGGCCTCTCGCCGCCCCGGTCGATATCCGCGTGAGGCCGCCAGGTTCGAAATCGGAGACCATCCGGGCCATGGCCGCCGCCGGGATGGCCGAGGGACGCAGCCATCTGTACGGAGGTCTCGACGCCGGAGACCCGCGGGCGATGGAGGGGGCTCTGGAGGCATTCGGGATCGGGGTCGACATGTCTGGTGATCCATGGGTGATCGATGGCGGAGGGTCACGTCTCCACGCCCCGACGGGCCCCCTCGACGCCGGCGAGTCGGGGCTGACCGCCCGGATCGTGATGGCAATGGCCGCCTCGGCCGAGGGCACCACCCGCATCGTTGGCCGGGGTCGACTCCCGGAACGCCCCATGTCGGGTCTCATCGACGCCCTCCGTGCCCAGGGTGTCGAGATCGACGGTGAGTCCCTGCCACTGGAAGTCAGTGGCAGGGGCCGGTTGTGGGGTGGTCAGATCCACGTCGACTGCGCCGAGAGCAGCCAGCACGCCACGGCCCTGATGCTGGTGGCCCCGACGATGAACCAGCCGGTCAACCTGGAGATCACCGGGCTGGGCGGTTCCGCCGGCTATCTGGGGATGACCGCCGCCACCATGCGCAGATTCGGGGCGGCGGTGCGGGAGACCATCACCGGCTACGAGATCGAGACCGGGGGATATCACCCCGGCGACGTGATGATCGAGCCCGACGCCTCGGCGGCGGTCTACCCCATGGCGGTCGCCGCCGTCACCGGGGGACGGGCGACGATCGAGGGCCTGGGTCGCGACTCGGGGCAGCCCGACATGCGGGTTGCCGCCATCCTCGAGGAGATGGGCTGCGAGGTCTCCTGGGAGAGCGACTCGGTGGTGATCGATGCCCGGGATCGGCGTCTTCGACCGGTCGACGTCGATCTCTCCGGCTCACCCGACGGCGCCCTGGCGGTGGCTGTGGTGTGTCTGGTGGCGGATGGTCAGAGCCGGCTACGTGGTCTCGGGTCGCTTCGCCACAAGGAATCGGACCGTCTCGAGGCCATGAAGAGCGAATTGGAGCGGTTGGGCGGTGAGGTGGATGCCGGCGAGGACTTCCTGGTCGTGAAGGGCCCTGCCACCTTGCGAGCAGCCACGGTCGACCCCCACGGGGACCATCGGATCGCCATGTCGACGGCTCTGCTCGGCACCATCGTGCCTGGGGTCGTCGTGACCCATCCGGACGTGGTCGAGAAGACCTGGCCCGGGTACTGGGACTTCCTCGACGATCTGGCCGGATAATGCGCGACGCAGGTCCTGTTGTGGCTAGGTTGTGCGCAGCGGTGGGCCCCGGTCTCCGACTTCGCCCCCATTGTCCGAATTCCCCCCAAGTCGGACAACCCTCCGGAGGCCGAGGGCCCGCCCTGCCGTCGTGGTTCCCTAACCTGTCGCCTCCGTGTCCTCGTCCCTGATCGTGACCCTCGACGGCCCCGGCGGCACCGGCAAGAGCACGGTGAGCCGGCTGGTCGCGACCCGCACCGGCATGCCGCACCTCGACACAGGCGCCTACTACAGGGCGGTCACCCTGGCAGTGCTGGAGGCGGAGGTCGACCCGTCCGATGCCGAGGAGGTCGCCCGCATCGCCGAAGCGGCATCCCTCGACCAGGAAGCGGGCCACATGTTCCTCGACGGCCGTGACGTGTCGTCGGAGATCCGCAGCCAGGCCGTCACCGCCGCCGTCTCGGCGGTGTCCTCACATCCCGACGTTCGGACCCGGCTCGTCGCCCTGCAACGTGAGTGGATCGATCGACACGGGCGTCGTGCCGTGGTGGAGGGCCGGGACATCGGATCGGTCGTGGCCCCGGACGCGGAGGTGAAGGTTTTCCTCGACGCTTCGCCGAGGGTGAGGGCGCAGCGCCGGGCCTTGGAGACGGGTGACGACGAGGCCTCGGTGCTCATCGAGCTCAATCGCCGTGACAGCTTCGACTCGACGCGAGCTGCGTCGCCCCTGGTGGTGCCCGAAGGCGCAGTGGTGCTGGACACGTCCCGACTGAGCGTCGAGGAGGTCGTGGACACGGTGCTCGGGCTCGTCGCCGCGAGGTCCTGATTCCACGGTGCGCCCCTACCATGACGGGGAGATGACCGTTGAACGTGTCCTTCTCGCCCAGCCCCGCGGGTTCTGCGCCGGGGTGGAGATGGCGATCAAGGCCCTCACCTGGATGACCCGCATCTTCGACGGGCCCGTGTACTGCTACCACGAGATAGTCCACAACGAGTGGGTGGTGCGGGCATTCGAGCGCGTCGGCGTCGTCTTCGTCGACGACATCGAGGAGGTCCCGGAAGGCGCTCCGGTGATGCTCTCGGCACACGGATCGGCTCCAGAGGTCATTCGGGGCGCGGCTGAGCGGGCGGCGGTGGTCATTGACGCGGTGTGTCCCCTGGTGACCAAGGTCCACCACGAGGTGAAGATGATGTCCCAGAAGGGCTACGACATCATCTACATCGGCCATGAGGGCCACGACGAGGCGGTGGGAACGATTGCGGAGGCCCCTCGGGCGATCACCCTGGTCGAGCCGGAGCGCGGACTCGGCGGTTTCACGCCGTCCGATGACGAGAAGGTGGCCCTGGTGGCGCAAACCACCCTCGGTCTGTTCGAGTGGCAGGAGATCATGGACGAGGCTTCGTCACGATTCCCCTCCCTGAAGACCGCCCGCAAGTCCGACCTCTGTTATGCCACCACCAACCGACAGGAGGCGGTGACTCGTCTCTCCAAGGAATGTGACCTGATCCTCGTGGTGGGCTCGCGGAACTCCTCCAACACCCAGGCACTGGCTCGTGTCTCCAAAGAGAATGGCGTCCCCGCCTTTCGCATCGACTCTGCGGAGGACATCCGGCCCGAGTGGCTCGATGGGGTCACCACGGTGGGCGTCACCGCCGGCGCCTCGGCTCCTGATCATCTCGTCCAAGACGTCATCGATCGTCTCGACCCCACCCTGGGATTCGAGTTCACCTCGCCGACCGAGGAGGGGGAGTACTTCCCGCTTCCGCCCCAGCTTCGGGCGTTCGTCGTCACTCTGCAGACCCTGGTCGAGGCCGGAGTCACCGCGGGGCAGCCAGGGGGCGAGTCGTGGCTGGAACGCGATCGCGAGTGGACTGCGACCGAGGCCCTCGATCTGATCAGCGCCTGAGGAGCCGGTGAGCCAGCTCCCGGTGGTCGCGGTGGTCGGACGGCCCAACGTGGGCAAGTCCACGCTCGTAAACCGCATCATCGGATCACGCTCCGCGGTCGTGGAGGAGCTGTCGGGCGTCACCAGGGACAGGCGCCAGTTCGACGCCGACTGGGCCGGTCGTGACTTCATCCTCGTGGACACCGGCGGCTGGGAGGTCAAGCCGACGAGCGACTTCAGCACCTCGATCCGCCAACAGGCCGAAGGCGCCGTATCCGGGGCGGATGTCGTGGTGTTCGTGGTGGATGGGACCGGCCAGCTCACCGACGATGACAGCGGCGTGGTCTCGATCCTCCGCCGCGCCCGAATCCCGGTGGTCGTGGCGGTCAACAAGATCGACAACCAGGCACTCGAGTCCGAGGCCGACCGGTTCTGGGCCCTCGGTCTCGGCGAGCCCCAGGCGGTGAGCGCATTCCACGGCAGGGGAGTGGGAGACCTCCTCGACCGGGTGGTCGCCGCGTTGCCCGAGGCAGAGGAGGTCGAGGAGAAGCCCGAACTGACCCGGGTCGCCATCGTGGGACGTCCCAACTCGGGAAAGTCGACACTGCTCAACCGGCTGGCCGGAGAGGAGCGGGTCATCGTGTCCGAGAAGCCGGGCACCACCCGGGATCCGATCGACGTCGACGTCGACATCGACGGGATCCGGTACAGGCTGGTCGACACCGCCGGGATCCGTCGCAAACCGCAGATCAGCGAGGACGCCGACTTCTACGCCGTGGTCCGCGCTCGTGACGCGCTGAAGCGTGCCGACGTGGCCATCCTCATGGTCGATGCGACCGAGGGAGTCACCCACCAGGACCAGCGCATCGCCCGCGAGATCGTCGAGGCCGGGGCGGGATTGATCGTGGTCCTCAACAAGTGGGATGCCCTCGACGACGAGCAGCGGGAGATCACCGAGCAATCCCTGCCACACCGTTTCTCCTTCATCGGCTGGGCCCCTGTGCTCCGCATGTCGGCATTGACCGGTGCCCGGGCCGGCCGACTCGGTCCGGCCCTGGAGGCGGTCGTGGAGACCCGGTCGAGCCGGATCCCGACCGGGAAGCTGAACCGGGACATCCGGGAATGGTCTGCGGCTCATCCTCCACCGGTGCGCAAGGGGAGACGTCCCAAGCTGCACTACGCGGTTCAGGCGGGGACCGCTCCTCCGACATTCGTGGTGTTCGTCTCCGGTTCAGAGCTCGGCGATGACTATCTCAGGTTCCTGGAGAACCGACTCCGCGGGTCCTACGACTTCACCGGCAACCCGATTCATTTCGTGACCCGGAATCGGTCGGAACAGAGATGACGGAGCCAGATCGGCAGCAGGAGGACCTGAAGACTCCGTTCAGCTTCAAGCTGATGGTGGTGCTGGTTGTGTTGTATCTGGGCTGGCGTCTCGTCCAGGGTGTCGTCTGGGTCTGGCAGCAGATCACCTGATCACCTGGCGTTTGTGTATTCGCTTACACGACCGGTTCACCGCTGCACGCGGACAGCGTTGTCAGAGACGACTGTGCAACCAATGACCGATGTGGTGTCGAATTGCACAGGCGAATCGGCTCGTCGACCCGAGCAGAGGGGAATGATGGTCGGGCCGGCGGGATTTGAACCCACGACCTCGTGTCCCCCAGACACGCGCGCTACCAAGCTGCGCCACGGCCCGTGTCGGATGGATGGTAGACGGAATCGAGCCCATTCCCGCATCGGCTGAGCGGGCTGGGGACGCCGCGTTAGGGGGCGAATCCAGTGCATGCGTCCCGTTCGAGAGCCCGCTCTTCGAGTCGGACCGGGAAAACCGGGGGGAGGTCCGACTCGTGACTCAAGCTAACCCGGCAGGAACCCCGGGCAACCCCCTACTACGGGGCGTGACGCCCTTTCACTGAGGGCGAAGGAATGGCCGGGGACGGAGGCCGAGTCTTATCCTCGGGCCCGATGTCAGTGTCGGATCGTCTCGCACCGTTCGGGGTCACCATCTTCACCGAGATGACCCAACTGGCCCTGGAACACGACGCGATCAACCTCGGTCAGGGCTTCCCCGACTGGGACGGCGCCGACTTCGTCAAGGAGGCGGCGGCGGCCGCCATGAAGGAGGGCGGACACGACCAATACCCGCCGAGTCAGGGCATCCCGGCGTTGAGACGGGCGATCGCCGAGCGCTACGGCCCCCTGCTGGGAAGGGATCTGGACCCGGGGAGTGAGGTCACGGTGACCACCGGGTGCACCGAGGCGCTCGCGGCGAGTGTCCTCGGCCTGGTCGATCCCGGTGACGAGGTCATCCTGATCGAGCCCTACTACGACGCATATCCGGCCGATCTGGCCCTGGCCGGGGCGGTGCCCCGCTTCGTGACCCTGAGGCCACCTGACTTCGCCCTCGACCCCGACGAGCTGGCGGCGGCGTTCACCGGGAAGACGAGGGCGATATTGGTCAACAACCCCCACAACCCGACCGGCAGGGTCTTCTCCGAGGCAGAGTTGTCCGCCATCGCCAGGCTCTGTGTCGAGCACGATGTCATCGCCATCTGCGACGAGGTCTACGAGGAGATGACCTACGGGACCGCGCACCGGAGGCTGGCGACCTTCGAGGGGATGTGGGACCGCTCCCTCACCCTCTCATCCCTGGGGAAGACGTTCTCGCTGACCGGATGGAAGCTGGGATGGGCGATCGGGCCCGCCCCACTCACTGCCGGGCTCCGGGCGGCCCACCAGTTCCTCACGTTCACCACCCCCACGCCGGTGCAACACGGGGCGGTGGCGGCCCTCGGGGCGGAGCCTTCCTTCTACGACCTGATGCGTGACGACTACCGCCACAAGAGAGACCTCCTCGCCGAGGGTCTGGCCGCCGCCGGGTTCGAGGTCCATCTCCCCGAGGGAACCTATTTCCTGATGGCCGGGCACCGGGAGGCCGCTGACGACCGGGAGTTCTGCCGGCGGATGGTCATCGATGGGGGAGTGGCGGCCATCCCACCGAGCGTGTTCTACACGACACCCGGCGCCGGTTCGGGTCTGGTCCGTTTCGCATTCTGCAAGGGAGAGACCACGTTGCGATCGGCCCTGGAGCGGATCCAGGCACTCTTCTAGATCAAGGGTCAAGCCGTCACCGACTGACGCCGATCATCACGGTGGGAGGTTTCCTTGACCCCACGCACGCTGCGCACAATCGGAGCGACGGTCGTTCTCTTCGGATTGGCCGTGGCCGGGATCCTGCAGATCGAGACAGTCCAGCCGGAGCCTGCCGAGATCGCCGTCGACGACGTGAGCACTCCCATCGAGGATGGTGCGTCCACGACGACGCAATCGGAGCCATTCGTTCACCGCATCGGTGTTCTCTCGGGCGTCTCCACCCTGAACTACTGGGCGTATTACGGCGCGGAGCCGACGGCGTGGAACTCGTACATCCTGGGGCCGACCAAGCCCGCCCTGTTCTCGCTGGAGCCGGGCTCCGGATCGATCGCCCCCGAGCTGGCCACCGGTGAGGCCAGCCCTACCTGGGACGACGAAGGATGGCGGGTGCGTGTCCACTTGAGCTCCGACTTCCGCTGGAGCGACGGTGAGCGGGTCACTGCCGACGACTTCGTATTCACCTTCGAGACGGTGCGCGGGCTCGGGTTGAAGGGGAGTTGGGCCGAGGCCTACCCGGCTGAGATCGAGTCGATGCATGCCGATTCCGAGCATCTGCTGCGAATCGAGTTCACCAGACGTCCCAACCTGAGTGTCTGGCCGTACGGCGTCGGGCTCGCCCCGGTGATGGCCGAGCACGTCTGGTCGGACGAGGTCGCCGAAGGGGACGCCGAGGCGCTGTACGACGCCACGGGAACCGATGACGTCAGCGGTGGCCCGCTCGTCGTCGCCGCCGCGTCCGACGGGCTCATCGTCAGCAACGCCAACCCGGGATACCCCGGATCGAGCGCTCCCGACACCGTCGAGTATCACGTCTACCCCGACGAGGCCGCAGCCCTGGCGGCACTGGCCGACGGGGAGATCGACACCGTGCTGACTCCCAAGGGACTGACCGCCGAGCAACTCGGCGCGGTGGCCGACCCTTCTGTGGAGGTGGTCTCGAGCCCTGCCAACGGGATCAGGTATCTCGGCTTCAACCTGAAGCGGGCACCGATGTCAGATCAGGCGTTCCGCACCGCGTTGGCGCTGCTGGTCGATCGGGACGGCTTGGCGGAGAGCATTCCGCAGACCGGCGCCGCCGCCTGGACCATGGTCCCTGGAGCCAACGCCCAGTGGTTCGATCCTGAGACGGCAGCCGACAATCAGGAGAGGTACACCGGAGATCTGGTGCAACGTCTCGACAAGGCGTTGGCGGCGCTGAAGACTGCCGGGTATGCCTGGCAATCCGAGCCGGCCATCTCCGACGAGGGCGAGTTGGTGGCCGGCACCGGGCTGACCATCGGAGGGATCGCACCCCAGCCCCTCACCATCCTCACCCCCGGAGACGCCTACGACCCGGCCCGGCCCGAGTACGTCGCCACGATCGCGGCGACCCTCGATGCGCTCGGGTTCGACGCCCGTCCCGTGGAGACCGACTTCGACTCGGTTGTCGACCTCGTGTTCACCTCTTCCGAGGATGGGACCTTCCAGTACGACATGTACCTGCTGGGCTGGACGCTGGGCAACCCGGCTCTTCCCGCCTACTACCGCCCGTTCTTCGCCGGCAATGGCGCGATGAACAACACCGGCTACTCCAGCGACGCCTTCGCCGAGTCGCTCGCGGCCTATGAAGGCGCATTCACGGAGGAGGCGGCGGAGGCGGCGCTCCAGGACATGGAGGAGATACTGGCCGCGGATCTCCCATATCTGCCTCTCTACACGAGCGTGATCACGGAGGCATATCGATCGGACCGTGTCTGGTATGCAACCGACACCGGTCTGGGCGGTATCCAGGCACGTCTCGGGGCCATCCAGAGCGTCCGGCCGAAAGGCTGAGCACTACTCTCGGCAAGTGAGCGAAGAGGCGGTCTCCGGTCGCATCGTGACCGTCCCCAACGTCATCTCTTTCATCAGGCTCGCCGCCGTGCCCTACTTCTGGTGGCTCGTCCTTGGCGAGGATGCGGTGGGCACTGCCACGATCGTGTACGTGATCGTTGCCTGCACCGACTGGCTCGACGGCTTCCTCGCCCGTCGGCTCGGCCAGGTGACCCGGCTCGGCAAGGCGCTCGACCCGGTGGCGGATCGTCTCATGATCGCGTCCGCCATCGTGGTGGGGCTGATCGCGGACATAGTCCCGCCTCTCATCGGCTGGGCCCTGATCGTCCGCGAGGCCTACATGGCCGTGATCACATTGACCCTGGCCGGCCGGGGGAGCAAGCCACTCGAGGTGCGCCGACTCGGCAAGTTGGCGACCTTCGTCGTGTACTCGTCGATCGGCTGGTTCTACATGGTGGCGATCCCGTTCCTGGAAGTGATCCTCCTCCCGCTGGCATGGATGGCGGGTCTCGTGGGCCTCGTTCTCTATTGGCTGGTGGCAGTGCAGTACACCGGTGACGCTCGGCGAATCCTCGCCGGGTTAAAGTCCTCGCCCACCTCCCAGGAGAGTGCATGAACACACCCGAAGACCTGTTGTACACCCATGAGCACGAGTGGATCAGGAGGGTGAGCGACACCAGGGTTCGCATCGGGATCACCGACTATGCCCAGGACCAACTGGGTGACGTCGTCTATGTCGAGTTGCCGGAGGTCGGCAGGGAGGTGGCCAAGGACGACCTGGTGGCCGAGATCGAGAGCACCAAGTCGGTCGGCGAGGTCTACGCCCCATTCCCGGGCACCGTCGCCGCCGCCAATCAGACGGTGGCCGCCTCACCCGAACTGGTCAATTCCAGCCCCTACGACGACGGATGGCTGATAGAGCTCGACTTGAGTGGCGAGTTCAGCACGGAGGGCCTCCTCGACGCCGCCGGCTACGTCGATCTCACCGAGTAGGTGATCCCCGGAGGACGCCGACCTCCCTATCATCCACCCGGATGAGCGATCCCGGGACGGGAGCCCCCGAAGAGCCCAACCCTGAGGTTGAGGTCGAAACAGACCCGACAGTCGTCTACGTGCCGATTGCCGACCGGGCCGAGCATCCACTCAGCGCCGACGAGGCCGCCAACGTCGAGGGTCTGTCCGGGTTTGCGATCGTGGTGGAGAAGGGCCCGCGCACCGGCATGACCTTCGTCCTGCGGGAGGGAAACACCACCGTGGGTCGGCACCCCGAGAGCGACATCTTTCTCAACGACGTGACGGTCTCCCGGCATCACTGCCGCTTCGTGACCAAGGGAAGCACCCTGACCGTCGAGGACAGTGGGTCCACCAACGGGACGTATGTCAACGACGAGCGGGTCGACAGTGCCACGCTCGACGCCGGCGATGAGGTGTTGGTGGGACGTTTCCACTTCGTCGTGGCCCACGGCGATGGGTGACGGCCAGCTCTCGATAGGCGAGGTCATCAACCTCCTCCGGGACGATTTCCCCGATGTCTCGGTGTCCAAGATCCGCTTCCTGGAGAGCCAGGGGCTGATCGACCCCGACCGGTCGAACAGCGGCTACCGCCAGTTCGACGGCACCGACGTCGCTCGACTCCGCTTCATCCTGCAACAGCAGCGCGACCACTTCCTCCCCCTCAAGGTGATCAAGTCGAAGCTCACACTGTGGGAGCGCGGCGAGGATGCCTACGGCGTGGCCCCTCTGGAGACTCACACACTCGAAGACGGTGGGGAGCCTCTCGACCGCGCCGAGCTGCTCAAGAGGTCCAGGCTCGAAGAAGATCAGCTAGAGGCTCTGATCGACATAGGCTTGATCCGCCCGATCGAGGACTCGGTGGTGTTTTCCCCCGAGGCCGGGATCGTGGCGATGGAGGCGAAGCGGCTCATGGACCAGGGTCTCGAGGCGCGTCACCTCAGGACCGTGAAGCTCTCGTCGGAGCGGGAGGCCGACCTTTTGAAGCAACTAGTGGCGCCTTTGCTCAAGGCGTCGAACGCTGAGGCGAAGACCCGCGCCAGGGATGTGCTCGAGTCCACCAGCGATTCGGTGCAGGCGATGCACCGGGCGTTACTCGCATCCGAGCTGCGGCAACACCTGAACACATGAGATTCGTGTCGAGAACGGCCGTTCTCGCGGCCACACTCGTGGTTGCGACCGCGCTCCAGGCTGTGGCCTCGCCTCTGGTCTTCCCACTCCGCGGAGAGGACGGGTTCCCCATCGACGACGACCCGCCACCGGTGACGGCATCCAGCTGGATCATCTTCGACGAGTCGAGCGACATCGTGCTCGCGGAGTGGGACGCCGACAACTCGAGGCCGATGGCTTCGATAACCAAGATCATGACCGTTCTGCTCGCCTTGGAGAGGGGTCATCCCGACGACAAGGTGACCATCTCAGAGGAGGCAGCGGGCACCGGTGGCCAGGAGATCGGCTTGGTCGCCGGGGAGACAGTCGAGCTCCGGGCGTTGGTGCGAGCGGCGTTGATCCGGTCGGGCAACGACGCCGCCGCAGCCATCGCCGAGCACATCGGGGGGTCGATCGACGGGTTCGTGGCCCTTATGAACCAGCGCGCCGCCGAGTTGGGCATGACAAACACCAGGTTCGCCAACCCGCACGGCCTCGACGAGCAAGGCCACTACTCCTCGCCGCGTGACATGCTGGCCCTGGCCCGGGTGGCGATGGAGATCCCGGAGTTCGAGGAGATCGCCCGATCCCGGGTCATGGTCTTCCCCGACAGCCCGACGGGCAGCCAGCGAACCGCCACCAACACCAATCGGATACTCAACTCCTACGAGGGGTCGATCGGGGTTAAGACGGGGGAGACACCCAACGCGGGGCTGACCTACGTGGGTGCGGCCGAGCGGAACGGCCGTCGGCTCTATGTGGTGGTGTTCAACTCGGTGGGGAGGCGGGCCCACTTCGCCGACGCGATCACCCTTTTCGAGTGGGGTTTCGACGATCTCCGCATCAACGGGACGCTGTCGGCGGGAGTGCCCTACGTGGCCGCCGACCGTATCAACGGCTCACCCCTCGAGGCCGAGGCCCGGATCGAGAGCTATCTCCATGTCGCCTCCCAGGGCATCGTCTCCGACACGCCGGCGCCACCGGGTGGAGAGCCGATACCCGAGCCTCCACCGGTCATCGACATCATTCGACGCCCCGATCCGGCGCCACGCTCCTTCCTGAACACCCTCACCTACTGGCTGGGTCTCGTCACCGGCTCTCTCGATGGCTGAGCCGGCCCTGGCGACCCAGGTGCTCACGGAGGAGGAGATCCTCTCCCGTGTCGCCGAGCTCGGGGCGGCGATCGCCGACGACTACGAGGGGCGCGAGCCCTTGTTCATCGTGGTGCTGACCGGCTCCGTGCCGTTTGGCGCTGACCTGGTCCGCTCGGTCCCCATCGGAGCCGAGGTCGACTTCTTCGGGCTCAACCGGTTCGGTGAGAGCGGGCGCATCCGAATCACCCTCGACACCTCGACCCCGCTCTTCGATCGCAACGTGGTCCTCGTCGAAGACGTGATCGACACCGGGCTGACCCTCACCGTGCTCCGGCGGATGATCATGGACCGGGGTGCGGCCTCGGTGTCGACTGCCGCGCTCCTGGACAAGTCGAGACGTCGTGTCACCGAGGTCCCCATCGAGTATCGGGGATTCGAGGTCGGAGACGAGTTCCTCGTCGGGTATGGGCTCGACTGGCACGGTCTCTACCGAAACCTGCGGTCGTTGTGGGCCGTGTTGGACATGGAGGCTCTGGTCGCCGACCCGAGGGCCCTGACCGAGTTGACGGAAGCTCGCTGAGACTGTCTCCACACCGGTGATAACCTCCGCGCATGGCCGGTGACCGGGACCCGATCCCCGTCGAGATCGTCGGAGTGAGAGTGGAGCTCCCCTCCAACCAGCCGATCGTGCTCCTCAAGGAGGAGGACGGGACCCGCTATCTCCCCATCTGGATCGGCAGCAACGAGGCGACGGCCATCGCCACCGCCATGGAGGGGGTCCAGCCGCCACGGCCGTTGACCCACGACCTGATGCGGTCTGTGCTCGACGCAGTCGGTGCCCTGGCGGTGCGGGTGACCATCACCGAGATGCGTGACTCGGTCTTCTTCGCCGACCTCTCGCTCGACGTCTCCGGAAACGAGGTGAAGGTCTCGTCTCGACCCTCGGACGCCATCGCCCTCGCGGTGCGCACCGGCACTCCGGTGCTGGTGGCGGCTTCTGTCCTCGACGAGGCGGGAGTCCACTTCGAGGACGAGGACGAGGAGGAAGAGGTGGCCCGCTTCCGCGAGTTCCTGGAGGAGGTCACCGTCGAGGACTTTCTCGGAGGCGAGCAAGGGCAGTGATCGCGGCCCGACGAGGCCCACCGGACTTTTCCACAGGAAAACGTTGACACCGGGAAGGGGGTGGCAGTAGCTTTCCCGGCGGCGGAGTTACACTGGTGTAACCCGGAGGAGCTATGACCCTTGAGCGGGAAGTGGGCGGTTACCGCGCCCCACAGGTTTGCAAGCTGGTGGGCATCACCTACCGGCAACTCGACTACTGGGCACGCACCGGGCTGATCGTGCCCTCGCTGCAACAGGCTCATGGCTCCGGGTCACAACGTCTCTACTCGTTCACCGACGTTGTCCAGCTCAAGGTCATCAAGAACCTTCTCGACGCCGGGATGAGCCTGAAGAAGATCCGCTCGGCGGTCGAGATCCTCCGTTCCGAGATGGACTCCGACCAGCCGCTGGCGGACGTCACGCTGCTCAGCGACGGTCAGACCATCTACGCCGCCCATTCCGACCAAGAGGTCGTCGACGTCCTCCGCAAGGGCCAGGGTGTCTTCAGCATCGCCATCGGGCCGGTCCAGGACCAGGTCGAGGGGGCGATCCTGCAGTTGTTTCCTGACGCCGAGGAGCTAGCAGAGGTCGTCGAGGTGGGAGTCCCCTGAGCAACGAACCGAAGACGGCTCACGACGTCGAATTCGCTCACAACAGCGAGCGGCAATTCGCCCTTCTCCTCGATTTCTACGGCGTTCCCTGGGAATACGAGCCGCGCAGCTTTCCCATCGGGTTCGAGAACGGGGAGCCGGTCAAGTTCTTCACACCCGACTTCTACCTGCCCGAGGACGACCTCTTCATCGAGATCACCACGATGAACCAGAAGCTGGTGACCAAGAAGAACCGGAAGGTCCGCCAGCTCCGCGAGCACCACCCGGAGATCAAGTGCAAGGTCTTCTACCAGCGCGACTATCTCCATCTGGTGGTCAAGTACGGGCTGGAGGAGCCCGACCACCTCGACGAGGTCGTCGCCCCAACCCGGATGCCGGGCCAGCCCGAGATCGTCCGTCTCGAAGACCGGGGTGAACGTCTCACCGGATGAGGCGGTCCCCCTTACACGAACTCAACCAGAGCCTCGGCGCCCGATTCGTCGACTTCGGCGGTTGGGAGATGCCGGTGCAGTACACCTCGGTGCTCGCCGAGCATCGCTCGGTGAGGGAAGGTGTCGGCGTCTTCGACGTGTCCCATCTCGGCCGTTTCCATCTGAGCGGGGACGGGGCGCGCACCGCGATCAGAAGGCGTCTCTGCAACGACATCGACCGGATCGAGCCGGGGCGATGCCAGTACACGATGATCCTCAATCCGGAAGGGGGGATAGTCGACGACCTCATCGTCTGGCGGTGGGAGGACGACGTCTTCTGGGTGATGCCGAATGCCGCCAATCACGACCGGGTGATGGGGGAGTTCGCCGACGAGCCGGGCTGTGACGTGGCCGATCTGCGCGACGACACCGCCTTCATCGCCGTCCAGGGCCCGGAGGCGCCGCGTCTCGTCGATAGCCTGCTCGGAGTGACTCCTCGTCGCATGGCTTGCGCGAGCGCCGATTGGGACGGCGATGAGGTCCGTCTCGCCGGCACCGGCTACACCGGGGAGCCGGGAGCGGAGTTGTGCGTCTCCCTCGAGGTCGCCGAGAGTCTCTTCCGTGCCTTGACTGACGGTGGGGCGACACCTTGCGGTCTCGGTGCCCGGGACACTCTCCGGCTCGAGGCCGGGCTGGCGTTGTGGGGGGAGGACATCGGCGAGACGACCACACCCATCGAGGCTGGTCTCGAATTCGCCGTCTCACTCGATCACGACTTCACCGGCAAGGCTGTGCTGGAGAGCCAACTCGACGTGGGCGCCGAGCGCAGACTGGTCGGCTTCGTGCTCGAGGAGCGTGGGATCCCCCGACATGGCCACCAGGTGCGCACCTCCGGCGGGGGAGAGGGGATGGTCACGTCGGGTAATCTCAGCCCGATGCTGCAGACCGGTGTCGGGCTCGCCTATGTGTCTCCACCACCCCAGACGGGCGATGCCATGGAAGTGCTCATAAGGGACCGGTGGGTGCCTGGTCACATCGCCAAACCGCCCTTTCACAAGTAGACGTCGGTGCCCAGCGTCGCCTACGCCCAGGACCATCCAGAAGTCGGCTCCCAACTGATCCGCGAATGGGCCCCTGACGGTGAAGCGCGGGCCAACATCGTCCTCGTCCACGGAATCGCCGAGCATTCCGGCCGGCACGAGCGCACCGGCCGTCTCCTCGCCGGCGCGGGCTTCCACGTCCGTGGTTTCGACCTGATCGGGGCGGGCGGCACCGGAGGTCGTCGTTGGGACATCGACGACTGGGGGCGGTATCACGATCAGGTCGGTGAGCACGTTCAATGGGCGCGCGTCCAGGGCAAGCCGGTGGTCCTGCTCGGGCACTCGCTGGGCGGCGCCATCGCCCTCGGCTACACGTTGAGCGACCGAATGCGTCCTGATCTGTTGGTTCTCTCTGCTCCCGCCATGGCCGGGGGGACCGGATGGCAGCGCACCCTGGCCCGCCTCCTCGCCCGAATCGTCCCCACTTTGGCCCTATCCAACGCGGTCAAGGGCGACCACCTGTCCCGGGACCCGGCCGTGGCCGAGGCCTACTTCGCCGATCCTCTGGTGGTCACCAGGGCGACCGTTCGATTCGGTGCACTCGCATTCGCCCAGATCGATGAGCTCAACGATCGGGTCGAAGAGCTCGAAGTGCCCACCCTCGTCGTCCACGGTGGCGACGATCGGCTGGTCCCCACCGCCTCCACCGAGTGTTTCGAGTCGATGCCCAACGTGGAGCGATGGGTCCTCCCACGGCTGCGCCATGAGGTGTTCAACGAGCCCGAGGGCCCGGATGTGATCGCCGACGTCGCTCGTTGGGTCGGCAGTCGGATCTAGCCGCCCTCTCTCCACCGGAGGAGGACCTTGCCCGACTCGTGACTCTGGATTGTGGTGAATGCCTCGTCGAAGTCGGCCGCGGCGAAGCGATGGGTTATCACCGGCGAGATGTCGAGGCCCGACTCGATCAAGACGTTCATCTTGTACCAAGTGTCGTACATCTCCCGGCCGTAGATCCCTTTGATGCTGAGCATGTTGAAGATCACAACGGACCAGTCGATGGCGAATGGCTCGTTCGGGATCCCGAGCAGGGCGATCTTGGCGCCGTGGATCGTGTTCTCGATGATGTCGACGAGAGCCTCAGAGCTGCCCGACATCTCCAAGGCCACGTCGAAGCCTTCCAGCATCCCCAGGTCGCGCTGGACGCCGGCGAGATCCTCGCTGTGGACGTCGACGGCGCGGGTCGCCCCCATGGTCCTCGCCAGGTCGAGTCGATAGGGGTTCACGTCGGTCACCACCGCATTCCTCGCCCCGGCGTGTTGGACGACCGCCAGTGCCATCAGCCCGATCGGGCCTGCCCCCGTGATGAGGACGTCTTCGCCCAACACCTCGAACTCGAGGGCGGTGTGGACGGCGTTGCCGAAAGGGTCGAACAGAGCGGCGATCTCGGGATCGATGTCCTCGACGTGACGCCAGACATTGGTCTTCGGGACGACGACGTAGTCGGCGAATGCTCCGGGGATGTCGATACCCAGTCCTCTCGGCTGGTGGCAGAGATGACGCCGACCGGCCAGGCAGTTGCGGCAATGGCCACACACCACATGGCCCTCGGCTCCCACCAGCTCGCCCACCTCGAATCCGGAGACGTTGGAGCCGAGAGCGGCGATGTGACCGGAGAACTCGTGCCCAACCGTGATCGGTGCCGGGATGTTGGCAGCCGCCCACTCGTCCCAGAGGTAGATGTGGAGGTCGGTCCCGCAGATGCCGGTGGTGTGAACCTCGATCAGGACGTCGTCGGGCCCGGGTTCGGGCACCGGCACCTCTTCGAGACGAAGCCCCACCTCGTCGGGGTGTTTGACCAGCGCCCTCATTGCGGTCATCGCAGCGAACCGTAGCTCGCCGATCTGCCACGATTGAGGCATGGAGTCCCTGGCCGGTTCGCTCTTGGTGGCGACACCATTGCTCCTCGACCCCCACTTCTTCCGCACCGTCGTCCTCCTGGTCCAGCACGACACCGAAGGTTGTGTCGGCATCGTGCTCAACCGGCCGACCGAGCACCCGGTCAGCGAGCATCTCCCGGACTGGGCCTCGGTCGCCGCGCCGCCGGCGACGGTCTACTACGGAGGGCCGGTCGACCCGGCGGTCGCCATCGGGTTGTCCCTCACCCCGAGTGGCATGACCACCGGCGTCCCCGGTTTGAGCATGATCGACCTGGGCTCCCCGCCGGATGGCCACGATCACCCGGTGCGGATCTACTCGGGGTACTCCGGCTGGGGCACCGACCAGTTGGAGTCGGAGATCGCCGTCGGCTCCTGGTATGTCGTGCAGGCTTCGCCAGACGACCCCTTCGACTCGGACGAGGATCAGTGGCGGCGAGTGCTTCGTCGTCAACCGGGTCCCTTGTCGGTGGTGTCGACATTTCCCGACGACCCCGGTCTCAACTGACAACTAGGTGTCACCCAATACCGGGGGCTGCTCCGTCTTAGGGGCATGATCACGGCCACGGGCGTGATGGACAATGAGCAGGTCTACCGGAGCTACAGCCAGGAGCTGACCAGGTACGCCACCGGTCTGGTGGGTCCCTTCGACGCTCCTGATGTGGTGACGGATGCCTGTCTCAAGGCCTTCGAGTCACGGAACTGGCCCGGCGTCGTCGACCGTCGGGCGTATCTGTATCGGACGGTGCTGACTGTGGCCCAGGATCATCATCGCCGGACGCTCTCGAGACGGCTGCGAGAGATGAGGGCGGCCGGGCGGGACTCTTTGCCCGACCCGGTGGCAGACCTCGATTTCGAGGTGCTCGATGCAGTCGATCGACTCTCGGTGCAGCAGCGTGCGGCTGTCTTCCTCACCTATTGGGAGGACCTCGGCCCGGACGAGGCGGCGTCGAGGATGGGTGTGTCGGCCGGGACCGTCAAACGGCACCTGGCCCGCGCCCGCAAGCGACTTGGGGAGCTTCTGGCATGAGCAGAGACGAGAAGATCCGAGACCTGATGCGGCGGCTGATGGCGATGTCGCCCGAGCCGCCCCCTTTTCCCGAGGAGATGACCATGGCCCGTCACGAGGCCGATGCGAAACGCGCCAATCCGATCCTGGTGTTCGCCGCTGCGGTGGCGGCGGTAGCCGCCCTGGCAGTGCCATTGTTCCTGTTCGTCGGGGGAGGGGATCCCGATGCGGTGGCAACCACCACGACGACAACCAGCACGATCCCGCCCTCGACGGCTCCGGGCGAGACCACGACCACCACCGAGCCGCCCGCACCGACGACCACGACGACGGCCGTGCCGATGGTCGAGGAATGGTCGGGAGTGGTGTTCCTCTACACCGAGCCTGCGGACAGCTTCGTGGGCAATCCCGCCCTGGTGCCGTTGCTGGTCACCATCGACGGGCCCTTCGAGGAGGGTGTCGAGTTCTCGAGGGCTCTCGGGAGCGGCGGGCTGTCCCTGCCCGATGGCTTCGCCAATGCCATCCCCTCCGATGTCATCGTCGAGTCGACGAGCACGGATGGTGGTGTCATCACGGCCGACATGAGCGAGTCCTTCCTCGACGGGGCCGGTGGGCTGCTCGCCGACTACACCATGCTCAACCAGCTGATCTACACGTTGACCTTAGACAATCACGAGGGCGAGATCCTGTTCACCGTCGGTGGCGAGCCGGTGGAGGCCTTCGGGACCGAGGGCTTGAGCCTGGTCGACCCGGTGGGCCGCGACGACTTCCTCGACCACCTGCACATGATCAACCTGACCAATACGATCACCGAGACTGGCGAGGGGTATCCCGTGGTTGGGATTGCCAATGTGTTCGAGGCCACGGTCAGCATCGCCGTGCTCGACGGGAGTGGAGAGGTGGTTCACGAGGACTTCGCCACCGCCACCTGTGGCACCGGCTGTTGGGGGGAATTCGCTGCGAGGATCAACCCGGAACTGATCACACCCGGCGAGTCCTCGATCAGGGTCTTCGTCCACTCGGCCGAGGACGGTTCGGTGGTGGAAGCCATCACCGTCCCCATTCCCGAGGGCGGTATCTGGAGCCTGACCTCCGGAAGCTGAGGCACCGTGAGCCGGCAGGGTGTGCCTACCCTGTCGGCTCATGGTGGTTGGCACCGTCCCTCGTCTCCGACCCAGCCTGAAGCGGCGGTCTCCGGGTCTCTCCGTGGAGCGGGAGCTGTGGGACGCAGGGGTCGAGGTGGTGGTCGGTGTCGACGAGGTGGGACGGGGCGCCTGGGCCGGGCCGCTGTCGGTTGGAGTGGCTGTGGTGCCAAGGGACCGCCGTGTCTACAAGATCCGGGACTCCAAGATGCTCACCGAGGCCGAACGCGAAGCCATGTTCGAGAGGGTGGCCTCGTGGTGCGAGACATGGGCGGTGGGTCATGCCACCCACACCGAGTGCGACGAGTTGGGGATGTCAGAGGCGCAGCGGCTGGCGGCGCGGAGGGCGCTGGACACCCTGGGCATGGAGCCGGACCATGTCCTGGTGGATGGCAAGTGGGACTTCATCGGTGGTGCGCAACGCATCGTCGGCGGCGATCGCACCTCCCTGTCCATCGCCGCCGCCTCGATCCTCGCCAAGGTGACCCGGGACCGGATGATGCGAGAGATCGCCCATCAATACCCCGGATACAACTTCGAGGCGAACAAGGGCTACCCGTGTCCCACCCACAAGGCGCATCTCCAGGCGATGGGCCCTTCGGCCATCCATCGCCGGTCATGGGTGTTCATGGACCACCTCGCCTGGAACGGTCTCTCCCGCTTCGTCCGCCCCGAGCCCCAGCTGGAACTGCCCTTCGAGATCTGATCCCGGACGAACCTGAGCGGATTTGCGCCATATCCGGCGCCAGCAACCCCGGGTTCGTCACGCCATATCCGACGCCAGCAACCCGGGGTTCGTCACGCCATATCCGGCGACAGCAACCCGGGGTTCGTCACGCCGTATCCGACGCCAGCAACCCGGGGTTGCACGAGATCGGTTAACTTCTCCCGCTGGGACGCCCCTCCAGTGGACCTGAGGCCTATGGAGATTTCGGGGAAAGATGCCGATAGGACATCGGTGAGATTGTTGGTCGGGGGAATCGAGGAGCTGTTCATGCAGCTCCCGGTTGCCCTATATCGATCTGCGCCGGACGGCGAGTTGCTCGCGGCCAATGCCGCCCTGGCTCAGCTGCTCGGCTATGACACTGTGGCCGAGCTGATGCGCTCTGTCACAACGGTCGAGTCCGTTCATGTCGACCCGACCCAACGTCTGCAATGGCTCAACGAGATCTCGGAGAAGGGTGTCGCACGAGAGTTCGACGTGGAGCTCCGCCGGCGCGACGGATCCACCGTCTGGATCCAGGACACCGCCCGGGCGGTCTTCGACGACGAGGGTCGGATGCTCTATTGCGAGGGGGCTCTCATCGACGTCACCGAGAAGGTGAAGGCGAAGAGGGCTCGTGACGAGTTCGTCGCCACCGTCTCCCACGAGTTGCGCAACCCGGTCACCGTCCTGCTCGGCCTGGCCCAGGAGATGGCGACGCAGTACGAGACCTTCAGCGAGACGGAACGACGGGAGATCGCCTCGGTGATGGCTCAGCAGGCCGATGATGCATCGGCGATCATCGAGGACTTGCTCGTGGCCTATCGCGAGGACATGAGCCAGATCGCATATCAGGCGGAGTCCTTCGACGTGCGTCAGGAAGTGGCACGGGTGCTCGAGGGACAGGATGCCGTGGTCGAGGTGGACATCGAGGATGGTGCACATCTCGCGTATGCGGATGCGAGGCGCACCCGTCAGATCCTTCGCAACCTGATCAGCAATGCCGTCCGCTACGGCGGTGACGAGATCCGGGTGACGTCCCGAAGACACGACGACACGATCGATCTCCTCGTCAGCGATGGCGGTGAGCCCCTCGACGCAGGGGAGGCCGAGAGGATCTTCGAGTCATACGAGACCGGGAGCGGGCTGCTCGACTCCCGCTCGGTCGGCCTCGGCCTGTCGGTGGCCCGCAAGCTGGCGGTGATGATGGGCGGAGCGCTCAACTACCACCACGACGGTGAGTACTCCTCGTTCATCGTGACACTCCCGGCGGGCACCTAGGCTCGACCCGATGCGAGTCCTGGTGACAGGGGGAGCCGGGTTCATCGGCAGCCACACCGTGGTCGAGCTCATGGCGGCGGGGCATGAGGCTGTCGTGGTCGACAATCTCAGCAACTCGCAGGCATCCGTGATCCGGCGTATCGGGGAGTTGACCGGATCGGCACCCGAGTTTCACGAGACCGACGTTCGAAATCAGGACCTTCTCGCCGAGCTGGCGTCGTCTGGTTTCGACGCCTGCATCCACTTCGCCGCCCTCAAGGCCGTCGGGGAGTCCGTCGAACAGCCGCTGTTGTATTACGACAACAACGTCGCCGGGACCATCGCCCTGCTCGAGGTGCTCGTCGACGCCGGTGTCGAGAACTTCGTCTTCTCCTCGTCGGCCACGGTCTACGGCGACCCGGTCACCCTCCCGTTGCGTGAGGACATGCCGATCGGTGAGGCCACCAACCCCTATGGGTGGTCGAAGATCATGATGGAACAGGTGCTCAAGGACGTGGCGGCCGCCAACCCGGAGTGGAGCGTGACCTTGCTCCGCTACTTCAACCCGGTCGGCGCCCACACCACCGGTCTCATCGGTGAGGACCCGCGGGGCATCCCCAACAACCTCATGCCCTACGTGGCGAAGGTGGCAGCGGGTCAGCTGCCCAAGCTGAAGGTGTTCGGGGGCGACTACCCCACACCCGACGGAACCGGCATCCGCGACTACATCCATGTCGTCGACCTGGCCAAAGGTCATGTCGCCGCCCTCGAGCACACGGCCCGGAGGCCCGGTGTGCACATCTACAACCTCGGGACCGGCAACGGCCACAGTGTCCTCGAGGTGGTCAAGACCTACGAGGAGGAGTCGGGCCGGCCCATCCCTTACGAGATCGTCGGGCGCCGGGCCGGTGATGTCGCGGCCAGTTGGGCCGATGTCGAGAAGGCGGCCCGCGAGTTGGGTTGGCGAACGACGATGGATCTCGCCGATATGTGCCGCGACTCGTGGCTCTGGCAGCGGAACGCCCGCTAGACGACACCTAGCCTGCCCTTATGAATGACCTCGTGGCACAGGCCCGCGACTGGATCGCCGGTGACCCCGATCCCGGCACCGTCGCCGAGTTGAGCGCCGTGATCGAGTCGGGCGACCTCGCCGATCTCGCCTCACGCATGGAGACGAGGCTCACCTTCGGTACCGCCGGGATCCGGGGAGAAGTCGGCGCCGGGCCCGGCCGAATGAATCGGGCGGTGGTGATCCGGACGACTCGGGGCCTGGCCGACTACCTACATGCCCAGGGGAGGGCCGAACTCGGTGTTGTGGTCGGTTTCGACGCACGACCGTCGAGCCGCCAGTTCGCCGAGGACACGGTCGGCGTGCTGGCAGCCGCCGGCATACCCGTGGCCTATTTCCCCGACGTCACCCCCACACCGCTGGTGGCGTACACCGCCAAACATCTCGGTGCCGGCGCCGCCGTCGTGGTCACCGCTTCGCACAACCCTCCTGCGGACAACGGCTACAAGGTCTACGGTGCGGAGGCCTCACAGATCGTCCCTCCAGCCGACGTCGAGATCCAGGCTGCCATCGATACTGCACCGCCCGCGAATCAGATCGCACGGATTGCGGACGCCTTCAGATCCGGCTCGGATCTGGTGAGCAGGGTTCCCAGTGACATCGTGGACTCGTATTGGCATGAGATCTCGAGCCACCGCTCCCGTCACACGGGCTCCGACCTCACCGTCGTCTACACGCCGATCCATGGCTGTGGGCTCGACACCCTGTCCGACGTGATGATGCGCGCCGGTCACGGCAACCTGATCGCGGTGCCGGAGCAGGCCGCACCCGACGGCACATTCCCGACCGTGGAGTTCCCGAACCCGGAGGAGCCGGGGGCGATGGACATGGCCCTCGAACTGGCAACGGAGATCGATGCCGACCTGGTGCTGGCCAACGATCCGGACGCCGATCGCCTGGCGGCCGTGGTGCCTCATCAGACAGGATGGCGGCCACTGTCGGGCAACGAGGTGGGTGCCCTCCTCGGGGACTATGTCCTGGCCAACGACCCCGACCCGGCTACGGCGATCGTGGCCAGCTCGATCGTCTCGAGCCCGATCCTGGGGAGCCTCGCCGATGCCTACGGGGCCACCCACGTTCTCACCCTGACCGGCTTCAAGTGGATCGTGAAGGCGGGTCTCACCCTGGAAGGGGAGGGGAGGGGCCGTTTCGTCTATGGGTACGAAGAGGCGTTGGGCTACACCGTCGGATCGATCGTCCGGGACAAGGACGGGATCTCGGCTGCGCTGATCTTCACCGATCTGGTGGCCGACCTGGCCGATCGGGGTCGAACCGTCATGGATGGCCTCCATGACCTCTGGCTGCGCCACGGGCTCTGGGTGAGCACCCAGACCTCGATCGTTCGTGAGGGCCCGGAGGGTCAGGCCGCAATGGGGGCCGCCGTGGACGGCCTTGCCCTCGACCCTCCGTCGGATGTGGGCGGCCTCCAGGTGACGGCGGTCACCGACTATCGCAGGGGAGCCGACGAGCGCCCGCCCTGGCTGGGGGAGCAGGCCCTGGTGGAGCTCACCCTGGGCGGGTCGGGCCGGGTCCTGGTGCGTCCCAGCGGAACCGAACCGAAGCTCAAGGTTTACGTCGACCTGATGGAGGAAGTCTCCGGCGACCCGGATGCCCATCACACCCGTCTCCTGGGACGGGCCGGTTCACTCGGGTCTTCCCTGGCGGCGTCGATCAGGCTCTGAGCCGCTGGCCTCTGTGCCGGTGCGATCCCGGCTCATGTAGAGGTATCCCCATCCCAAGCCGTGGATCAGGATTCCTACCCCGAGGATGGCTGCAGCTTCCGGATACCCGGCGAACAGCGAGACGATCGCGGCCAGAGCCGCCCCGATGACCAGGGCGGTGCGCACACCGTTCAGTGGCCCGAACATCGCTCCAACCCTATGTGATGTAGCACCCCGGGCATGCCAGAGTTGAGAGTGATGCCAGGACGGTTCGCCATCTTGGGAGCGCTCGTGCTCGTCGCGGGGTGCAGCTTCCCGGAGCCCACCGCCACCGAGCCGGTCACCTCGCCGAGCAGCACCACGACGGCTCCCGGCTCCTCGGTTGGATCGTCTGCGACCAGCACGTCGACAGCCCCGGCCACACCGTCCACCACCACCCCTCTCGGGCCCCCGGTCGCCTGGCTGACCACAACGGGGATCCCGGTGGCCGTGACCGGTGTCGATGGAGACGTGATCGAGATCCTCACCCCATGTGGATATCCGGCACGGGTCGATGCCGGCACGCCCGTGTACGAGGTCGATGTCGTGATCGACCCGGGGCACGGTGGACCGGTCGACACCGGGGCGGTCGGATCCAACGGTCTCGAGGAGAAGCAGGTCAACCTGGAGGTGGGTCTCGCGGTGCAGGCGGAGCTCGAGGAGCGCGGGATCGCGTCGCTGCTCACTCGCAATGCCGACTACCCGGTCCCGATCCGGACACGCACCACCTATTCCGACCTGATGGGCGCACGTGCCCTCGTCTCCATCCATCACAACGCCCCGGGGGCCAACGCCTCCGAGATCCCCGGTGTGGAGATCTTCGTCCAGGACGGCTCCGCCGAGTCGCAACGTCTCGGTGGGCTCCTCTACGAGGCCAGCATGGAGACACTCTCGGGCTTCGCCGTCGATTGGGATCGCGCGCCGGATGCGGGGGTGATGACCGTGCTCAACAGCAGTGGTGATGACGCCTACGGGATGGTCCGCCGGCCGGAAGCACCCAGCGCCCTCGTGGAGCTGGGCTACATCGCCAATCCCGCCGAGGCCGAGCTCTACGCCACTCCGGAATACGCCCCGACGGTCGCCGCCGCCATCGCCGACGGGATCGAGGCATTTCTGCTCACCGAGGAGACGGGTGCGCCACTGGCGGAGGGACGGATCTTCAACCCTCAGCCTGGGGTCGGCCAGGATCAGTGTGTCGAGCCGGACCTGGGAGCTCTAGTCGACGGCTGAAGATCGGGCCCTGGTGGCTCCTCGCTGCCACGAGTGATGGAGCCTGCCGTAGACGCCCTCTTGCCCCACCAGCTCATCGTGGGTGCCGTCCTGGACGAGCCGTCCCTTGTCGAAGACCAGGACCCGGTCGGCTGCCTCGGCCGTGGAGAGCCGGTGGGCGATGGTGACCACCGTCCGGTCCCGGGTCAGCTGGTTGAGGGCCCTGCTGATTCGGACCTCGGTCGCCGGGTCGACGGCCGAGGTCGCCTCGTCGAGGACGAGCAGGTCGGGATCGGCGATGGCGGCCCGGACCAGGGTCACCAGCTGCCGCTCTCCAACCGACAGAGACCCGCCTCGTTCCCCGACCGGCGTGTCGAGACCCTGAGCCATCTCCGCCAGCCAGTCGGCGAGCCCGAGATTCTCGAAGGCGGCGAGTAGCTCGGCGGGGGTGGCCTCCGGGGCGCCCATCCGCACGTTGTCCGCAATGGTCCCGCGAAACAGGATTCCCTCCTGAGGCACCATCACGACCCGGTCACGGAGGCTCTCGAAACGCACACGGCGAAGGTCGACCCCTCCCACCTCGACCGTTCCACCGGTGGGGTCCATGAGTCGGGTGAGAAGCTTGGCGAAGGTCGTCTTCCCCGAGCCGGTCTCACCCACGATCGCCACTCTCTGCCGGGGGGTGATCACTATGTCGACACCGGACAGGGCAGGGGAGGCATCCGCCTCCAGGGCGGTCTCGCCCGGCCGCGGATACCGGAACTCCACGCCCCTGAATCGGGCTCCCAGCGGCTCGTGGGGCAGATCCACGCCGTCGGGCCCTGGATCGGCCACATCCGGAGCGATGTCGAGGATGTCGAGCACCCGGCGCCAACCCGCCACCGCGGTCTGCGCCTCGTTGACCGCCTCACCCATGAACTGGACGGGCTCCACGAACAGCTGCACCAGGAAGAGGAAGGCGACGATGGTGCCGACCGAGGTGGCTCCGTTCACGGCGAGGATCGTGCCGACGACCACCACCGCTGCGACCACGAGAGCCGAGGAGAGCTCACCGAAGCCGGAGAAGATCGAGGAGAGGCGCCCGGCCCGGGTGCCGGCGACGCGGTGGGCCTCGATCGCCTCCTCGAGTCGCTCACGAGTTCGGCGCTCGATCCCGTACGCCCTGATCACCGGCGCACCGACGACGGTCTCGGCGATGAGCGCCAGCATCTGACCCACCCGCTCCCGGACGCCGAGATAGGCGACCTCGAGCCGCACCTGGAAGAACCTGATCATGTAGACGATCAGGGGGACCATGCCCACGACCACCAGGCCGAGGGGCAGCGACATGCTGAGCATCACTGCGAGGGCGAGAGACGCCTGGAGGCCGTTGACCATCAACTGGAGCCCCGCCCACTGCATGAAGCGTGATATCTGGTCGACATCGGAGGTCACCCGGCTGACCAGGACTCCCCGTTGCTCGGAGGCCTGATGGAGCATGGACAGGTCGTGGATGTGGCGGAATGCCCGGATGCGGAGTCCGGAGAGGGCGGTTTCGGAGACCCTGGCGAGACGGAGATGCATCCACCCGGTGGCCGACCCGGTGACGGCTACCGCAATCAGGGCGATACCGACCATCTGGAGCACCAACCTCATGTCGACGCCGTCGTCGGTGAAGGCGCGGTCGACGATCTGCTGGATGGCGACGGGGACCACGATTCGGCCGGCGGTCGCCACCACCGCGATGAGGATCGTGCCGAGCAAACCCTTTCTCAGCTCGGGGGAGAGGCTCAACCCGCGTTTGATCGTGTCCCAGGCGCTTCGCTGTGCGGTCTCCTGTCCGGCGGTCGCGATGAGACTCATGCCGACTCTTTCTCGTAGGCGTCGATGAGCGCCCGGTAGGCGGGAAGCCCGACATATAGGTCCTCATGCGTGCCGCGGTCGATGACCCGGCCGTCCTCGACGAATATCACCTCGTCGGCGAGGATGATCGAGGAACGCCGGTAGGCGACGATCACCACGGTCGTGTCGAGCTGGCGGAGACCTTCGAGGATGGCGCTCTCCACGGCCGGGTCGACCGCAGATGTTGCGTCGTCGAGCACGAGGAGACGTGGCTGCCGGATCAATGCGCGTGCGATGGCGATGCGCTGGCGTTGCCCACCGGACAGGGTGGCGCCTCGTTCGCCGACCACGGTCGCATATCCGTCCTCGAGCTGTTGGATGAACCCATCGGCCTGGGCGATTCGGGCCGCCCTGATCACTTCCTCGTCCGGGAAGGGCTCGTCGAGGGTGATGTTGTTGTAGATGGTGTCGTTGAAGAGAAAGGTCTCCTGGAAGACGATCGACACCGATCGGGCGAGAACCTCCCGATCCAGGTCGACCAGGGTGTGGCCGTCGAGACAGATCCGGCCGGTGTCGGGGTCGAAGAGACGCACGAGGAGATGGGCCACGGTCGACTTCCCCGAACCGGTTGGGCCGACCAACGCCACTGTCTTCCCGGGGGCGACGTCCAGTGTGACCGACTCGACGCCACGGCCCTCCTGGTCACCGAGGACGGCCCTGCGATGGGCTCCCAGGTCCTCGTACTCGGACTCGGGGTAGGTGTATCCGATGGCGGTGGCACTGGCCCCGGCACCGCCCAGATGCGACGGGCGGCCCAGCCCGTAGGCGACCCTCTCGGTCTCACCTAGGACGGCCTCCACGCGATTGAGCCCGGCGACCGACCGGGGGAGCTCTCCGAGGAGCCAGCCGAACACCCGCATCGGCAACGCCACCAAACGGAAGAGGTAAGCGAAGGTGACCAGGGTTCCCGGGGAGAGAAGGCCTCGCTCGACCTGCCAGGCGCCGACCAGGAGCACGGCGAGGATCCCGACGTTGGGCAGCGCCTCGATGATGGGGTCGAAGATGGCGCGAAGGGTTCCCACCTCCACCATGCGGTCTCTCAGCTCGTCGGAGCGCTCGCCGAACCGGCCCACCTCGTCGTTCTCCCGCCCCAAGGTCTTGACCACCAGGGCGGCGTCGAAGGACTCGTGTGCGATGTCCGCAACCTCGGCGCGAAGTGTCTGCGCCCGAGCGGCAACCGCCCGCATCCTCGTCTGGAAGGTGTAGTTGACCCCGATCAGGATCGGCCCCAACAGGAGCCCGATCAGGGAGAGGAACGGGTCGGTGAGGATCAGGATCACGGCGGTGCCGATCAGCATCATGACCACACCGAACGCCATCGGGAGGGGTGCCGCGATGAACGAAGCCGCCTCCACGTCCTCGTTGGCATTGGCGAGCAGCTGCCCGGTGGGGTGTCGCCGGTGCCACTCGACCGGCAGATCCAGATAGCGGTCGGTCACTGCGACCCGATCCCGGTACTGGAGCCGGTGCTGGGCGTAGTAGGCACCGCTTCGTCGCAGGGTGATTCCCGTGCCACGCAAGGCGGCGACGCCGACGATGGCCGCGGCCGCTCCGGCGAGAGTGGAAGCCGCCACATTGCCGGCATCGACCGCCGGGATCAGCACCCGGTCGGTTATCCAGCCGAGCACGAACGAGGACAGGATCGTCATCCCCGCATAGAGGGTGGTGCCCAGCCCCCCGACCGTGAACTCCCTCCTGGCGAGTCGGAGTTGGCGACCGATCAGATGACGGGCGCTGCCTCGGAGCGCGACGTCTTCTCTCGTCATCCGGTCGGTGGTCATAAGTCCTCGGAGGGTATGGCGGTCAGCAGGTCTACCCGTACCTCCGGCAGTCGCCGGGCGGACCCGGACGTTAGGACCAGAACCGAGGTCGAGGTCAATCCAGTTCCAGCGTCATGCAGACGCTGTATTCGTTCTCCCAGTAGCCGGCGAAAGGTGGGCATTCCACGAACCCCATGAAGGCATAGAGGCTCCGCGCGGGGGCGAAGGCGTCCATCGTCCCGGTCTCCAGGCTCACACGGTGATAGCCGCGCTGGCGGGCCGTCGCCAGGAGGTGCTCGACCATGGCGCGGCCCACCCCCTGCCCACGTGCGAAGGCCGCGGTGTGCATCGACTTGATCTCACCATGACCCGGCTCGATCTCCTTGAGGGCGCCGACCCCCAGGAGAACGCCGTCGCTGCGGATGCTGAAGAAGGTGATCCCGTCGGCGGTGAGACCATCGCCGTCGAGCGCATGCACGTGCTCCCGGGGGCTCTGCGCGGCGGCGAAGGCGAGATGCGATTCGAGGAGGGCGCGGACATCGTCCCGTCGGGGATCGTCTCGGTCGATCACCAGGCTCGGCATTTCGAGAATCTACGCCCGGCCGTGCTGTCTCTCGAATGCGGCGAGCACGGCGAGCAGCGACGCCGTCGTGATGTTGCTGTCGACCCCGATGCCCCACTTGAGCATCCCGTCCTCACCCGAGCTCTCCACATAGGCCACCGCCCGGGCGTCGGAACCACTGCCGATTGCGTGCTCGGAGTAGTCGACGACGTCGAAGGCGACACCCCATCGGTCTCGCAGGGCCGAGACGAACGCTTCCACCGGGCCGTCGCCCTCGCCGGTTATGAGCACCTCCTCGCCACGAACCTCGAGATGGGCGGTGATCGTCGTGTGGCCCTTCTCCCCACGAGAACTGGTGTGGAGTTCCTGGGTGAGAAGCCGGTAGGCGGCCCGGTCCGGGAAATAGACCCCGCGGAAGGACTCCCACATGGCGCTCGGTGTGATCTCGGTGCCGGTGTCCTCGGTGATGTGCTGGATCGTCTTGGAGAACTCGATCTGGAGACGCCGGGGAAGGTCGAAGCCGTGCTCCTCCTTCATCACATAGGCGACACCGCCCTTGCCGGACTGCGAGTTGACCCGGATCACCGCCTCGTAGCTTCGGCCCACGTGCTTGGGGTCGATGGGCAGGTAGGGGACCGCCCATTGCTCGTAGTCGTCGGGCAGGGCCGCGAATCCCTTCTTGATCGCGTCCTGATGCGATCCGGAGAAGGCGGTGTACACCAGGTCGCCGACGTAGGGGTGCCTGGGGTGCACCGGCAGCCGGTTGCAGTACTCGGCGGTACGGCGCAGGGAGTCGATGTCGGTGATGTCTAGCTCGGGATCCACCCCGTTGGCGAACAGGTTCATGGCCAGGGTGACGATGTCGACATTGCCGGTGCGCTCGCCGTTCCCGAACAGGGTCCCCTCCACCCGGTCGGCGCCGGCCATGACGCCGAACTCGGCGGCTGCCACCGCGGTTCCCCGGTCATTGTGGGGATGGAGGCTGAGGACGATCGAGTCCCGGTTGGAGATCGACCTCCCGAACCACTCGATCACGTCGCCGTAGACATTGGGTGAGTAGCACTCCACCGTCGCCGGAAGGTTGATGACGATCGGGTCGTCCGGGCTGGGCTCCATCACGTCCATGACCGCCTCGCACACCTCCACGGCATAGTCGGGCTCGGTCAGGGTGAAGCTCTCCGGGGAATACTCGTATCGGACGACGGTGTCGCCCAGGGACTCCTCGAGCTTGCGACACAGCTTGGCCGCGTTGACCGGGATGCCCTTGATCCCCTCCTTGTCCATGCCAAACACCACCTCACGTTGCAGGGGGTTGGTCGAGTTGTAGAAGTGGACGATGGCACGAGGGGAGCCTGCGATTGCATCGTACGTACGTTCGACCAGCTCCTCGCGACACTGGACCAGCACCTGGACGGTGACGTCATCGGGTATCAGGTCGTCCTCGACGAGCTGGCGGACGAAATCGAAGTCGGGCTGGCTGGCGGCGGGGAAGCCGACCTCGATCTCCTTGAATCCCATGGCGACCAGTGTCTGGAACATGCGCACCTTGCGGGGAGGGTCCATCGGGTCGATGAGGGCCTGATTGCCGTCGCGGAGGTCGACCGAGCACCAGATCGGGGCTTTCTCGATGATGACATTGGGCCAGGTGCGGTCTTCGAGGACCAGGGGGACCTGGGGTCGGTACTTCTCGAACGGCATCTTCTTCGGTTGGGCTACTGGCGGCATGGGTCTTCCTTCGACGAGGGTGGGGGAGTGGCTCGACCGGGAAATGAAAAAGCCCCCGGTCGGGGGCGGGCGAACACGGGATATGTGCGCGTTCGCCCTACATGAGAAGGAGGAGCGAGCGCAGGCTGGTGTTCACGTCGGTCACTGTAGGCCCGCACCGGGGGAGAAGCAACGGAGATTCAGATGGCGCGGTCCATCAGACCGCCCTCGTACGCCATCACCACGGCCTGGACCCGGTCCCGGGCGCCCAGCTTGGTGAGAACCCTCTTGACGTGGGTCTTGACCGTGTTCTCCGAGATGAAGAGGGTGTCGGCCAGTTCCTCGTTGGAGAGACCCCGGGCGACGTGGACCAGGACTTCTCGTTCCCGGTCGGTGAGCGTGTCGAAACTGGGGCTGAGAGCCCGTTCCGGACGTGAGGCGAACTCCGCGATGAGACGTCGGGTCACAGAGGGGGAGAGGAGGGCTTCGCCGGCGGCGACAGTGCGGATCCCATCGATGAGCTGCTCAGGTGGGCTTCGTTTGAGGAGAAAGCCGGACGCCCCAGCTTGAAGGGCATTGAACACGTACTCGTCCAGCTCGAAGGTGGTCAGGATCAGGACCTTCGGCGGATCGGCGGTCGACGTCATCTCCCGGGTCGCGGAGATCCCGTCGAGGACCGGCATCCGGATGTCCATGACGACCAAGTCGGGCCGCAGCCGACGAGCGAGTCGAACCGCTTCCTCACCGTCGCCGGCTTCCTCGACCACCCTGATGTCGGGTGATTGCTCGATGATCATCCTGAGCCCGGCGCGCATCAGGTGGTCATCGTCGACCAGGAGCACGTCGATCATTGGCCGGGGTCCCAGACCAACCGGGCCGCCACCGTGAACCGACCCTCGTCGTCCGTGCCGACGCTCAACTCACCACCATGCATGGCCGTCCGCTCCCGCATCCCGAGGATGCCCCGGCCCGCCTGGATCTCTGAGGAGCGACCGATGCCGTCGTCGGCGACCGTGAGAGACAACTCGCCCGGCTCCATCGCCACCTCGACCCAGGCACGAGTGGCCGAGCCGTGCTTCAGTGTGTTGGTCAACGCCTCCTGGGCGATCCGATAGGCGGCGAGCCCCACACTGGCAGGGACATCGACTTCCTTCCCGGAGACGTCGACGTCGACGGCGAGCCCTGTGTCCGAGAACGTCTCGGCGAGCCGATCGAGATCACCCACTCCTGGGGTCTGATGATGGGCGAGCTCGGCGTCATCTCGACGCAGAACGGCGAGGACCCGGTCGAGCTCGGAGAGGGCTTCACGGCCGGTGCGGGCGATCGTCTCGAAAGCGCGGGTGGCAACATGGTCGTTCCGACCTACCTCGTTACGACCGGCCTCGGCGTGGACGACCATCACGTTCACGGTGTGACCCACGATGTCGTGGAGCTCACGTGCGATGCGATTTCGCTCCTCCTCGAGGACGAGACGCTCCTCGTTGGCCTCCGCCAGCCGGCGCGACAGGTCTCGTTCCCGGCGCAGCTGGGCCTCTTCGATCCTTGCCTCGTACATCCGCCCCGCCAGCCAGGCGACAACCCACATCGCGGCGGCGAAGGCGGCCAATGCCGGGCCTCCCTCGGCAGGGAAGCGGACGAAGTAGAAGAGGACTCCGGAGACTCCTCCGGCGATGCCGGCCCATCGCTGCCATTCGACGCCGTGCGCACCGATGGAGTAGGTGGCGACCAGGTTGGTCCATTGGTAGATGTCGCTGGGGAACCCGACGAGGATCGCCCCGTACACGGCGAGCCCGTTGACGAGGAAGGAGAGACCGGGGCGGACCCGCCGGAAGGCGAGCGCCGACGACGCCACCAGGGTGAACAGTGAGGCGCCAACGCGCACGGCCGCACTGAAGCCATCGTCGGCCGTGAACACCCACACCTCGGTCTGGGTGAGACCGGCGAAGGCCACGGCGAGGAGGAGATCGGCCGGGCGGGGAGTGGTGGTCTGCGCGGGTCTGATCATCGGGTTGCCCGACGTCACGCTACCGACACAGGCGCCGCCTCTTCGGGCACGGTTGCGGTGCGAAGCCCGCGCATGGCGATCAGGCCACCGACGAGGACACCGGCGGCGCTCAGCGTCATTCCCAGGCTCCACGGCCCAAGGTCGAGGGGCGCCCGGCCACTCACCGTCTGGATCGAGGCGAAGACCAGGATCCCGATGTAGCCGGAAACGATCAGCGTCATCAGCCGGCGCCGGGCCCTATCGGAGAGCGACCCGAGACGCAGCAACACGGCAGCGAGGATGAATACCTGAACCCCGTGGAAAGCCACGGCGTGAGGGAACTTGGCGACGCCGTCCTGACCGTACGTCACGGTGTCGGGCACCGCGCCATTCGACGCCACGTACTCGTTGCCCAACTCGATGATCCATTGCCCGATCCCGAGCCCGGTCATCACCAGGGCCAGCCCTGCGATCAGGGCGATGGCGTCGAGACGTTGCAGCGGCCGTCGTCTGATCGACCACACGAACAGGGTGAGCAGGCAGAGTGACATCACACCCACCATGGCCCCCATGGCGGCGAAGATCACCGCGTCACCGCTCTCGAGGGTGTTGAAATGTGATGCCCGACCCCGCCATGCCTGCAGTGTGATCAGCCCGACCTCGGCGGTCGAGGAGACGAGCAGGGCCCAGGCGAGCACGCTCTTCGACCTGGGACGGCCGGGGAGGCGATCGAGAGCCCAGCCGGTGGTGGCGAGGAGGGCGCCGATCGAGAGGGAGAAGGTGATGGGCTTGCGAAACGAGACGGCCCCGGCCCACGCCCAGTCGTCAGCGGCGAGCGCCACCATGTGGACCGCAGCCGACAGCAGCCAGAAGGCCGCACCCCAGTAGAGGACTCTCGATGTGCGGGTGATCGGGCGCAGCTCGGCGCCCAACGTCCTGAGAATCTGCATTGATCTCTCCGTTCGTTGCATCTGCTTCGAACGTAAGAGCCGAACCGTGGGCCGTCGTCCCCCTGAGATGTGATCCTGTCCTCATCCCTGAGGGTGATAGGGGTGAACTGTCAAGTCCGTCGAGCCACCCCACGGCCCACGGCCCAACTTGACATAACGTAGATTATGGGCGCTTGGACGACAAGCGAGACCCTTCCCGAGCCGGGGCGGTCAGCGAAGGAACCAGACCGACCGGAGCCAGCCGTTTTCGATGCTGTTGCGCTGACGACGCATGGAGGCGTGCTCACAGGCCGGCGAGCACCAGTTGACCCGGTAGCCGTGCTTTCCGGCGCGGTATCTGCTTCCGCACTCGAGGCACTGCTTCCAGAGTGTCTCCTCACGCTCTGTCCTGCGTGGGACCGTCATCGCTGTCGGCAACTGTAGTTGGGCCCGGAATACCGATACCGTCTCGCAGTGTTGTATCAGGCGATCCGAACACCCTAAGAGGTTGATTCATGGCCACGATTGCGCTCACCAAGGAGACCTTCGATCAGACGATCCGTGACAACGAGACGGTGCTCGTCGACTTCTGGGCGGAGTGGTGCGGCCCCTGCCGTAGCTTCGCCCCGACCTACGAGTCGGCCTCCGAACAGCACGAGGGCATCGTGTTCGCCAAGGTCGACACCGAGGACCAGCCCGAGCTCGCACAGATGTTCGGAATCCGTTCGATACCCACGCTGATGGTCTTTCGTGACCAGATCATTCTCTACGCCCAGCCCGGCGCTCTCCCCGGCAACCTCCTCGAGGACCTGATCGGCCAGGTGAAGCGTCTCGACATGGACGCGGTGCGCGCCCAGATCGCCGTGCAGAACGGCGCTTCCGAGGACACCGAAGAGGCGGAGCAGACCGCCTAGGCCGGTTTTCGGTAGATCGACATGTGAGCCGGCGACCCGCCGTTGAACGGGCGCAGGTCGTACCAGCCGAAGCGATCCTCCAAATCCAGCCCGGCGAGCCGCGCCATCAGGTCGATCTCGGAGGGCCAGGCGAATCTGATCTCGACCGGAAGCACCAGCGACGACCCGTCTGCGGACCGTCTCACCAGGTGTGAGGAGATGCGCTGGGTCTGTGGCTCGTAGACACTCATCTCAAAGCTGTGCTCGCCGGCCGACTTGAGACTCGACACCTCCATGCGAGTGTTGTCCGTGTTGAAGCGTCTCAGATCCGGGACGAAGCAGTCGATGATGAATCGGCCCCCAGGCTCGAGATGCCGGGCCACATTGGCGAAACACTCGACCTGCTCCTCCTGGGTGAGCAGACCGAACAGGGTGTTGAAGGCCAGGTAGACGAGGGGAAAGGCGCCCTCCACCGGAACGTCCCTGAAGTTTCCGATCACCACCGGTATCGCCTCTCCCCCGGGCTTGGCCCGCATTCTCGCCACCATCTCCTCGGAGATGTCGATCCCGCTGACCGCCACTCCCCTCTCTCGCAAGGGGACGGCGACGCGCCCGGTGCCGATGGCGAGCTCCAAGGCACGAGGTGGCTCACCCGCGTGACGGGCGAGGAGGTCGATCACGGCGTCATCGACGCCGGGGAAGATCTCGTCGTACACGTCGGCCCAGATCCGGCCATAAGTGCGCTCGTCGTAGCCTTCCATTCCTGTCGAGTCTCCCACGTCGTTGGGTGGTGTGCGCCTCGATTCCTAGGCTGGGTCTCATGAGTGCCGCACCTGAGGTCACCGCCGACATGGATGCAAAAGGGATCTCCTACGAGGTGATGGCCTGCGATCCCGCCCTGGCCGACACCGCCCTGTTCTGCGAGGCCTACGGTGTGCCTCTGGAGAAATCGGCCAACGCCATCCTGGTCGCTTCCCGCAAACCAGAAGGCCACAACGCCGTCTGTGTGGTGCTGGCCCACACCCGCCTCGACGTCAACGGAACGGTTCGACGCAAGCTCGGGGTTCGCAAGGTGAGCTTCGCCCCTGCCGACCTGACCAGGGAGGTCACCGGCCAGGAGATCGGAGGCGTGACCATCTTCGGGCTTCCTGACGGCCTGCCCGTCTGGCTGGACAGCCGGGTGATGGACTCTGAATGGATCATCGTGGGAGCCGGCTCGCGCACGGCGAAGATCAAGCTGGATCCGGCACAGCTGAGAACCCTCGACGGCTATGAGGTGGTCGACGACCTGGCTGCACAGGCGGTGTGAGGGAACCAGGGCGGTATCTTCCATCGTCGAAACGCCATGAGGCGGATCATCCCGTGGCTCCTCGTCATGACCGCCTGCGGCATGCCGTCCCAAGGCGGTGGCATTGCGACCACCACTCCCCCACCCTCGACGACCCTGCCCCCGGCCACCTCGCCGCCCTCCACTTCGGCTCCGTCGGAGCTTCGAGTCATCGTGCCACCTGGTCCCGACGGGAGTCTCCCCGCCGATCTCCTGGTGGGTTGTCCCAATGGGCCGAGCTTCACCTTGGGCTCCTTGGAGGGGATGGCTTCGATAGCCGAAGAGATGGCGCATGCGATCCGACCCTTCCTGGAGAGCGAGGAAGGCGCCTACTGGCCACAGGAGGGATGGGTCCTGCTCGAGGAGGATGGGGATGAGGCGCTGCTGGTGCACCGGGACGAGCACGGCTACGCATTCATGTCCCTCGTCCGTGAGGGGGGCACCTGGTCGTGGAGCGGCGCTTCGGGCACCGGGCCATGCCCTCTTCAGTACGTCGTGCCATTCGGTTTGAACACCGTGGACTGGCGTCTCGACACGGCAGCAGCACCGCCAGGTCCGGAGAGCACGACCGTCGCTGTGCTGCTCACGGAACGGGAGTGCGTCAGCGGCCAGGAGATCGGTGACCGGCTGGTCGGCCCGCAGCTGGTGATGACCGAGACCGCTCTCCACCTCGCCTTCGCAGCCGTGCCACCGCCGGGCGACGCCTTCGATTGCCAGGGCAACCCGGAGACGTCGTACACGGTGACGCTGCCCGGGCCTCTCGGTGAGCGCACCCTGGTCGAGGGGCTGGCCACCGGGCTCAGTCTCGACGACTATCTGCCTTGATCCCCTCGCGACGAGCCAGGAAGTAGAAGCCGACGAGAGCGATCATGGCGAACCCGAACCACTGGATCGCGTAGCCGAGGTGTGGGCCCTCCTCCTCGAAATTCGGGGCGGCGAGTGGAACGGGCAGATCGGAGCCCCTGTCCCCCATTGCCACTACGTACACGGGGGCGAGACCGTACGGCACCTGTTCGACGATTCGCCCGATGTCGACCCGGTTGAACACCACCAGAGCCCCGGGAGGGTCCTCGGGCCCGAAGCCCTGTCGGATCTGGGTGAGATTGACCCAACCCTCCACCTCCGCCTCTGCCTGGTCGGGCTCGGCCACGGGGGGCTGGTCCATGTTCAGAGGCACCCATCCTCGATTCACCAGGACCGCCCAGCCGTCCTCGGTGACCAGCGGGGTGATCACGTGGAAGCCCGACTGACCGAGATGCACCTGGGACCGGATCAGCACTTCGTGCGCCGGGTCCCAGGTGCCCGTGACCATCACCCGGCGGTACCGGAGCGAATCGACGTCGGTTCCTTCCTCGAGAAGAGCGGCGAGCTCGACCGGCTCCGCATCGAATCTCGCCTGGCCTGTCGCATTGGCGTCACGCCGCTCCTCCAACCGCTCCAGCTGCCAGAAGCCGAGTCGGACGAAGACAACGGCGACGACGACGGCGAGGAGGGCAGTCACCAACCACCTTGGTTGTCGAAGCGCCGCCAGCATTCAGGCGGCTAACGGAATCTCTCCGTCCTCCAGCAACTGGCTGGCCGCCTCCTCGACGCTGGCGTGCTCGCTGCGGTAGGCGACGGGCGTGGCGATCATCCCGGCGGCGACCTCGGCACTGATGGCGCCGGTGGCGACGAGAGCGGGAGCTACTTCATCGGTCCAATACCAGGGCATGGGGCACCTCCGGGTCGACGGTCGGGTCGGGCAAGGAGCCCACCATACCCCTACCGTCAAGACCGGATTTCCCCAATGATCATGGGCTATTCCGCGCAGACCGGTTCCAGATCGGCGACATCCTTGAAATTGACCTGCTCGGCCACCACCTCGATGCGCGATCGTCGCCCGTCCGGGCTCTCCCAGTAGCGGCGTTGCAGTGATCCGCACACCCAGATCCGCTCGCCCTTGTCACCCGGGTGGTCGACCAACTCCTCGGGTGGATCCCACATGGTCACCGGCACCACGTCGATCCTCCGCCTCGGAAAGTCGACCCTGGTGGTCACCAGGTAGCGGATCAGCTTCGCCCCGGAGTCGAACACCCTGAGCTCGCCATCGACCGCCAGCCGTCCACAGAGGACTATGAGATTGAGGTCCATCGCATTTCTCCCCTCGATTGTTCGGGGAGGTGCGAAGTCGATTTCGACTGTGCCAGTCGCCCGGGACAGAAACGCTAGGCGAGGGCCCGACGGAGCTCGTCCACGCCTTCGAAGTCGGGCTCTTGCTCGTCGAGGGCGGCGACCAGGCGACGGGCGGCATCGGGGTCGCCGGCCTCGAGGGCAACCTTGGCTGCGACGTACCAGCGTCTCAGTTCGCCTTGCGTGGGAGAGGCGACGAGACGCCCCGGCTTGATGATGGGCCAGGCGTCACGGGCCCGGCCCTGGTCGAGGAGGAAGGACGCGTACACGACGCGAGCCTCATGGTTGATCGTGGCCGAGATCTCCTGGCCCTGCAGCCGATCCCAGGCCTTGATCACGTCTTCCGCTCGGTCGAGAGCGCGCAGGCAATCCATCTCCACCGGGTAGTGGATGAGATCTCCGGTGAGCCGGCGGAAGGTCCGCAGCTCCCTGAGAGCTTCCTCCCACTTGCCCGAGCGATAGGCGGAGAGACCGAGCAGCTCTCGCACCGTGGCCGACCGGGGTGAGAGCTGCTTCGCCTTGCGCAGGTCGTTGGCCGCAGCCGGGTAACGCTCGTCGGCGAAGGACTCCATGGCCTTGGCCAGATGGGCGAGTGCGGGCTCGCGGCGGTCCTTGGGTGTGGAGCGGATGATCTCCTCTCGCACCCATTTGGGCAGTTGACCGCCCTTGACCGATGTGATGCTGGGGCGGGGTGGCTTGGTGCCGTGATGGGGGCCGCGTCGCTGACCGGATCGATTGGATTGGTGGTCCTTGCCGGAACCCCGTGGCATGGTCTCTCCTGAAATGAGAGAAGGGCCGCCAACGCTAGTCGGCGGCCCTTCGACGTTGAATGCCCGGCGGTGACCTACTCTCCCAGGGGACTACTCCCCAAGTACCATCGGCGCTGGCAGGTTTCACTTCCGTGTTCGGAATGGGAACGGGTGGTTCCCCGCCGCTTTGGCCACCGGGCAAATCTTCGAGTCCCGGGCAACCCGAGAGCTCCATAGCGAGCACAAGTTCATGTCAAGGGGTTCTATATCCAAGCCCTCGGCCTATTAGTACCGGTCCGCTGAACACATTGACTGTGCTTACACGTCCGGCCTATCAACCTGGTCTTCTACCAGGGGCCTTAACCCTTGCGGGTGGGAAGTCTCATCTCAAGGTGGGCTTCGCACTTAGATGCCTTCAGCGCTTATCCCGTCCGTACATAGCCAACGAGCCGTGCCCTTGGCAGGACAACTCGCACACCAGCGGTACGTCCACCCCGGTCCTCTCGTACTAGGGGCAGCTCCTTTCAAACTTCCTGCGCCTGCGGCGGATAGGGACCGAACTGTCTCACGACGTTCTGAACCCAGCTCGCGTGCCGCTTTAACGGGCGAACAGCCCGACCCTTGGGACCTGCTCCGGCCCCAGGATGCGACGAGCCGACATCGAGGTGCCA